>DATMNI010000267.1:0-37751 GCA_035570275.1 Candidatus Acidiferrales bacterium | reverse complement strand
ACATTGGAGCGTGTGTAAGGCGAGGCGACGACGCGCTCGGGTGGGATGTGCCGGAAGCCTGCGGATTCATACAGCCGGATCGCCGCCCCAAGCTTTCGGTTCGTTTCCAGATAGAGACGCGTTGCGCCCGAAGCGCGGGCCGCGGCAATCGCATAGTCGAGAAGACGCCGTCCAATGCCGGCCCCTTGACAGGATTCCGTGACCGCCATCTTGGCCAATTCAAACTCGCCCGGGCCCATGGCGAGCAGCGCGCAGCAGCCGACCGCCTCGCCGTGCCGGGCAGCCAAAAAGATTCTGCCGCCGGCGTCCAGAATGGAGCGCTGCGGATCGGCCAAGGCCGACTCGTCCTTAGGCTCCAGGGCGAAGTGGCGGACGATCCACTCCTCGTTGAGCCGCCGAAAAGCAGATTCGTCGCCTGACCTGAACTCGCGGATGGTCAGTTCTGTTTCCGGCTTCGTCATGGGCCGATCGCCGCCCGTGCCCGCCAGATCCCGCCGGTTTTCCGCCGGAGTGACGGTAGTGGGCGCCGCATCGGACCGGGCGGCCAAGTGGGTGACCAACTGGGCGGCCAACTGGGTGACCAGGCCTGGCGCATTGTCTGAGCCGCCAACGAAGCGCGTCGTGTTTTTGGTACTGGAGAATGCCACTGGGGATTGCCTCCTCCTACCCAAGCTAGTGCAGGGGCTTCCAAGATGTCCAATAGCTAGAACATGCTTGTTTATATGATAGGGATATGAATGAAGAGATCGAACTTCGTCATCTTCGCTACTTTCTGGCGGTGGCGGAGACGCTTCACTTCAGCCAGGCGGCGCAGCGCCTGGGGATTGCCCAGCCGCCGCTCAGTCAGCAGATCAAACGGCTCGAACAGCTCCTCGGCCATCGTCTCTTCGATCGGACAACACGCGGTGTGAAGCTGACACTGGCCGGCCAGCTTCTGGCCGAACGCGCCCGCAGCACACTCGAAAAAGTTCACGACGATCTGGCACAGGTCAGGCGGCTGGGACGCGGCGAGGAAGGGACACTGACGGTGGGATTCAGCGGCTCCGTCACGTTTGCCGATCTCCCGGCCGCCATTGAGAGTTACCGGCGCCGCTACCCGAAGGTGGAGCTTCGCCTGCGCGAACTGGTCACGTCCGCGCAGACTGCCGCCCTGCTCGATGGCACAATCGATTTGGCCTTCCTGCGGGATGGGGACCCCACTGCAGGGATTCAGATGAGCACGTGGCTTAGAGAACCGTATGTGGCGGTGCTTCCGGCGGCGCATGCCCTGGCTCGCAAACGCTCGCTACGAGTCAAGGACCTGCGGGACGAGCCCTTCATCCTCTTTGCGCGCCGGATGGGGCCGCTCGCTTTCGACCGCACGATTGCCTGCTGCGAAGCCAACAGATTCCGGCCCAACATTGTCCAGGATGCGCCGCAGTGGCCGACTTTGGTGAGCCTGGTAGCCGCCGGCCTTGGAGTCTCCCTGGCTCCGGCTTGCGTCGCCAATGTGGCGATACCTGGAGCAGTGTACCGCGACGTGAATGCTGCGTGTCGGACAACTATCGACCTGGGCATTAAGGCAGGGTCCGACAAAACCCTGGCAAAGAACTTCGCGGAAATCGCGCGGGAGCATCTCGCCAGGTAGCGCACCAGACTCCAATCCGACACAGGCGTGGGCTGCCGAACACGGGGCCCTCACCGCGCACCACGCAAAACCGAGCCTTTTTCCGCGGCCTCGCGCATGCAAGGAGCGCAGGATGCAGAGGAGGACTGCCCATATGCGGAACTGGACTCGCTGTGATGGTGTCTACACCAACATGCTTCGCGTACCGCTGCTGGTCTTTTCGTTAGCCGCCGCGGCGCAATCATCGCCCCGGCGATCACCCCAGCAGGAGCCACTGGACACGGCGCTCCAGGCGGTCTCGCAGGCGCAAAGCGACGGCCGGTTCAACGATGCCGCCGCGGCGCGGGAGCAGGCGCGTGCCCTGCTGCAGCGCGCGGCGGTCGATTCGCCGCCGCGCTGGAGCAGGCGCGGGCCCTGCTGCAGCGCGCGGCGGTTGATTCGCCGCGATTCGCCGGCTGGGTGCAGCAGGTGGCGCAGCTTTATCGGAATTCGGGTAGGAACGCCCAGGCGCGAGCAGTCCTGCTGGAAGCGCTGGCCCGTAGCGGCTCGCTGCCCGACTCGCATCCGTCCCGCATCGCGGTGCTGAATGCGCTGGCAGATTCCTGGTGGCAGGACGGCAACCTGCTGAAGGCCGTGGGATATCTGGAGCAGGCAGCGGCGGCACGGGCAACTGCGCCTCCAGTCTCGGCGACGCAACCCACAATGGGGCCCGCCATCGTGGTGTCGGGCAAATTCACTTATTCCGCCGGCTATGTCAGCGGAAGTTATGGCCAAAACGACATCTACGCCTACATGCGCCTGGCCAATCTCTATCAGCAACTCGGCCGTCCGGATGCCGTTGCCGCCATCGCGGTCAAAATCCGGACGCTCGGATCGGAGGGCGAATCGGAACTGGCGAATTTCTATGGTCAGCACGGGCAGCTTGAGGACGCCGCCGCCATCTACAGGAATTTGGCCGAACAAGCGGCGGATCCGCAAGCCAAGGTGGACACCTGGCAATCGCTGGCGGACCTTTACGCAGGCCGCGAGCATTACACCGAGGCCATCGCCTCGATCCAGCAGGCGATCGCGGCCGTGCAATCGTCGGACAACCCCGGCATTCGCGGCCAGGCGCTCTCGATGAGTCAAAGTGTGGCCGATTACATGCGCCTGGACGGACAGCTCGATCAGGCCGACCAGGTCTATCGGCAGATTCTGCAGGAGAGCCAGGGTGAGCCGCAGGAATGCCAAGTGGTAGGCATGTATGCGCAATATCTGGCGGAGACCGAGCGCGGCGCGCAAGGCATAAGCCGGCTGAAAGATTATCTGACAGTGAGTTCGAACCTGGACCCGGAGCAGAAAATCAACGTGCTCTTCGATCTGGCCGCCGTCGCCCAAAGAATGGGAGACTCCAAGGGCGCCGATGAGTATCGGCAGGCGGCCCAGGCCCTGCGGCCACAGCCGGATCCGTCTATGCCTCCCGCCGGACTGATTTTCATCGGAGAGAGCTGCAGAAGGCCCAGGCCGCCGTGAACCAGCACCGCTTTGATGATGCTTACGGTCTGGCTCTGCATATAATCGATACCGCCGCGGACGCTGCCGATGGGCAGCAGGTCGAGGGAACCGTGCCCCAAATTGCGGGTGCGCTGGCCGCGAACAAAGAACCGGCCAAAGCCGAACAGCTCTTCCAGCGCTTGTTCGCGCTGGCGCAAAACTGGTCGGTGGACAACACGCAGCCGCTACTCGCGGTTACGCAAAGCTATGCGCGTTTTCTGATGGCTCAGCCGGACCGCTTGGGCGAGGCGCCTGCCGCCATCGAACAATATCGCAGCGTGCTGAGCGATGCCAACGGTCCCGATAGCGGCAGTCTTGCTGAGCCATTGCGAATGAAAATCGAGTTTGAGCAGTCCCACTCGCAATGGGAGAAGGCAGAGGCCTCGGCGCTGGAACTGTTGGAGTTGCAGGAGTCGCTCAGCGGCAATACCAGCGAACCATACCTCGGCGATCTCCAGAGCGCGGCCCAGGTGTATGGGGCTGCCGGCGACTTCGCCCGCGCGCTGCCGCTTCTCCGCAGTGCCATCACCCTGGCTGACCTGCACGCCAGGCCAAACAACGACTGGCGCCCTTCGCAGACTCGCATGGATGCGGCCCTGGGATTGGCGCGCCTGGGCCAATTCGATGAGGCGGAGACGTTGGGAGCGGAAGCCGTTGCGCTGCAGCGGCCCATGCGCACGCCGCGACCGCAATTGGAACAGCTAGTGGAACAATTTCGCCGGATGAAAAAGGCTGCCGAACAGGTTGACACCGCCCGCCACTACCAGTAATATACATATAAGCAATTCACTGGTATGCCCGGCATGAACGGCACTGCTATGAACGACGCCCGCACTCCGCCGCCCCTCAAGCCCGCCGACTTTCACATTCTGCTGGCGCTCCTCGAAGGACCGCGCCACGGATACGAAATCATGAAGGAAGTGGAACGCGAATCCGCAGGCACGGTGCGGCTGGAGGTGGGCACTCTGTACCGCCTTCTCGCCCGTCTGCTGGAAGCCGGGTGGCTTGCAGAGGCCGACGAAGATGGCCGCCGCCGCAACTACCGGCTCACCCGACTGGGCCGGCGCACCCTGCGCTCGGAAGCCGAAAGGCTGGCACTGGTGGTAGACAGGCTGCGGCTTCGCAAACTGCTGCCACAGGGTAACATCTAATGCGCCTGCTGGTGCGCGCTCTCTTGCGGCTCTTCCCCGCCGCGTTTCGCCGCGCCTTCGGCGCCGGCATGCTGGCCACCTTCGACGACCAGTGGCGGGAGCGTGCCAGCCTGGCGCTAGCGTGGCGAACCATCGCCGACCTGATCCGCAGCGCCTGCCTGCTGTGGGGCAGGTTGTTAACCTGCGGCGGATTGGCAATCCGCCTGCCGCCCGAACGCCAAGGAGACAACGTCATGAAAACGTTCTGGCACGAATTGCGCTTGGCCCTGCGCCAGTTATGGAAATCCCCGGCCTTCGCCGTCATCGCCGTTTCGGTGCTGGCCCTGGGTGTGGGCGCCAACACCGCGGTCTTCAGCGTGGTCGATGCCGTGCTGCTGCGTCCGCTGCCCTACCCCGAGGCGGATCGCCTGGTATCGGTGGTCGAAACCCACAAGGGGGTAACTGCCGATGAGGTTACGCTCACGTCCGACTTCCTCGACTGGCGCGCCCAGAACCACGTCTTCACCGCCATCGCCGGCTTTACCGATTTCACACGAACGCTCACCGGCATTGCGGAGCCGCTGCAACTGCGGACCGTGAAGGCCTCCGCCGATCTGCTGACCATCCTGAAGGTGCAACCGTTCCTGGGCCGCAACTTCCTGCCCGGCGAAGACGCCAAGGGCCGCGACGCGGTCGCCATCCTCTCCTATAGTCTCTGGCAGCGGAGCTTTGGCGGCAACCGCGAAGTCATTGGCCGTTCGATTACGCTCGACGACCGGCCGCTCACCGTCGTCGGCGTCCTGCCGCGGGACTTCCGCTTCCCAAACGGAACCATCGACCTGATGACGCCGCTGGGCAAGAACGAAGAGGCGGAGCTGAAGCGCGGCAACGAAATGACCATCGTCCGCAACGTGATCGCGCGCCTGAAACCCGGTGTTTCGCTGGCACAGGCGCGGGCGGAAATGGAGGTGATCGAGTCCCATCTTCCCCGGCCCTTTGCCGGCGTGCAACTCAGCGTCCGCGTTCTTGGACTACAGGAGTGGCTGGTGGGCAACGTCCGCGCCACCCTGCTGACCCTGCTGTGCGCGGTAGGTTTTCTGCTGCTCATGGCCTGCGCCAACGTGGCCAATCTATTGCTGAGCCGCGCGGTTTCCAGGCAGCGCGAGATGGCGGTCCGCTCCGCGCTTGGCGCTTCGCGCTCGCGCATCGCCGGGCAACTCTTAGTCGAGAGCATGGTGCTCGGCGCCCTGGGTTGTGCCGGCGGCCTGGCGCTGGCCTTCTGGACGCGCGGTCTTCTGTTGAGTCTGGTCGCCACCAGCGGCCCGGGCATTGCAGCCCTGCCCCTGGATCTCCGCGTTCTCGCCTTTGCGGCGGTCGCGGCCGCCGCCAGCGCCCTCGTCTTCGGGATCGGGCCGGCGCTTTCAGGCGCGGGGGCTCCCATTGCAGCCTCACTCGCCTCGGACAGCCGCTCGCTCACCGGCGGGGCGCGCCGTCAATTCTGGCTCAACGGGCTGGCTACTGCCCAAGTAGCCATTGCCATCGTGCTGCTGACCGTCGGCGGCCTCATGCTGCAGAGCTTCTGGAAAATGCGCTACCGCGATCTGGGATTTCAGCCGGATCGCCTGCTCATGGCGAAACTCAAGCTCAGCCCGGCCCGGTACCCCTCCGGCCCAAAGCAGGTCGCCTTTCTGGACCAGGTGGTCGAAGCCGCCCGTAATCTTCCGGGCGCGCAGGACGCCGCCATCGGCAGCCTTCCCCCCGGCGGCGGTCACGCCACCAACGGCTTCGGAATCGAAGGACGCGCGTTCACATCCGGCCGATCCCCGGCGGCCCGGCAGTGCGCGGTCAGCGCGGCCTACTTCCGCGTCTTGGGGATCCCGGTTCTGCGTGGCCGCGCCATGGCGGAGAGCGATGCCGCGGGCGCGACACCCATCGCGCTGGTCAGCGAAACCTTCGCGCGCCGCATCTTCCCAGGTGAAGACCCTCTCGGCAAGCGCATTCGGATGACGGCCCAGGAACCTTACCTCACCATCGTCGCAGAGGTGGGCGACGTGAAAACGGCTGGTCTGGCCGCCGAGCCCGAGCCAGTGATCTATTTCCCCTACCGGCAGGCCGGGTCGTCCGGCGACCCTGCCGTCCTGGTGATCCGCACCGCACTTGACCCCGTTGCCCTTGGTCCGGAGGTGCACAAACGCGTGGCCCAATTGGATCCGCTGCAGCCGGTGGCGTCCGTCGAAACCATGGAGCAGCACCTGACCGATTCGGTTTCCCGGCCGCGGCTGGCCACCATTTTGCTGACCTGTTTCGCCGCCTTGGGCCTGCTGCTGGCGGGCGTAGGGCTGTACGGTGTGATGTCGTTCCTGGTGCGCTGGAGATTCCGCGAGATCGGCATCCGCCTGGCTATCGGCGCCCAACCCGGTGACGTGATACGCATGGTTCTCACCCGTAGCCTGCGCGTGATTCTGGCCGGCGCCGTGGTGGGTATCGGTGGTGCGCTCTGGCTCAACCGGCTGATGCAGGGGCTGCTCTATGGCGTCTCTCCGGCCGACCCGCTCACCTTCGGCGCCGCCGTGGTGTTCCTGTCTCTAGTGGGCCTCGCCGCGTCCTACATTCCCGCGCGGCAGGCCTCGCGCATCGACCCCATGGCCACGCTGCGCGCGGAGTAAGCGAGGCGAGGCCGACGCTGCTCAAAAACCCACACCGGCCAGCAGGCCCGCGCTACGGCTACAGGTGCCGGATGATCGCGTCCGTGAATTCCGTGGTCGAAGATTTGCCGCCCACATCGCCAGTCAGATGGTCGGCCGTGGCATACACCTGGTAGATGGCTTCGTGCAGGCGGAGGCTGGCGTCGCGCTCGCCGATGTGCGCCAGCATCAGGACGGCCGATTGCATCAGCGCCGTCGGATTGGCCAGCCCCTTGCCGGCTATATCGGGCGCGGTGCCGTGGACGGCTTCGAAGATGGCGTGGTGGTCGCCTATGTTGGCGCCGGGAACGATGCCGAGGCCGCCCACCAAGCCGGCCGCGAGATCGGAAATGATGTCGCCGTAGAGGTTGGGCATCACCAACAGATCGAAAGTCTCGGGCCGCATCACCAGTTGCATGCAAGCGTTGTCTACGATCATCTCCTTGTACTGAATATCCTGGAAATGCGAGGCCGTTTCGCGGCAGCATTTCAGAAAAAGGCCGTCGCTCAGCTTCATAATGTTGGCCTTGTGGATGGCAGTCACCATTTTCCGGCCTTCGCGGCGCGCGTACTGGAAGGCCGCGTTGGCAATCCGCATGGATGCGTGTTTCGTGATGATTTTCAGGCTCTCCACTACGCCCGGAACCACCTCATGCTCCAGGCCCGCGTAAAGGTCTTCGGTGTTTTCGCGGAAGATGGCCAGATCGAGCGCCAGGTCGGAATAGCGCGTCTTGAGGCCCGGCAACATGCGCACCGGCCGGAAGTTGGTGTAGAGGCCAAGCTTCTTGCGAAGGGCCACGTTGATGCTCTGGTGCCCGCCGGCGATGGGGGTGGCAGTGGGGCCTTTCAGGCCGACGCGCGTCACTTCCAGGGACGCGTAGACGTCATCGGGAATCAACTCGCCTTGTTCGGCCAACGCGCGGGCCCCGGCGTCGACGCGTTCCCATTCAATGGCGGCGCCCGTGGCGTTGACGGCGCGCATGGTGGCGTCGGCAACTTCGGGTCCGATCCCGTCGCCGGGGATCAAGGTAATCAGGTGGGCCATCATAGCTATTATAGAGTTGGAGACTGAGGTGATACCCGATTGGGCGGACGAACGGCGTCAGATGGTGGAACGGCAGTTGCGCCGGCGCGGCATTCGTGACCAGCGGGTGCTGGCCGCCATGCTGCGGATTCCGCGCGAGGAGTTTGTGCCCGCCGAATCGCGCGTGGTGGCTTGTGTGGACGAACCGGTACCCATCGGCTGCGGCCAGACCATCTCGCAACCTTACATGACGGCGTTGATGGCGGAGTCTCTCGAACTCACCGGCGTTGAGACGGTTCTGGAAGTGGGCACGGGTTGCGGATACCATGCCGCGGTGCTGGGGGCACTGGCGGCGCGCGTGATCTCCATGGAACTGATTCCCGCGCTGGCCGAAATGGGGCGCGGCAATCTGCGCCGTACGGGGTGCAACGGTAACGTGGCGGTGGTGCAGGCCGATGGCTCCAACGGCTTTGCCGAATGCGCCCCGTATGACGCGATTTCGGTGGCGGCCGGCGCGCCCTATGTTCCCGCAGCGCTGCTGGAGCAACTGGGCGACCCCGGGTTGATGGTGATCCCGGTGGGCGAGCGCGACGACCAGGAACTGCGCGTGATCTGCAAGCGCGGCGGGCGGACGGACTACCGCGTGGCGACAATGTGCCGTTTCGTGCCGTTGCGCGGCGGGGAAGGCTGGAGATAATTGCGCCTGCGCACAGCCAAGGACCGGCTTAAGGTGGAGCACAGCATCATCGACGGGGTTCGCGCCATTCTCGAAGGTTTGCTGGCCGCCAATCCCGGCATCCGGTCGGTGATCCCCGGGGTAATCCGCCCGGTCCGCGATGCCCGCGGCAAAGTGAAAATGCATGTGACCGTACCGACGCAGAACGGATGGAAGGCCATCGCCTTGAGCGCCGGCGCGCGCCAGGAGTTGTTCATCAGCGTGGATATGACGCAGGCCGAACTGGAGGCCGCGTTGCAGAAGGCCGGGGCGGTGGTGGAATAGAGCACGGGAAACCGCTCCCTTACGGTCACGGCTCTGAAAATTCCCCTAAACATTTTCGCCACTTTTGTTTTATCCTATCGTTAAGGCGCCGGTGCAGGCAAGCCGGGCCCCGGGAGAATCGAGCCTTGGAGAAAATTGTTTCATTCTGCGGCAATGCGCTTACCGATAGCGAAATGAGCCTGGTTCGCCAGATCATCACAGAATTTCCCAGCCTCACCCAAACCGAATTAGCGAGCACTATCTGCGAGTTGCTGGAGTGGCGCCGGCCCAACGGGAAGCTGAAGACAATGGAGGCCTTCGAGTGGCTTCAAAAGTGGCAGGAGCGCGACTGTCTTCCGGCCTTGCCGGAGTTGAAAACCGGCAAGAAGGGGCCGCATCGCTTGTTGGAATCCAGCCCGGAGAGCGATCCGCAACCGCCGTTGCGCGGGAAGTTGGCCGATTACCAACCGCTTGAGGTGCAGTTGGTGGAAAGCCCCGAAGATCGCCGCCTGTTTCAGCAGTTTATACAGCTCTATCATCCGATGGGTTATAAGGTTCCTTATGGCGCGCAACTGCGCTACCTGGTGCGCAGCCACCATCCGCCGCGGCCGGTGCTGGCCTGCCTGCTGTTCACCAGCGCGGCCTGGAGAATGGCACCGCGCGATGCCTGGGTCGGCTGGAATGACCAGGCCCGCGT
This sequence comes from Candidatus Acidiferrales bacterium, assembly GCA_035570275.1. GTDB lineage: Bacteria > Acidobacteriota > Terriglobia > Bryobacterales > Bryobacteraceae > DATMNI01. The sequence goes on along the minus strand of DATMNI010000267.1, from coordinate 28,098 downwards.
GGCCAACCTTCCCCGCGTGGTCAACAACGCTCGCTTTCTGATTCTGCCATGGGTTGCAGTGCCGCACCTGGCGAGCCACATTCTGGGCCTGGCCGCGCGCCAACTCCCCGCCGATTGGCTGGCTGCCTATGCCGTGCGTCCCGTACTGCTGGAAACCCTGGTAGACCCACCCCACCCCGGCACCTGTTACCGCGCCGCTAACTGGACCTGTGTAGGCCAAACGCAAGGCCGCGGCCGGATGGATCGCTACAATACCGTGAAAGGCAGCCACAAAGACATTCTGCTGCTTCCGCTGGAGAAGCGCTGGCGCGAACATCTGTTCCAGATCCCGGCGCCGGAGCCAGAGCCGGAGCCTGTCCCACCGAAAGAAGTCGAAGAACCGGTCCTCGTGCCCCAAGTAGTCTCAAAACCGCGAATCGGGGCGTACGCGGCCCTTGTCGAAAGCGTCACTGCCCGCGCCGTGCCCGTCAGGCCACCGCTTCGAAATAGCCCGGCTATTTCGTGACTCTCCCCAGCGCCGCACGTGGCTGGTCGATGGCCATGTAGCCCGGCCCGAGGAATTACCCCTCCTGCAGCGCATATTCCGTATGATAGAGAGGAACAGCCATGACTTACACAAGGCGTGAGATCGGCAAGCTGGCTCTGGGTGGGCTGCCCGCAACGATGCCCGTGGCTTTGTCCGCGGCATTGTCGGTCACCCCGGCCTGGGCGGCCAAGCCCAACTCGGTTTTCGGCGGCGTGCAGGTCGGCATCAATGCGCCGTACAGCTTCCACAACATACCGGGAAGCGCCGACGACATTCTCAACTACATGACCCAGACCAATATCAGCGCGGCCGAACTGCGGTTGCAGCCCGTGGAGGCGTACCTCAAGGCGCCCACGCCCTGGACTGCGCCGGCGGTGGCGCGGGGAACCACGCGCCCGCCGCTCACGACGGAGCAGACGGCCGAGCAAAGCGCCGCCGCGGAAGCTCTCCGGAAGTGGCGGCTCTCCCGCTCGATGGATGAGTTCAAGGCCTTTCGAAGGAAGTACGAGGATGCCGGCGTGTTGATCCAAATCGTCAAGTTCGACGGCATCGACGCCATGGCCGATGAAGTGGTGGACTACTGCTTCCAGTTGTCGAAGGCGCTCGGCGCCTATGCCATGTCGTGCGAAATCCCCGTCAGCAGAACCAAGCGCCTCGGCGAGTTTGCCACCAGGCACAAGATGAAGGTGGGCTATCACGGCCACGGCAATCTGACCAATCCCGAAGCCTTCGGCCGTCTGGCGGCTTGGGAACAGGCCTTTTCGTATTCCGACTTTAACTGCGCCAACGTGGATATCGGCCACTTCTTTGCCGCCACCGGAACTTCTCCAGCGGCCTGGATCAAAGCCAATCACACGCGCGTCACCCACGTGCACCTGAAGGATCGGAAAGCCAACAACGGGCCTAATATGCCATGGGGCCAGGGGGACACACCGATTCGAGAAATCCTCCTCATGATGAAGCAGGAAAAGTACCGCTTCCAGGCCACCATCGAGATGGAATACCCCGTGCCGGAGGGTTCGACGCTGCTGGTAGAAATCGCCAAGTGCGTGCAATACTGCAAGGACATTCTTTCCTGACCCGCTAATGCAAGGCTTTGCCGATCTGCTGACGCTTCAGCCAAATTGGGATAGCTACGGCGGCGGCGCCATTGACCCGAAGGTAATCCATGGGCGGCAAACTCCGCGATGGCGCAATCTGGGTGGTGATGCTCCGAAGCAGGCGGACGCCGGCTAACTGCGTGTCAACCTGCGCGGCCTTTACAAAATGTACCGGCTCAAATCCTGGTCCTTCACAATATCCGCCAGTTGCTTGCGCACGTAGGCCGCGTCCACCTTCACCGTCTTTTTCTTCAAATCCGGCCCGGCGAACGAAACCTCTTCCAGCAGTTTCTCCATAATCGTGTGCAGCCGCCGCGCGCCAATGTTCTCGGCCGACTCGTTCACCTGCGCCGCGAACTTCGCCACCTCCTCCAACGCGTCGTCCGTCAATACCAGCTTGATCCCCTCGGTCTCCAGCAGTGCCGTGTACTGCTTGGCCAGCGCGTTCTTCGGCTCCTTCAAAATCCGGATGAAGTCTTCCACCGTGAGCGACTTCAACTCCACTCGGATCGGGAAGCGGCCCTGCAGCTCCGGAATCATATCGCTCGGTTTGGATACGTGAAACGCGCCGGCCGCGATGAACAGGATGTGGTCGGTCCGCACAAAACCGTAGCGCGTGTTGACCGTGGTGCCCTCCACAATCGGCAGAATGTCGCGCTGCACGCCCTCGCGGCTCACGTCCGGCCCGTGCCCCGATTCCCGGCCGGCGATCTTGTCGATTTCGTCCAGAAAAATGATCCCGCTCGATTCCACCCGCTCCAGCGCCGCCCGCGTCACCTGCTCCATGTCGATGAGCTTCTGCTCCTCTTCCTGCACCAGGTAGTCCAGAGCTTCCGCCACCCGCATTTTGCGCCGCCGCGTCTTCTGGCCGAACAGGTTGGGCAGCATGTCTTTCAAGTTGATGCCCATCTCTTCGATGCCGGCGTTAGTGGTGATTTCAAACGACGGCGCACGGTCCTTCACCTCCAACTCCACCAGGCGCTCGTCCAGCTTGCCCTCCCGAAGGCGCTCGCGCAGTTTCTCGCGCGTGCGCTCCACGCTCTCGCTAGCTTCCGCCGTGGGCGGCATCAGCAGGTCCAGCAGCCGGTCCTCGGCGTTGAGTTCGGCACGGTCGGCCACCTCATCCAACCGCTCCTCGCGCACCATGTCGATGGCGATGTCCACCAAATCGCGGATCATCGACTCCACGTCGCGCCCGACGTAACCCACTTCCGTGAACTTGCTGGCTTCCACTTTCAGGAACGGCGAATTGGCCAGGCGTGCCAGGCGCCGCGCCAGTTCCGTCTTGCCCACACCGGTAGGCCCGATCATGAGGATGTTCTTCGGCATCACCTCTTCGGCCATTTCGGGGGGAAGTTTCTGGCGGCGGATCCGGTTGCGCAGCGCAATCGCCACCGCGCGTTTGGCTTCCGCCTGACCCACTACGTGCTTATCCAACTCGCGGACGATCTCCCGCGGAGTCAGCTCATCCAGCAAAGGCTCCTCATCCACGGACTGGCCTGGAAGATAGATCACCATGGCTATTCGAGCTCCTCATAGGTGACTTGATCGTTGGTGTAGATGCAAATCTTGCCGGCAATTTCCATGGCTTGTTCTACAATATGGCGCGCCGAAAGTTTCGTGTTGCGCAGCAGCGCCGTGGCCGCCGCCGTGGCAAACGGGCCACCCGAGCCGATGGCCACGATGCCCTCATCGGGTTCGATCACGTCGCCGGTGCCGCTCACCAGGTAGGTGTTCTTGGCGTCGGCCACCAGCAGCAGCGCCTCCAGATGGCGCAGAATGCGGTCGGTGCGCCACTCCTTGGCCAGTTCCACCACCGAGCGAGGCAGGTTCCCGTTGAACTGCTCCAGTTTCGATTCGAACCGCGCAAACAGCGCGAACGCGTCCGCCGTGGAACCCGCGAAGCCCGCGAGCACTTTGTCGTTGTACAACCGGCGCAGCTTCTTGGCGGTGGACTTGAGAATCTCGCCGCCCAGAGTGACCTGCCCATCCCCTGCCATCACAACCTTGTTATCCCGACGAACACAAAGCACCGTCGTCGAGCGGATTTTCTGTTTCATTGTTTGAGACTTCATTCTAACCCCGCTCGCCGGCCCTGTGGCACAGCCATTCCTGGCTGTGGCTTTTGCTCTCTTCGGAAATGGTGCACGCGATCTGGCGCCCCGTCGATTCGCCGTGCGCGTGCAGAATGCCGTTGCGGCTGTGGGCGCTCTAGCGCGCGTGCCGACTGCACAAACGAAGCAGGCACGATCATGAGAACGGGTTAACGACTCGCAGGCGTCCATATCGCTGTCCATCATTCAGGTCTTCGGAATAGACCGTCTCAGTTCCCAGGGATTCGGCGGCCGCGAGGATAGCCGCGTCCCAATAAGAAATCTTGTACCGCGCGGATCGCTCAATAGCGATACGTACGAGCTGATGGTCAATGGCCTGACAAGGAAATGCCGTCCACTGCTCGATCCACTCCAAGGCTTGCGCGGCAGACAGGGGGCGTGCCGCATTTTTTACAACCGTCACAAAGAATTCCTGCAGAACTTGAGCCGAAGTACCAAAGTCCTCCGATTCGATCAGCTCAATGGCGCGTTTCCGCTTGGGTTCGTCTTTGCCCGCGCCTACAGCCGCGTAGACGAGGATGTTGGTGTCGAAGAAGACCCTAGCGGTCATGCAAATCTTCCCGGGACCACGTTTTCTTGCCGAGCCGGCCTTGAGATTGCGTGCTCAATTGCCGGAGCCGCGCCCGGGCGCGTTTTGCCCGGTCCTGGTGCGCGGCGAGATTGGTAAGGTATTCACGGACCAGAGCGTTGACGGTGCAGTTTCGGTCGACCGCGTGGCGGCGAACGGCCGCCAACACATCCTCGTCTACACTGAGAGTGATATTCTTCATGAACACAGTATATGTGTAACTGTGCGGGCGGGCAACAAACACGACCGCCTTCCCGCCTTCGTGACAGGATGCCCGGCCTGCTTGAGCCAGCCCGTGATGGCAGCCCGCCCGCAGGTTCCGACGGGCGGATTGCCAATCCGCCGGTCGCGGTAGGGATGCCGGTCTGCCGGGCACCCGCTGCACGGATCCGGATTTTCTCTACCTGAACGGCAAGTGAATCCGCAGCACGCGCTCGCGGTGCCGCTCTTCTTCGAGCGACCGGGTGCGGGCCCGCAACAGGTCCTGCAGTGACACCATGCCCACCAGCTTGCGCCCGTCTTGCCGCTCTACCACCGGCAATCGGGTGAAGCCGGTTTCCGCCATCCGGTTCACTACCACACGTAACGGCTCATCGGGGTGCGCCACCACCGGGTGCGTCTCGGCGAATTCGGAGAGCGGGCGGACGGACCCCGACCCATCCCGCATCACCTCTCGCAACCGGTTGCGGGTAATCACGCCGACCAGGCGCTGGTCGCCATCCACCACCGGGTACAGCCGCTGGCGGCGTTCATGATCGGCGGAGACGGAACCCGCCGCGCCGGTGTGCGTCGTTTGCGCCGGAAGAGCGACGATGTTGCTCCTCATCACCTCCCGCACGAAGAGAATCTCCAGCGGGTCCACGGCGTATTCGCGGCTCAGATGAAAACCGCGCCGCGCCACCTTCTCGGTAAGAATGGACCGCTTCAGCGTGAGCACCGTGAAGCCGTGGGCAATCGTGACGGCCAGCAGCAGCGGCACCAGCATATTCACATCGTGCGTCAGTTCCAGCGCGAAAATGATTCCGGTGAACGGCGACCGCATGGTGCCGCCCAGGATGGCACCCATGCTCACCAGCGGCCAGAATCCGGCTCCCTCATGCGGCAGGAACATGGCCTCCACCCCACCCAGTGCGCCACCCATCATGAGCAGAGGCGCCAGCACGCCGCCAGAAGTTCCCGAGCCCAACGACACGGCCCAGATCACCGATTTCACCAGCAGAATGCCCAGGATCAACTGGCGCGGGACCTCGCCCTGCAAGAGGGCGCCGACGGTTTCGTATCCCACGCCCAGAGCTTGCGGGAAGATCAGACCACCCAACCCGATCGCCAGGCCGCCCAGTGCCGGCCACCACATCCAGTGAATCGGGAGGTGTTGAAACGCATCTTCCGCGGCGTACACGGCGATGGTCAGCAGCGCCGAGAGCGCGCCGGCAAGGACTCCGGCCACAACGCAGCCGAGCAGACCTTCCGGGCCGATAAATACCGGGTGTGCCGGAACCGGAAATAGCGGGCCAAGGCCCATAAGGTAGCGGCGTGCCGCGCCCGCGGCGACGCTGGCCAGGGCCACGGGAATCAAGCTCCGCGGCTTCCACTCAAAGAGAAGAAGTTCCACGGCCAGCAGCACGGCCGCCACCGGCGAGGCGAACGTCGCGGACATGCCCGCCGCCGCACCCGCCACCAGCAGCGTCTTGCGTTCCGTGCTGGAGAGATGAAAAAGCTGCGCGATCATCGACCCGAACGCGCCGCCGGTCATGATGATGGGCCCTTCGGCGCCGAACGGGCCGCCGGAACCGATGGAAATAGCGCTCGAAAGAGGCTTCAGAAAGGCGACCTTGGGTTGCACCTTGCTGCCGTTGATCAGGATCGCCTCAATGGCCTCCGGGATGCCGTGGCCGCGGATGCGCTCCGAGCCGTAACGCGCCATCAACCCGACGATCAGCGCGCCGGCGACGGGCACCAGGACTTCCCAATATCCAAGATGGTTGGCCGCCGGCGAAACCATCGCCGTACTCCAGCGCTGGAAGAAAAACAAGTTGGTGAACAGCCCGATCAGCTTCAGCAATCCCAGCGCGATGAAAGAACTCACCAGGCCGATCCCAACCGCCGGCGCGGCAATTCGGATCACCCGGGGCGTAGTAGTAAAGTCGCCGAGTTTTTCGGCGGCGGTCGTATTTGACAAGCTTCCTCCTCTTGATCTGTTAGCCCCTTGATCGGTTAGCGCCGCGTTAGACCTTGCCGGAACGCCGTTGCAGCAGCGCATCCAGGGTTTCCACCAGGCGGGGGCCGAAATTGCGAAGCTCCGTGCGATGCGCCCGGGCCAGGCGGTGCAATTTCCGCTCGCCGGCAGGCGTCAATTTCACACGGACCAACCGGCGGTCCGGGTCCGCGCGCGCCCGCTTCACCAATCGGCGTTCTTCCAACCGGTCGATCAGGCCGACCGCGCTGTGATGGCGGATGAACAGGTGCTCCGCCAGCGCTCCGATGGCTGGACCGGCGCCATCGCCCAAGGCCCGGACGGCCAGCATCATCTGGTGCTGCTGCGGCTCCAGTTCCTCGGCTCGGGCTGCCTCTTCGCTGAAGTGCAGAAAGCGGCGGATCTGATAGCGGAAGTCAGCCAGCACCCGAAAGTCCGCGCTGCTGAGGTCTTGAGAGGCGTTCACCCTTCCATCATATCGCATCACGATATGATGGCCTCTGTGGGGCAGGTTGCCGACCTGCGGCGGATTGTTAATCCGCTGTTGGCGGATTGTTAATCGGCCGGCGCGGTGCGCAGCGAGCCGTGTTTGTGGTTTTGCCCAAGGGGGCGCTCAATCGCGGACGGCAGGCGGATTGCCAATCCGCCGCAGGTTAGCAACCTGCCCCACAAGGCTGCGTGGTACAAAAAGCTTATGCCCTCTTTCCGCGTCGAGACGCCGCAGCGGTGCTATTCCGCGATTGTGGAACGCGGCCTCATCGGCCGGACAGCAGAGTACATTCCGCCCCAGACGGGCAAGATGTTCGTGGTAACAACCCGTGACGTGTGGCGACATCTGGGACCGGCGATATCCCGCGGTCTGGCCGGTATCGCGAACGAAGTGATCTACCTGCCCGGTGGTGAGGACCAGAAGCGGCTGGCCCCTGTGGAGGAGTTGGCCGAAGAGATGGTGGAGCGCGGCGCCGACCGCTCCAGCATGGTGGTTGCCTGCGGTGGCGGCATCGTCAACGACATGGCCGGATTCCTGGCCGCCATCTTTATGCGGGGCATTCCCGTGCTCCAGGTCCCGACCACGCTGCTGGCGCAGGTGGACGCCGCCATCGGGGGCAAGACCGGCGTCAATCTGGTGAGTGGCAAGAACCTGATCGGCAGTTTTCACCAGCCGCTGGCGGTGTTGATCGATCCCGACGTCCTCGGCACGCTGCCGGAACGCGAGTACCGCTCGGGCTTGTGGGAAATCGTCAAGGCCGGCATTATTCGCGAAGTGGAACTGTTCCGGTTTCTCGCCGAATCCAGCGTGGAGGTCTTGTCGCGGAATCCCGAAGCGATCGACCACATCATCGCCGAGTCTGTCCGCATGAAAGCCGAAGTGGTCTCGTCCGACGAAAAAGAAGGCGACTTGCGGCGCATCCTGAATTTCGGCCACACCTTCGGCCACGCGCTGGAAGCTGAAACCGGATACCAGCGGCTGCTGCACGGTGAAGCGGTTGCCTGGGGCATGCGGGCCGCCGTCTACCTGGCGGAAATGACCGGGCACCTTTCCGCCGAAGACAGCGTCGAGATCCTCGATATCATCCAGGTCTACGGCGGGCACCCGCCGCTCGACGGCATCCGCGCGGAAAACCTGGCGGCGCGCCTGATCCACGACAAGAAGACCGTTCAAGGCAAGGTGCATTTCGTGCTGCCGGTGCGCATTGGTGAGGTGACGGTGGTCTCGGGCATTGACGAGCAGGTGGTCCTCCAGGCCATCCAGGCCGCTCTCGTATGAAGGGCGCCACGCCCCATGGCGCCACACCCCAGGGCGCCACACCCCATGGCGCCTCACCTCACGGCGCGTCGGGCGAGCAGGAGGCCGCCAGTTGGGTCCGCGCCATGTTTGGCCGCATCGCGCCCCGGTACGATCTGGCCAATCACCTGCTTTCTTTCAACATCGACCGGCGGTGGCGAGCCCACACCGTAAGCCGCGTGCGCCACATTCTGGAGCGCCCCGGCGCTCGCATTTTAGACATCTGCTGCGGCACCGGCGACCTGGTGCTGGCTCTGGAGAAGCGGTCTAGCGGCGGCCGCGCGGCCGCCGTTCTGGGATCCGATTTCTGCCACCCCATGCTGATAGCCGCAGGTTGGAAGATCGCACGCCGCGGCGCCAACGCCCGGCTCTTCGAATCCGACGCTCTGCGCTTGCCTCTTGCCGATGCGTCGCTCGACCTGCTGACCGTGGCCTTCGGCTTCCGCAACCTGGCCAACTACGACGCTGGCCTTCGCGAGTTTTATCGCGTGCTCCGCCCCGGCGGCGTGGCGGCCATCCTGGAGTTCTCGCAACCGCCCAACGCCGCCTTCGCCGCGCTTTACAACTTCTACTCCCGGCGCCTGCTCCCGCGGATCGGCGGTCTGCTCACCGGTTCGCCCGATGCTTATAACTACCTGCCGGAATCGGTTCGCAAATTTCCATCCGCGCCCGAACTGGCGGAGGATATGTTGCGGGTTGGGTTCAAGCCCGTGCGGTTCGATCGGCTCACCGGCGGCATCGTCGCGCTGCACTTGGGCGAGCGTTAGGTGCCAGGGAGACCCCCACTCGCCTGGCGATCTCCCTCACTTTTGTGGGGCAGGTTGTTAACCTGCGGCGGATTGGTAATCCGCCTCGGGCGATGCGGCAGCGAGCCCGCCTGCGTTCTTGCGACCATCTTAGTAAGTATTCTTGGGCCGCGGTTTCGTCCATCGTTTCTTTCGGCGATAGAACGCCGCTGCACTCCGGGACAGCGCGCAATTTAGCAATCGCGAAAGCCCGGCAAGAGTCTTTACTTCACATGCAGCTTCTACATACAACCTGAGTTACCATATCATCCTGTGGGGCGGGATCTTCCATGAGCCGTGCGAAGGTGGAAATTGTCAGCTTCCTCGTTTCAGCAACGCCGCTGTTCTTGATCGCGGCGTCGGACATCTGGTTCTTCGGTTCTCTCGGGGGACAAGTGGGCGCCGCTGGGTTCGCGGTTCAGTTGCTCATTCTTGCTGCCGCGGCAGTCCTGATAACTCCGCACACGATGGTTCGAATGATCTGCACCGTACTGCTGTTTATCGCGTCCATTCTAGGTGTAATGACGATTGGACTATTTTATATACCTGCAGTCTTTGCGGGAGTGGGCCTCACCATTTACCAATCCCGGGTTGACAGACGAAGGCAAAAGCAATTCGAGTGATGCTCGCCGCGGCCGGCAATCACTTCGGGTTTCTTGCATGATGCTTGTCTGACTACTTTCCGGCTGCCGGCCCGTTGATCAGAAAAGCCGGATTGGTGATCTCCACCTTGGTACTCCGGTCCATTTGTTCGAACCACTTCGCGTAGCGGTCGTGTTTTACCTGCTCGACGATCTCATCGCGAACCTGGGGGAGCAGACGATAGCTGACTTCCTCGGCGCGGAGCAGGTAGAACCCGCTGGCCTGCCGCAACGGTTCACTTACTTCGCCCGGCTTCAAGGCAAACACGGCACTGCGGAAGGCGTCGGGAATGTTATCGCTGGGCCGCAGCGTGGCAAAATCCCCGTCCTTGGCTTTCGAAGTTACGTCTTCCGAGTACTCCTTCACTAACTTCACGAAATCTGCACCGGCTCGAATCTCGGCCAGCACTTTCTCGGCTTTGGTTTTGGCTTCGTCTTCGGTCAGCGCCCTCTTGAGCTTGGTCGATTGCGTGGCGGCACTGCTGCTGAAGGTAATGTAAATCGCCTTGACCCGCACCTGCTTGTACTTGTCTTTGTTGGCTTCGTAGTATTTGAGGACCTCGGCGGGTTCCACGTTCACCGAATTCAGCGCTTCGTTGATTCTCGCCCCAATCAGCACTTGCATCCGCGCATACTCTATAGTTTCCTTGTAAGGGCTCTGCTCCCCCAGTTTCTGTTCGTCCGCCTCTTTCGTCAACTTGCGGAACAGCGCCCATTGGTGCAGGAACTTCGTGGGGTCGCTCAGCGCCATCTGCTGTTGCTGGGGCGTCAGAACCTGGTAGTACTTCTTGAAGTCCCCCATGGTAAACGCGGTTCCGTCGTCGAACCTGGCGACAACGGTCTCGTCGGGGAGATCGGGCATGTGAAGCGCGGGCGCCGCGGGCGGTGCGGTCTGGGCGCCGGCAACTCGAACGCAGGCTCCAAGGCACAACACAAAAAGGGTGAATGCTTTCATGGCAGGGTGGTAATCATTCAGTTTATCACGAGGCTGTGTCACCCTGCTGTGTTACGCGGCTTGTCACACAATCGTCAGCGGACTTGCCTGGTCTGGCTGGAAACCGAGCGCGCGTCGGACCGGTCATCGCCCCGTTTAACCTGGACCCGCCGGCGCCCCTTCTCCAGGTTGCCCGCCGCCTTCGCCTTGGCGGCTTCGCTGATCTGCACGTGATTGCTGACCGCCACGGCCCCGGCAGTCCTGGCCATGCGGGTGGCCGTACCTTTGTGCTGCATCACGTCCGTCTTCCCTTCAATGGTGGCCACTCCGCCCTGTACGTGGACGGTGAACTTGTCCGCATTGATCTTCGACTTGGCGAATTTGGCCCGAATCACCGCTTCCAGCTTGGCATCCGGCAGGCGCGGTTTGGCAGCCGCCTTACTGGCGGCGGGCCGTGTGTGGACCGGCGCCGCCTGCGGTACTCCCGCGCAGGCCACCACTGCTGCCAGCGCGGATACTACGAACATTCGAACATTTGGCATCACAGAGTACAGTTGCGGCAGGCTGCTATTGTTCTCAGAATTCTGTGCTAGAGTGAGGGTTTCTCAAGGCTTCTCTGAGTTCGATGCCCGAACAGATCCTGCTGCAAGGCAAAATCCTGGGCACGGAAGAGTTCCTTTTGGCTGGTCCCGCCGAAGGACGTTCTGTGCGTACCGCTGGTGAAGAATTGTTGGCCGGAAGGTCGCAGTGGATCACCTTGTTGGGTGAAGTGCTGCCACGTGCCCTGCTGGCCGAACTGGGGCTGGCGCGCGTCCTGCTCGGTTCCTCTGGCGGCGGCCAGTTTCTGGCAGTTTTACCGGGCGCGGTTCGCGAAGCCGTCGAAGTTTTTCTTTCCGCCGCGGCCCTCCAGATCGCCGAACTCAGCGGAGGCTACGTAAAACTAATCTGGGGCATTACCGACAACCTGGGCGATTGGGCCGTTATCCGCAAGCGCCTCAACGACGAACTGAACAGAAAACGCTTCGCTCCGCTGGCGGAGACAGGCGCCGCTGCCTTCCAGCCCTTTTCGACCGCCCCGAACAGCGAGGCCGACACCTACTTCGCCAAGGAACTGGGCGCCAAGGTGCGGGAGGCTTCGCGCGTTGGCTGGTCCCCGGAGGCGCCCGGCAAGGTTACGCCCGGCGAAGGCAAGCACACCTGGACGCTGACCTCGAACCTCTCTCCCGATGGCATCATGCTGGCCCGCCACGCCGCGCCTTCCGACGACGGCAAGTCCGCCGCGGCCGTCCAGACCCTGGCCCGGCGCGCCCAAGGCCGCTCCATCTGGGGCGTGCTGCGCGGGGATGTGGATAATTTCGGCCTGCGCATGCGCCGCGTCCACAGCATTGAGGAGCACGTCCCGCTCTCCGTACTCTACAAGCAGTTTTTCGCCGGCGAATTGGAAGTACTCGGCTCCCTGCCGGAGTTCTGGCGCAAAGTCACCATCGTCTATTCCGGCGGCGACGATTTCGCGGTCTACGGTTCCTGGGACGCGCTGATTGCCCTGGCGCGCGAGTTGCAGCGGCTCTTCCACCGCTTCACCGAAGAGAATCTGAAGGAATATCCCGGCGCTGAAGGTAAGACGATTTCGATGGCCATCGCGCTGGCGCCCGAGACCTACTACCCGCTGGCCGCGGTTTACGAAGATGCCGGCCGCTTCCTGGATCTCGCCAAATCCGCAGACAAGGACTGCATCTACCTGCTGGGCCGGATTCTGGAATGGCGCCACCTCTCCGACGCAGCCGAACTCAAAGACACCGTGACGCGCCTCATCCACGATTTCCGGATGTCCAGGCAGTTCCTTTATCAGTTGCGGAGTTTCTACCGGCGCGAATCCTATGGTGAAAGCGGGATGAGCGAAGTGCAGCGCACCTGGCGTTTCCAGCGCCGCTTCAACCGGATACTTAGCGGCACGCGCGACCGCGAATTTCAGAAGCTGCGCACGCACCTGATCGGCGAAATGGTCGGGCGCAAGACGGCCGAAGTGAAGCTGCGCCCGGCGGGCCTGGTGGCCCTGGAATGGGCCAGATTGGTGACAGAGGTTTAGCAAATGGCACAAGAGCAGGAGCAACGCAAGGAAAACCGCCCACCTCAGGAAAACCGCCCACCGCGGGAAGGTGGACGCGGGGCGGGCGACCGGGGCCCAGGCGGAGGACCGCCGCGCGGAGATCGCCCTGGGGGGGATCGCCCCGGCGGCGGTGGAGATCGCGGTGGTGGTGGCGATCGCGGGGAACGCGGCGGCGATCGTGGTGGTGAGCGCGGCCGTGGCGGCGATCGCGGCCGGTTCGAAGGACCGCCCGAGATCGAGCTCGACAAGCTGATCTCGGACAGCCTCTATCTGGACAACCAGGCTCACTCCATCGTCAGCCGCATCCGCGACATGGATTCCGGCACCAAGACGCAGTTGCGCCGTCTCTACAGCGCCGTCCGCCGTGCCGTGCGCGCGCCGGAGGCCGAACGCCAGCATGAGTTCGTCATGCTGCGCGCCCGGCTGGCCTATACCATTGCCCGGCACGGTCTCCGCAGCCTGGATCAGTTGGAAAAACTGCTGCTGCAGGTCACCCGCAAGAACGATCTCCGCGGCTACGAGCGGTTTAAAGATCTTTTCGAGGCCATCGTAGCCTATAACGAGTAAGAGTCGGCTTTAACGAGTAAACCGCCTGTAACGAGTAAACCGCCAACAACGAGTAAAGTCATGAGCGCACATACGTCCCAAACCGAGCTGAAACTGATCGGAAAGCTGATCCTTGAAGGCGAAATGCGGTGCGAAACCGGCCTGCACGTGGGCGCCGGAAAGGGTTCGCTCGAAATCGGCGGCTCTGACAATCCCGTGGTCAAGGACGCCTTCGGCCGTCCCTACGTGCCCGGCAGTTCACTGCGCGGCAAGATCCGGTCGCTGCTGGAGCAGTCATCCGGCCTCGCCGTGCCCACGGAGCTGGTCTACCTCTCGCGCCGCAAGGGCCAGGAAGTGCGCATCCACCAGAGCGACCGCCCCGACGACGAAGTCTGCCTGCTGTTCGGCCGCAATCCCGGCCGCATGGAGCGCGTCCAGGGCGAAACCCTGGAGACCACCCAAGCCACGCCCGCCAGGTTGGCGGTCTTCGACGCCCCGCTCGACCCGGAGAGCATCACGCCGGCCATGCGCGAGAACCTGGACGACGAGCTGACCGAGGTGAAGAGCGAGAATGCCATCGACCGCATCACCTCGCAGGCGAACCCGCGTACGCTGGAGCGCGTGCCTTCGGGCGCCCGCTTCAAGACGCGCCTGGTGATGGACGTTCTCTGCGAAGAGGACGCGCCGCTGTTTCTGCGCGTGCTTGAAGGCCTCCGGCTTTTGGAGGACGACGCGTTGGGCGGTGGCGGTTCGCGGGGCAGCGGCCGCGTCAGCTTCGCCAACCTGAAGCTGGTCTGGCGCGGCAAGAATTACTACGCCACCGGCGCCCCCGAAAAGGAGATCGGCGCGGGCGCGACCCTCGCGGCCATCCAGAAGGCCGTGAGCGAAGCCGCGTTCTCGTTCTTGCGCGAGGAGTAATGAAGCCGGGACTGGTTGTCAAACTCCGTCCCTCGGGCCCCTGGCGTATCGGACCCGATTCGGGCGCCCGCAACCGCGTGGACACCATCTATCACAGCGACTCGCTCTACGCGGCGGTCACGTCCGCTATGGGCAGGCTCGGCTGGCTGGAGGAGTGGCTGCAGGCTACCGTGCGCGAGCCTGCTCCCGCGGTCTGTTTCAGTTCCTGTTTCCCGTTCCTGAACGAAATCGGTCTGGTGGTGCCGCCCCGCACCGTGTGGCCGCCCAAGTCCACATCGCTGGCATCGGTGCGCGTGCGTTGGAAAAGCGCCCGGTTTGTGCCGCTCGACGTGGTGCGCGCCATCCTGGCCGGGGAGTTGTTGAAGGAAGACGATTGGACCGTGGATGGCCCTAGCGAATGCCTGGTGCCCGCCGGCCGCCCCGGACCGTTCCGCACCGGTGTCCGGTGGAATGCCGCTGTCGATCGTCTAACCGGCGCCAGCGAGCGGCACGCCACCGCGTGCATTGAATTCCGCCCCGGCGCCGGCCTGTGGACCATTGCCGGTTTCAGCGATGAGCAAAGCCATACCCGCTGGCTGGCGCCGGTGAAGGCCGCTTTCCGCCTGTTAGCCGACACCGGCTTCGGCGGCGAACGTTCCCGTGGCTGGGGCCGTTCCGAGCAGCCGGAGTTTATCGATGGGAGTTTGCCGGATATGATTCTGCCTGAACAGATGGCGGTGGCCGGTGGCCGGTGGCCGGTGGCCGGTGGCACAGGAATGATCGAGGAGCCGGGAGCCGGGGGCCAGGCTGGCGAGCTTACAGCGGAGGGGTCGCTTGTTTCGCCCATCGAAGAGCCGCCGGGAGAGCCCTCGCCAGTTCCGCCCATCGAAGATCCGCCTGCGGAGCCGCCGCCGCCAGATCCGGACCCTCAACTTCCGGCGCCTGAACCGGATCCACCCGAGCCCGGTCCGTGGTTTCCCGAACCGTCGCCAGTGTTCGCGGCCCCGGAGCCCGTGGCTTCGGAGCCTGTGGCCCAGGAGCCAATAGCTCAGGAGCCAATAGCCCAGGACACCGCCGCCGCTCCCGAAGCTGAGCCGCTTCTGCTAACCGCCGGCAGCCCCGAGCCCCTGCTCCTCGCCGCTCACGAACCGGAGCCCCCGGCCCAAGTAACAGGCTCCGCCGAAACCGAGCTGCCTGCTTCGGCAGCCCCGGCGGCTGCCGAACTGGAGCCGCCCCAGGAACCAGAACCAGAACCGGAACCGTTGACCCAGGCGGCGGTCACCTTGGACGCGGTAACGCCGATTCCCCTGGCCGCTAGGCCCCAGCCCCCGGCCCCCGCGTCCCCCGAGCAGCCCCCGGTCCTCCACCAGCCACCGGCCACCGGCCACCGGCCGCCGGCCACCGCCGTCCCCGTCTGGCTCCTTTCCCTCTTCACTCCCGCTTCCGCCGATACTGTCGATTGGCGCCGCGGCAACTACACCGTGCTGGCTCGCGGCGGCCGCGTCGATAGCCCCGCCGGTTCCGGCGAACTCAAGAAACAGGTCCAGATGGTTGTCGAAGGCTCGGTGCTCTATGCCGAAGGCGACCCCCACGGAGCCGCACCCGACGTGGCACCCGAAGGGTTCGCGCACCCGGTCTTCCGCGCCGGATTCGCGCTGGCCATTCCGTTGCCAGAGGTGAGCTGATGCGCTACCGCCTCACATGCCTGACCCCGCTGCTGGTCGGTGACGGCCGCAAATTGGCCCCCATCGACTATATGGTCTGGAAGGACCAGGTCAACGTACTGGACCAGTGGCGCATCTTCCGGCTGCTGGCCAAGGGACCGCGCCTGGAAGGCTACCTGACGCAACTCAAAAACGCCGAGAAGCTCGATTTCGCCTCGTGGGGCGGCTTCGCGCAGAATTTCGCCGGCCGCCGCATTCCATTCGAAAACGCAGCCTACTCCACCTACTGGAACCGCGCTATGGGGGAGAGCCTGCACATCCCCACCTTCGCCGCCGGCGCTGGGGGGCCGTACCTGCCGGGTACCGCCATCAAGGGCGCGCTGCGCACCGGCATGGTCTTCGCCAACTGGCGCGACGGCATGCTGCAAGATGCGCTGGGCCGCGTCAAGAGTGAGCGCACTCCGCGGCGCCCGGCCGAAAGCGTGGAGGAGCAGGCGCTCGGCTCGGCCGGATCGAACAAAATGCGCCTGGTCAGCGCCGGCGATTCGGCGCCCATCGAAACTTCGCAGTTCAAAGTCTACCTGCTGCGCACCTCCACGCTGATGCCGCGCGGCGGCAACTTCACGCTGGGCTGGAAGCAGAGCCCGCGAGGCTCCGTGGATGGCGCGCGTCCCGACGACAGCACTCCCGTCTTTGCCGAGATGGCTAACCCCGGGGCCACCTTCCACGGCGTTTGGGACGAGAAGGCATTTTTCTTGCAGCCCGAAGTACGCCGCCAGGTGCGTTGGCCCGAGTCCTTCAACCGCGCCAGGATGTTCGAATCAGTCAACGTCTACGCCGCGGGTCTGCTGGCACTGCAGCGCAACTACGCTGCCATGGCCGGCATGGGCCTGCTGGACAAGAACCTGGACGAACTGGAGCAGCGCCTGGCCGCGGCCCGCGACCGCGGCGCGTGCCTCCTGTGCATGGGTTGGGGCGGCGGCCTCTCCACCAAAGTCGCATGGCTGGACGCCACCAACACCGACTACCGCCAGATCCTGGAACAGTTCCAGATCTACAACCGCGCCCTGGCGACCAATCTGCCGTTCCCCAAGACTCGCCGCATCGTCTTCCTGGGCAACCGGCCAGCGACGCTGCCGGGCTGGGTGGAGTTGGCGGTAGACGAGTAAAAAGCTCGACGACTAAACATTTGGATCGAGAATTGAGAAGCGGTAGCAGTCCTCGACCGCGATGGGAGCATTCCCGTAAGCTGTTGGTAGACTATTGGGAATCGAAAGAGTATCACATCGAAGAGTATGATTGGGCTCCAGCGCTTCACGCCTCCTTAACATATCTGATTGATTCTGTGAGCTTCTGGTTTCGAAATGCAAGCCGGTCCTGTCGCGTGTGATCACGGGCACTCCGACTCTCCCCGTGTCAAGACAGCTCAACCGCGGTTGAGCCACGGCTTCGCCGCGGAAATGCATCCCACTACTCAGCGGTCTCCAGGAGCCGTGGCTCAATGACCAAGAAAATTCGGTCAAACACTTCGAGTGGAGTTAGTACTGGGCAAGGCAGGCGAACGTCGTCCACACCCAGATGATAATGACATCTTGGCTCAGTCAAAGGCGACTCGTGCGCTCTGTCGTTGAGGTCGAACCGATAGAACGACGGAGACTGATGTTCAGGCAGGTTCAACTGGAAGCGGTATGCGACCAACGAACAGCGGCCACTATCCTCACGTAGTGTGATCCCAAATGACAATCGCGACCCGGATTCCAAGTAGAAATGTGAGTCCGTAGGGCCCTTGTCAATGGACGGCCCTACCGTGATGAGCGTCCGGTGCTGGCTTTCGACGGTCCTGAGGATCCGGTGAACATTGTTTTGATGCCCGAGGTCGGCATCCTGCCTTTGCAGGTAAGTCCGAATTTGGGCGACCAAGTCACGCAAAGACGGCAGAATGATTCCCGCGAGAAATCGCTCAATTCCTACGTCGAGAGTCTTCGCTCGTTCGGGCGCGCCGGAAGGCATTCAGACCAGGTCCCCACGACCTAAGAGAACGAGCCACTCCACAAAATGAGGCTCAGTTGGAAGAACGCCCGACTCTCCCCGCTTGATTACATCCGCGCTCTTCAGTTCGAAATGTGATTCCAGCTCTGCTATTCGCAGATCACGTTCATCGAGGGTCATCGCCTCGCCGTCAGTTCCCAAGTTGAAGATGCTACCCCCAACGAAGCTTCGGATGTTCGGGGCGTATCCGCAGAGGTTGGCGAGCCCGAAACTCGAGAGCCAAAGAACTACCGCACCCTCGCGAAGCAAGGCGCTGCGGTTCACATCCATAGCACTCCAATAGTCGGCGTCCGCTTGGTCCAAATCTGTTATCAACGCGGGGTCACTCTTCGATTCGTTTAGGTCACTACGTAGCTTCTCAAACGATGATCCGAAGGTGTGAACAACCCTCACTGGCTCGTCGAGTACCGAAGATAGCCCCGCGACAAAGTTTTCTAAAGCGCCTCCCTCCTCGGCGGGCCTTAGCACTACGAACCACGCATAAGATCCACGGATTTCGAGTCGGCGGCCAATTTCAAATGCCGGCTCCGTGATGAAATCAGTCATTTGGGCACCGGTTTTGGGAGCATGGGCTCAAGAGCTGGATGGACTCTGAAATCGGTCGGCGAGTACTCCAGGACCCTACCGGTTACCAGCAGCTCAACGTTTGGACGAGATGCCACATCGAATGAGCGCTCCTTCTTAAGCCGCTTCAAGGTGCTAATCTGTTCGGGGCCAAGACCGCGCAGGTAAGACTCGCCCAATTGTGCGGCCGCGGCATTCACGTGCTGAACGAGAATCTGCTCAGCCCCTTCGATGTAAGCTGCCTCTCCCGCATCCCTAGCTAAGGTAATCAGGTCCCGTAACACGCCGCCCGATGAACGGCAGATGAGTTTGACCATGTCCGGCCTTAACAGATCCGTTCCAGCGCGGTGACTCATGACCGATTCTAAATACCCGCTCTGTTCAGGTTCGGGACTCAGCGCCCTGATCTGGTGAACTCGGTCGAAGTGATCTGAAACGGTGCGACCCTCGCCGTACAGTACCGACAGGGGCGCGGCAGCCATGACTCCCACACGCAAGCGACGGAGAGCGCGGAAATCCTGATGCACAACAGCCCAGAACCTGTCGGGAGACGGTAGTCGGTCTAAACCATCGAAAATGATCACGATGTCCAGCGGACGCGTCCGAATAGCCGTGATAAAAGCCTCCAGAGGCTCTCGTATTGCCTGGATATCACGCTGCAAAGCCGGAAATGGTGGTTTTAGCTTTCCCGGCACCTTCTGTGTCACATAGTGACCTTGTTCTTGGTCGCTAGGGTCATCGTAGTCGTCCGGAGGCTCGAAATCGTACTCATCGTCCGACACCCATATTGATGTCGTTTTCCCGAACGCGAACTCTTTGATTTCAGTCCGTGCGCTTTTCAGTGTTCTTTTGTCGGTGTCGCCAAGGTCATCTTCAAACCCCTTGCTTGAGAACGCTTTCGTCAGGTGTAGACCGAAACCTGCCAGCAACGCTCCCGAGTTGAGGCCGGACAGATCGGTTTCAGAAGAAATGTCAATATACAGCGAAAGGGTTTGACCTTGTTGATCTAGCCATTTTTCGGCCATCAACAGTTCCGTGGTCTTCCCGGATCCTGTACCGCCAACTAAGAGTTGCTGACTGCCTGGCTCCAGATCGGCCCGAGCCGCGAGGGTCTTGAATAGGGAACCGTGTAATTCCTCGACAACCAAACCAGATTCTATCGTGATCCTGGCGGGTGCAGTCGGATTCAGCTTTCGCATGTATTCGCGAAATCTCTCGCGCCGCTGGGTCGCCTGCTTAGATTTCGAAACGGTTGGCGGCATAAAATCCCAAGTACGAGTATACATGCGAGGTTCAAGCCGAAAACGAGTCAACCTGGGTGGGATGGGGCACTCGCCAATCTGGGCCTTCTTGACCGCCCGCGCGGTGCTGTCGTCCGGGGGTGCTTCAACAATGTGGCAGATGATCGGTTTACTGGCTGAGTTGGAGCCCAGCCTGATTTCCAGGCGCACCCAAAACGGGCGATTGCTCCCGGCAGATCCGTCAGACCATCTCCTGCGGCACACCAGTGACACCGTCGCGCGCCTCGCCGAAGAGTCCCGCGCCGCGGACCAGCGCCTGGAAGCCCGCATCGAAGCCCTCGTTTCCGGAATTGGCCAACTTCTCCAAGCCAAGTCCCCCCAACAGTAAAGGCGGAGTCAGCCCGTACCTCTCAATGGGGTATGAGCGGGCACGGCAATCTGGTGGCTGCGCGCCGCCATGCGCCGCGCCGGGGCTACTGCGGCTATATCGCGCGGCGCCGGTGGAGTCTCGAAAACCAACCGACGGCAGTCATCACACAGCGCTCCCTGCGGGAATCCTGGTAGTGTAGGACGTAGTGTAGGACGTAGTCTAGGACTTTAGATCAATCACGCGGCCGGAGGTTCGATGACAGGCTCAGGGAGTGACTCTCCCCTCAGCATTGAGGATCGGGACGCGCTTTGCCACGCTGCTCAGCTCCTGGAAAGCCCCGGCTTCTTTATCCGCATCGTGAATATGGCCGGCGCCCCGATCAATGCGGTGTTTAAGAGGTTGCCCGGAGGCGCGGAGGCAATGGTACGAAAAGCCGTGTCCGCGTCACTCGAGCGAGCATTGGACATTGCGTTGTACCGTTTGCACGGGGGGTGGGGGGTGTTTCGGCACGAGACCCTGATGAAGACTCTGTGTGCCGGCACCGGAGCGCTTGGCGGCGCTTTTGGTTTACCCGCGCTCCCGATTGAGCTTCCGGTGTCTACCTGCATGATGCTGCGCTCGATAGCCGAAATCGCGCGTGCGGAGGGTGAGGATCTTCGATCCCCTGGCGCACGCCTCGCCTGTCTGGAGGTGTTCGCCCTCGGCGGCAAGACACCCAGCGATGACCACGCGGAATCGGCTTATTACGTGGTTCGTGCCGGCTTGGGCCAGGAGGTGAGGGCAGCTCTGCAATACCTGGCGAAGGAGCCGGCCGACAGAGCCGCGGCTCCGGTGATTGTCCGGTTTGTCCAGGCGGTTGCTCAGCGCTTCGGAATCCAGGTCTCGGAGAAGGTCGCCGCCCAGGCGGTCCCTGCCATTGGAGCCATCGGCGGAGCCGCGATCAACGCCGGCTTCATGAACCACTTTCAGGATATGGCGCACGGTCACTTTACAGTGCGGCGGCTCGAACGGCATTACGGTGAGGAACTCATCCGGCGGGAGTACCGCCGCTGCGTCGAACAACATGGGCGCAGCCGGGTGATTGCCTGACCGAATCCCCGCGGCATCCGGCATCCGTTTCCCGCCCCGGAATTTACCGACCGTTCGGATTGCCGGTTTCCGTGCGGCGCGCGCCGGGCCGTCAGATTTGCGATAGACTATCTCCCTGGATGTGGGTATGATGCAGGAGCACACGGGGATCGGTCAAATGTCGAACGCGTTCGAATACTCCAGGAAAACCATGGCGGCCGCGGCCATGGCGGCGGTGATCGCGATGGTGGCGATGCCGGCGGCAGCCCAGACAGCGACAGCGCAGACGGCGGCCTATCGGGCGCCGCGGACGGCAGATGGCAAACCCGACCTCAACGGGATCTGGCAGGCGCTCAACGAAGCCAACTACGACATTGAAGCCCACGTCGCGCGGCCCGCGATGGCGCTTCGGCCCGGCCCCTACGGACCAGTGCCCGCCGTCCCAGTGCTGGCTTTGGGCGCCGCGGGTGCGGTGCCCCCAGGTCTGGGGGTGGTGGAGGGCGGCGAGATTCCGTATAAGCCGGAGGCTCTCGCCAAGAAGAAGGAGAACCAGGCGCACTGGCTGGAAGCGGATCCCGAAATCAAGTGCTATCTGCCGGGGGTTCCGCGCGCCAACTACCTGCCCTACCCGTTTCAGATTTTACAAAGTGCCAGTGCGTTCGTCATGGTTTACGAGTACGCCGGAGCCGTGCGCAACGTGTTTCTCAAGGACCCTGGGCCGCCCCCCGTCGATTCGTGGATGGGACAATCGGTGGGCCACTGGGAGAAGGAGACATTGGTGGTGGACGTGAAGGGGATGACGGACCAAACCTGGTTCGACAGGGCCGGAAATTTCCACAGCGATGCCCTGCACGTAGTGGAGCGTTACACGCGCACCAGCCCGGATGTGATTTCGTACGAAGCCACGATCGAGGATCCGAGCGTCTTCACACGCCCCTGGAAAATGAGCATGCCGCTCTACCGGCGCCAGGAGAAGAACGCGATGCTGCTGGACTTCAAGTGTCCGGAATTTGTGGAAGAGTTGATCTATGGCCAGTGGCGAAAAAAGCCCCTGAGCAAGTAACTGGTACAAGTAAGTGACGCAAGTAAGTGAAGTAACTGAGAGGTGCTATCGTGCGCAACCGAATCGTCTCGCTAACCGGTGCCATGGCAATGGCGATAGTCATGGCGATCGCCGTCGCGTGCCTGACAACCGTCCCGGCCCGTGGCCAGGCTTCCAAGGCCCCGCCGAAAGCTTATACGGGCCCCCGCCTGCCTGACGGCCATCCGGACCTGCAGGGAACCTACGATGTGGCCACGCTGACGCCGGTGGAGCGGGGCATAGGGGCCAAGGCGGTGTACACTCCCGAGGAGGCGGCTAAGCTGGAGAAGGCCGTGGCCGCAACCAAGGAAAAGAACAACGAGGCCATCCAAGGCGATCGGGCGGCCCCGCCGAAGGGTGGTGACGGATCCGTCGGAGCGGCCGGGAATGTGGGTGGCTACAATACGTTCTGGCTCGATCCCGGGTCGAAGTACACCGTAGTCGACGGGCAGATCCGGGCGTCGATTGTGGTGGATCCGCCCGATGGCCGGGTGCCGCCCGTCACCGCGGCGGCCCGCCAGCGCATGGCCGCGTTGCGGGCGAGGCCTACGTCGGACGCGCTGGAGAGCAGGGACCCGGGACTTGAGCCGCCCGGCTCCTACGACGATCCGGAGCGCCGGCCGCTGGGGGAGCGCTGCCTGCTCGGTTTCGCTTCCACTTCCGGGCCTCCCGCCTTGCCGGACTATTTCTATAACAACCTGCACCAGATTGTGCAGACCAAGGACTCGGTAATGATCCTCACCGAGATGGTTCACGATGCGCGCATCATTCGCATGAATGCGCAGCATCTTCCCAAAACGATCCGGCGCTGGATGGGTGACTCGGTGGGTCGCTGGGAAGGCGACACGCTGGTGGTGGACACAACCAATTTCAATGACAAGACCCGCTTCCGGGGATCGACCGAAAACCTGCATGTGGTGGAGCGCTTCTCGCGCGCCGGCCCCAGGGCGCTGCTGTATCGCTTCACCATCGAAGACCCGGAGACGTGGGACCGGCCATGGACCGGGGAATATGGCTGGCCTTTGACCGACGAGCCGATTTTCGAGTACGCCTGCCACGAGGCCAATTACGCGATGGGTGATATTCTGCGGGGCGCACGGCTGCGTGAGAATGAAGAGGCGGCGAAGTCCAAGAAGTGAGCGAGGCAATAGCCAAGCAGTAAGATAGGGGTGAATGCATGCGAAAGAATCTTCTCGTTCCGGTTGCCGTCGCGGCGGCATTCATACTGGGCACGGCGATGCCGGTGTTGGGTCATCACGCGTTCGGAGGGGAATTCGATTCCAGCCGGCCCGTCCTTTTGAAGGGCAAAATTGTCAAGGTAGAGTGGGTCAATCCTCACACCTGGATTCACTTGGAAGTGACGAAACCGGACGGCACCAAGGAAGTGTGGATGGTGGAAGGCGGTAGTCCCAACGCGCTGCTGCGTCACGGGGTGACCAGAGCCAGCCTGCCTTTGGGAACCGAACTCGTGGTGGATGGTTACCAGGCGAGGGACCATTCACAGCGCGCCAACGGCCGCAACATCACTTACCCGGACGGCCGCAAGCTGCTGCTCGGTTCGTCGGCGCCGGACGCGCAGAATGAGACCCATCAAAAGTAGGGAGGGTTAATGAGCGCACTGAACTATGAACCCGCTTGCTTAGGCGCGCGGCTCCGATCAGAGCCACGACTTGTCGCTCGACCGTCAGGGAGTGGTCTTCGGGAGATGGCCTTGACGGTGGCGGCGCTGACCGCGGGGTTCACTTTCGCAATCACGGCAGTGGCGCAGGAGACGCCGGCGCCGAACGATTACAGCGACCCCAAGGCCTGGCTCTGCAAGCCCGGCCGGCACGACGCCTGCGAGGTGGATCTGACCACGACCGTGGTCGCTGCCGACGGCAAGTTGAGCCGGGAAACCTGGACCGGCAATGCCAACGCGCCGGTGGATTGTTTCTACGTCTATCCCACGGTTTCCACCGACCCCACGCCGAACAGCGACATGATCGCGGACGCGGCGGAACTCAACGTGGTGCGCCAGCAGTTTGCGCGGTTCGCGTCGCAATGCCGGCCGTACGCGCCCATGTACCGGCAGATCACGCTGGCGGGATTACGCCGCATTCTAGCGGGTGGCGGATCGTTGACCAAAGGATTGCAGTACGACGATGTGCGGGATGCCTGGAAATACTATCTGGAGCACGACAACCAGGGGCGCCCGTTTGTGCTCATCGGTCACTCGCAGGGTTCGTTTATTCTGGCGGAGTTGATTCGCCAGGAGATCGACGGCAAGCCCATTGAGCGGCGCATGGTTTCGGCAATCCTGCCCGGCGCCACGGTGGCTGTTCCAAGGGGCAAAGATGTTGGCGGCGCGTTCCAGCATGTGCCGCTGTGCCGCGCAGCCTCCCAGACCGGCTGCGTGATCGCCTACTCCGCGTTCCGCTCCACCGTGCCGCCGCCGGCCAACACGCGTTTCGGCAAAGCCGCGGGCGAGAACATGGTCGCCGCCTGCACCAACCCGGCGGCGTTGGGCGGCGGCCCCGGCGAGTTGCACGCATATTTCACCACGGAGGGCCGTACCATCGTGGGAACCACTCAGCCCAAGCCATGGGTGACGCCCGCACAACCTATCGACACGCCGTGGGTGAGTGTGCCCGGCTTACTGACGGCCCAATGCACGTCCAATGACAACGGAACTTATCTTGAGGTGACGGTGCATGCCGACCCGGCCGGCCGGCGCACGGACGACATCATTGGCGATCTCGCCGTGGGCGGTCAGGTGCTGGCGGAATGGGGTCTGCATCTGGTGGACGTGCATCTCGCCATGGGCAATCTGATCGATATCGTGGGCCAGCAGACGAAGGCATGGCAGGCCGGTGCGTCGAAGGCGAAAACGGCCGCCAAGGAGTAGTCAAAGCCACCACGTGTCCGCTGGTCCAGCGACCGCTTCCAGCGCGTCCGCCGCGGCGCACATGGCGGGCACCCCCAAAAACGCTTAACAACCTGCTCAGCCAGGGTTTCGTGCCCGGCGTTCCCTTTCCAGCCGCTCCGCCAGAAAAACCTTCAGCAGGGACTGATAGGGCACGTCCCGTTTATTGGCCAGCACCTTCAAATCCTCGATCATGGACACGGGCAGGCGCAGGGAAATTGTGCGCAGTGACGGCTTCAGATTCGGTAGCCGGCGCTTCTGAGCGGATTGCCAGTCGATGAACTCGGTGGAATCGTGTCCAGCCCAGAAGTTGCGTTCGTCTTGTTCGGAGCGGAACTCAGGAATTTGCTTTTTCGTGCTTGCCATAATGCTCCTGCTCTTTACGATTCATGTCTCGAACCGAGATCACGCGAATCACCTTCCGCCGGATGGTGAAGGCGACAAACAAGGGCCGGCCGCGGCTTGTCTGCCCGAGAGCGTAGTACCTCTTTTCCTGCCGCGAATGCCGAATATCGCCGCGGCTCGCGAGCCTTGAAATCCTCACCGCCCCTGCGCCCCCGCCCGTGCCGTAATCCCGCGCCCCTCGTCGATCGCCACAAACTGATCGGCCGCCACGTTGCCGATCTGCTGTTTGGCGCCGCTGGGCCACTCCACCTGCACCGTCGCCGCGATGTCCTTGCCAAGCCCAAACGTCAACGCCAGGTCGCTTTGCGAACAGTAACTGGAGCCGCTGCGAACCATGCTCCACTGCTTGCCCGAAGCGCTCTCGATGCGCACCACGGCTCCGATGCCGTCGCGATTCGACTTCGTCCCCGACAGTCTCACGCATAGCCAATGATTGCGATTGCCGCCATCGTTGCGGAACAGGTAGGCCGGGCCGTGATTGGTGGAGATCAGCAGATCCAGGTCGCCATCGCGGTCGAAATCGGCATACGCCGCGCCCCGCGCCACAATCGCCCGATTGAACGCCGCGCCCATCCCGCCCGACACGTTCTCGAACTTGTGGTTGCCCACGTTGTGGAACAGCAGCGGCGCCTCGCGGTAACTCACCTTCGGCTGTACTTTGCCAATCTCCTCCTCAATGTGGCCGTTGCCGGCGAAGATGTCCGGGTGGCCATCCAAATCGTAGTCGAAGAAAAAGACGCCGAAGGCCAGCGACAGCAGGCTGGCACGCCCTATCGCCGAAGATGGCGCTTCGTCCACGAACAGGCCGTTGCCTTCGTTGTGGTACAGCCCGATCATCTGGTTCGAAAAATTCCCCACCAGCAGGTGCGGCCGCCCGCTGCCGTCGTAATCGGCCGAATCGGCGCCCATGGCCCCGCGCGCCACGCCATCCTCGCCGTAGGCCACCCCCGCCGTCATGCCCTCTTCGGTGAACGTGCCGTTCTTGTTGTTGCGGTACAGTTTGTTGGGCTGGGTGTCATTGGCAACGAACAGATCGGGCCACCCGTCGCCATTGTAGTCGAGCACCGTCACGCCCAGCGACTTGCTGGTCGGGTCGCCCACGCCGGCCTGCACCGCCACATCTTCGAACCGGCCGCCGCCCAGGTTATGGAACAGCCGACTGCGCGTGCCCTTGTACGATTCGGGCGTGCAGTACGATTTCGCGGTGCCATCCAGCGAGCAGAAGAGATCGATCTCCGGTTTCCACTGCACGTAGTTGGCGACGAAAATGTCCAGCTTGCCATCGCGATCGTAATCCAGCCACGCCGCGCTGGTGCCGAAGTTGGCGTTCTGGATGCCCGCGGCCTTCGTCACGTCGCGAAACTTGCCGTTGCCTTCGTTGTGAAACAGGTGGTCGCCGTCCAGCGCGGTGATGTAAACGTCGTCGCGGCCGTCATTATCGTAATCGGCGATGGCCACGCCCATCCCGTACATCTCCACGTCCAGACCGCTGCCGGCGGTGATGTCGGTGAACGTGCCGTTGTGGTTGTTGCGATAGAGGGCCGCCAGCGATTTGCGCTTGCCGGGCGTCCAGTCCTTGCTGTTGACCAGCAGGATGTCGGGCCAGCCGTCGCCATCGGCATCGAAGAAGGCGCAGCCCGAGCCCAACGTTTCCGGCAGGTACTTCTTGCCCGCGCGCCCGCTGTTGTGGGTGAAGTGGATGCCCGCCTGCGCGGTGACGTCTGTGAACACGGGGCCGGCGGGGGCGGCAAGAGCAAAAAGCATTTCACGCAAAGACGCCAATCCTGCCAAGAAAAGCAAGAACACCAAAAAGACACGAACACTAACTCTTTGCGCCTTTGCGTCTTTGCGTGAGATCTTCATCGCCCCACCCCGCGTAGCGAACTCTCGTGATCGTGCACCGCCTGGCGCTCGTTGTTGTCCTCGGGGCTCAACGCTCGCCGTTTGGCCGTGATGGCCTGCGAAGCTTCCTCGGCCTTGAACCGGCGGAAAAGCTTTTCCTCGCGCGCTGCCGTCACCTGATCGCCCAGGCCGCGCGCGCACAGCATCCAGGTGTAGTGCATCTGGATGTCCTCGGGATCCACGGCGCAGACCTGCCGCAGCGCCGCCACGGCGCCGGAATAATCGCGCTTCAGAAACAAGATGCGGGCAATCTGGTTGAGAGCCACGCGGTCCCTTGGATACTGCGCTCGAACCTTTTCCAGTGAGTGCAGCGCGCCATCGTAATCGCCATCGGCCTTCTGGATGGCCGCCTGGAAAAACCACGCTCGGCCCAAAGCCGGCCCCAGTTCCAGGGCTTTGGCGATGAATGGCTTGGCCTCGTCGGTTTCGCCCTCCTGAATGAGCGCCCGTGCCACATTGAGCCAGCCATCGGCATAGCCCGGCTCGGCTTCGGTGACCCGCCGGAATGCGTATTCGGCAGACTTCAGGTCGCCTTGCAACAGCAGGCCGATGCCCCAATCGTTCCAGCGCTCCCGGTCCTGTTTGCGCACCACCGGCCGCCACACAGTCTGGCCCAGCGGCAGCGCAACCTTCGCCTCCGCCAGCGTGATCACC
>DATMNI010000266.1:0-17941 GCA_035570275.1 Candidatus Acidiferrales bacterium | reverse complement strand
GGCAGCCTCTACGCCTATGTAAAGGCGCACGACGCCGGGGGCGGATGGTATGAGATCGACATCCCTCCGCAAATCGCGGCTTCTCTGGCCACAGGCGACCAGTTCGGAATTATGCTGACCGACGAGAAGGGCCAAACGCGCACGCGACACACTATCGGCAGCCGCGAGAGCGCCGATCCGCCAGTCCTGATCGTGGAGGGTACGCGCGCCAACTCCACGCCAGGCCGTATGCCAAGCGCGGCGCCAAGCGCGGCGCCTGGCCCCGTGAAGCCGTTGACGCCACGCTCCGCCAATGCGTTGGGCCGTACCTCGCTGAGGCCCGGCAGCGTGATCCTTCATTTCAGCGCCTCGGGCGCCGTGCATTATGACCTGCGATTCTCCGAAGCCCTTATCACAGCGAAGAATTTCGAAGCTGCCGCGCCGGTGCCGCGCTGGATGCTGGACCCGCTCGCCTCGCATCCGAACCCGCTGGTGACTTCCAATTCCCTTCAAGACCAGGTGAACGCTATCGTCGAGCAGTTGCAGCCCGGAAAGCTCTACTACTTCGCGGCGCGCGGGATGAGCGCCACCGGAGAACTCGGCCCCGTCGGTCGGCTGGGCAGAGTTCAGGCATCGGCGCGCACCTGGCCCTCGCTGCCCGCGGTCTCCACCGATACTCCCGCGGCACCGGTGCAGACGGCTGGACCAGTGAAGGTCTGGTCCTACTCCGAACTGCACAAGGTCAATCCCCAAACTGGCGCGCTGCTGGAGAAGGGCCCCATCTGGACAGGCGTTGTCAAGCTGACAGGAGCGCGGAACGAGTTCGTGGCTTTCCAGGTGGCCGTCGAAAGCGAAACTCCGGTCAAGGATATCGCGGTCACGGTCGACCAGCCCCTCTTCGCCGAATGCAAGCTGCCGCCGGTATTTCTGAAGACCGGCGCGGTGCAACTGTACCGCGAGTGGCTGGTGCCTGACGATAAAGATACCAGCGCCGCGCGCCCCTGGTACCCCGACCCTCTCATCCCGCTGAACGGCCCACCCGGTAACGGCGCGTTCGATCTTCCCGCCGCCGATAACGGGGTCCCGCGCCAGCGCGTGCAGCCGGTGTTCGTGGATATTTACATACCGCACGATGCCGCGCCGGGCGTACACCACGGAAGCATCGCGGTGCGCGCCGGCGGCCGCCTGTTGCGTAACCTCGCGGTGGACGTAGACGTCCTGCCCCTCGCCCTTCCGGATCAACTAAACTTCATCGTGGACCTGAATGCCTACGGTGGCGTGAACTCCGGCTATGACGTCCAGCGCGGCACCCCCGAATATCGCACGCTGTTGCAGGCGTACCATCGGGTGGCGCATCTGAACCGCGCCAACCTCGACATTCTGGGTTACTCCCACTCCGGGAGTACCGAACCCGACCAGACACCGCCCCTGACCGGTGAGGGCGCCAGTACCAAAGTTGTGAGTTGGAAAGACTGGGACGCGCACTACGGCCCTCTGGTTTCGGGATCGGCATTTGCGGACCTGCCGCGCGCCGGGGTCCCGGTGCCTATCATCTATCTCGCGCTGTTCGAGAATTGGCCCGGCGACCTGCGCCAGTCGTATCGGTGGAACATACCCGACCATCCAAAGACCGCGGCCGAGTACCAACAACTGATCGCGCGCCACGCGCTTGAGTCCGGCCCCATCGAGGAAGGCTTCCCGCGCGATTATCAGGACCGGTTCTCCGCCGTGGCCCGGCAGTTCGCCGAACACATTCGCGAGCGCGATTGGAAGCAGAGCAGGTACCAGATCTTCTTCAACGACAAGTATTATTACAAGGACCCCACGCGCAGCAGCGGAGCCAACGGCGTCTCCTGGTGGCTGCTGGATGAGCCCAACCATCACGACGACTATCGCGCCCTCAGCTTCTTCGGCTGGCTCGGCAAACGCTGGCTCAAGGACTACCCGGACGTGCCGATGGTCTTCCGCGCGGACATCAGCTACGTGGAATTCATCCGCGACCAGATTGCCGACTTGATCGATATCGACTGCACCAGCGATCATTTTTTCAGCAAGAACCGCTACCTGATGGACAACCGCAACCGCTTCGGGCGCACCTACTGGAACTACGCCAGCACGAACCACCCGCGCGAAACCAATGTCGGCATGCGCGCGTGGTGCTGGCGCGCGTGGGTCACAGGCGCCGATGCCATCGTGCCGTGGAACACGGTGCGGGGTATGGAAGCCTGGGATCGCGCCGAACCCCTCACGGTTTTTTACGTGGGCAAGAAGTTCGGCCTCAACCAGCCCTTAGACTGCCTTCGGCTGAAGGCCTTCCGCCGTGGCGAGCAGGACGTGGAGTATATGACCCTGCTGGCGCGCAAGAAGGGTTGGGACCGCGATGCCGTGGCCCACGCCGTGGCCGGAGCGCTGGATCTTTCCGAAGAGACCAGGCGCCAATACGAAGAGGACGCCGGCGGCATCCGCTTTGACGGCATCGCCGATACGCAACTCGACCAACTGCGCCGGCGCGTGGCCGCGGCGCTGGTGAATTAGTCCACGGTGGCGCGCTGGAGGCAAACTGATGAGACGCAGCGTGATTCTGCTCGGGACGGTTCTGTGGTCCGCGGCGTGTGCCCAAGCCGCGGAACTCCAGGTAAGACCCGAGTATTTGCGTACCGCGCCCGATGGCGAGATTGTGCCTGCCGACCGTACCGCGGCCGGCCATCCGCGCCCACCCTCACTGGCGGCGGCACGCATGGGGTACGTGTCACTGCAGGTGATCGCGAAGCTGGGCGCACCGGGCGAATACTCTCTGGAGTTGACGCCCGCGTCCGGCCTGCAGGTGGACGTTTTTCGCGAGTGGTATCACGCCCTCGAAAAGGAAAAGACGTACTATCCGGATGCGCTCAACCCGGTCCGCCTGCCATACGGTTCACGCCTGCCCGAGCCGGATAATCGCATACCAGGGCAGAAAGCACAGGCCTTCTGGGTGGATGTCTGGATCCCTGGCAACGCCCGCGCCGGTGAGCACCGGCTGCAGTTTCGACTGAAGTCGCATGAAGGGGCCGCCGAGGTAACGGTTCCCATTCGCGTGCTGGCTGCCACGGTCCCGGAGCAGGACGTGGTGGCCATCGACCACAATTCGTACGGCAGTTCGTGGATCGGCGATCTCTACGCACTGGAACGCCAGCGCACGGGCGCGGACTTCTTCCGCAGTGACGCGTTCTTCCAATTGATTCACTCGTACCATCGGATCTTCTACGAGCATCGCGGCGTGTTCCATCAACTTGGCTACGGGCACGCCGGCAAAGTCGGGCCGGAGTTTGCGCCCGCGCTCGAAGGCACGGGACGCGGTAAGCATATCGCGAATTGGGAATTATTCGACCGCCACTACGGGCCTTTATTCGACGGGACTGCCTTCACCCAGACCCGGCGCGGGGCGCGGCCGATTCCATTCGCGTACCTTCCTATCAACCCTGAGTGGCCCGCGTCGTACCTGTGGTGGGGGCAGCCCGGGTATGAAGCGGAATTCGTGAATGTCGTCTCCTCGATGGAACGTCATTTCCGGGAGAAGAATTGGACCAGCACGCGCCTGGAGCTCTTTTTCAATCACAAGAAGCGCTATATGGGCTTTCCGTGGGACGGCGACGAGGTGCGCTTCCCGGAGGACAACCGCTACTTCCGCGAATACGGGCGCCTGCTGCGGAAAGCCGTGCCTCTGGACTCGCCGGTGAAGATCGTGTTCCGCGCCGACGTAAGCTGGGACATGGAACGGCAAGCGAAGGATCTCGCGGGGATCGTGAACATGTGGATCTGCGGCGGCGGAATCGTGAGCTGGTACCCCGAGACGGTCCGCGCCATGAAGCAGCGGGGCGACACGGTGTGGTTCTATTCCGGGCCGCCGACCGTGACCCAGGCCTCGGCCAAAATCACGGAGTTCCCGTTGCAGGCGTGGCTCTGGGGAATCGACGGTTACGTGCACTGGCTGACCGTCGACGCGGGGCCGGATCCCTGGTTTCACTTCGATGGCGGCGGCACGGCGCTGGTCTATTCGGGGGAACGCTTCGGCATTGAAGCGCCGATTCCCAGCATCCGGCTGAAGATCCAACGCAATGCGGTGCAAGACCTGGCGCTGCTGGACAGTTTGAAAAGCCGGCGGCCGGCGGCGGAGCTTCGCGCCGAGGCGGCGCGGCGATTCAACGGCTCAAGCCCGCAGGACTGGTGGAATCCCAGGCCGCCTCTGGCGGATCGGCCTGCGCTGGAGTGGAGCAACGATGAGATCGACAGGGCAACGGCGCAAACCAGCCGGATGCTGGAGAAGACCGCGGCGAACTCCTGGGAGAACGTGCATGAATTTGTGATGGAGCTGGCCGGGGAGGTCAAATGAAAACAGGTCAAGTGAAGCTCATTTTGATGGCGTGCCTGGCAGTGTCCGGAGCGCTCGCCGCCGATGATCGCGACGATCGATTCACTCGCGAACTGGACGACGCCGCGCGCGTAGCAAGCGTCATGGTGGATGGCGACGTCTGCGGCAAGATCGTAACCGCGCGCGCCATGGACTATATGTTGCGCAACGATCCCAAGGACCGGTTTCTGGCCGGCGACAACTACGAAGTGAATTACGATGCGTTCGACACGATAAAGAAAACCCTGATCCGCATCTCGCGCCTGGTCTCGTTCCCCGCCGATGCCAACGTTTGGATGCCCGTTCCCGGCCATCCCGATAAGATTCGCGTGGTGATCCGGAACGCCAACGAGCTGAGCCAGTTCTGGCCGTGGGGAGCCCTTTATCAGAACATGATTCCGGAAATGAAGACGGTGCTCGATACGGGCCGGCGCGTCACGGTGGCGCAGAAACCCGGCTGGGTATCGGTACTGGCGCCGGCGTATGACAGCCTGGGCGACATCGTAGCGGTGGTGGAGGTGGCAAGCCAGAGGCAGTTGGATCCCCAGGGGAACGTAAAATGAAGCTCACACTTTTGGTGCGGCAGGCAGGCCACAGAAACCGATGGCCCGCCCCACCCGCCGAGACGCGGGGGAAGTCGCCGAGAAGAGGCACTGACGCATGCCTTGACACAGGTAGGGTTGCCGCTGTATACGTCAGGTTGGTGCGCTGAGGAAGCCGAGACATGGTGGGCTATCGCCACGCAGCGGTAGGTAAAGGTCCCGGCCTCAACCGTCTTCAAAGGCTTCCCAGCGTCAGCATGCGAGTGTCTCTACCGTCTCTGCGGTGAAGAACACTTTCGGTCTGACACAGAGCCTCGCTAGAAGCTAGAACTCCAATCGTGCCCCGATCTGAATGATGCGCGGATCGTTGGCCTGCTGGCTGAGATTGATCAGCCCTGTGGTCGTATTCGGATTCAGGTTGTTGGGGTGATTCAGGAAGTTGAAGAAGTCACCCGACAGCCGCAGTTTCAGTTTTTCGGTAAAGCCTAAATACTTGAAGATCGATGCATCCGCGCTCCACGAACGTGGGCCCTGGAAGAAGTTGCGCGAATTCCAGCTCAGATTGTCCGTGATCGAGGTTTGCACCACCTGGCCATTGGCGAGGGTGAACGGAAGCCGGTTGTTGAAACCCGTGCCGAGCGGTCTCAAAGTGCGCTGCGAACGATCCACCGGAACCAGGGCCTCCAGTTTGGCCAGGTCGACATTGGTGGCCGCCGTCGGAGTGAAGTCGCCCTTGAAATAGAGCAACTGATTTTGTCCGAAGATGGTCATTGTCAGGCGCTGGCTGGGGTCGAGCGACGGATTGCCGAACAGATAGTCGTTGCCGGTCACGCCCATCCAGAACCCGCTCCGCCAGGTACCGATGAACGCCGCCTGCCAGCCGCCTACAAGCTCGTTGACCGCTTTGGACACACCCCTGCCGAAGTGTTTCCCCCTGCCGAACGGCAACTCGTATATACCGTTCCAACTAATCAGGTGTGGCGGAACCGAGCCGGTGTTGAAGTAAACCAGTTTCAGCCGCTGGCTCAAGGACAGGTTTGGATTGCCGAGAATATCCGAATTCTGAACCGCCAGGGCGCCGTCGGAACCGTCGCTGAACCCGCCGGCATCGGTAGTGGTCAGGATGTGGCTGTAGACGTAGAACCATTGGAGGCTCAGCCCGTTTGAGAAGCGGTGCTGCAGTTGCGCCTGGAACGAAGTCGAATTGGAATAGCCCACGTGGGAAACCATGGTGGGGTTCCAGTTGGGGTCCGCGCGCCGCGCGTCACCTCCGGCGGCGCCCGGCTGAACCTGCAGCCCGGTTTGCGTCTGGTAATTCCATGCCGATATCGGCTGGTTCAAGGCCACGCGCTGCTCCAGGTTGCTGCCGTGGTTGCCGATGTAGCTCAACCTAAGGGCGGTGTCCTTCTGCAGCTGATACTCCAGGCTGACGGTCCACTGCTGGATCCGATTGTCCGCCCAGTTGTGGGGATCAAAGACCCAGATGCCTTGCGAGGTGGTCCCGATGCCCGCAATACCGGTAATGTCGACGGTTGCATTGGGCAGGGTATCGCTGGCGGCGGGCGCGTTCAGCAGAGCGTAATTCGGAACCGCGCCGTTCTTGTCTCCCACGCGGTTGGTGAATCCAAGGTTCAACGGCGGATTGGTCCGGGAGCCCTGCAGAATCTGCGAAAGAGGCATGGG
The DNA here is from genome assembly GCA_035570275.1 of Candidatus Acidiferrales bacterium. Classification (GTDB taxonomy): domain Bacteria; phylum Acidobacteriota; class Terriglobia; order Bryobacterales; family Bryobacteraceae; genus DATMNI01. The sequence continues at coordinate 11,350 of DATMNI010000266.1, read as the reverse complement.
CCAGTAGAACATTCCGTACCCGGCGCGCAAAACAACCTTGTTGCTGATCTGGTAGGCCAGAGAGAGCCTGGGGCCAAAGTCTTTCCAGTATTGCGGGATCAGAGCGCCGGGAAAACCGCTCACCGAATTGGCCGTCACCCACGATAGCCCGCGCTGTTTCCAGGAGGCTAACACTCCAGGCGGAACACCCGGGATGGTATCGAGCGAAGTGTTATGCGGACTAATGACCGTGAACCCCGTAAGGTTCGCCGGATCCAGATTGACCAGCCGGTCGTACTTCTCCTTGTATGGGTTCCAGTGGTCCCAGCGCAGCCCCAGCCCGACCGTGAGCCTGGGAGTCACTTTCCATGTATCGTCGACGTAAAAGCCGAATTCCTTCTGCCGGAAGTAGAAAAAGCCGCGGTTGTACTGGTTTCTCAGGGCGGTAGGCAGGCCCAGCAGAAGGCTGCCGAAACCGGTGCCCGTGAAGGGCGCGGCTGCCTGCGCCGACGGATCGTACAATTGCGTCCAATCCGCGTAAAAACTGTGGGAGCCTTCGGCCTGCTGCAACTCTTCGACGTTGTTGTATTCCTGACGTCCTTTAAATCCGAACTTGATGGTGTGCTTACCCTTGACCCAGGTGACATTGTCGTCAATCTGAAACGAAGTCAAGTTCTGTTTGTGATTGTTGTCTCCGTCCCAGCCGCCGTAGTACAGCATGTTGTTAAAGGGATCGCTCGAGTCGGCTGCGGCGTAGACCGTGGGCCAGCCGGTCACGCCGAACGGGTTCGGCAGCCCCAGCTTGTTCGCCCAATTGGTGCTGTCGCCCAACGTGCCATAGTGGGTGGGCGAGCGATGCGCGGAGAGTTGCAACTCGTTCAGCAAGGTCGGCGAAAACACGTGGTTCCAGCGGATATACGAGGAGCGGACCTTGGCATCCTCTTCTTTCGTGCCGCCGCAGTTCGTGCAGCCTACCGGAGGAAAGCCGAAGCGGCCGCCAGCTTGTGAATTCGTGTAGGGGGAACTGGTGAACCGTCCCGAGATACTGTCCTTCGCCGAAAACGTCTGGTCGATCTTGATGGTCCAACTGTATTGATCCTGCGGCACGGAATAGAATGCCTGAAAATTCTGGTCGGTCCACGGGTTCAGGTTGCCGGCGATATTCGGCGTGGGGGTGATGGTCTGAAAGGTCTTGGCGGTCTGGCTGATGCGGCTGGCCGGAATCACATTATTGGGAAACGGCAACCGCACTCCATTGGCCCCGGAGGTGGTGGCCGGGTCGTAGACGGTGAATTTATCGCCGTCGGCATCGGTGATGCTGCTGAGATCGCCATTCCACATTGCCGCTGTCGGCGCAGCCGTCTTGGCAAATTGGTTCTGGCGCTGTTTCAGGCCTTCATAATCGAAAAACCAGAAGGTCTTGTTCTTGCCGTTGTAGAGTTTGGGGATCCACACCGGACCGCCCAGATAGCCGCCATATTCGTTGCGGATGTATTTGGCGGCAGTGTTGCCGTCCTGACGCTGGCGGGCGCGCAGCCCATCCGCGTTAGAGCGAAAGGTCTCGAAGCCCGCGCCGTGAAGCGTATTGGTGCCACTCCGGGTGACCATCTCGATGGTGGCGGGACGCGAGAACTGCGCGCCGGAACCGGCAGTCTCCACGCGGAATTCCTGCACCGTATCGAGGCCTGGCTGCACGCGCGATATCCCGCCGCCAAAGCGGTCCACATAAGACATACCGTCCAGAACCATCTCCGTGGATCCCACCTTCATCCCATTGGTGCGCGGGTTGGCGCCGCCCACCACACCGGGCGTTAAATCGAAGAGGGTGGAAATCTGACGCCCGTTGAGGGGCAGGTTGTGGATGGTAAGGGCATCTTTGACGTCGCTCACCTGGCCGCCCTGGGTCTCAATCATGGTCGCGGCGCCGCTGACCTCCACCGTATTCGCCAGGCTGCCGACCTCCATGGCGGGATCGATCGATACGGTTTGGCCGGCCTGCACCGTCAGCGTGCCCTCCCACTTCTTAAAGCCGGGTGCTTCGATCACCAGCTTGTACGGCCCCACCGGAACACTTTCGAAGTCGTAGATGCCATCCGAATTCGTGGCGGTGACGCGTTCGATTCCGGTCGCCGTATCGTTCAGGATAGCCTTGGCTTTAGGTATGACACCCTTGGTGGCGTCTTGCACGGTGCCGCGAACCACACCGAGACCGGTTTGGGCCGCTAAGGGAACAGCCAGCAGGGCGGATAACATCGCCGGCTTGCTGAAGAGTCGCAAGAAAGCGGACGAAAGCACGAGTCACCCCCTAACCTACACGGTAAATTTGTGATGAGCGTAACAAGCCTTCACCGCACTGTCAAGCGGGGGGAGTCAGGTCTGATACAAGATGGACGGAGCGGCGCTGCCGACCAGGTCCGGATATCGGGCGCTCAAGTAGAGGTCATGAAGCCGCCCATGCTCAAGCCGGATGTGGCGCGGTGGCGGCGGTCGGCGAAGGTGCGATAGGTCGAATCGATGTGCTGGACCAGTTCCAGAAAGTAGGGGCCAAAGTCGCGATCCCCGCCTGGTTCCAGGAGGTCCCATGGAGAGCCGCCGTAAAACTCGGTGTACTCGGAGGCGACGTAACCATCCACGCAGACGACGATGGCATCGTGTTTCGCCACCCGGTCCGCCATTTTGGGAATCGTGTCAGTCCCGTTATCGTGCTGCTCCACCGTGTAACGGTCGCTGTGCCCGTGGAAGTAGTAGATCACGGGGTAACGTTTGCCGCTGGTCTCATAAGTGGGTGGGAGAAGGATGCGGTAATGCCGGGCTTCGCCGAAGACCTTGGAGAGGTGTGTGCGATCGAAGAACGGCTGCTGCGCGAATGCGGACCGGGCGAGGAGGCTGCAATACCAAGCCAGTGGCGCAAGCGCATTAGAATACGCTCCTACCGGTCATTCCCGCGCCGGGGCCCGCACCGAACAGGCCGAGGATCGTGACCGTGAGATCCTTCAATCCGGGATCGACGGCGCGCAGGGCTCGATTGCTCAACAGCACGCCGGGCACATCGATGGGGTTGATGCAGTGATCGCCGATCCAGGCATCCGAATTATCCTCCAGCACCCCCGGGCCCACCGCACCCAGAGCTGTCTGCCAGGAGCCGCGGTACGTGCGGCCATAGCCCACGATCATATCCGGGCCAAGCTCCGCGTGGGTTGGGGAAAGCACTTCGACCACCTGACGCCCGTCCGCCTGACGCCCATCCGCAAGATCGCGAAACTGGCCCAATTCTTCACCGAGCTTCCTCATAACCGCCTGGCTCTCGGCGCCGCGATGCAAGATGCCGTTCTTCTCCCGCCCGGCGATGTTCAGGTACAGGCCGTTCAACCCGAGGGCATAGACCTGCGTCTTGGACCAGTCCACGTTGGCGAACATCTCATCATCGCTGGAGGGCGGCCCCTGCAAGGCGAGAAAGCCTTGCTGCCATAGCCAGGTATTCAGGTTCACGCTGCGATCGAAGGAGTTGAAGCCATGGTCCGACATGACAATGATATCCGCGTCTGGAAACCGGCTGATCACCTCGCCAATGGCGCCATCGACGGCGCGATAGACGGCGAGCAACTCGGGTTCGTGCTTCCCCCAGAGCATGTGCGAATTCTGGTCGATGGAGGAGAAGTAAAAGAACAACAGCCCTTCGCGAAAATGCTCCAGCGAATGGCGCAGAAGCTTCAGCTCATCGCGTTGCACCAGGGCGCTTTGCCGCGCAAATTCCTCCATCGTCAGGACGCCCTGGCGAAGAGCCGCCGTGTCCTCGGCAATGCCTTGCGTGTAGAACGGGCCGACGTCGCGGGCGACATCGCGGCTGTAAAAAGACGGAGCCGAAATGGGAAGGTCCGGGGAGCGCGGGTCGATATTGACCGGAGTTACATACATCGCCAGGCGCGGATGCAGTTCCTTGGCGTAGACCCGAAACATTCCCCGCGCGCCGGCAAACCATCCCAGCAGCGGAAAATGCGCGGGCAGCCAGTCCGACCACTCCCCCTGGTTGACGACCGCAACCGGGTCGCCCATCGATAAGCGGGCCGCGCGGTGTTCCGCATCGACCTCCACCAGGAGGTCCACCGTAGCGAATCGCAAATCCTTGCGGAGCACGTTGGGAGGCCCCTCCACCGGCAGGATGAATCGCGCGGTCTCTCCGATTGCCGGGCCGCCTGCCGCTCCGGCTGCCGGGCCGCCTGCCGGGCCGCCTGCGAACGGCTCCGCGTGAACCTTGACGATGCGCCCGCCCGGCACGTTGCGGGTCAGTTCCTCCGGATCGTCAGTGAAGTATGTGAAGGTGCCCTGGGTCCCGCGCATGTCGGGCGTGCCCATCCCCGCCAGAGCCTCCCCCACCTTTACCGGCGGAAAGTTGGTGGGCATGTGAATGACGGCGACCGGAATATGGCGATCCGCCAGCATCTGCCAGAAGGCCTGGCCCTGACGCAGCGTCGTGAACCGGGCTCCGGAAATCGGAAGCAGGTAAGGACCAAGAGGCAGCTTGAAGCGGGGCGGGTCCATCCGGCTCATTGACGAGTAGGGCTGCATGGTCTTGGGATCGCGGTGCACAAAGTCGAAGATGCCGTGCTGGGCCGGGTCCAGGCCCGTAATGAACGTCGACCAGGCCACTGGGCTTTGGGGAGGCGTGGTGGTCCGGAGCCGCCGGAAACCGCCGGTGTCACGAAGATGAGCAACACCGGGCAATGCGTTCCAATGACGTTCGAGGAAGCCGGGATCCATCCCGTCCACGCCAAGAACGATGACTCTCTTACCGTGGGCCGCCGAGTGGTGGCAGCCGATTGTGGCCGCTGCAACCAACGCTGACACCAGGGCGGCAATGCGGGAAACCGCTTGCTTACGCGCGCGGCTCGGACCAGAAACGCGACGGCTCGGACCAGAGCAACCATCAGAAACCGCTTGCTTACGCGCGCGGCTCGGATCAGAGCCGCGACGGTTACGGAGCGGTTGGGGCGCGGTCACTGCTTCCCGCCGATGTACCCCAAGCTACGCAGTTGATCGAGGGTCTGTTGGTCCAAAGTGGATCGCGCGCCCTTCCCCAGAACGGCCCGGATCTGCTTCTGCGCGTCCACCCATTTGCCGAGTTCGGCCATCATGCTCTCGACGTCCTGCGGGTGCGCGCCCGCCACATTGTTGGTCTCGGCGCGGTCGGTGCGGCGGTCATACAGTTCCACCCGGTTGAGGCCGGCGTCCTTTCCTTTTTCCCGATAGACCAGTTTCCAGTTTGCCTCGATCAGCGCAAAAGTGTTGATCCGGTTTTCCGGCACGAAACCATTGACCTTGGCGCTGGGGTGGGCAAATCGCGAAGTCACTACCGGGGTGCGGCGATGGAAGGGACGCCCGGTGGCCAGCGGCAGCAGACTCTGGCCTTGCACGATATCAGGAGCTTTCAGCTTCAGCAAGTCGAGAATTGTGGGCATCACATCGATCAACTGCACGGGCTCGGCGACGCGCCGCGGGCCTGGCAGCAGCTTTGGGTTCCACATCAGGAAGACGCAGTGAGTCAACTCCTGATACAAGGAATGGCCATGCGCGGTCCAACCATGGTCCCAAAACTCTTCGCCGTGGTCGGAGACGACGATAATCAGCGTGTTGTCCAAAATGCCAAGCTGCTTTAGCCTGGCGACCAGCAACTCCAGATTGGCATCGTTGTGCAGGACCTCGCCGTCGTAGCGGTCGACGGCCCGCCGGATGAACTTGTCAGGATCGATGCCGTTCTTCTTGCAGCCCTCGCGGCTCACCACCGTGCCGCCGCCGTATTGACCCTGATCGCGAAGGCTGGCGTAATCGCGATTGAACTCCGCCGTCTCCGCCGGATTGGCGAACTTCTCCTCAAAGCCGGCCGGCGGACGGTACGGCGCATGCGGGTCAGTGGCATGGGCGTACAGGAAAAACGGTTCGTCGCGATGGCGTTCGAGCCATGGGAACACCACTTTGTTGACCGCCGCGGAATCGGTGGCGCGGTCCACCGTATCCGTCCTGTGGCGCTGGATGACCGGAAACTCCATCACGTAGTCGAAGCCGCGCTGCAGTCCGGTGATCTTTCCGGCCCACGGACTGGCGGCAATGTTGGCGGTGACATAGCCTGCGTTGCGGAGCTGTTCGGCCAGAGTGGCGGCGCCCTTGGGGATGGTGTCGGAATCGTTGAAGATCCCGTGGGTGTAGGAATAAATCGACGTGAGCAGCGAGGCGATGGACGGCTTGGTCCAGGTGGCCTGCGCCTGGCAGTCGCCGAAAACCACACCCGTCGCAGCCAGCTTTTTCAGGAACGGGGTGGTGTCGCGCTTGTAGCCATAGAGGCTGGTGTGATCGGCACGCAGGGTATCGATCACGTAGATCAGAATATTCGGCCGGGCTTTGGGAAGGCGCGTGCTCAGCAGCGGATTGGCCCACAGGCCGACGGCGCCCTCCCGGCTGGATTCGGTGCGCAGCGCGAGCTTCAGATTCCGGCCGCCGTAAGCCGAGAGATCCACATCGGCATCTTCCCAGGTGTTGGCCGTCGAGATTGTTTTCGAGTATAGATCTTTGCCTGAAACCTGCACCCGGAAAGTCACTGGCGCACCGTCCGCCGTCACGCCCATACCAAAATGCAGCCGCCCGTCCCGGGGAACCGGCAGCTCGAAATCGAGCGAAGACGGCGCGTGCGCGTAAAGCACGTTGCGGTATTCCTCGCCCTTGCCAAAGTAGAGTTTGCCGGCGGCTCCCGGGAAACTGGCCGTGCGTGGAACCAGCTTAATCGAACTGATGGCCACGGGATCAGTCAGGCTGTCGGTAGGCATGACGGCGAGGGGCCTGCTACCGCGCACTCCCCCCACTTTCACATCGCCCACGTTTACATCGAAGCGGTAATCGTGATACTCGCCCGGGGGGCCGATTGGCTGCTTGAATTCGGCGCTGCCGATTCGGATCTTGATTTCTTTGCCGCCTTCGGCGAGCATGCGGATCTCAACGGCTTCGTATAGAGTCCAGTCGATCGGCTGGGCGTCCGGCGAAACGACGACCGGCGTGCTGCCATCGCCTTTGACGATCAGATCTCCCTTGCGGTAGCCGATACGCCCGCGAAGCAAACCCCACGTAATATCGTCCTCCGAGAGAAAGTTCTGCCAGACGATGGGAGCCGCCATCTCAGCCATGGGAGCAGCGGCGGACGACGCGGCTGGAGACTTGAACTGATCGTCCAGACGGTAAACGCCGACCGGGGCGGGCGACTGCCCGTGGCCGGCGGCAACCAGCAGGACGAAGATGACGCTGGTGAATCGCAGAGGACTATTTTCGCAGGTTTCGAAGGTAATGGCCGTGCGCGCACCGGAGCGAGGTGAGGCGAACCCAAGGCCGGCGGATGCCAGTGGCTGGATGGCGGCGCCAGGGAACGGGACCAAGCTACCGCTTCGTCTGGGATTACGCCGGCGGCATTCTGACCGATTCCGGGCACAGAGTGGCAGCGGCGCATTCAGGCGAGGCAGGCGGATTGCCAATCCGCCGCACTCTCGAAAGTCGTCTGTGGAAGTTCGGCTGCGCGCCAACTCCCGGCAGGCGGATTGCCAATCCGCCGCAGGTTACCAACCTGCCCCACAGTCACACCTTTTCCGGTACGGTGAACGGCGCTCGATACTTACCCGCCATCATCGCGTTAGCCTCTTCATCGCCCGTGAACCGCTGTTGCGCCGGGTCAAACCGCAATTCCCTCTTCAAACGGTATGAAATATTGCCGAGCAGCGTGATGGCCGTGGAGGCGTAGGTCTGGCTGATCCCGGCTGTCAGCAGCTCGGGCTTGTTGGCGCGGATGGCGTCGAAGAAGTTGTGGAAGTGCGACAGCGTGGCCTCGCCGTAGCGGTCGACATCGTCCAGCTTGCCGAGCGGCGGCTCGGGCTTGTCCGAGCCTCCCAGGTAGACCTCGGCCCGGTCGTCCGTCAGGCGGGCGATCATGTACCCTTTCGAGCCGTAGAAGAAAACGCACGATTTCATACCCTCTTCCGCATTGGTGTAGCGGCCGCGGATCTCCACTACGAGCTGCGCGCCATCGGCGTACTCGCAGGTGGTCACCTGCGTGTTGGGCGTCTGTCCCTGGTCTTGGTAGCCAAACCGTCCGCCCGTGGAATGGATGCGCGATGGCAATCCCCGGTTCAAGCCCCAACGCGCGATGTCGATGTAGTGAATGCCATTGTTGCCGAGTTCGCCGTTGCCGAAATCCCAGAACCAATGCCAGTTGTAATGGACCAGATTGCGGTGGAACGGTTGCACGGGGCCGGGCCCTACCCAAAGGTCCCAGTTCAGCGTGGACGGCGGAGCCTCCGGCGGCTTGAAGCCCAGAGACTCGCGCAGTTGGTAGTGAACGCACCGCGCCATATAGACGTCGCCGATCAGGCCCTCATGCAGTAACTGGATGGCGCGGCGGAAATAGCCGTTGGAGCGCCGCTGGGTACCGCCCTGCATCAGCCGGTTGTACTTTTGGGAAGCCGCAATCATCTGGCGGCCTGCGAAAAGATCGTGGCAAACCGGCTTTTCCACGTACACATGTTTCCCCGCCTGGCATGCCCAAATGGCGGCCAGCGCGTGCCAGTGATTGCACGTGGCGATGGTCACCGCGTCGATACTCTTGTCATCCAGCACGCGCCGCAGGTCCTGCTCGAAGGCCGGCTTCTTGCCGGTGAGCTGTTCGAACTGCGCGCCGCGCTTCTGCAACTGAGTCTCGTCCGGATCGCAAAAAGTGGCGACCTCCACCCCCGGGACCTGGGCGGCCGTTTTCAGGTGATCGCCGCCGCGCCCGCCAAGCCCCAGGATGGCTATCCGGATGCGGTCATTGGCGCCCGCCCAACCGCGGGTTCCGATCAGCGAAGCCGCCGCAATGGGTATAGTGCCGGCTACTAAATTTCTGCGCGTGATATCTGGCATGGGATGGTCCCCCTACTTGAAAATCTCGTCGAGAACATTGTTGACCGGCCGGCTGAAGCCTTCGCCGCGCGTCACATGAATCTGGGCGCGGCCATATACCGCGCGCACCTCCGCCGGCGGCATCACCTGGCCCAGCGGGTTCACGGCATTGATTACCCAGACAGGTCGCGGCGCCAGAGAATTTGCCAGATCCGGCAGGTCGTAAGACTTGAGGGCAGACGGCACGATCTGTTCGAACATCTGGCGGTGGATGCGATGCGTGACCATGGCATCATAGCTCACCAGCATGTCTTCGAGCACCAGCTTTTTGATGCGCGGATCGAAAGCGGCGGCGTGCAGCATGGCCACGGCAGCAGTACCTCCTCCGATCCCGGAGATACTCGAAGCATCGACCTCGCCGCGGGCGGAGAGCAGATCGACGCCGCGAACGATGTCCGCCGCTCGCATGCCCACCAGCGTCTTCCCCAGCAGGATGGCGGTCTCGGCGTTGTCGTGGTCGCCAAACCAGGTAAAGAAGTGGTCGTGCGTATCCAGAGCCGGGCGCGTTTCGCCCAGGCCGCGGGCGTCAATCGACATCACGATGTTGCCCTTGCGGACCAGCAACTCGGCCGCTTCGCGGGACGCTTGTTTGCCCAAGCCATCCGCATAGATGATGGCCGGCGACCGGGCGGCGTGGGTCTCCGGCATGTAGATCAGCGCGGGAATCAGGATGCCCGGTTCGCTCTCGTACGTGAGTTTCTCGATGCGGAAGCCGCTGCCGGGCAGCGCGCCATACGTTTTGACGTTCAGTCCGCCGGTTGCGGGAGCGAATGCCGCAAGATCCCGAACCCTCGACAGCGAAAGAGCCGGGCGATTCGATTTCAGGCTCTGGTAGCGCTTGAGGTTCAGCGAGAAAACGTCCTCGCCGTGAAACGAAGTAGAAACCTGCCCGGTTGGCGCAGCCCATAGTTCTTCGGAGCTGGCGACCGGCACATCCTGTTCGGCTCCGTCGTCGTCCTCCGATTTAAGCCAGCGCCCGAACCAGCGGTACGCGGCCTGGCGGCGCGGTTTCGAGTAGCCATGCCCGTCGTCGGCTTCTACCTTCTGCAGCCTGTCGGCGATGCCCAGCGATTGGTAGACGCCATGAGCCTCGGCGAACGTCTCCCGAACGCCCCCTATGGGAAAGAAGTCGCGTATCGCCGACAGCACCAGGAAAGGCTTGGGCGCGAAGCTGTAAATGAAGTCCGGAAAGTCCATGCCGTTCTTCAGCCAGCCAGGGAAGACTTGCTCGGCGTCCTGCGGTCCGAGCGCGTCCAGCAGCACGCGCCACGAATTGATGTAGCAGGAAGGAGCGGCGACCTGGATGCGATCGTCCAGGGCAGCAAGGTATGTGGTGTGCGTGCCGCCGCCGGAGTTGCCGGTGGCGCCGACGCGCGCCGTGTCCACTTCGGGGCGCGACAGCAGGTAGTCCAAAGCGCGGATGCCGTCCCAAATGGTGTAGCGGGCCAGGGCGTCTCCCACCAGCATGCATTGCGCGCCCAGTTCGGTGTGTTCCACGGTGGAGGCGAAGAATTTGGAATCGTTCCAGTCCGGATCGAAGAATTGCTTGCGCTCTTCCTGGCCGAGCGGATCCCAGGCGAAGGCCACGTATCCCCGGCGGGCCAGCGAGCCCAGCACCTGTTGCCAGGTGGAATGGGACTTGCCGCCCATTTCATGCCCTAATGGAAACAGGATGGCGGGGAACGGCGGTGAGCCTTTTTTAGGCAAATAGAGACTTGCCGTGACGAAGAAACGCGGCTGGCTTTCAAAAACGATTTTCTCGATCTTGTAATCGCCACGGTCGAGTGTTCCCGTGATGCGCGGGTTGAGCGGCGTGCGCTCGGGCAGCCCGCCGATGGATGCCAGGATGGTGGCGCGCACCAGTTTCCGCCGGGCGGCAATGGCATCCAGCGTGGATATCCGGGCGGCCACTTCGGCGCGCTGCCGCAGGCGGTCGTTCACTTCCTGCGACAGCCGCGCGGGCAGCATCTTGCGGATATCATGGAACTCGTCCATGTCAGCCAGGAAATCGAGATCGGCTTTTTGTTGCGCGGACGCCCTCGAAGGGGCGAGCACGACTAAGGCGAAGAGCGCAAGTTGACGGACGAAGGCCACTGTGGGCAGAATACACCTTTTCGGAGGGTGAATCTCAAAAGGGCCACGAAACCCATGTGGGGCAGATTGCCAATCTGCGGCGGATTGTAAATCCGCCGGCGCGGTGCGGCAGCGAGCCAGTCCGTGTTTGCAACTTTGCCCGCCAGGCCCGCGGCAGGCGGATTCGCAATCCGCCGCACTCTCGAAAGTCGCTTGTGGAGGTTCGGCTGCGCGCCAACTCCCGGCGGGCGGATTGCCAATCCGCCGCAGCTTGCCGTCGCGGTAGGGATGCGAGTTGCCTCGCACCCCCCGCGCGGATCCGTACGGGCGC
>DATMNI010000265.1:0-16178 GCA_035570275.1 Candidatus Acidiferrales bacterium | reverse complement strand
GAGCTGGGCGGCATTTCAAGGAGGTGGGGCCGAGGCAGTAAGCGACAATAATTGAGTTGCGGAGTTGCGGATCTGATTTTTATGCCCCCTCGGTCCTGACGAACAATATTTCACGCCTTCTAAGCGAGTGGCCTTGCCGTGCACGACAAAGACCCCGGTTTGCGGTGCCAAAGGTGGCATTTTCAACTAATTTCGCTTTTTATTCCCCTGTCTCTATCTTTAAACCTCCAATTGGCCGATATGGGTGTTGTGCCCAAGCAAGAAGCGCGGGTCAACCCGAAAAAGGATTTAAACGTATGTTTCGAACTCACTTCTCAATAATTCCATTGGCAATGCTCGCGCTTGCAATTTGCACGGGCACCGCAAATGCCGCTGTACTGAGTACGCTCACGACCCCCGTCGCTCCTCTCAAATGCGACACCACCACCGGGGTCAGCGGTTCGGTGACGGCCAAACTCACCGACACTAGCGCCGGCGCCCTCTCCACCACTCAAGTCCTCGTCGGTTTTACCCCACTGACGGGGGTCTCAGTATCGATGACCGCTGGGGCCGTGCTTTTTAACGCTTCGACCGGGACGGTTACCTACACGATCACTCCAACACCAGGCTGCGTCGGCCTCTCGCAGGGCGTGAACAATATATCATTGCAAATCAGATCAACCGTGGGCATCGGATCAATTGCAAACGACATCACGATACCTCTGGCCATCACGGTTAGCACCACAGGCTCGTCCCCACTGGCCACTTCAGTCAGCACTCTGACGGTCGCTTGCACGTTGACGGCCGGCGTGTATTCGGCGGGATCCACTCCCTTCAGCGTCACGTCTTCTGCGCCGGGTGGAGGCACGCCGGTCATCGTAGATCCAACCTCCCTGCCTCAATGGCTCTCAATCCCAGCCAACGCTGCCGTCGCGGGTCCGGCCTCGCCGGCGGTTTCATTCACTGCAACCTCTGTACCTTTATACTGCGGCCCAGGCAATGTGGGCAGCACCAAGACGGCCACACTGCGTCTGCTGAACTCGCCGGGAACCGGAAATAAGACGTTGACCGTAATTCTTCAGATTGTCGGTCCGCCGTATTTGACCTTCACACAGACTGCCGCGGGGGTCTTAACCTATACCAAGGGCGGCGCTTCGAATTTACCCGATGCCGTCATTGTGCATTCGGCCCAAAACGTGTTTTTCGCCGTGGATACGAGCCAGCTTCCTGCTTGGCTTACCATGGATTACACCAGCGGCCAAACCGGGACCGGGGGAGTGGGCGGGACAGGTTTTACCATAACTTTCTCGGTAACGAAAGTTGCCGATTCTTATACGGCAGGGACTTACGCCCCTGTCAATATCCCTCTCAAAGTGGCGGGCTATGCGAATACCAACGTGCCCATCACCCTGGTAGTGCAAAACCCAGCCGCGGTTCTCACTACGGCCGAAGGAACAGCGCGGAATCTCACATGGAGCGTGGGGCAACCCCTTCCAACCGCCACCATCACTGCCCTCTCCAGCGGCTCGCCGATCGCATACACGATTGGGTTAACACCCGCCAGTGCGCATCCGAGCGTCGGCCAACTCTCGGGTTTGGCTTATAGCTTCGGAACGCCGATTTCCGTCACCTTCGATCCCTTAGCGTTCGCCGGGGCGCAACCTGGCACCGCACTTACCGGCAGCGTTATCCTCACCCCAACCGGCGGGACGGCTATTACTGTCGTCTTCATTATAACCATCCAGGCGCCCGGGACCAACGCCTTCCTGACCGGAATCACCCCGACAAACTTGCCCACGGCTCCGGCTGGCTCCACCTTCATGGTCACGCTTTACGGGTCCGGGTTCGTTTCCAGTACCGACGCTACCCAGAAGACGCAGGTTGGAGTTGTCGTTGCCGGCGTGTGGAAAAATGACACCTACATCGCTGCCAACGTGGTGAACGCCTCTACTATTATCCTGACCATCACAGTACCCGCAGCTTCAGTTTCGGAGCCCTTAGTCTTCTCGACTGCCACCACGGTGACCATTGGTGTCTGCAATCCCGCCGGTTCGGTCTGCAGTACCGCTACCAGCACTACCCCACTCTTCATCGGCGCTGGGCCGACCATCCAAACGGGTGGGGTCACGAGCGCTTCCACATTCGCCGCGGTGGCGGGCGTCGCGCCTTACGACCTCCTCACCATCTTCGGAAGCAACTTCTGTACTTCCAGCGGTACGGGATGCACAAACGGCCAGGTGCTGTACCCCACTCTGGACTCTACTCTCATATATCCGACCACGCTCACCCCTGACGCTGGCCAACGCACTCTCTCGGTCCAATTCTGTGTCAACCCGTTGAAAGCGACCTGCTTTAACGCCCCACTGTTATTCGCCACCAACAGCCAGATCAATCTGGTGGCTCCGGGCGGGCTCGTATCGGGCACCTCTTACGATGTCTGGGTGACTTTCAACAATGTGTCCAACCCGGCAATCGGCAATACTGTGACTGTGCCCGCGGCGGCTGCCGATCCTGGCATTTTTACGATCGATGCTAACCGCCAGGGCGCGATCTTAATACCCGGCGGCGCGGTCAACAGTTCCACGAACCCAGCCCGCATGCGGGCGTCAGCGGGAAATTCCGATATCGTTTCGATCTACCTGACCGGTTTGGGCACGCCGCTTTCGACGGGCTCAAACGGCACGACAGGCGGCGCCATTGAGACTGAATGTCTCTCGCCGGCCAACTACAAAAGTGTCGCAGGTATCCCAGGTGCCGTACCCGCGGCCAGCATCCTCGATGGCGTGGTGATACAGAGTGCGTTGATCGACTCGGGAAACTTTGCACCGTGCTTTGCTTTAGCCACGGTTAACGTCAAGGTCGGTAATCTGACCGGGGTGAATTCCCTGTATGCCGGATGGGCGAACGACGCAGTCGCTGGCCTGTATCAGGTGAACGTAAAACTTCCCGCCTCAGGTCCTTCGATGCTTCCCATGAGCGGCGTTACCGCCCTAGCCGGATTTGTTGCGGGTGCAGTGGCGGTGAAAGTGCCGATCGAAGTCTTCTTGACCGCCAACGGTGGTTCAAATAGCCAACCATATAACGGCACCAACAACGTCGCCATATGGGTAACGCCGGCGGCAACAATAACAACCTCGGGCGCCACCCTGAGCTACACGGTAGCCAATGGAACCTTGGCAACTGCAAGCTCGGGGTCCCCAGTCCAGCTTGTCGATACCTTAGCTAGCGATGGGACGGGTACTATTTATACGGTGAGCGGGGTAACCGGCAGTGATAGCGGCGGCCCTGCTCTTACCACTGATTTCGCCATCGACGTTACGAACCACCTTGTGTTCAATCGGGCATTCCTGGCGGGTGTCTTCACGGTCACGATCCAGGCCGTAGATCACAGCGGTAATCCATTACCCACAGAGTTTATCACTCTGACCATTACCATCGCTTAAGTTGTGGTTAACAAGCAACCCTGAAACACTTTTGGCGGCGGGAGAAAACTCCCGCCGCCGTTTTTCCGTTTGCGCCCCTCACCGCGTGTCGCCAGTTTGCTCCGCGTCAAATCCCAATCCCCCAAATGCCTCCACCGCGGTATCCAATCTATCCCACCTGCTCCAACTCCGTCTCCAGCATCGCCACGTGCTCTTCTTCCTCCGCCGCCAACTCCCCGCAGAGGTCCTTTTCCAAGCCTGCCGGCAGCTCCCGGGCCAGTTTCTTGAAATGGTCGCGCGTGCGCTTCTCCATTTCCAGCGCCGCCTGGTACAGTTCCACCACCCCGGATTTCTCCGTCAACCGGATGCCCCGGAACAGCCAGTTCGAGAGCAGATTCTCCTCGTCGGCCGACAATTCCACCACGCTCCGGTCCAGATGCGCGTGGTACTTCTCCTCGAGTTCGTGCAGATGGTCCAACTCGGCCTCGTACAGCCGCTCCAGCACGGCGCGCTGGTCGTCGGTGCCTGCCTTGGCACGCGCCAGCTTGTAGAAATGGAACGAGTCCAATTCGAACTGCACCGCGTCCCGGACGGCGCGGAACCGCATGGAATCGCCCAGTTCCCGGCCCTGGATTACCTCCAGAGTGCCGCCGCACAGGAAGCATTTCCCGTACGGAATCGCCAGGCCCGTGGTGAGCTTGAAGCAGCTCCGGCACCGCCACGTATAGCGCACCTGCGCGCAGCAGATTTCGTCTTCTTCCAATACCTTATGGCACTTCGGACATGCAGATGGCATATTACACTCTCCCCGCTTTCCCAAGCTGCGGCGCATCCGGCGCCAGGCTGCCCATGTACTCCAGCATTCCCGCGGCCGCCCGCTTGCCCGCGCCCATCGCCAGAATCACCGTGGCCGCGCCGGTCACAATGTCGCCGCCCGCGAACAACCCCGCAATCGACGTCATATTCGTGCGCTCATCCACCTCAATATAGCCCCACTTGTTGACTTGCAGCCCCGGCGTGGTCTGCGAAATAATCGGGTTCGCCGTGGTCCCCAGCGCGTAGATCACGGTGTCCACGTCCAGCAGGAAATCCGAGCTTTCCACCGCCACCGGCCGCCTGCGCCCGGAAGCGTCGGGCTCGCCCAGTTCCATCTTCTGGCATCGCATTCCCGTCACCCAGCCGCGCGAATCGCCCAGAATCTCCACCGGCAGGGTCAGCCAGTTGAAGTGGATGCCCTCCTCCATGGCGTGCTCCAGTTCCTCCGCGCGCGCCGGCGATTCGCGCTGCGACCGCCGGTACACCACCGTCACCCGTTCCGCGCCCATCCGCCTGGCCACGCGCGCCGAATCCATGGCCGTGTTGCCCGCGCCCACCACGGCAACCCGCTTGCCCATTCCCACCGGCGTATCGTAGATCGGCTGCCGGTGGCCGCGCATCAGGTTCACGCGGGTCAGGAATTCGTTGGCTGAAAAAACGCCGTTGAAAGCCTCGCCCGGAATGCCCGCGAACTTGGGTGAGCCCGCGCCCGTGCCCACAAACGCCGCGTCGTACCCCATGTCCGTCAGAAGCTGCGGGATGGTGAAGAGCTTGCCGATGATGGTATCGAGGCGAATCTCCACTCCCATCTTCTTCAGGGTCTCGATCTCCGCATCGATGATGACGTCCGGCAGACGGAACTCGGGAATGCCGTACTTCAGCACCCCGCCGGCCACGTGCAGCGCCTCGAAGACGGTCACCGCCACGCCTTGCCTCGCCAGGGCGCCGGCGCAGGCGAGCCCCGACGGTCCAGACCCGATGATGGCCGCCTTCTTCCGCGGCCCGCCGCCGTTGGCTGGCGCTTCGTCCCAACCGCGACCAAACGCCGCATCGGCCACGAACCGCTCCAGCCGCCCGATCGCCACCGGCTTGAACTTCAGGCCCACCACGCAGGTGGCTTCGCATTGCGATTCCTGCGGGCAGACGCGCCCGCACACCGCCGGCAGCGCGTTGGTGGTTTTCAAAACCAGGTAGGCCGCCTTCACGTCCTTGCGAGCCAGCGCCGAGATAAAGCCGGGGATATCCACGGCCACCGGGCATCCCGGCACGCAGCGCGGCTTCTTGCAGCGCAGGCAGCGTTCGGCCTCGCTGAGCGCGCCCGCCAGGTCCAGCCCCAGCGCCACCTCGTTGAAGTTGTGGACACGCGCTTCCGGCGCTTGGTGCGGCATAGGCGAACGCTCCGGCGGAATCGTCCTGATGTTCTTCGGCACCCGCGGACCCGGCTGGGCGGGACCCGGTTCCGGCAGGCAGATCGCCACCGGCATTTGCCCCACGCCGTCCCGGTCGCGCATGCTGGCCAGCTTCGCCGATTCGTTCTTGAACCGCTCCATGGCGGCCTTTTCTTCGCGTTCGAACCGCTTCTGCCGCAGCGAGAGCTCGTCGAAGTTCACCAGGTGGCCGTCGAAATCAGCGCCATCCACGCACGCGAACTTCATGGCGCCGCCCACGGTCACGCGGCAACTCCCGCACATGCCCGTGCCATCCACCATGATGGAATTCAGGCTCACGATGGTGGGGATGCCGAACGGCCGCGTGGTCTCCGAGCATGCCTTCATCATCGGGATGGGCCCGATGGCCACCACCTCGCGGATGTCCTTTTCGCTGTTCAGCACCTCGGCCAGCGCGTGCGTTACGAAGCCCTTGCGGCCGTAGCTGCCGTCGTCCGTGGTGACGATCAACTGGTCGCTGCACTCGCGGAACTGGTCTTCCCAGAAAATCAGGTCGCGGTTGCGGAAACCCACAATCGAAATCGTCCGGTTGCCCAGATTCTTGTACTCGCGCAGTTGCGGATAGATGGGCGCCACGCCCAAACCGCCGCCCACCAGAACCACCGTGCCATTCAACTTACGGATGTGGCTCGGCAAGCCCAGAGGCCCGATGAAATCGAGAATGGTATCGCCCTCGCGCAGCCCCAGCATCTCGTAGGTGGTTTTTCCCACCGCCTGGATGACTACCGTCACCGTGCCCTGCCGCGCGTTGAAATCCGCCACAGTCAGCGGGATTCTTTCCCCATGCTCGTCGATGCGAGCCATAACAAAGTGCCCGGGACGCGCCGCTCGCGCTACATCCGGCGCTTCCACGTCCCAGAGAAAGGTCGTTGGACCGAATTGTTTCCTGCGAGTGATGAGAAACACCACACCTCCTCGAAAGACCATATTAGCAGACTTAAAGACCGTTAAGTCTTTATTTGTGAGGCAGGTTGCCAACCTGCGGCGGATTGGCAATCCGCCTGCTCGCGCTACCATGGGATTTCACGCCTCATGCGCAAGACCTCGCTAGCCAAGTCCAAAATCAAGATTCTATTGCTCGAAGGCGTCCACACCAGCGCCGTGGAAACCCTGCGCGCCGATGGCTACACCAATATCGAGTACCACCAGAAGTCCCTGCCCGAGCGCCAACTCGCCAAAGCCGCGGCCAACGCCTACTTCATCGGCATTCGCTCGGCCACCGAACTCACCCGCCCCATCTTCGAACACGCCCGGCGGCTTATCGGCGTCGGCTGCTTCTGCATCGGCACCAACCAGGTGGACCTGGCGGCAGCCGAGGAGCGCGGCATCCCGGTCTTCAACGCGCCGTTCTCCAACACCCGCAGTGTCGCCGAACTGGTGCTCGCCGAAATCATTTTCCTGATGCGCGGCATCCCGCAGCGCAACGCCGCCGCCCACCGCGGTGGGTGGCTTAAGACCGCCGAGGGCTCGCACGAAGTGCGCGGCAAGTGCCTGGGCATTGTCGGGTACGGCCACATCGGCACCCAGGTCGGCTTGCTGGCCGAATCCATGGGCATGCGGGTTCTGTTCTACGACGTCGTGGGCCAGCTCGCCCTCGGCAACGCCAAACCGGCTGCCGGCCTCGATGCTCTGCTGGAGGCGGCGGACGTGGTCACTCTCCACGTCCCCGAAACGCCGGAAACTCACTATATGATCGGCGCTGCCCAACTGGCCCGCCTGAAGCCCGGCGCCAAACTGATCAATGCGTCACGCGGAACCGTGGTCGATATCGATGCCTTGGCCGCGGCGCTGCACTCGGGCCACCTGACGGGTGCGGCCATCGATGTGTTCCCCGTTGAGCCCAAAAGCATGGGGGACGAATTCGTTTCTCCCCTTCGCGGCCTGGACAACGTGCTGCTCACCCCGCACATCGGCGGCAGTACCGGGGAAGCGCAGCAGAACATCGGCATCGAAGTGGCGGGCAAGTTGCTCAAGTACAGCAACAACGGTTCCACGCTGGGGGCCGTGAACTTTCCGGAGGTTTCGCTACCCGAGTACCCCGGAAAGCACCGGCTGCTGCACATCCACCGCAACCAACCCGGCGTGCTGTCTTCGATCAACTCGGTCTTCTCCGAGCAGCGAATCAACATCGCCGGCCAGTACCTGCAAACCGACGCCAAGGTGGGCTACGTGGTGATCGACGTGGAGACGGACGAGCGCGCCGAAACCGCGCTGATCAAGCAGAAGCTCGATCAAGTCCCAGGTACGATTCGCACGCGAATCCTGTACTGAGAGGCAGCTATCAGCTTTCAGCTTTCAGCTAAAACCAGCGCGGCGTGTTCTCCCGTTTCAAGCTGATCGCTGACCGCTGATCGCTGAAAGCTACCTCTTGAGTTTGTACATTTCTGGGGGAAGGTGGGACAGACCATCGTCTTTCGTGGTCTGTCATGCCTCTCGCCAGACTCTCGCCGGTGTAGTTGTGAACGCTCGCCTGGATGGGGAGGCGGCTCGCCGCTTCAACCAACTCCACGCGTGGGTGGTCATGCCCAATCACGTCCACGCGATCTTCCAACGGCACACCGCAATGGCCACCATCATGCGATGGCTCAAAGAGAGAACCATGGCGAGGGTCAAGCGCGGGCTGGGTGACAGACGACTCAACCAGATCGTCTGTCCCACTCGGGCCCTACCAGAATGTAGAAACTCCAGTGATAGCTGAAAGCTATCTGCAACAATCCTCCCTGCCTGTTTTGCGGGATTCACCCGCTTCCTGCAACGGCTGTGCTGGAGTATCTTCAGTATCGTGAGAGGTGGCATCGGAAAGTGAATCGCGCCGACCCGAAGATCCCCCTGGATTCGTGCGAACCCGAAGACGGCATATCGCCGGAAATCGACGAAGAGCACCGGGTGTTTTGCGAGCTTGCCGCACGATGCGCCGCTGGCGCCACTGCGCCTGTGGATCCGGAAATAATCACGGAGCGGATGGCGGAACTGTTGGAGCATGTGGCCACACACTTCTACACCGAAGAGGTCCTCATGCGAAGCATCGGCTTTCCAGGATACGCATCGCACAAAGCAGAGCACGATGCCATCGCGCGTGCCGCCTTTGCGCTGGCGGAGAGGTTCCACGCCAGCGGTGTCGCGCTGGCGGAGGTCTCCGAGTTCGCGGCGAAGTCCCTGATGACGCACCTTGTTGGCAGCGACAGAACCATCGGCTCTTTCATGCGGCAACAGCGAACCGCGGGAGAACCCCGGGGCCGCAGCCCGATGTCGCTTGGTCAGGGCTAAGAGGGCGGACCTGGCGGCGGTGGCGAGCCTCTCAACCCGCCGGCCCGTACTCTACTCCGAGGCTTCCACAAAGCCATTTGGGACTGGCACCGCGCGGCCCGCTCTTACGTGCTTTCCATGTCTCCAGGCCGCGGCGCTACGCACCAACCCGGCGTTGATTTCAAGCGTCGATGTTGATCGGCGATGTTGATCGGTGGCGACGATGGCTTAAGACTGGGCCGGCTTCTCAAATGCCGAATACATTCTGCCGCCGGAAGCTGGTCGCCATGCTCCGCGGAACCGGGCTTCCGAAAAGATTAGCCGATTCCGGACAGGATGCGAATAGGAAGCTATCGCCTACAGGTGCAGCCCGTGGCTGCGATAGAGCCGGTAGAGCGGCCAACACAAAAGCCAGACCATCAGGAAACAGCCGGTGAGGGTTGTGTCGATCGCCGTGTGGGCGATTCTGCCCAATCGTGGTAGCACATGCGCCTCCATGAGGACTTCCTCTCCAACATAAGTATGCGCGATCAATTTGAACAGCGCATGACTAAGGTGCGGATTTCCTGTTAAAAGGTGCGTTTGAATACCTGGAAGAACTGTTTCCGCCGGTCTCCCGGTCGGAACCAATGGGGGGCTAGCCCGGATCGCTGCACGGCACAGCCCGGATGCAACTGGTGTCTTGGACGACTTAGTACGGAGCAGTAGTACGAACCTTGCTACTTATAGACTTTCCCGCCCGGACGCCGTTCTCGCCGGCGCTAATACCCCGGCGCTAGGTGGGTTAGCGGAGCCGTTTCAGCCGGCGCTCAGCCGGTTTCTCATTCCCGATCAGGTGATGGAAGGCCTGGAGACGACACGGAGGAGCGGCAGCGCGCACCTTCATCCAATCTCTTCTGCGCGGATTCCCGGCCAGCGGACCGGCCATAGTTGCGACAGCCCTTACGGCTGGGCCTCAGCCCGCCGCGACAGCAGAAACCGCAGTGCGCCGCGCAGTTGGCTGCTGGCGAAGAACTGAACCATGCCGGTCGCGGGCCGCAAGACCCACGGTACGCGGCCGTGCCAGATCGCCGATAGGGGCCGCGCCACGCCGCCCTCTTCGCGGTAGAAGATGCGGTCGGTCCACCGCTCGCGGCCGGGGTTCTCCGGATAGGGCCGGAGGATTTCCCAACTGGCTTCCAGGAGGCGCAGTGGCATCGGCTCGCGGTAGTGCGGCATGAAGAGCACTGAGCTGTGCCCGGCCCTCACCTCGGCTGCGAACTCGGCGAAAGACCCGGCGTTTGTCAAGTTGAGGCAGGCCGCGGGTTCGCAGGCATGGCGGTCGCCGCCCGAAATGACGGGGGTCGAACGCGCGTGCGCCAGTTCCATGGTGGCGGCGTTTTCGTGCCACCGTCTGGTGCCGTTCAACTCAAAGGCGTGAAGCCACGGGCCGCACGCCTCGACGATGCCCGGCAACGCGAGGCGATGATCGGATTCAGCTACCCCCTCCTCCAGCCAGAAGGGATGGTTGAGCACAATCAGAGTATCCGGAATTCGGGCGCATGCACGCAGAATTCGCCGCAAGACGGCTTCATCGGGCGCGGCGGTGTAAGCCGCCATGGCGGACATCCAATGGCGCGCCGTGGCAGGCGGCAGGTTGTGAATGCCCAGATGAAAGATCGAGCGCCGGTAGGGCACCGTCCATTCCACTGAAACCGGCACCTCGCCGGCGTCCCTGGTAACCTGCAGCGCGAAACCGGCTTCGAGGTTATCGTGGTCGGTAAGAGAAACCATCGGGCGCAGGCCCAGGTTCGCGATCTGCTCCTGCTCCAGACGGAGCGCGGATGCCGGCGAGAGTGGCGGCGTCCAATAGGCGCGCGCGAAGTCCACGGGTCGCGGGCCGCGCTGATAGTGGCTGGCGATCTGCGAAATTCCGGGGACGTGATGCAGGTACGCCGGCAGAAACGACAGACACTCTTCAGAGTGCATAGTATGGCCATGCAGGCACACGGCCGCACTGAATTGCTTTACGGTATTCGAGTTCTCCCACAGGAACGATAAGTTCTCCCGCATAACTCACTCTCCCCCTTTATTAGCTTCGCGGGGCAGTAGTTACAATTGGTTCGCAAACCCGTGTTGATTTGGAGAAGAGAGTTCCGAGGAACTCCGCTGCCGCATGATCACCATCGAAGGCGGCGGCCGCGGCATGAGCGGATGGCGCGTCCGGAGATGCAGCACTGGAAGACCGGGATGGTTGCAATCCGCTGGACCCAGGGCACCCCTGACAACCTGCCCCACAATCAGAATGTGAAGCGCAGTTGAAGATCGATCTTGCGGTTGTAGGCGCCGGGTGCGCCGCCGTGCGACATCACCACCATCCCGCCTAAACTCCGGTACTGACCGAAATACGAAGACGACAGGTCGCCGTCCGGAGGCGCGTAGTTGGCGTGGTTGAGCGCGTTGAGCGTGGAGGCGCTGAACGTGAGGTTGTATTTTCGGGTGGCGGCGCTGCTTGAGGTGGGGGCTGGCGCCGGCATGCCGTGGCCACTGCCGGTATCGGTGGTACCGGATTGGCCCTCGTGTCCGAAGGCCCAGGTGCGGGACAGGCGCAGGGCCAGGTTGACGTTCGCCGGGCCGCGTCCGTAGTTGCGGCCGATCACCGGCGTTCCGGCTGCAGGATTCAAATTGAAGCAGCCGAATTGGGCGGCGTACACCAGACCGGCGCCGGAGCAGCTTGAGACATTCGCGCCAGGAGCCCCGCCAGGAGCCCCGCCAAGAACCCCGTCCGTAACCAATGACGGGCGCGCGGCGGGGTAGCCCGTGAGGCCGGGGTCGAGCCCGGTGGTGATGTTGTAGGGCGCGCCGCTGTTGGCGGCCAGGAACGGACTCACGCTGGCCTTCCACGGCAGCGGGACTGTGCCGCCGAGCACGGCGCGGTGACGGATGTCGCCGTAGGTAGACGGCCCCCATTCGGCGCCAGGCTGATGCGGGTCGGCGGGGAGTCCCTCGTTGTTATCCATGCCGTAGGAGAGCGCATAGTATCCGAACAGAAACAGCTTTTTGCGATTTACGTTGGCGCTGGCGATCAACTGGTTGAGGCGGCTCAAACCGGCGGATTCGGTGAGCAGGCGAATCTCGCGGCCGCCGGCTGGATACACAGACGGATAGACGCCGTCGACAGGCGCATTGATGTTGCGGGTGTTCAACAGGTGGACGCCGCGGCTGTTCGTCCAGGTGACCGCGAGGCGCGAAGATGCGGTCCACTGGCGTTCGATCGCCAGGCTGGTCTGATACAGGCGCGGCGCCTGAATGCCGGCATAAACCGGCCGCAACTGTTGGGGCTGCTGCAAAGCTTGCAACGCGGCGGCTGACGGAACAGTGGGAAAGAACGTAGGGTTGAGAATCAGGAAGGATTGCTGCGTGACGCCGTTGTAGCGCAGATTGTTGAGCGTGGTGGCCAGCGGCAGGCGGTCGTAAAATGTTCCGAAGCCGGCCCGCAACACGGTTTTGGCCGGCCGGTTCGGCTGGTTGCCAGGAAGGCTGCCCAGAAGGCTGCCAAGGCCCCAGGCGATACCGATCCGCGGCGCAAAATCGGCTCGGTCCCGCATGTTGGTTTGTGCCTCGTAGCGCGCGCCGTAGCTCAGAGTCAGGTTGGGGCGCACGCGCCAATCGTCATTCACGAACAGGCCGGCATCGGTTTGCTGCACGCGCGCGGCCGGGGTTCCAGCGTTCATGCTGAACTGCGAAGGGACGGCGCCCAAATGCGCCAGCGTGCTCCGGTATTGGTCCAGCGTGTAGAAGGTGAAGGTGCCGGCGAAGTTGCTTACGGAGACGTCAGTCAGGCGCGATTGACGCACGCGGCCGCCCCACTTCAGGGTGTGGTTCCGCCTGGTGTAGGTGGAGGTGTTGGCCAGTTCCCCATTGTTGATGACGGTGCTGGAGTTGCCTGTGGTGGCTCCGCCCCCGGTGAATGCGCCCTGCACGTCGATGACGGGCGCGGCCGAGTTGGCGGTATCGCGCGTGGCGGCGCGCAGATATTGAAACCGCGTCTCGTTGATGGCGCGCGGGGTGACCACGGCGGTCTCGGTGATCTGCACGGTATGCTCGGTCTGGCTCTCGTTATAGGCACGCGAGGCCAGGTTGAAATCGCCCACGCCCTGGTTGTCCAGGCCGATGCGCACGCTCTGATAACGGACCACCAGCGTGTTCCTGGGACTGATGGCGAAGTCCAGGCGCGGGCTGACGCTGTAGCGCGACTGGGGCGTGGGCACCGCCTGGTTGATTCTCGCCGGGTTCCCGCCATCGAGCGTGGTGGCCAGAATGAAGGCGTCTTCGTGGATCCGGCGGGCTTCGGCGTCGAGCGTGAAGGAGACTTTGTTCCGGGCCAGAGGGCCGCCGAGGTTGAAGCCGTAGAATTGGGTGCTGAACGGCGGCCGCGTAGCCTGGGCCAGCAGCGGGTTGCGCGAGTTCAGCGCGCGGCCGGCATACTGCGCGAAAGCCTGGCCGCGGATGGCATCGCTGCCCGGCTTGGTGAAGATCTCGACGCGCGCGAAACCGGGGTGGTCGTACTCCGGCGAGAAGGGATTGGAGTTGATGCGCACTTCGCGGATGGACGACTTGGGCGGCAGGTTGCCTCCGGTGAAGCCATCGACATACATCTGTCCACCGTTGGGCCCGGGCGCGGGACCGGCCAGGGCCTGCAACTGAAGCGCGAGTTCGTCGGGGTCATCGGACAAGACGCCGATCTGCCGTTCGCGCATCACCACGGCGCTACCGTTGGAATCCGGGTCGGTGGTGACGCGGCGCAGTTGGTCATCGACGTTGATCACTTGCGCCTCGCCCTGAATCGCCATTTGGACGTCGAAGACCGACGCCGGGCCGACAGCGAAACCATCCTTCTGCATGATGGAAAAGCCCTTGGCCGTGACGCGGATCTGGTACGTGCCGGGGGCGAGCGAGGAGAACCCATACTGGCCGGCGCCGCCGGTTCTGGCGCGCTGCTGACGGCCGGGGGCGCGCAGTTGGATAACGGCGCCGGGCACGACGGCGCCTGAGGGATCGGTTACGGTGCCGCGCAGGCTGGCGCCGCGCAGGCCGGAGGACC
This sequence comes from Candidatus Acidiferrales bacterium, assembly GCA_035570275.1. Taxonomy (GTDB): domain Bacteria; phylum Acidobacteriota; class Terriglobia; order Bryobacterales; family Bryobacteraceae; genus DATMNI01. The sequence goes on along the minus strand of DATMNI010000265.1, from coordinate 2,184 downwards.
CTTGCGGCCATGCGGGTGTAAGAGACACGACTAGGGCGAGCACTACGCAAGACCGTTGCATGGCGCGGCTTCCTATTGAATCATCGTGGGGAGGCTGATGCCGCCGGGGCCGGCCAACATTCCGCCGTGCAGTTTGCCGAGCGCCTCCATGCCGCCGCCGTGTTCGCCATCGGCTTGGCCTTGCGCCATACGCACCAGGAAATCGGCGTTGGCCAGGAGCATGATGGCGGTTACCTGGCCATCCCGGGCGCCGCGGGTGGCGGTAACGATGACGCCTCCGCCGATTTTCAGATCGTCAATCGTGGCCACGGGCAATCGCTCCAGCGCCTGTTGCAAATCGAAATGGGCCGGGTCCTGGGCGTAGCCTTCTGTGGGCTTGCCGGTCAGAATCGCGCGCATGTCCGGCATCTTTTTCAAGCGCGAATCCGCGTCGATGCGGATGGTCAGGGGCTGCTTCGTGGTCACTTCCTGAATCTGGATTTCATTGGCTTCGCGATTCACTGCCGTAATGGAGCCGAGCCTGGTGAGGAAGGTGCCGAACACGAGGTCGTGCGCCGTCACCTTGGTTTCGTGTCCGGCGCTGGCCTCGGTGCCCCCCCCGGTGCCCCCAACGGCACCGGCCTCGCTCTTCTGGCCGCGGGCCTGGAGTTGGTCGCCCACCCCGATCTCGGCGGTGCTGCTGGCGACGGCATCGGCGAACTTCACCGAATCGGGTGCGTAGCGGCGAATGTTGGTTCTGCCGGTGACCATGACGGTGGCGGTGTGCGCGCCTTGGGGCGTCCGGATCTCCAGCGCGATCTGGTCGCCGTGGATGCCGGTGACGATGCCGGAGATACCGCGCGTCTGCCAATCCATCCGCTCGGCCTGGTTGCGCGTGGCGATATCGGTGGCGGTGATCCAGACGATGCGGCGGGCTTCGGCGAGGCCGGTCACGAACGATACCAGCACCCGATCGCCGCGGCTGAGGCTGGTCAACCGGGCCGGCCTGGCCTGGCTGAGATCGCGCTCGCCGGGCGGCACCTGGACCACTTCGGTTTCCGGACCGACCTTCACCAACACGGTCTCGCCGCTGTCGGGCTTGACGCCGATTTCGAGCGCCGCGGGTTTGAATTCGGTCACGGTTCCCGAGATCGGTTTGGCGGTCGGCGCCTGTGCCCGCAATGCGCTCGTGCTTCCGCAATGATGCTGAAAAACGGCGATGACGAGCAGCGCTACTACTCTGAGTGAGTATTTCATTCTGGTTCCTCCCGATTACTTTCGGTCAGCGGTCCACGTGCCGCCGGCCGGGTCCGTGGTGCCGCTCATGGTGCCGCCTTCCACCGAGCCCAGCAGCTTGAACGTCTCGCCCCCGGGCAGTTCGATGCTTAAGGAGACCTTGGCGTTTTCCAACGAACCGGTCAAGGGCAGCGACCCCATATGCCCCGTTTCGCATGTGCCGCTGAGTTTGGAGCCGTCCTGTTTCAACAGCAGGCTGCCATCCATCGGCCCATGGGGCGTCTCCAGCGACAGGCGCCAGTTGCCCGCCACGGTTTGGGTCTTGTTCTCCGCGACCAGGCATAAGGCCGCTCCTGCGACAACCAGAATTACTGAAAGAAGCTTCACGTTTTTTCCTCCCGAGACCGAAGGTAGCGCGCGCCGGAGAGGCGAGCCAAGGCAAAATGAACGAGCGCCACAGGGACCCGGCTGAGCGCGGAATTTCGAGCGGTGGGCGAAAGGGCGGGAAAGGCCAGGAGCGGGGAGGAACCCCACGAGTCTTTCGAGAAGGCGGTTGCGACAGTGCGACCGTGTCTCGGAGTTGCCCATCGTGGGACCGCCGGCCGCGGCCGCCGGGGACAGGATCGCAGGCTCTACCGGATCTCCAGCTCCAGCCGGTTGATCATCTGCTGTACCTTCTTGATCGTGCCGATGACCCACGGGCGCTCGATGGAATCGGCCACGTTGGCGGTCTTATGAAAGCTGGCGCACAACCGCGTGGCGCGGGTTTCCAACTCGCGGATCTGCGCTTCGACGGACGCGGCCGGCTCGGCGCTTTGAGCCGCAGCTGCCTCTGCCTGGAGGCGCGCCACGGCATCGACGGCGCGGGCGGCGTTTTCGGGGATTAGCGCGATCACGTCGCTCCCTGCGTGAATGCCGTCCCGTTGAATGGCCTGCGCAATTCGCTCAAATTCCGCCGGTGTGATTCCG
>DATMNI010000264.1:0-11956 GCA_035570275.1 Candidatus Acidiferrales bacterium | reverse complement strand
TGAGCCCCGAGGCGTGCCGGTTAACCGAATGCGCTAGGCTGGGTTCATGCAGATTACGGTCACCCTTCCCGACGATCTGGCCGCTCCTTTGCTGCTTCCCGGCCAGGACCCCGCCCGCACAGCCCTCGAAGCTATCGGCCTGGAAGCCTACCGCCAGCACCGGATCTCCGCTTACCAGCTCCGTACGCTTCTGGGCATCCCCTCCCGCTATGAACTCGACGGCTTCCTGAAGGAGCATCGGGTAGAGACATATACAGCCGAAGACTTTGAGCACGACCTCGCCACCATCCGGCACATCGAGGAAATCCGGAAGGCCGAACGCCGCGCATGATCGTCGTGGCCGATACGGGTCCCCTCCATTACCTCGTCCTGATCGGGGCGGTGGACGTCTTGCAACCCCTTTACAGTCGCGTCCTCGTGCCGCAAACGGTCGCCGGGGAATTGCAAGAGACGAACACGCCAGCAGCCGTCCGCGCCTGGATCGAGCAGCCGCCGGAATGGTTTGAAATCCGGCCCGACCCGCCATCCGAAGAGACCCTCCGTTTTCTCGATCCCGGCGAGCGTGCGGCCATTGCGCTCGCCCTTTCGGTCGATGCCGAACGACCAGGAGAGCACGCGATGTCATCGAGTGCAGCATATCACCGAATGCGGCATATCGTCATAGGGTACAACATATCATCGATGGACCCACCGCTTCGCCTTGGCTTCAAACCGCGGCAGCGTCCCGGCCGGCACGGTGGACACGGCGACGCGCAACCCAAACGCGTAATGCAGCGCCGCGGCGACGCGGTGGCTTAGCCCCGCGGCATCTTCCCCGGCTGCGGGCTCGATCTGAATACTCATCTCCGTCAGTGCCCGCTCGGTGTAGATCTCTACCCGGAACTCGGCCACGCCGCCCGATGAGCGCACCACTTGCTCCACCGCGCTGGGATACAGGTTGACTCCGCGCAGCACCACCATGTCGTCGCTGCGTCCCAGAATTCCGCCTTCGAGCGCCATTTCCCGGCTTCTGCACAGGCAGCGATCATCCTGATCTATGAGGGCGGCACGCTGCACGATATCCCCGGTGCGGTAGCGCAAAATCGGCGACCCCACACGCCCCAGGTTGGTCAACACCAACTCGCCGCGGCCACCGGGCCCGACCGGTTGCAGACTGGTCCAATCGAGCACCTCCGGAAGGTACGATGCTTCCATAATGTGCAGCACTCCGCGCCGCTGGGGACACTCGTAGGTGACCGGGCCGATCTCCGTCATGCCGTGATGATCGAACACGCGGGCTCCGCCCCAGAGCCGCTCGATATGCAACCGCGTGGCTGGAATACTGCCGCCAGGTTCTCCGGCCACAATGATCGTGCGTACCTTGCCCGCGCTCAGGTCGATGTTTTCCTCCGCGGCCACTTCGGCCAGATGCATGGCGTAAGTGGGCGTGGTGCAGAGCGCTGTGACCTGGTTGTCGAGGAGCGTTCGGAGCCGCGCGGTGCTGCGCATGCCGCCCCCCGGAATTACCAGGCAGCCCAGGCGCGCCGCCGCGTCGAACGCACCCCAGAACCCTAGAAAGGGACCGAACGAAAAAGGAAAGAAAACACGGTCGTGCCGGCCAACGCCAGCCGCCTGAAGGATCCGGGTCCAACACCCGACCACCCAGTCCCAGCTTTCCCGCGTGTCGAGCCACCGCATCGGTTTGCCCGAGGTACCGCTGGTCTGATGGAAGCGATTATACTCCTCCACCGGATAAGTCAGGTTGGAACCAAATGGCGGATTCCGGGTTTGATCGTCGATTAGTTCGGCCTTCGAGGTAAACGGGACGGTGCTGCAAAAATCGTGGAGACTGTCCGGGCACGTCTCAACGCCCGCCGCCCGCAGTTTCGCCGCATAGAACGGGTTGGCGGCGAGCAGAGCCTCCACCAGTTCCCGCAGTTTCCGCAATTGGTGTGCTTCGATGGCCGCCCGGTCGGGCAAATCGGCCGGCGTCGGCGTCATGTGCCGGGCACCTCCGCCGGCGCGGCATCGATCTTGTCGGCGATCACTTTGGGAATTGGTACGGCGGTCAGCTTTCCCGTGGCGGGGTCCCGCTTCACGCAAGCCACCGCCAGCGTGCCTCGCGCCACTTCCCTCTGCAAGTCCCCGTTCAGCTTGCGAAAGACGATGGAGTACACCAGACTCTTTTGACGCTTCTCCCGCACCAGCAAGTGGACCTGGACGGAATCTTCGAATCGCAGCGGATAGCTGAAGTCGCAAGCCACATGCACGCGGGGCCACGCCAGCGGCTCCGGGTCGGTGGTGTTGATCGACAAACCCAGCGACCGGAAAAATGCGTGCTCCGCGGCCTCCATGAAGTGGAAGAAGTGGGAGAAGTGCATGATGCCGGCCATGTCCGTATGGTGCCACTCCACTTCGCGGACGATGGTGAATTCGTAAGCCATCGCGGTTAACGGGCGGCTGCCAGGGGCAAGCCATGCGAGAGGGCCGGCGGGACTCTGGCAAAGGTCGCGACGGCCTCGAACAGCGGGTCGAAGTCCATGAACAGGTTACCGATCAGGCAATCGGTCAAGTCGCCTGCCAGATCCGGATACGTATTGACGAACGTGCGAAAGCTGAATGCGTGATCGTAGAACGCGTAAACCAAACGCCGCATGGCTTCGATTCCGCGGCACATATCCGCGCCGTAAGAAGCGAAACGTTCCGCGGCATAATCGCCGTCGGTCAACGCCTGGTCCACCGCGTCGGCAGCGCGCTCGCCGCTGCACAGGGCGACGAACACTCCTGAGCTGAACACCGGATCCAGAAACGCGAATGCGTCGCCAATCAGGACCAACCCATTGGCCGCACAATAACGCGAACGGTAAGAATATTCGCCCGTGACGCGGTACGGACCAAACTGCTCGCCCACGGCCAGGTGCTGCTCGATCCAAACGTTGTTGCCCACCTCGCGATGGAAGATTTCCGCCAGGTCCTTGCTGCCCTGGTAGAGGTAATCCTTCTCCGCCACGACGCCCACACTGACCACATCGCCCGCCAGCGGGATGTACCAGAACCACCCCTTGTCCGGAACGTAGGCGATGGTGGTGGCGCCTTCGTCCACCCCGGGATCGCGCATGGCGCCCTTGTAGTATGTCCAGACCGCAATCTTGTTGAGGTAAGGGTCGCGCACTTTCCACCCGTGGCGCGTCACCGAAAACGCGTCGCGCCCGGTGGCGTCCAACGTCATGGGCGCGAAGAACTCCAGCGGCTCCCCACTCTTGTTCACGGCTCTGACACCGGTGACGTAGCCGTTCTCCTCAATGGCCTCGCGGACCGTGACTTCTTCGATCACCTCGGCACCCTTAGCGCGAGCGTTGTCCATCAGAAGCTGGTCGAATTCGCTGCGCAGCACCTGCCACGTGTTCGCCGCCTCGTGTTTCAAGTGCTTGAAGAAGTAGAACGGATGGGATGCGCGCCCATCGGGGTTGACGAACTGCACGCTGAACTTCCTGGTGAAATGCGACGCCTTCATGCTTTCGATAAGGCCCATTCTCTGCAGAGGAAAATAGGTGTAGGGAATGAGCGATTCGCCGATGTGGTAGCGAGGGAACTTCTCCCGTTCCAGCACCAGGACGCGGCGTCCCTTGGCGGCCAGCACGGCCGCGGCCGCCGAACCGGCAGGGCCGCACCCAATCACGATGGCATCGTATTGTTGATGCAAGGTCATTGTCTCCGAAATCTCAGAATTCCCGGGCGTCACGAATAGCGGGTACTCCGGTGTTGCGGCAGGAAAAACTCCCACAGCAGCCGGTCCACCTGGAGGAGCCCGCTGCGGTTGAGCTGCAGGTTCTCCGTGTCCGTCTGCAGGAACCCCCCGTCCTTGAGATGGTCCAGAGAGGCCGCAAACCGCTGCCGCACGTCTACCCCGAACTTCCGCTGGAAGTATTCCCGGTGGACGTGCCCGAGCTTCATCTGCAGAATGAACTCCCGAATCATGCACTCCTCCCCGGTGGGCGTGAGCGCGCGATAGATCGGCAGCATGCCCTGATGGACGCGGTCGATGTAGGGGTCCCAGTCGTGTTCGTTCTGATAATGAGTGCCGTTGACGTGGGAGAAGGACGCCACCCCCAGGCCGATCATGTCGGCGCCGGTCCACAACAGGTCGCGGTAAAGGAACCGGGTGCGTGGATCTTTCACGGCGGTGTACGCGCTGGCGATGGTGTATCCGGCCTTTTCCATCTCGGAAAATGCGTAGCCGACCCAATGGCGCTTGGTCGGCCAGTTGGCTACCGGGGCCACCCCTTGTCCCAGCACACGCATCTCTTTCGACATGGTCGTATTGTAGGGCACTTCCATCTGGTAGACCGTGACACTGTCGGGATCCATCGCGATGGTCTTGCGCACGCATTCCCGCCAGTTCTCCTCGGTCTCACCCACCATGCCCGCGATCAGGTCAATATTGATCTGTGAGAACCCGATGGCGCGCGCGAACTGGTAGGACGCGGCGATTTCCTTGGAGCCATGAGCGCGCCCATTAGCATCCAGAATGCCGTCGTCGAAGTTCTCGATTCCCAGGCTGAGGCGGGTGACGCCCATTTGCTTGAGGATTTCCAGCTTCCCTTCGGTGATGGTTCCCGGTTCGCACTCGAAAGCGATCTCTTCCGCCTGGTCCCAGGCAAGCGACCGTTTCATCGCGTCCACAATCCGGCTGAGCTGTCGTGTCGAAAGAAAGGACGGGGTGCCGCCGCCGAAGTAGATGAAGCTCGGTTTTCTGCCGCCGATGAACCTCTTTTCGGAATACAGCGTCAACTCCTGAACCACCGCGTCCAGGTAGCGGTCGATCTCGTCGGAGTCCTTGCCGGTGTAGACCTTGAAATAGCAGAAGTGGCAGCGTTTGCGGCAAAAGGGAATGTGCACGTAGATTCCCAGCGCAGCGTCCGGCCGCGGGGGGCGGTCGAGGGCGTCATGGGCCTGCGATACCAGTTCCGGGTTCCAGAACGAATACGGTGGGTAGTTAGAGATGAAATAGTTGCCTGCGGTGGTTTCTTCGCTCAAGAGCGTGTTTGCCCCTTCGGTCATCGTGAACCTCTGTTCGTCTTTCCGTCACGATTTTGGCGCCTCGGCGCCGGCTGGTCTTCATCGAGTATATCAGGCGCGGTCGGGCGGGTTGGAAACGGGCATAGCGGGAGGCTAACCGTTTTGCGGGTGGTCACGAACCCGTTGTGGGGCAGATTGTCAATCTGCGGCGGATTGTTAATCCGCCAGCGCGATGCGGCAGCGAGCCAGTCCGTGCAATCCCAGCAGGCGGATTGCCAATCCGCCGGACCCAGAGGGTGCCCCTAGCAACCTGCCCCACATACCGGCTTCATATAATGTTCCCCCAAGATGGTTAAGCACCCTTGGAAGCGCCAGTTATCGGCCATGGCGGCGCGGCGTTTTCTGCGTCATGTTCCCGTCCCCCGAACTGGCGGCGGTTACACTTGGGCGGAGCCACCGTCGACGAAGAGCTCGATACCTGCGACGTAGCTGGCATCGTCCGAGGCGAGAAAGACGGCGGCCTTCGCAATCTCGTCCGGTTGCCCCATGCGGCCGAGTGGAACCGTGGAAGCCAGTTGAGCGTAGAGTCCCTGGCGCTGCTCCTCCGTCGGCACAAGTCCGGCGACGCCGGGCGTCTCAATTGGCCCTGGGCTTACGACATTGACGCGGATCTTGCGGTCTTTCAGATCCGTGGTCCAGCTACGCGCAAAGGATCGCACCGCAGCCTTCGTAGCGGAGTAGACGCTGAAGGCAGCCATACCTTTGATCGAGACGATGGAAGCGTTCAGGATGATGGAACCGCCATCCGGAATCAGCGGGAGCGCCTTCTGCACGGTGAAAAGCAGACCTTTCACGTTGGTGTTGAAGGTCTGGTCATATTGTTCTTCCGTGATGGAACCGAGAGGAGCCAAACTACCTCCACCTGCGTTGGCGAAGACGATGTCCAGACGTCCCTTCTCTTGCTTGATCTGCGCGAAGAGTCCGTCAAGATCCACCAGGCTGGATGCGTCCGCGCGCACCGCGGTCACTTGTGCGCCGATCTTTTTCACCGCCTCATCCAGTTCGGGCTGGCGGCGCCCCGTGATGTAGACATATGCGCCCTCCTTCACAAAACGCTGCGCCGTGGCGAGACCGATCCCGGTGCTGCCGCCGGTTACGAGTGCTATTTTTCCTTCGAGCTTGCCTGCCATGTGAATTCTCCTGTTATCTTTAATTCTGTACCGCACGTTTCAGATGTAGCCGCCGCAGGACGCGATTCAAATTTTTGAACTGTGCGGTACAGAAGTGCATCGAATCAGGTGGGAGCGCGCAAAATGGCACCAGACGGGAAGATGGGGCGTCCGCGCGGCTTCGCCGAGAAGCAGGCGCTTGAGGCGGCCATGAGAGTCTTCTGGGAGAAGGGCTACGAGGGCGCCACGCTGGCTGATCTGACAGAGGCTATGGGTATCAACCGATCCAGCATGTACGCGGCTTTCGGAGACAAGGAAGCGCTCTTCCGGCTGGCCATCGCCCGGTATGCCGAGGGCCCCGCGAGGTACGTGCGAGAGGCGCTAAAGCAGCCGACGGTACGAGCAGTTGTCGAAGCGCTTCTGCGGGGAGCGCTGGAACTGTTGACCGATCCGTCTCATCCGCGCGGCTGTCTTTCCGTGCAGGGGGCCCTGGCATGTGGCTCTGATGCGGAGCCGATCAAGCAGGCGATGATCGAATGGAGAAAGCAGGGGGAGTCCGACATTCAGAATCGCCTGCAACGGGCGCGAAGGGAAGGGGACCTGGCGAAGGACGTGGATGCCGGCGACCTTGCCCGCTACATATCTACACTGCTCACTGGCCTGGGTGTTCAGGCGGCGAATGGATCTACCCGGGCGGAGATGACGCGCCTGGTCGATCTGGCTCTGCGATCCATGCCTTTTTAAGTCGGTTCTTCAAAGCTGGCTACCTGCGAGATCGCCTGCCTGCCAGGTTGGACCGGCAGGGTGACGCCTGGGGCAGCGCCAAGGGTTTGGAGCCGGAAGCGAGAGTTGAACTCGCGACCCCCGCATTACAAGTGCGGTGCTCTACCAACTGAGCTATTCCGGCCTGCCTCCATTATCGCGCAGAACATCCACCAACCGAGCTGCGCCGGCACACCGTTGTCTAAAACAGTTTACGCTAGCGCTGGTCCCGCTGCCCGTGCGAAACTGAACTCGATGCCGTTCAGGGTTGCCGCCGGCCGGCCTTCCTCTCAACCGGCTCGGGCAAAACGGTACGCCAAGTGGGTGTTTCGAATGCGTCTCCAGCCGATGGAGCCAAGGTCAAAATGACGAGCAGCACCGGGGACATCACGCCGCCGACCGACATTCCGGCAAGCACAAGTGCTGGGAATGTCAAAGATCAAAACGTCAAAGAAGTCGTACCGTTCCTGCACGTATCCAACATGGAGCGGTCTCTTCGCTACTACACGGAGGGCCTTGGTTTCACGCTGAAGCATCAGTGGGTAGTAGAGGGAAAAGTGCGCTGGTGCTGGTTGACCCTGGGCGGCGCAGCGCTGATGCTGCAGGAGTTCCCCAAGAAGGGCCACGATTCATCGGTGCCCCAGGGAAAAGTGGGCGAGGGCGTATCGCTCTGTTTTACTTGCGAAGACGCGTTAGCGATTTACCACGAAGTCAGGTCTCGCGATATTGCGGCATCGGAGCCGGAGGTTGGGAACGCCATGTGGGTCACCTCCCTCACAGACCCGGACGGCTTCCGGTTGTTCTTCGAAAGTGCAACGGACACGCCGGAGGATACGAAGCTCTCGGAAGTGAAGTAGCCACCCTCTGGGTGGCGGTTAAGTCGCGACCCCGGAGGGTCGCGGCTACCGGCCGTCGCCGAGCAACGCTAGCGCGGCATAGCCCGTGGCCGCATCCTGCATGAAGCGGGCCGGCATGGAATCGGCTTTGTGGGGCTTGTTCATCGATTCCGCGGCCCAGACGCCGAGTTTGGGATCCTGGTGCGACCGCAGCCACCCCAGCGCCTTTCCCATGGCCGGGTTGGCGCGGGCAACCCCGGACTGCTGCAGCGTGAATGCCGCGATGGCGGTGGCATAGGCGTTCGAACCCTCGGCCGCCGGCGCATCCTTGTGCTGCTTCCACGGGCCAAGCGATTCCAGCGTCCAGCCTCCATCCGGCTGCTGCTTCTGCCAGGCCTCGGCCGCAATGGCTTGGTGCGTGGCCTTGGGCAGCAGACCGGGCAGCTTGGCGGCAGCCCAGAGCAGGATCAGCCGATTGTGGAGCGGCTGCGCAGCCTGTTCGTCCCGCAAGTACGTTTTCAGCTCGGCCAGATTCTGCTGGATCTCGGGACGCGCCGCATACCCGGCCGGGGCGGTGCCGGTGGCCACGGCGGCCAGCGCAGCGCCGTAGTAGGTGGATTCCGGCATCTCCCACGGATCCAGGTCGAACGTGTTCCACACCCATGCGCCCTTGTTTTTGCCTTCACGAATCTGCAGCTCCCATAGACGCCCAAAAGCCTTCTCGGTATCCGCGCTCAGCTTGCCCGAAGGCGCATCTTCGGCTGCCAGAAACAGAGCCGCAAACACCGTCTCCACCCCTAACGCTTCGAACGAGTGCGGCGGTGTTGCCTTGGGAAACAACTCGGCTACTTCCTTCTTGCCGACGCGCGACCGCATGCCGTCCAACAGACCCTGCTCGTAAGGCGTGCGCCCGCTCTCACCAAGGGCGCGGCTCAGCGCCGGACGGGCCAGCAAGTAACTCACACCCGTGTGGCATGAGACGCAGGGCATGCCGTTGGCGTTGGCGGAGGGCCACGCGAACCACTCCTTCTGGCGCGAGTCCATGTACTGTGCCGCCAGCCGTGGATTCCAGTCTCCGCAAACGGCCAGCGAGGCCAGAAATGTAAACAAGATACCCAGGCGAGTGACCATAGTGGCTCTTAGTATAACTAAAAGATGGATGCCGGATGCCGGATGCCGGACCCAAACGCGGGCTGGTTTTCACCGGCCACCGGCCACCGGCCACCGGCCACCGGTCACCGGTCACCGGCCACCGCCTTTCAAGTACACTGGGGATCGAATTATGAACCGCAGATTCTTTCTTGGCGCCGCGGCGGCCGCCTTGACGCGCCTGCCGGCGCAATCGCCCGACTCGCGCATTGACGTGTTGCTGAATGAGCCCATCGGCACGATCGCACCCGAAATCTACGGCCACTTCGTAGAGAATCTGGGCGGCGTGGTGTATGACGGCATCTGGGTGGGAGAGCGGTCGAGCATTCCCAACGTCAACGGTCTTCGCAAACAGCTTGTGGATGCCCTGCGGCGCGTCAAACCCGGCATGATTCGCTGGCCCGGCGGCTGTTTCGCCGACCAGTACGATTGGCGGGACGGCGTGGGCCCGCGCGACAAACGGCCCAGGCGGACCAACTTCTGGGTGGATGCGTCCGAATGGCCGAAGGATGCGCGGCGCGACGGACCCCAGCGCTACGATCCTAACCAGGTCGGCACGCTGGAATTCACCCGTTTCTGCAAGCTGGTGGGCGCGCAGCCGTATTTCGCCGCCAACCTGCGCAGCCTGGGCGCGCAGGATTTCTGGCGCTGGGTGGAATACTGCAACTCGCCGGCCAACACTACCACGCTGGCAGAACAGCGCGCGGCGGATGGCCAACCGGAGCCGCTGGGCGTTCGCTACTGGGGCGTGGGCAACGAATCCTGGGGATGCGGCGGCAACTTCGATCCCGAGGATTACGCCACCGAGTTTAACCGCAACCCAGCATAGGCGTTTGGATTGTGTAAGTTACTGATAATAGGTGTTACACCTGTTACATGAGTGCCCTATAACGCACGTGCTGTCACGTGCGTGACAAGCCGTATTTGGCGCCAAAAAGTTTTCAGCCGATCAGACTCCAAACTCCCCTATTAGGGCAGCAAGTTTCCTGAACCGTCACACCCATCCGGTTCGGGGAATGGGCTCGCATTGCCGGCCGGCGTGCGAGCCCGCTATCAACTCTCAGATGGGGAAGGGTGAACGTGTCAAAAATCGAAGCAGTGCCAGCGTTGCTGGCTGTCTTACCCGGCGCGCCTTTCAACCCGGCGCGCAAGGTATGTGGTTTCTGGGCGCCCGATGCGGTGGCCCGTCAACTCGATCTGTCGGACGGGCCGAAACGGCTGTACGAGCGGTTGGTTCGATGGGCAGGCCAGAACGCGGAGTGTTGGTACGGATTTGAGGCAATGGGCGAGGCACTCGGGAAATCCGGCCGGCAAGTGAAGCGTGATGTTCTCGTGCTGGAGGAATACGGCCTGATACGTCACGACCGCCGGGGAAACCGGCTGTCCAATACGTATGAGTTCTTGTGGCATCCGATGTTCGATGGAGTCCGACGCGAGGCGAGTGATGGGACATCCATGGTCAAAGTGACGGGACATCCGTGGTTGAGTGATGGGACACAGGTGTCCCACGAATTAAGTAATGAATTACGTAATGAGAATTATGTAAGAGAAACGACGGACGAAGCGGATTATGGGCAGGCTTCAAAGACAGAAGCCAACCCAGACGCACTGCTGAACTGGACTGAGCATGACGTTCTCAATCTAAGCCGTTCTTTTGGGAAATTCATGGACGGTGAAGAACCGCCCGAAGCCCTGATGCGTTGGACTATCGAGTTCGCACAGCGATATGAACGCACCCCCGCCGACATCCAGGGGGCGTTGGACGGGGCGTGGAGTAGGAACGCCCGGCCGGGCCGGAAGAATCGGCCAGACAAGTGGAAATGGTTTTACGAGGTGCTGCGGAACGCTTTGCAGCCGGGGTACGCAGGGCGCCTACCGGAAGCACAGTGAGCGAACCGCTTCCAGTAGGCTGCAGTCTCTGCTGCGGCGCGCCCTTCGTGATTCACGGCGGCGGCGGACACCGTTGCAGTTGCCCACGAGGACAGCAACTCTCCGCGCTCGATTTGGCGAAGGGTAACAGGAAGCGTAGGGCCGTAATGGTACGGAAACGCCCCTTCCTGGATTTGGCGCGGGCGTGGTGGTGGTGAGCGGCACCCCGGCGGCCCGCGATTCAGTGGCGGGCTTCGTAGGCCCCAAGAACAGAACGGCAAGAAATGTTTGGAACATGGAAAGGGAGTATTGGAATGCGAAAAATCGGGACGGTTCGTGAGTGGGACAAGACTTTTGGCTGGATAGTTTCCGAAGCGGGCGGACGAAATGTCTTCGTACACCAGTCCGAAATCGTTGAAATGCCCGGCTTCAGAAAGCTCTATGCGGAAGACAGGGTTGAATACGAATTGGAAGAGACCTACCGCGGCCCCCGCGCTGTGCGGGTGAAACTACTTGAAGAGGCACCGGAGGCGGTAGCCTGATGCCATCCAACGAAATCGCCGTGCAGGTTGACGGCGCCACATATTCAGAAATCCTGAAACTGGCGAACGGCGCGCGGACATCCAGTGTCACGCTGAAACTGTCGACGGGCGGTTCGGCGGCAGCGGCCGGCGACCTCACGAAGCACTCCTTCGGCTGCACGAAGATCGCAATCGACCCAGCGAGCGACATCGGCGCCATCATGCACCAGATGCGCCAAGACATCGACCCGAAAGACCTGGCCGGCGACGGGCTTGAGGTTGATGCGCATGTGACGGTGCGGTATGGCATCCTGCCAGACGCCAAGCTGAACAACTTGAGGCGGTACCTGCGGAGCTTGCAGCCGTTCTCTATCACGTTCGGCATGACCAGCATGTTCCCGCCGAGCCCGTCGAGCGACAATGCCGCGGTGATTAAAGTGGACATCACCAGCCCCGCGCTCCAGGAAATCAACGCGGCCGTTGCCCAGAACTGCGCGTTCCGGCCGGCGACGTTCGACTACACGCCACACGCGACCATCGCCTACGTAGACCCGGATATCGCTTTCAAGTACATCGCGGAAGACTGCCTGGAAGGCAAGCAGATGCAGGTAAACGCGATCACGATTGCCATGCCCGGTAGGCCGGACGAGAG
>DATMNI010000263.1:0-6990 GCA_035570275.1 Candidatus Acidiferrales bacterium | reverse complement strand
ATAGATCTCAAACACCATCTGCACCACCTTGGCCTCGGCCTCGACCACCTCGTAGAACGCTGCCGAGGTGTCACTCTTCCTCACGTACCGATAGCCGTACGGCGCTCCGGAAAGTACATTGACTCCGCCCTGTTGCGCCATGTGCTTCTTGCCTCGCCGGCACCGCTCGGCGATTACTTTCATGTAAACAGCCGTCAGTCTCAGTTGGGCCATACCCTGCAATCATACCAAGGCGCCGCTGTTTGTGCCCCGTTGTGGTAAGTCGACCAGCACGGCTCTGGTCCAGAATACGAAGTACTCGGAAGCTGCCTCCGGCCCCCGGTCCCGCGCTAGAAGCTGTATCTCACCGCCAGTATCCCGTGCGAATTCCGATGATACTGCCCGATGAAATCGCCCGCGCCCCCGCGAACCACCGCCAGGCCCGCCGTCACCCGCCAGTGCTGGCCAATCGACTGGGTGTATTCGGGCTTGATCAGAAAGCCGTTGCCGTTTTGGCGAACCACGGTCTCCAGCGCCACGCTGCGATTGGTGTCGATGGTGTATCCGGCGCGCGCCACGAAGGAGCGCGCGAAGCCGCGCTGCGGCGAGAAGGCCAGGCTGTTGCCGTGCGCGGTCACCACCTGGCCCGCATAACCGCCCACAAAACTCCATTCGCCGGCCTGTCGTTCCAGTTGGACTACGTAGAGCAGATACTCATCCGACTGCGGGTTGGTGGAAGTGAAGTAGCCGGCTTCGCTCTTCAGCGATACCGGGCCCAGCGGAATGGCGGCGTCGGCGCCGTACATACGCATCTGCGGATAGTAGCGCTGCACGTCGGCGCGCAGCAGCGCGAAGTTGGCCTGGGCACGGAAGAGCGGCAAATTGTCGAAGCCATTGTAGAAAGACAGCGAGTACTCGGCAATGCGGCCGATGTGGTTCCAGCGCGCGCCGTATTGCGGGGCGCCGGGCAGGTCGGGAGCCAGTTCGTGAATCGGAACCCCCGGCGGCAGCACGGCCCATCGCTGGTTGAGCAGCGGGACCCGGCTGGGCGTGAGCCGCGGCGAAATCACCAGGTCGATGCTGTCGGTTTGCGTACCGTACGTCAGACGCGCGGCGGTGATGCCCAGGAAATCGGTGTCGATGACGTTGACGAAATCGCGCGGGGCGAAACGGTCGGTCGGGTTGAGCACGTCGGCCTTGCCCCACCGGATGAACTGCTTGCCGGCTTCGATGGTGAGCTTGCCGCGCGTGTACGTAGCGCTCAGGCGGCGGACGGCGAAGGCAGGGCGCTGGCGGCCGCGGTCCCACCAACCGAGATCCAAACTGCGCTCGCTCTCCTGGTGAGTGTCGGCGCGCGCGTCCAGGGCGCCGGCAAACTGCAGGCTGGGGATAGGTTTGTAGAAGGCTTCGTAGCGGAAGAGAGCTTCGCCGACGATGTGGCCGCTATCGCTGGGCGCGGTTTCCGGATAGGCGGCGGCCGTGGTCTCCAGGAATCCGCGCTGGGTAAAGACTTGGGCGTGGAGGGGCGCCGCGACCAGCAAGGCGCTTACCAGGACTGAAATGCCGCTTGCTGACGCGCGCGGCTCCGTAGCACTCATTGCCGCAGCGCCTGAACCGTAAAATCGCCGTCCTTCATCGGCACGTTGTACTCCAGTTTGTCCAGCCGCAGCACTGTGCGGCTGTGGCGGCGAAGGTCGGTCATCTCCAATGTCCGCGGGGTCCAGATGCCTTGCACGTTCAGGATGTCGGTCTGGTGCAGGCGGCGCACCGGCTGGTCCTTAATCCAGCTTTCGTACTGCGCGGGCACGTAATTATCCTTGCGAATCCAGACGCGCGTCAGTGTGTACTGCGACGTCTTGCTCTCGCGCGGCCGGGCTTCGATGTGCCAGCAGGCAGCGCCATCGATGGGCTCTTCGCCCATCAGCCGGTAGTCGTACTGGTTGACGTCGCGCTCTTCCAGATCCTCGAAACTAAAATCGGTGCCGAAGAAACGCGTGGAGCGGTCCTGCAGGGCGATGCGGCGGTCGCGGCCGATGGCGGGGGTCCACATCCACTGATCGCTGGAGCGGTCGGGGTGGTTGACTACCAGCAGGGCCACGCCGCGCACCTCGGCAGGCTCGGTGAACCGGATGATAGCTTTGCTGTTGCCGTAGGAGCCCAGCCGGACATTGGTCCAGGATTTCCTGGAAACTTTGTTGTTGGCGCCAAAGACTTCCAGCACTCCTTCATAACGCTCCGAATTGGCCCGGCCGCGGCTTTGGGACTCTTGCACAATCTGGCGCGCGTCCTGCGCCATCAGTGTTGGGAGCAGGAACAGCAGGCACCGGGGGCCCCGGCTCGATCGCCGTCTATTCATATTCGAGCGCCTCCACCAGCGAACCACGAACCGCGGTCTCGGCGGGAAGAATGGCGCTGCCCAGGGCGGCCGCAAGGATGATCGGCAGCAGGATGGCGATGATTCCGGTGGGGAAGCGGTAGTCCAGCGGGAAGCCGGCCATATCGTGCTCGATGGATTGCAGCTCGTAATAGAGAAGGATGGCGCCGACGGCCACGCCCAGGGTGAGTCCGATCAAACCGATGGCGATGGCCTCCAGCCAGATGGTGCCGCGAATCTGCGCCCGCAGACCGCCTACCGCCCGCAGCACGCCCAGTTCGCGGCGCCGGTCGGAAATGGAAACCGTAAGCGTGTTGACGATGCCCAGAACGGCCACCATCACGGCGACGAAAATCTGTATGGAGGTGAGCCCGAACCAACTGGCGGTCAGCTTCTTGCCATACTCCTGCACCTCGCGGTTGAACAGAACGAACAGGCGGCGATGGCTGCCCAGCCGCTCCATGATGCGGCTGCGGACTTCCTGCCCGCCGGCGCCGGGCTGCAGATAGAGTCGAAAGAGATCGATCGTGTCGTCCTGAAAGGCGCGAATGTAGGCGCTGCGTTCCAGGAAAATGGTGCCTTGCTGGTTGGAGTAATCGCGGATGATGCCCACCACGGGAAGCCGCAGCAGGCCGGCAGGCGCGGTGAGTTCGACGGGGTCGCCCAAGTGGAGGTTAACCAGCTTCGCCAGGTTCTCCGAAACAATGACGCCCTTCTCCGCGGAGGCCAGGCGGTACATCTCGTCTGAATCGCCGGCGATCACGATGCGTTTGACGCGGCGCGCGATCGCGGCCAGTGGAACCCCCACAATCATCACCGGGCGGCCGCGGAATTGCTGGCGGATGGTGCGCACTGGTTGGACTTCGGCGACGCCGGGAACCCCTTCCAGATCTTGTTGCATGCCGGCTGGGAAACGGAAGTCGCGGGGCGCGAGAGTTTCCGATGTTGCCACGAAAAGGTCCGGGTTCAGGGCGGTGGCCAGCCACTCGTCAACGGATTCGAAGCAGGCGCGCGCAATACCCGCCATGCCGACCACCAGGGAAAGCGAGAGCATGAGAGCGGCCACCGTGGTGGAGGTGCGGCGCGGGGCTTGAATCAGGCTATCGGCGGCCAGCGCTCCTTCGACTGGCCGCAGCCAGCGCAGCGGAAACCGCAGCAGCTTGGACAGTGCCAGCGACAGAAATGGAGTCAGCAGCAACGCCGCGCCCACGGTGCAGGCGAAGCCCAGATAGAACGCCGGACGGTAACGGCTGAAGGCCAGGCACACCAGCGACGCCGCGATGGCGATGAAGGCGGCCATGCGGCGAACACGGTTTTCCCCGGCGCCCAGCACCTGATAGCGGCCTTTCTGCAATGCCTGCACCGGCGCAACACGGGCGGCGTTGCGGGCCGGGATGAACGCCGCCAACATACTGGTGGCGACACCAATCGCCCCCGCGAACAGCAGGAATCGCGGGTCCACATGCACTTCGCGGGCGTTCTGCGAAACGCCGAACATGCCTTCCATAGTCTGACCGGTGACGATGGTGAGGGTGCGGGCGACCGAAAGCCCGATCGCCACCCCGGCGGCCGACCCTATGAGTCCCGCCACCGCGCTTTCGCCCAGAAACAGCGTGCGGATCTGCCCCCGCGTGGCGCCCAGCGCGCGCAGGATGCCGATTTCCGGACGCCGCTCCGTGACCGCGATGGAAAACGCATTATAGATGATGAACATCCCGATCAAGATCGCGAAGAAACTGGAAATGCTGGCGCTCAGGGTATAGATGCTGAGCAGCGATTCGAACTGCTTCCCACGGCCCGAAGGCGGTTCGACGGTGAGGCCCGGCCCGAGCGCCTTTTGCAGTGCGGCCTCGCCCTGTTCCAGCGAAACGCCATCCCGAAGACCGATATCCACGCGGTCGAAATGGCGGCCGCGGCCGAAGACCTTCTGGGCGGCGTAAATGTCCATAATCCCCAGGTTGCCGCCGAAAGCCTGCGTCATCCCACCGGACTTCAGAATGCCGCGGATGGTGAACTGCTTGCGGCCCTCCATGCTGTCGAAGGAGATTTTGCTGCCGCCGTGAAGTCCGTTGCGATCGGCGAATTCGCGCGTGACGATCAGGGAATCGGGCTGGGCGAGAAAGACCAGCGGATCGTCGATCACCTCTTCGTCGCCGTTTTCGAAATCGTAATCACGCAGGCTGCGGTCGCCGGTCATATCGACGGCGAGTATGAGGAGCTTGCCTTCACCGGTGAGGCCGGTGTCCACTGTCGACTCAATGACGGGCGCGGCGGCGCCCACTTCGGGGACCGCCTGAACGCGTTCCAGCACCTCTTCGGGAAAGCCCGAATCGCCCGCCAAGACTTGAAGCTGGGCCTTGCCCGCCAGCCGGTCCACCGTCTGGTTGAACGCCAGCAGAACCGACTGATTGGCGGTCTGCATGCCAACCAGCAGGGCCACCCCTAAAACGATGCCGGCAGTGGTGAGCACCGATCGCAGCAGGTGCTTGCGCACGTAGGGCCACGAAATCAGACGCAGCAGGATCATCTAATAACCTGCCGCCGCACGTCCCCGGCAAT
Source organism: Candidatus Acidiferrales bacterium (assembly GCA_035570275.1). Lineage (GTDB taxonomy): Bacteria > Acidobacteriota > Terriglobia > Bryobacterales > Bryobacteraceae > DATMNI01. The sequence continues at coordinate 2,078 of DATMNI010000263.1, read as the reverse complement.
GCGGGCGTCGCGCAGCGTGATGGTCCGTTGGCAGCTTTCGGCGACGCCGTTGTCGTGGGTCACAATCAAGATGGTGGAGTGGAGCCGATCGTGCAGGTCGCGGATGAGTTTGAGGATCTCGGCGCCGGTATGGCTGTCGAGATTGCCAGTGGGCTCATCGGCCAGCAGCACCGGCGGATAGAATGCCAGGGCGCGGGCGATGGCGACGCGCTGCCGCTCCCCGCCGGAGAGTTCGTCGGGCAGGTGGTCCACGCGCTGGCTGAGTTGAACCAGGTCCAGCAGTTCGCGTGCGCGCTGGTCGATTTCCTTCCGCCGGAGACCCTTCAGGTGCAGCGGCAGCGCCACGTTTTCCACGCAGGTGAGCGAGGGCAGCAGGTTGAAGAACTGGAAGATGAAGCCGATCTTATCGCGGCGCAGGCGGGTGAGGTCATCGTCCGAAAGCGCGGCTACGGACTGGCCATCGATCCGAATCTCTCCCGAGGTAGGGCGGTCCAGGCCGCCTATCAGGTTCAGCAGCGTGGACTTGCCCGACCCGGATGGCCCCACGATGGACACCATTTCCCCGCGCTCAATGTGCAGGTCGACGGCTTCAAGGGCAACCACTTTGCGCTTGCCGTTGAAATGCTTCGAGACGGCAGACAAGGCTATCATCTAGACATTCGATGATAGCGTGGGGCGCAAGACTTTGTGGGGCAGCTTGGCAAGCGCTTGGCAAGCTGCGGCGGATTGGCAATCCGCCTGCCGCACGTTGCGGGCAAGGCTGCAAAACGCGGGCAAGGCTGCAAAACGCGGGCGGGCTCGCTGCCGCATCGCCCGAGGCGGATTACGCCGCAGGTTCGCAACCTGCCCCACAAAGATCTGAGCCGGCCTACCGGGCAGCCGGAATCTCAAACTGGTCGATGGTCTTGCCATCCACCGCAATCGCCTCCACCTTGGCCACCTTGCCGTTCACACGGATGGCAACGAAATTCTCGATGCTCATCACCTTCTGTGTGATCCCCGCGGGCGGCACGTCGACATCGTAAAGCGGTGCGCCACCGCCGCCGCTGCCGATGTAGTGAATCCCGTTCTTCAAATAGTGCTGGTAGTTGTGGTCGTGGCCGAATAGCCCGGCCGACAGGTGGTACTTTTCGAGCATCGGCACCAGCGCCGTCATGTGCGGATTGTCGCCCTGCCGGCTCTTGACCGCCGTGTAAGGCGGATGGTGCGCCAGCAGAAACCGGAAATCGGCCTTTTGGTTGGCAGCCAGGTCCTCTTCCAGCCATCGGGTCTGTTCGGCCCAGGATGTTTCGCGGACGCTCTTGCTCGGCGAGACATTGCCCAGGTCGCTATCCAGCACCGCGAAATGCGCACTGCCCCAATTGAACGAATAGTATGGTTTCGCTTGCTGGAGGTACTCATACCAGTTCGGGCTGTGGCGCTCGTGGTTGCCCAGGGCCGGGAAGAACGCCGTCTGGCGCAGCAGGTCTTTCTCGATATCGAAGAAGATGGGCCAGAGGGACTGGTCGCCGCCATCGGCAATCGCATCGCCGCTGAAGGCGACGAAGTCGGGCACGCCGTGCTTGAGCAATTGCTGGATCACGGCGCGATGCGCATCGGGCCGGGTCCGCGTGTCGCCATACACCACGAAACGAAACGGTTCGCCAGCCCCCGGCGGCGTCTTGAACGAACCCCGGCTTTTGTCCGGTCCGACCTCGAAGTCATACTGCGTGTTTGGCTGCAGCCCGGTAAAGCTGGTCTTTTCCACGTGCAGCGAAGGAGCAACCTTGGCATCGCCGGTGGGCGGATGCAAAATCGCCTGGTCGGTCTCCACCACCCAGACCACCGTGGCCGAACGCGCCGTCACATTGACCACGACCGGCCCGCCAACCACCTTCGGCCCGGCGACGGCCGAAGCGGCTGCCAGAACCAGAGTGTAAAACGATTTCCGCATAGAATACTCCCAGTGTAAAAAAGAGACCTTAGCACTTGGTTAACATCCCGCTACAATCCGATAATAAACTTCACGGACCCGCTCAGCCGGGAGGTCGATGCCGGATGCTCGCTGCTCTCGGTGGCCGGTGGTTGTTGTTATCGGG
>DATMNI010000262.1:0-32541 GCA_035570275.1 Candidatus Acidiferrales bacterium | reverse complement strand
TCAGATATTGACGCGCTACAAGGTCACTAAGCGCCAGGTAAGTACTCTTATGGCCGAGGCAAACCCAGAGAAGGCCCGACTCTGAGGACCGAACGATGGACGCCTGATTGACGACGTCGCGGATGCCTGGAGGGAATTGGTGTCGCACGGGGTCGAAACATCGGACATCCGCCGCCTGTTAGACCGCAAATCCCACGACCTTTGGAAGAGTCACAAGTCCGACCCCGATGGGTACGGCCCGTTGGCACGCTACAAGGTCACTCAGCGCGAGAAAATGGATCTAATCGACAACGCAGATCCGGCGAAGGCCCGACCGTGGCCATCGTACGACAGTTGGCTGATCGCTGTAGCTCTCGCCTGGAAGCGGCTGGCTCTCTATGGGGTCGAAGCATCGGAGATCCTTAGCCTATTAGACGACCGCCAGGCACGCTAAACCGCAAATCCCGCTGGGTTTTGGCGAAGGACTCGCTCAAGCCGAACCAGCGTACTTCGTGGTAAAGTGCGGGGCGAGAGCCAGTGATCGCCGCCATCAAGATTCGGAACTATAAAGGCATCAAGAGAACCACCTGGATCGAGCTTGACCCGTTCCAGGTTCTTGTCGGACCGAACGGAAGCGGCAAGAGCACCTTCCTCGATGCCATCGAATTCGTCAAGTCGTGCCTGGTGAACGGACCGCTTACAGCCGTTGAGCAGCGCGCCCCGGATTATCGCGATCTGACATTCCTGCGCCAAGGCGGCCCGATAGAATTCGATCTCCGTCTCCGCTTCTTTAGTGCGTCAGGCGATACTCCGGAAACACTGCATTATCGCTTGGGCCTGATGTCCGACGAAAAGCTCGGTATCCGCATCAGCGAAGAGTTGTTGGAGCGGCTCCAGCCTGGGATCAAACCTGGCGCTGGAACGCGTCTCCTGGGAAAGACGCATTCCGGCAATGACTTTTACCGCCGTGAATCGGGAACCTACGTGGACTCGTTTCAGTTCGGACCTGGCAAGCTGGCTCTATCCTTCACTCAACCGGACATCCAGAAGTACCCGACGGGGAACCTTGTCAAGAACTTCCTGGCACAAGGGGTTCGATACGTTCAACTCAATAGTGCGGCTATGCGCCAACCAGTGCCCGCGACGCGTCCAAGCGAACTGGAACTGGATGGCGCCAACCTGGCACGGGTCGTCGGAAGCCTTCTCAGGAACGGATCGAGCGGCCGGTCCAACTCTGAGGGCCACTCCGCTGTCGCGCGTTGGACGGAACACCTCCGCTACGCGCTGGAGGACCTGGAGTCGATTGGATGGGCCGCTCGCCAATCGGATAATGCCGAGTACCTCATATTGAGATTTGCAGGAGGGCTCGAGTGCCCAAGTTGGTTGTTAAGCGACGGCACCTTGCGGATGCTGGCTTTGACCTTGCCTGCATTTCTGTCGGCTCCACCCAGCCTGTATATGGTGGAAGAGCCGGAAAACGGTGTTCATCCCAATGCGCTTGAGATCATCCTTAAGGCTCTGGCCGCCATACCTGGCGCACAGGTCTTCGTTGCAACGCATTCTCCTATGGTTGTGCAGCAGGCCGGCGTAAAACCACTGTTATGCTTCACGCGGGATGAAGAGAAAGGGGTGCAAATCATTCATGGGGAGAACCACCCGGCCCTGAGGAAGTGGGATGGAAGTCCAGATCTGGCATCGATCTTCGCTTCTCGTGTGCTTGGATGAAAGATCTTTTCGTCCTGACAGCCGACTCCGACGCACAAGCGCTCATTCAAGCAGTGCTGCGTCGTCATCAAGCTCTCCAAATCAGCCCGATTTCTTTTGAGGTGCGGAGGTTCCCAGGCCGCGACTCGGGAATGGTGAAAGAGGGACCGGAGATTGCTCGGGCCATGGTGCAAAAAGGAGAATACTCGCGTCTGATCCTGGTGTGGGACCACCACGGAAGCGGCTGGCACAAACTGAAAGCAGCGCAGGCGGTAGTCAAGATTCAAGAACGGCTCGATGGAGTGACGTGGACTAACCGTTCGGCTGCTGTTGTGGTCGTGCCTGAAATGGAAGAATGGCTTTGGCATTGTCCGGCGTCTGTCGCCGGTTACCTCGGGTCGAATGCGGCGGAATTTGAGATCGTGACGGCTCGCGCGGCGACCCGATTGGGCCGGACCCGGGATCGATGTTACGGCGAGAGTCCAAAAGAGCTGTTCGAGGCGGTTCTTTACGATAAAAAGCGGCGCAAGCCTCTTCCGGAAGATTTTGCCGCGCTTGGTTCCTCCGCCGATGTGACAAGTTGGTGCCGCAGCGAGACGTTTGCCCGCTTCGTAGCGATACTGAGGGCCTGGTTCCCAGCGAGCTAATAACCGGGTCCGACGAGCCAAACGCCTCGACAGCGCGCCATTCTGCCGGTGGGCCCGCTGCTGGAGGAGTTGGAAGAGACCGGCGCGCCGGCGGTCGTTAGCTTTGATAGTCGTCGAGGCTCGCAATTCATTCCACTGTCTCCCGAGGCTACTGGCCATCGTGTCTGGCTGTATGCAATAGCTTGCGCACGCTGCGCGCCGGCGAGTTCGCATAATTTCCATTGAAGTTTCCGGCCGCGACCCAGAGGGTCGCGGCCACTTGGGTTACCATAGCCTGCATATGCCGGAGCAGATCGAGGAGCCCCGCAGACCAGATATCCGCATGACCGAGAGCGCCCAGGCCTGATGACCGGCGTGTTCGCCCTGCTGCGGCGGAACCGCAACTACCGCTGCACCTGGATGGGGCAGGTGGTCAGCGAAATCGGCGACTACTTCAACAACATCGCGGTCTTCGCGCTGGTCATGGAAAAATCCAGTTCCGGGCTGGTCGTCTCCGGGGTGATGCTGTCCCGCGCCATTCCGGCGGTGCTGGCCGGACCGGTGGCGGGCGTGCTTCTGGACCGCATGGACCGCAAGCGCATCATGATTGCCAGCGACCTGGTCCGCGCCGTGGTCGCGCTGGCCTTCGTTCTCACCATCCACCAGCCGCGGCCCTGGCTGCTCTACGTGCTCAGCGCCGGCCTGATGTTCGCCTCGCCCTTCTTCAGCGCCGGCCGCGCCGCCATTCTGCCCACCATCGCCACGGACGAGGAGTTGCATACGGCCAACTCGCTCACCCAGACCACGCAATCGGCCACGGTCACAGTGGGCACCCTGCTGGCCGGGTACAGCACCGCGCGCCTGGGATACCAGTGGGCATTCATCATCAACTCGCTGTCATTCGTTTTTTCCGCGTGGGCCATCTGGCAGATAGCCGTGCCCGAAGGGTTTCGCGCCCGCCGTCTGGTCACGGACGCCGGCGCCAACGCCGCGCCAGGAACGGCCGCGTCAGGAACGGCCATGCACGGAACGGCCATGCACGATTTCCGCGAAGGGTTGGCTTATATGTGGTCGGTGCCGCTCATGATCGGAATCGCCATGATCTCCGTGGGCTGGGCGATGGGCGGCGGCGCGGCGCAGATTCTCTTCGCGCTCTTCGGCGAGCAGGTCTTTCATCGCGGCGCGGCCGGCATCGGCGCCATTTGGGGATTCGCCGGCATCGGCCTGATGTTGGGCGGCGCCACCGGCCACCTGGTTGGGCGCCATGCGGACTTCGCCGGCTACAAGCGCGCCGTCACCATTTCCTATGTTGTCCACGGCGTAACTTACATGCTCTTCAGCCAGGTGGAATCCTACACCGCCGCGCTGGTCTGCATGATGTTCTCGCGCGTCGGCATGGCCGTAACCAGCGTGCTCAACAACAGCCAGTTGCTGCGCCACACACCCGACCAGTTTCGCGGACGCGTCTTCTCCACGCTGGAATCGCTGCGCTGGTCGGTGATGATTGTCTCGATGGCGGCGGCGGGCATCGCATCGCAATTTGCCAGCCCCAGAACGATCGGGTTGGTGGCCGGCGCGTTCGGATCGCTGACGGCCGTTGCCTGGGCCTGGATGGACTGGAGCGGCCGACTGCCGGACCCCTCGCGGCGTAAACCGTAGTCTGCATAAGGCGTTTCTCGCACCACGCCGGAGCCGAGTCGATCCGGCCCCGCGCTATCATTTCCAGAGAGCTCCGCCGATGCTTTCTACTGTCACGCTCCACGACATCTCCTCACCACACCTCCCCATGCCCGTACCCTACGCCCTCCTCGCGCCCAGCCGGGAGGAGCCGCTGCCGCTCTGTATTCTCCTTTTAGGCGCGGGCGGCACGCGCGATTCCATGTTCGACCTCCAGCCGCTGTTCGAAGCCTGGTGGGCCGAGAGCACCGTCTCCCCCATGATCATTGCCGCGCCCACCGCCGGCCTGGACTACTACATGGAGGAGCCCGCCGGACCTATTCGCTGGGACTCCTTCCTTGCCGGCGACTTTGTTCCCCACCTCCGCTCCACCTGCAACGTCAGCGACTCCACCGTGATTGCCGGCATCTCCGGCGGCGGTTATGGTGCGCTCAAGGCGGCCTTCGCGCGCCCCAACCTTTTCGCGGCCGTCGCCGCCATGCAACCCATGCTGGAGCCGGGCCTCCGCGAATCTGATGTCGGCCCACGCAACCGTCTCCATCACTCGGCCGGCGGTCCGCCGCAGTTGATCGGTCCCGCGCGCGATCCTGCGATCTGGGAGTCAAACAATCCCGCCAACCGGGCGCGCTCGAATGCGCAGCATCTGCGCGATTCCGGCCTCGCCATTTACCTTGAGGCCGGTGACAAGGACTTCCTTAACGCCCACGATGGCGCTGAATTCCTGCATCGCGTGCTGTGGGATCTCGATCTCTCGCACGAATACCACCTGGTCCGCGGCGCCGACCACGGCGGCCCCACCATGCGCCCCCGCCTGGGCGCGATGTTCGCCTGGTTCGGATCTCTCTGGAATCCGGCGCCGCTGGATGCCGCTGCCGAACAAGCGGCCACAGTCTGGCTGCAATCCGGGATGCAGGGCAAGCCCCCCGCCGGTGCGACCGCCACCAACGTGTTCGTCCGCTTCCTTCGTGCCGGCTTCGAACCGCTCCGCGCCCGCGCCGCGGAGAGCGACCCCACCACAAACCGCAACTTCGGCCAGCTCTGAAACGCAAACAGGTTTCGTCATCTGTTCTCAACAGCAATGGTGAACGCCGGGCTCGACCGGTTGTATACTGTGGCTTGGAATTGAACGAAAGGAACCCATGCGCTTAATCTACGGTTCAGCCCCGACAATCGTTTTCGTCATGCTCACGGCTGTGGTGAACAACGCCCAGGGCCAAACGGAATCCTCCCGCATTGTTGAAAATGGCGGTATCTCCGTCCCAGGATGGACTGGAAAGATCGATGCCAGTGAGGAGAGGGCCGGGCAAGCACTGAAGAACGCCAAACTGGCGCAGGAGGGCGGTTCCTTGCGTGTCACGACCGGTCCAGCGGTGACCTATTGGAACCCGGCCAACAAAGCGACCGGCAACTACACGGTGAAAGCGACGTTCAAAGAGCCGAAGTACATGAGCCTGAACAGTCACCCTCACCCGTACGGCATTGTCATCGGGGGGAACAATCTGGGAACTGCCCAGCAGAGCTACCTATATTGCGCTGCGTATGGCAATGGTAACTTCATCGTGCGCGGATTCGGCCCCGGCCCGTTTCAGATGAACGGCGCCCGAGGCGGGTCAAACGCGGCGGTGAACAAGGCCGCAGGTCCGGGAGAACCTGTCACTCAGGAAATCGCGGTTTCTGTTAAAGGCGACCGCGTCGAATGCGCGATCAACGGCACCGTCGTCGCGGGATACGACAAGAGCGCGGTGGTGACCGATGGAAAACTCACTTCCACCGATGGCGTCTACGGGCTCCGCTTTGCTCACAACACGGAAGTCATCGTCACCGGTTTAGGCATTACAAAGAACTAGCGAGGCTCTGCCTCAGACCGAAAGTGTTCTTCACCACGGAGACGGTAGACATGATACCAGACCGTCGCTTGTGGGGCAGGTTGGTAACCTGCGGCGGATTGTTAATCCGCCTGCGCGATGCGGCAGCGAGCGTTTGCGCCTTGCCTGAAGGGGCTCGTCAAAGCTCGCGGCCGGCGGATTGCCAATCCGCCGCAGGTTAACAACCTGCCCCACATACCAGCTTCATGTTCCAACCTCGGTCACGAAAGCGGTTTTCCCTCGGTTATGGTAACGATCCGGTCCACGGTGACCTTCGGAAACGTCTGCGTCAAACCGGAGGGCCAACGCACGTCCAAAGCGGCTGTTGTCTCGGCGCCCAACCCGAAATGCAGACGGCTGTCGTTGGAGGAATAGAAACTCGACTGGCTCAAGACCTCCTGAGCCTGCTGCTTTCCGCCATAACGGCAGATCACCCGCGCCCCGATGGCGCCGCGGTTCGACTTCGTCCCCACCAACTTCACTTTCAGCCAGTGGTTGCCGCCGCTGGTGTCGTTCCGCAATAGCGACGGTGGTTCGTTGAGGTTGACGATCAGTACGTCGATGTCGCCATCGTTGTCGAAATCGCCGAAGGCGCAACCGCGGCTGGCGTGGGGCGCCGCAATGCCCGGGCCTGCCTCGTCGATCAGTTCCTCGAACTTGCCATTCCCAAGATTGCGGAAGACCAGCCGAGGGGTCTTCCACGGGTAGTTCGGCAGTTTTTTCTCAATGCCGGGATACACATTGCCAGTGACGACAAAAAGGTCCGGATGGCCATCGTTATCGAGGTCGACGATGCCGGCTCCCCAGCCGATAAACTGGGTCTCCACGCCGAGTCCGGCGCGAGCCGTCAAGTCTTCAAAGTTCCCCTTCCCGTCGTTGCCGTAGATGATGTTGGTATCGTCGGCGAAGTGGGTCTTGAAGATGTCGAGAGTGCCATTCAGGTCGAAATCGCCGATGCCGACTCCCATGCCTGCCTGCTCCATGCCGTCTTCGTTCAAGGCTGCGCCGCGCACCAGGCCTTCTTCACGGAATGTCCCGTCGCGTTGATTCATGAGAAGCAGGCTGGGCATGGAGTCGCAGGCGACGTAGAGATCCGGCCACCCGTCGTTGTCGAAATCGGCCGCGACGGCGGTCATGCCATAACCTGTGATGGATTTCTTGATGCCGGCCGCCTGGCTGACATCGGAGAAGACGCCTTTGCCGTTATTGCGGAAAAGCGAGAACGTACCGGGCGTGAGCCCGCGCGGCCCGCAGCTTACCGGGACGCCCTTCCAGGTGCAATTCGAGCTTTGGCCGGGCTTGGGAACGGTCTTCAAATCGAACTCGAGATAGGTGGCGACGAAAAGATCCAGATGACCGTCCCGATTGTAGTCGATGAAAGTGCAGCCCGAGTACCACTTGGCGGGATCGGGAACCAGGCCCGCTTCCCGGGTGATTTCGGTGAATGTGCCATCGCCGTTGTTGCGGTAAAGGGTGAATCCTCCCCAGTAGGTGATGAACAGATCGTCCAGGCCATCGTTGTTGAAATCGCCGACGCAGACCGCAGATCCCCACCCAGTCTTGAACAGGCCCGCCTTTTCCGTCACGTCCGTAAAAGTGCCGTCGCGATTGTTTTTGTAAAGCCGGTTGGAGGTGCCCGGCGGTGGATTCTCCAGGCGCGTGCCGCTCATGACGAAGAGATCGAGCCAGCCATCGTTGTCGTAGTCGATGAACGCGCATCCACATCCCACGGTTTCCAGGATGTAGTTGTTGTTGTCTAAACCGCCGTAAATTACCGGGTGGGTGAGACCCGCCTGGCCGGCGATATCCACAAACCGGGCATGGAACGGCAGTCCCGATGGTTTGCCGCGAGGACGAGGCTTCACGTTCCGGGAGGCGACACCTTGGGCAAAGAGGGGGGCAACCAGAGGACTGAAGGGACTAGCGGCGAGGCCCAGAATTTGCGAGAGGAATCGGCGGCGAGACATGGAATCCCCAGTATAGGTCTTACCAGATGCGACCTACCAGATCGACCTACCAGATCGACCTACCAGGACCGCAACTGTGCGGCCATCCACTGGGCGTCCTTTTCGCCATGGCACAGCAGGCAGGCGCTCGGACTCTCTTTCTGTCCGAATCGCGCGGTGAGGTCGGCTCGCGGAATGTCGTCGATCTGGTGCGAGGCAGCCGGAAACATCAGGCTGTTCATGATTGGCGGCATGTGGCAGGCGGCACAACGGCTCCCTGGGGAACCGCCGGCATGATGGGTGTGAGCACCGGCGCGGGCGCCGATGGCGGAATGGCATTGCGTGCACATTTCGTCGGGGTTGGCCGTGAACTTTAGCGACGTACGGTTGGCTTTCGGATCGGTTGGATGCGGATTGTGGCAACTCGCACACTGCGCGCTTCCGCGCCGGAAGCATGCCGAGCGCATGAAGGCTTCCCCGATGAACGTGGTCTCCCGAAAGCGGCCATCCTTATAGAAAGCACGATTGCCCAACTCGGCGTACGGCTGGTCTTTCAGGCGCAGATAGTAAGGCGAAACGGCAGTGAAGTTCATCTCGCCATTCGAGCCGAGATTCCGCTGCGCCGATTGGCGATGACATTGGCCGCAGATCAGCGTGGCCTCCAGATGGTCGAGACGCGAGAAGCGGAATGGGGGACCGTTGGCGTCGGTTACTCGCGGCTCCCCGGAGTGCATGGCTTGGACGTGCGACGCCGAAGGTCCGTGGCACATCTCGCAATTGACACCCGGCTCGCGGAAGGCCGCCTTTTGCATCGTCTCGTCGTCGAGCCGCATTAACCGCAACTGGCTGGTATGGCACGCCGCGCAGTTTCGCTGGTAGCTGGTGGCGTTCGTCAGCATCGGAAATTGATCCAACCGGGCCCGCTCGCTGCCTGGCGGGTCGATCAGCGACCAGTAGTTCAGCCACCGCTTCTGAATGGCACTGTACTGGATCGGAAAAACGAACAGCCGCTCATCGGGAAGGCGCGTGGCGTAAGCCTGTTGCCACTTGGACCCGATCGTGTAATCGACACGGAAGCGCTTCCAGGCGCCGGACGCCAGGAATTCAAAGTAGGGCCGCTCGCCGCCGCCGGTGCGGATCTTGACGATTCCGGCGCTGTCGCGGAATTCGTTGGTCACTGAAAAGTCCGCCAGGACATTGGCGTCGGGCAGGGGCCGGAGCATCTTCGCCATGCCGGTTGCGCTCCACGATTCATAGATCGCGCTGTGACAAGGCTTGCAGGACTCGGAGCCGGCGAACCGTTCGGCCCTTTCTTTCGGGTGGGGCTCTTTCCGGTGCGGTTTGGCGGGGGCCTCCGTTTGGAGTTGGGCCCCAGGTACAACCACCGGCCCAACCACGGGTCCGATCACCCCCCTGGCGTACTCCTCCAGTTTCTCGCGGGTCTTCCCCCACTCCGATGGTTTCACTCCCGAGGGAACCGCGAACAGGGAAAGCCAGAGCAGCGCATCCTGGGCGTCGCGTTTGGCCTGCGGCAGCTTTCCTTGAGCGGCTTCGATTTGCGCCAGCGTCACCAGCAACGCGGCGTTCTCGGGCAGCAGCCGCAGCGAGGCCCGTCCATCCGCCAGCGCGCGCGCATAATCCTTCAACTCCAGGCTGGCGCCGGCACCGAACTGGTACACGCCGGCCAGCAGCCACGATTGGGGAAAGCGCGCCAAAAAGGCGTCCGCCAGCGTACGGCGTTTTTCCGGGTCCGCCGTCTTCTGCAACTCCACATAAGCCCGGTGTTCGGCTTCGCTTTCGGCGCGGTCCACCAGCGAACCGTGGTTACGCGAACTTTCGATCCGCGAACTTTCGAATTGACCCGTGTCGATCTCCTGAGCCCATAAGCTCGGGGCAACCACAAGCAGCAATGCTTTCCAGTGCGCTCGCATTCGCAGCCTCTACCTGACCGGTGTCCGGGCAACCTGGCTAAGCAGGCCGCGCATGAACCCGTCTTCCGGAAAGTCCTGAACATAGCGGTCCAACGCTTGTCTTGCCTTTGGATATTGCTTCTGGCGGATATACGCGAGAATGAGATGTTTTCGAATCACCTGCGAGTAGGGAAAAACCGCCTCGCCGCGTTCCAGCGCGGCCACCGCGTCCTCGGGGCGGCCCGCACGCGACAATGCCTCGTTGAGGTCAATGTAGGTCAGAACTCCGACGAAGCCCTTTTCCTCGGCCTTTAAAAGCCACTCCAGCGCTTCCGGACGATTCTCGCCGAGCGCCTGCCGACCCAACGCGGCCAGCACCAGTGGATCCTCCGGTAAGGAATGCCGTGCCTGCTCCAGCAGTTCCAGGTATATCGGTTGCAGCTCCGGTGCGCGCGTCATCAATTCTCCGTAGGCCGCCAGACGAGTCACCAGCGGCAAGGCCGGTTCCCCCGGCTGCGAATTCAGCAGCAGCAGGCCCGGCAAATCGGGAGATGGCTCAGGGATGGAAGCGCTCGCTCCCGGCCGCGCTGGAATGCGGTGATTGGTCAGGGCGGAGTGGGAGATCTGAACGACGCCGCGCTTCGGCATGTGGCAGCCGGCGCAGGCATCGGGCGGCGTGGTCTGGCGGCGCGCCTGCAGGCTCAGCCCGCAACTCGACCCGGTGTGGCAGCCGAGGCATTTGGCGCGGAAATACGTCGCGGCGTTGGTTTTCTCGGGCTGCTCGTGGGGGTCGTGGCACGTCAGGCAGCTCAGCTTGCCGTTGGTTGCCTGGTAGCAGCGGCTCACCTTCATGGAGCTATGATGTTCCAGCAGGTCAACGTCTTTGGCGGCGCCCGGCAGTCCGACGATGGCAACCGTTCGGACCAGCGGCACAGCGGGGCGAAACGCGCTGTAGTCCTTCTTGGGAAGCAGCACACGGGCGTCGCCCGCCTGATGACACTGCATGCAGACGTCCTCCGCGACGCGGGCGGGCAACCGCGCCGGATTCACGATGGATGTGTCCGGCAGTTTCCCGGCGCCACTCCCACGCTCCTTGACATGCAGTTGGCCCGGTCCGTGGCAATTCTCACAGCCGATGGCCATCTCGGCAAAAGGCGGATCGCCATAGAGTCCGTCGCGACCGGGGACCGCTAGGGGACGGCCGGCGTGGCAGATAATACAGGCTTCGTGGATGGGCCTGTTGAAGCCTTCGCCCGACTCATCAAAGCCGGGGGACATGGCCCAGCTTCCATCCTTAGAAGCCCCGGCCTTGGCGAAGTAGGAGAGAGGCGCCTGGAGGAGGTAATTTCCCCGCCGCACCGCGAAGCTAATGCCGTTCTCGCCGGAACCGATGGCGTACTCCAACTTCTGGGTGGTTTCGAAGATCGTCTGCCCCTGCCGTTGCTCCCGCTCGGACTGGTAGAGCTGCCCGTTCTGGCGGAACACCCGGAAGTCCCGCTGCAGCGTGTCCGATCGAACGCGCACCGCGGCGGTGAGCGGCACGGTTTCCGCCCGGGTAATGGAGCGTCCCATTGCCGTGCGCTGGTATTTCTGATAAATCGAACTGTGACAGCCCGCACAGGCTTTGGAGCCAACGTAGGCAATGTCGGGACCCGTATTGCGGAACACCAGCGGCGCGGCGGCAGCGGTTCCGATCAGAAACAGCACCAGGACGAATCTGTGGGGCAGGTTGTGAACCTGCGGCGGATTGGCAATCCGCCTGCCGGGGCTGAAACGAATGCCCGCGGGCGGGCTCGCTGCCGCATCGCGCCGGCGGATTAACAATCCGCCGCAGATTACCAATCTGCCCCACACGATTCGCATTTCCCTTGACACGTTAGCGTTCACGTAATACTTTAATACTATTCGGCAGAAGTTGACAGGAGGGACCAAGTGGTCATGAACTGTTTACGAGTTTCCAGTCCGTCCCCGCTCTTTTCCTGGGCAAAGCGCTTCGTCGCACTAACCATTGCCGCCGTCGGGTTGTTCCCGAGTATCGGCAGCGCACAACTATCCTCCGCATCGGTAACGGGTATGGTCCGCGACTCCAGCGGTAGCGTCGTCGCGGGCGTAAAACTTTCGTTAACGAACCTGGACACCACGGTGAAGCACAGCGCGGAGTCCAACAGCGTAGGGAACTACGTGTTCCTGAACATCACCCCCGGCAACTACTCGCTGGAGGCGACCGCGCCTGGTTTCCAAACCACGCAAATTCCGAAACTCACCCTGGCAGTGAACCAGACGGCGACGCTCGACGTTTCGCTGCAAGTGGGCGCGGTGCAGCAGACGCTCACGGTGGAAGCTGCCGGCGAGTTGTTGCAGCAATCCACCGCTGAATTGGGCGCGGTGATCGCCGAGAAGCAAGTGACCGATCTGCCGTTGAATGGACGGAACTTCACCCAACTGCTGTCGCTGTCGCCCGGCGTTTCGCCGATCAGCGTATCGCAAAACTCCGGCGGGTTTGGCAATGTGGCTTCCGGAACGGCGTTCTTCTTTCCCTCTATCAACGGTCAGACGAATCGCAGCAATTTCTTCATGACCGACGGTTTGAATAACCAGGGCGCGTTTTCGAGCACGTACGCGGTGCCGCCGATCATCGATTCGATCGGCGAGTTCAAGGTGAACTCCCATAACGACCTGGCCGAGTTTGGCGGGGCACTGGGCGGCATGATCAACGTCGCCACCAAATCGGGCACCAACGAATTCCACGGCACAGCCTGGGAGTATCTGCGCAACGACTTTTTCAACGCCCGCAACACGTTCCAACCGAGCGTCACGGTCTTCCGGCAAAACCAGTTCGGCGTTTCCGCGGGCGGCCCTATCTGGATTCCGAAGCTCTACAACGGGAAGAACAAGACCTTCTTCTTCGGAGCCTATGAGGGCTTCGAGTATGTCCGGGCGGCAAACTCCTTTCTGCACCTGCCGACCGATCAGGAACTGAGCGGCAATCTGACGGGCGAGGCTCAGGCTTTCAATCCCTTTAGTACGCGGATCAACCCGAACTCGCCAGACCCGACGAAGCCCGGATTCATCCGTGACCCGTTCCCGGGAAACCAGATTCCGGCCAGCTTGATCGATCAGCGATTAGTGGGCCTGGTCAAGCAACTCCGGCCCCCACTGTTCAATACGGGCGTTGCCAACAACAATGCGATCGACAACACGCCGTTCCGGCAACATCAGAAAGAGTTCACAGCCCGCATCGATCAAACCCTGGGTAACAAGGACTTCGCCTGGTTCCGCTACAGCGCCATCTACTACGACACGGCAGGTTCTGGCGGACTGCCGGGCCTGACCCAGTCCGTAACCGACAATCCCGGACAGAACTACGGCGCCAGTTGGGTCCACACGTTCAACCCGAGTCTCGTGTTACAGGCACAGTATGGGCGATCCCATCAGGAAACCAATAGCTCCACTGTCTACTCGAACCTGGGCGCAAGCGCGATCCAGGGGCTGGGCTACGACCCGAACTTCTCCGGCAACTTCATCGGCGGCTTCAGCCTGCTGCCAACCACCGGAATCGCCGGGTTCAGCAACCCTATCCCAGGCATCAGTAAGTCGCTCAATCCCAATGAAACGAACGTTCACCAGTGGAAGGCGAACGTTTCGAAAATCATCGGTTCTCACACGCTGCGCTTCGGCGGAGAGTTGAATAGCAGCACATTTGAGTCGCTGTACAACAATGCCAACGTGGCGTTTGCGCTGCAACAGACGGCTGATCTATCGCCGGCCGCCGCCAGCCCGGGCAATGCCATTGCCTCCTTCCTCCTGAACGTCCCCGACAGCGCGGGCCGGCGAAACGTGCATGAAACCACGCGATGGGGCGGGGTGATGGGCTTTTACGCGCAAGATTCCTGGAAGGTAATTCCCAAACTGACGGTCAACCTTGGCCTGCGCTATGACCGCACATTCATTCCGCCCTACGGCCTACCGAGTACGGTGGGTCAGAATGGCGGCATTGAGGCTGGTTCGATCAACTTCAACGACGGAACCTACGTGGTTCAGAAACTGCCGCCTTCCTGCACCGATAGAGGGCATGCCCCCTGTATTCCGGGAGACGGCACATTGCCCGCCCACGTGGTGGTTTCGCCGAACGGCAAGATTTATCACGACACCACCACCAACTGGGGACCGCGCCTGGGCATTGCTTACCGCCTGAGCGAGACCACCGCGGTGCGCGCCGGGTTTGGCATCTACTACGACAACTGGGCGGCGGTTACGCAGACTTCGCAGAACTACGAGGGCACGTGGCCCGACATCGGGCAACAACTCGCCAACAACCTGAACGTTCCGGTGCCAACGCAGTTGACGCCCACCATCAAGGCGCAGAGTCCATTTGCCGCCGGCGGTGGGGCATTTCCGGCTCCCACACCTTTCCAGCAGGTCCAATGGTATATGGATCCTTACGCCAAGAACCCTTATTCGATGCAGTGGAACTTCGGGTTGGCGAAACAGTTGAACAACTCCACCACGGTGGCGCTGGACTACGTGGGTTCCGGCAGCCGCAGGTTAGATGTGGGCGGCTACTACAACGTCGCGTTGACTCCCGGTCCGGGTGATCCAACGGCGCGCCAGCCCTACACGTACATACACCCCACTTATTACGACCGGAGCATCGGCCGGGGTAACTACAATTCGCTGCAGTTCCTGTTCAATAAGCGGTTCTCGGGTGGCCTGGCTTATCAGGTTTCCTACACCTACTCAAAGGCGATCGATATCGGATCGTCCGGCTGGTATGGAGTGGAAGGCCAGTCGATCCAGGATCCGTATCACTACAACAACGACCGCAGTGTGTCGGGTTTTGACATCACTCAACTTCTGAGCGTCAACATTGTCTACGATATTCCATTTGGCGCGGGCAAAAAGTACGCCAGCAGCAGCCGTGCCGTGAATCTGCTCGCCGGTGGATGGCAACTGAATACGATCACCACGGCACGCTCCGGCCAGCCGTACAACATCACGGTACCCGGAGACCTCGCCAACACAGGAAACACCGGCTATCTGCGCGCCAATCTGGTCGGTGATCCAAACCTCTCCAATCCGACGTCAGCAGGGTGGTTCAACAAGGCAGCCTTCGCGGCGCCGGCGGCTTATACGTTCGGAAATCTGGGCCGGTACGCGATGCGAACGTCACCGTTCTGGAATATCGACTTCTCGATTTTCAGAGCCTTCCGGTTGATGGAGAAACGATCCCTCGAGTTCCGGGCAGAGTCGTTCAATACGCCGAATACGGTGATTATGGGCACACCGAACGGGAACGTCCTGGACCCCAATTTCTCCACGGTCACAGGCACGGCGAACTCGCCCAGGTCGCTTCAGCTCGGGCTGAAGCTTACATTCTGAGCCTGCTTGTGGGGCAGGTTGTTAACCTGCGGCGGATTAGCAATCCGCCTGCTGCCCGGCTTGGACGAACCCCTGTGGGCACGGTGGCAGTGCTGGCTCGCTGCGGTGCCCCTGACAATCTGCCCAGCACAGCGCCAGGTGCCAAACGGGCAGGAGTTGCTTCGAAATGGGCGACCGCGCTCCCCAGCGCGGCAGGCGGATTAACACTCCGCCGCAGGTTAACAACCTGCCCCACAGGCGGATTAGCAATCCGCCGGACCCAGAGGGTACCCCTAACAACCTGCCCCACTGTGCGCCTGGTTTCACTGATCGTTCTAGCAGGCGCGTCCGCATTTGGGCAGTCCGCATTTGGGCAGCCACGCGGCTGCGAGCCTCCCAAGGAACTGGAAGCGCAGCGCAGGGGGAAGTCCCTTGCTCAATTCAATAACCTTGTGGGTGCCTGGTTCGCGCAGCACGGAAACAACCCCTGTGCCGTGGCCGCGTTTGAATCCGCCTTGCGCGCCGAGCCCAACTTAGGCGAGGCGCGTTACAATCTCGGGCTCGCTCTCATCCAGAGTGGGCAGTCGCAGCGGGCGGTGAAGGAACTCGATCTCCTGGTGAAGCAGACGCCGGATTCCGTGCCGGCGCGCGTGGCGCTCGGGATGGCGTTGGCGGAGACCGGCGCCTTGTCCGCCGCCGAGGCCCAGCACCGCGCCGCGCTGAAGCTGAATCCGAAATCCGCCGCCGCGCTCCATCAACTGGGTGAAGTATTGCGGACGGAAAAGCGCTACACGGCCGCCATCGGTTACCTGCGGCAGGCCGTAGACCTGGAACCGGGCGATGCCGGGCACAGCGTCGCTTTGGCGGAGGCCCTCTCCGATAACGGCAACAGCGAGGAAGCCATTCAGGTGCTTGAGAAAGCGGTAGCGGCGCACCCCGGTTCCGCGCTCGCCCAGGCGAATCTGGGCACGCTGTTGGCGCGTTTGAAGCGCTACAACGAGGCGGTGGACCGCTTCCGCGCGGCCATCGCGGCGGATCCCTCCGATGACGTGACGCGCCTGTCACTGGCCAAAGCCCTGATCGGCCTGGACCGTCAGACGGACGCGCTGCCGGTGTTGAATGACGCGCTGGCGCATCGGCCGCGGGATGCGGAGGGGCGTTATCTTCGCGGGCTGGCATACCGCGGCCTGGGGGAGTATGAGAGGGCGGTTGACGATTTGCGGATCGCCGTGGAGGAGAGTCCCGGGTACTATCCGTCGCAGTATAGTCTCGGCTTTGCATTGGCGCGGCTGGGCAAGTTCGAGGAGGCCCGGCAGCACCTGGAGGCCGCTCGCCGGCTGCAGCAAGATTCGCAGGAAGCCCAGTTCCAACTGGCGAATGTGTTGCGGCGCCTCAACCAAAACGAGGCGGCGCAAAAGGAGTTGGCCGAGTTTGAGAAGCGCCAGAAGCAGGATCAACTGGAGAACATCGCCAGTACCACGGCAAGCCGCGCCAATCAGGATTTGATTGAGGGCGATCCGCGGGCGGCGGTGGATGGGTATCTGCAGGCGCTCAAGCTCGATCCGAAAAACGCCAAGACTTATTACAACCTTGCCCTGGCGCAGGAGAGACTCGGCGACCCGGCAGCGGCGATCGCTTCGTTAGAGAAGTCGGTGGCGTTGGATGCCCGGCTGGCGGCAGCGCGGAATGAATTGGGACTGCTCTACATGGGCCGAGGCAGGAACCAGGACGCGCAGAAGCAGTTCAGCGGGGCGCTGGAGAACGATCCGCAATGCGCGGAATGTCAGAACAATCTGGGGGTGCTCTTTGGCCAATTGGGCGACACCGGGCGCTCGGAGACGCTGTTTCGCCAAGCCATCGAGAATAGCCCCAACTATTCACAGGCTCGGGTAAACCTGGCGTTGATGCTGGCCGGCCGGGGCAAGTTCGGCGAGGCGCGCCAGGAGTTGGAGCAGGCGCTCAAAGGGGCGCCGGATAATGTCAAGGCGCTGACGGCGCTTGGGATGGTGCAGGGCCGCAGCGGCGACCCAGCCGGGGTCGAGACCTTCCGCAAAGTGGCCGCCCTGGACGCACGCTCGCCCGAAGCCCATCTGAATTTGGGGATCGCGCTGGCCGACCAGCACCAAACCGACGCCGCGCTTGGCGAGTTCACCGAAGCGGTGAAACTGGCGCCCGGTGTGGCGGCTCCGCATTACAACAAAGGGCGGATTCTGGGTGACCTGCGCCGGTATGACGAAGCGCTGCTGGAACTCAAGGAGGCGTGCCGGCTGGATCCGCAGGTGGCGGACGGCTGGTACCGGCTCGGCATCGCGGAGCGTGAACTGCAGCACCACGACGAAGCCGTGCAAGCGCTTCGTCAGGCGGTAAAGCTAGCGCCCGAAAACGCCGACGCCTGGTTCCTGCTGGGGCAATCTCTGCAGAGCGGCGGCAGAACAGAAGAGGCCGTCAACGCCTGGAAAGCCACTCTCAGGATTGATCCCAATCACTCCCAAGCCCTGTATAGCCTGTTCCGTGCGCTGACCAAAACGAATGCGGAGCAGGCCAGGCAGTACGAAGCGCGATTCACGGCGCTGCAGGGTCGAAACGCCCAGACCGAGCGTGCCCAAACGTTGAGTAATTTCGCCATCGCGTCGGCGGGCGATGGGAAATGGGACCAGGCGATCGCCCAACTGCGTGAGGCGATTCAGGTGTGCGGGGCATGCGCGGCGCTGCCGGCGCTGCACAAGAATCTGGGGCTGACCCAATGCCAGGCGGGGCGCTTCGAGGATGGAGAAAAAGAACTCCGGCTGGCGCTCGAGAAGTTGCCCGGTGATCCCGAGATCATGAAGGCGCTGGAAATTCTGGCGGGCATGAAATCGAAGGTGAGGCGTTAACCAAACGCGTACGCCTCGGCGGAGACAGGCACAAGGCTCGGGTCTTCCTGTCGACGTTAAACTTGGGACAAGCCGACGCCGATTTTCTGCGGGCTGCTCTGCTGGAGGCGGCGCGGGAAGGGGATGCCGTGCCTGGCGAAGCCGATGAATACGGAGATCGCTACAGGGTCGATTTCCCAATCACTCGTGGCGATCGACAGGCCAAGGTCCGGAGCGCATGGATCATTCTCCGCGGCGAGTCGGCTCCGCGGCTCACCAGTTGTTTTGTATTATTAGATTAAGGACGATATGCGGGAACTCGAACTACTATCGGTGGTTGCGTTGCTCGAAGACCTCCCTGAGCATGACCTGCTGCGCGGCCAGGTTGGTACGGTTGTCGAACGACTCGACCCCGGTGTATACGAAGTCGAATTCAGCGATGACAAGGGCCGGACTTACGCGTTATTGTCCCTGCGCGCCGATCAGTTGCTTCAGCTTCATCACGAGCCGAGTCATCAGGCCGCTTAATCATCTCGATCCGCAATTTGCCAGTGCCCGCGTAATAGACGATGACCCGGACACGATCTTTCACGGCGATTTTCACCTGGAGTTGCCATGGTGGATGGGACCAGGGCAACGCGACGTGACGGCCTTCGTGATTCTCCCGATAATCCTTTACAGTCTTCTCGGCGACGGCGTGGGTATCGGCCCAGTCCGGCGCCACCTCGTTGATATCCGACAGCATCTTTGCTTGCGGCTGAGCGTTAGGGCGCTTGGGGTCTTCCGGCAGCGTGGGCGGAATATCTGGCAGAAACCTCGCAGGAGAAGCTGTTCCTGGGTGAGAGACTCCACCTTTTACGGTCGCGGGAAGAACTGGATCAGCGGGCCAAGCCAGTGAGTCTGTTCTCCGAAGAGGATCGGGACCGGAGGCGGCACAGCCGCTCCCAGCCTGGCAGTTAACGAAACGTGCACTGCTTAGCGAAGGTGAAGTGAAATCGAAGTTGACGTGAACCTAGCGCGGTTCCCGAACCTTCAGGATCTGATCCGCGGCTACGTCGGTGAGTTTCTGTACTGCGCCGCTGGGCCAGGTGATCTCAAGTAGTTTTGCGCGCTGGTTCCTGCCGAGTCCGAAATGAACGCGCTTATCGTTCGATGAGAGATAGCTGGACCCGCTGGTGACCATGGCGTACTGCTCGGCTCCCGACTCTGAGACCAGTCGTAACTGTGCGCCAATTCCGTCCCGGTTGCTGCGCGTGCCGATGGTGTCGATCAGAAGCCAGTGGTTGGCTGCGACACGCTGATTCTCAAGAATGACCGCAGGCCCGTTGTTGCAGTTGATGACAACGTCCACCCAGCCGTCGTTGTTCAGGTCCCCGAACGCAACCCCGCGAGCCGCCAGCGGTTTACGGAATGCCGGCCCGGCAGCGGGCGAGACGTCGGCGAATCTCCCCTTCAGGTTGCGCATGAGCATCGGCGGTTCCAGGTAGCGCAGTTGAGGCTGGGTGAGTTGGATGTTGTCCATCACATGCCCCTGGCCGACAAACAGATCCTTCCAGCCGTCGTTGTCGTAGTCGAAAAACTTTGAGCCCCAGCCAGAATGTTGCATGCTGGCGGCGCCGACACCCACCGAATCCGAAACATAGTCGAACGATCCTTTGGCGTTGTGGAAGAGCGAATAGCGCTGCGTGGCGAGGGCATTGGCGAAGATGTCGGGCCATCCGTCGTTGTCATAGTCGGCGAAGTCCGTACCCATTCCAGAGAAACTGCGTCCGTCCGAATCGTAGGCGGCGCCTCGTTCCAGCGCGACCTCCTCGAAGGTGCCGTCGCCTCGATTGCGAAACAACTGCTGTGCAACCGAATCGTTCGCCACAAAGATGTCGGGCCAGCCGTCGCGATCGAAGTCGTTCATGGCCACGCCGAGGCCTTTTCCGGGGAATTGATCGATGTGCGTCTGGCTGGAGACGTCTTTGAATCCTTGGGCGCCTTCGTTGTGATACAGGAGGTATGTGATCGGCTGGAACTGGTCGGGATGACAATAGGCGCGCGCACCGGGCTTGCGCTCCCCGCACCAGATGTCCATCGAAAAGTCCCACTTCACGTAGCGTACGACCAACAGGTCGAGCCGTCCGTCGCGGTCGTAGTCGATGAAAAGCGCACCCGTGGACCATCCGCTGCCGCCCACGCCCAGCCGCGACGTCACATCGGTGAAGGTCCCGTCGCCGTTGTTGTGGTAGAGCGTGTTGCCATTGAGGCTGGTGACAAACAGATCCGTGTGCCCGTCGTTGTCATAGTCGGCCGCGGCGACACCCATACCGTATCCCGTGCCACGCACGCCCGCCTTCTCGGTGACATCGGTAAACGTGCCATCGCCGTTGTTGCGGTAAAGCCGGTTCCAGAAACGCGGTGAGGATTTGGCGGGCTGCCCGCCGGCCGGCATGGGGTCTGTGAGCGCCGCTCCGTTCACCAGAAAGATGTCCGGCAAGCCATCGCCATCGTAGTCAAGAACAGCTACGCCGCCCGTCATGGATTCAATCGGGTACTTGCGAGACGTCGGGCTCGATTGGTTCACGAAATCCACGTTGGAGCGTTTGGTCACGTCCGAGAAAAAGGCCGGCAAACCCGGTTGAGCGTGTATATAAGGAACGTGGATAAAGGGCACGTGCAAAAGCAGTGGAGCCGCCCCGAGGCTTATCCATATCGCTATCCTGACCGCGCGGCCAATCATGGGTGCACGCTGAGCCAACGAAACTAGACGGTCCACGCGCGCGAAGAAATTGGCGCCGTCGCCGTGACGTCGAAGAAACACTTCAAGGCTAAAACTGTTCTCGCGCAATGCCGGGTTACCACTGTTTGCCGCTCAAACACGCCAGGATCGGTGCTGCCGAAGCTTTTGAATAGGTCCATCCACGGCGGGACTGTGCCAAGTGGCGCAGGGGTAGGTTGCCTCTCGACGTATTCCCGCTGCTTAACGGACGAGACAGGCGTTAGAACCGTCACAGAAATATGTTAGAGCAGAGTGGCCGCAAAAGTCAATCAAGGTCTGATGTCATACCATGCAAAGAACCGAGTTATATCTCTAACTGGTCGTTGTCGATCGACCACGCATAGATCGAAGGCTGCACCTTCTTCAGCGGCCGCGAAACGAAGTTACCCGGCACCACGGTCTCCAGCAGGATGCGCAGCTTTTCGTCCAAGCCGGCAAAGCAGGCCCACGTTGCGCCAACAATGGGATTCATTGTTCCGGTTCCTCTGAATGAATACTATAGACGTGCACATGGTTATGGCTTGTCGGCCCATTGGTTGCATGCCCGCACTTACGGCAGCAACTGTTCGCACCGGCGAAGAGGAAGTCGTCTCCACGCCAGAGTTGCACAGCGACGAGGCGATCGCCCGCGACAGGTTTGCTTGCGTTGAGTGTGGCGCTCAGGCTCCTAATTCAAGGGCACATTGGAATGAAAAAGGGGTCGGGAAGAACCGAAACCGGTAGCGTAAGAACATCCGGTAGAATGGTAGACAAATGGTATCTTGCTGCCAGGCACTGAATATCGATGCCGGCCGCCGAGTTGGGCCGCGTAATGGATCGCGAGGAAGAAGACCGCATCCTGGGGTATGGGCCGGAAGGCTACTGAGCCATGGTTCTGGATAGTTCCGCCATCGTTGCCATTCACCTCCGGGAACCCGGCCACGAAAGGTTGATCGATAGAATCGACACTGCCGAAGTGGTGGTCGGGCGTCCCCACTCTGGTCGAAACCGCGATGGTGTTAACGGCCCGGTGGGTCACGATGCGCGTCCAATGCTTTTCGCGCATCTGCGCCGTCTGGACACCGAGGTGGTAGCGTTCAATGCGGAACACCTGGACGCCGCCGTGACCGCCTTCATCCGGTTCAGGCGTGCCCATCATCCGGCGGCCTTGAATTTCGGGGAGTCCATGTCGTGGGCCGTCGCATCGGTAGCGGGTATGCCGCTGCTCTTCACTGGCGAGGACTTCGGCCGGACGGATATCGCGCCGGCCTGACATGCGAAGCTTCACCGCAGATGCACTCAGGTCCCGGACGTTTGCCGTGTTGTACTGGGCGGTGCCATCGCTCCTGTGCCTGACGCTGCATTGGCGGAGCCTCGAAGCCTGGTTCCGGGCCGACGACTTCGCCTGGCTGAGCGTGGGCCGCGACATCACCGGCTTTCACACTCTGCTGGATGCGTTATTCTCGCCGAGCGCACACCGCACCATGCGCCCATTGAGCGAACGCGGGCTGTTCATGGCGGCTTACGGCATCTTCGGCCTTGAACCGCTGCCGTTCCGCGTCCTGGCTTTCGCCACGCAGTTTGCGAACCTGGCGCTGCTGGCTTCGATTGGGGCGCGCCTTACCGGGTCGCGCGCGGCCGGGTTCTGGGCGGCGGTTTTCTGGGCGCTGAACAGCTCACTGCTGTTTCCGCTGGCTTGGGCCTGCAACTACTGCGAGGTGATGTGTGGCTTCTGTTTGCTGCTGGCGTTCCACGCGCTGCTGCGCTACGTGGAAACCGGCGAGCGGCGCTACAACCTGTTGCAGTGGGCCGTGTTTCTTGTTGGCTTCGGGGTGCTGGAACTGAACGTGGTCTATCCGGCGCTGGCTGCCGGATATACCTGGCTATGCGCACAACGGCATTTCCGCCGTACGCTGCCGCTGTTTGCGGTCTCGGCGGTCTATTTCGTGGTGCACCAGGTTGTCGCGCCGCCGCTGAAGACAGGACTCTACGCGGTTCATCTTACGGGCGCCATCTTCCGGACACTGGCGGTCTACTGGACGTGGTCGCTGGAGCCGGCTTACTTGCGGATGCCGCGCGGGCTGGCGTTGGCAAGCCTGCTGTTGCTCACGGCCGGGCTGGCCGACTTCACGGTGCGGAAACTGCGGGCCGGCGTTCGCACGCCGCTGTTCTTCCTGCTGTGGTATGTGGCGGTGCTCTCGCCGCTGCTGCTGTTGCGCGACCACCTCACCGAATATTATGTCTTCCTGCCGGTGGCCGGCCTGTGCTGGCTGGGCGGCTGGGCAATGGCCGAATCGCCACGCGCGGCGGCAGCCCTGGCGGTGCTCTACGCCATGCTCTCCGTCCCTCACCTGCTGTCGGCCGTCGAACGGAACTATCGGTTGACGTTGCGGGTGCGCGATCTGGTGGAAGGCGTGGCCGGCGCGCACCAGCAGCATCCCGGCCAGGCCATCCTGCTGGAGGGCGTGGACAACGATCTCTTCTGGAACGCCTTGCGCGATCATCCATTCCGGCTGATCGGTTTCGAACAGGTCTACCTAGCGCCCGGCAGCGAGCGCTCCATTACGGCGGATGCGGACCGTGGCGACCTCAACGAATTCCTGGCGCCGGCCGGGGCCGTGGCAGCCGCGATCGACCGAGGTCAACTGGCGGTTTATGATGTGCGCGGGCCGCGGTTGCGTAACGTTACTTCGTCGTACACGGTGGCCCACGACGAGACTCTGCCGCGCCGCGTGGATGCCACCAGTCCGCTGGATGCGCCGTGGCTTGGGCCGGAGTGGTATCCAAGCGACGGCAGCCTGCGCTGGATGCCGAGACGCGCCACGCTGCGCATCGGTGGTCCGACCGCCGCGGGGCAGAAACTGTACCTGCGGGGGATCTGCCCCGAGGAGCAACTCCGCGCCGGGCCGCTGCAGGTGAGCGTGACCATTGGCTTGACTGGGGCGGATGCGCGGCTGCCGCCGGCGACGATCCGGGAGGGCCAGAACTCATTCGAGCTTGCCTTTGAGCTACCTGCTTCTCTGGCGGAAAAAGGGGAACTGGCGATCGCGGTGGAAGTGAGCCGCGTGATTCGGCCGGCCTCAGACCCGCGCGAGTTAGGTCTGGGCTTCGGCGTGTTTGAAGTGAAGTAAACGGCAGCTGAACCTGTTCATTTAAGCTGAAACGGTTTTTGGTCCGGCGGCACTATTTATCGACGCATCGGCTGTTCCGTTTGAGAGGGTGCAGCGTTTTCCACGTCAATTGGCCGCTCCAATCCGGCGTGAGTTCAAGCCAAAGTAAAGTTTTGGCGAGCACGAGGAAGCCGGTGGCCCCGGTTCGGAACATCCACCGTGGGAAATGTTCAAGTCTGCGCCGGCCGCAGCTCTGGCCGCGCCAACTCCGCGCAGAATGGAATGGACAATTCATGCCGGGTACAACTACCCGCTAAGAGGAGGATCGAAAATGAGGAGCCGTTTTCTTACAGTTGCAGTACTTGCGGTTGCGATGGGGGCGATGAGCCATGCGCGCGCGGACGCGGTGGTCTCCGACGGCAGGTTCACGAATGTCTATGTGTATCCGGATCCGTCGAAGGAAACGTGGGAACAGCATCTGAACAACCTGCCGGCGAGCCAGAAACCGAGCGATCCGGAAAAGTTCACGCGCCAATCGATCGACGCCTTCACCCAGACTTTGATGAGCCCCGACTGGCCGTCGTACTTTGGCGGCCTCCACCAATACGGAGGCATCAATCCGCCGCGCTTTTTTGGCAGCTATGTCGCGTCGCAACCCTGCGTGGATGCCGCTCTGAAAGACCTCCACAACGGCGTGCTCGAGTGGACGACGGCCCGCTCGCTGTCGAACTGCCACGTGAACGGCATGGATCCGTCGCCGCAAGTCAACCTGATCTTCAGTCCGGACATCAAGATCGGAGGCCCCGCCGTGACGGCAAATGGTCCCGATGTCTGCAGCCAGACTGGTAGCCACACGATCGCCTATCACGCTGCCGGCCTGAACACGCCTAACTTCGCCGTTCTTCCGACGGCCCGGGGCTGCGCTGGGAACTTCGCGCAATTCACCGAGTCGGTCTCGCACGAGGATGTCGAGATGCTCAGCGATCCCGGTGGATTCGGTGACGGTGGAGCGGGGGGAAGCGAGCTTGGCGATCAATGCCAGAGCATCGACATTACCTGGAAGGGCTTCAACGTCCAACGCTACCGCTCTGACAACGATAACGTCTGCTGGCCGCTTAATTTTCCGGGCGGCTCAACCACCACGACCTGGGTGCTGGGCGAAGGCTCGCCGAAGATACGGTTCACGGGCGACGTCCACGCGCTCACGTTGAACGTTCCGGCCCGTCGCCTCGTCACCGACGCACGGGCAACTGAGGTCCAGATCTGGATCCAGACCGGCGGCGACAATCTTCGCGGCGGCAATGATAACGCCGACGTCACTGTTACATTCGCCGGCGGCAGCACGTTGACCAAGAACATCAACGGCGGACGCGAGTGGGGCAACGGCCAGACCCACATCGCGCGGCTCACGCTGCCCGCGGCCGCTCCTCGCGTTCAGGATATCCAAAGCGTCGCCATCACCACTCATTTCGGCGGTGGGATTGGAGGCGACAACTGGAATGTCGATAAGGTGGCGCTCATGGTCGGCTTTCCGGCAGGCAGCCGAACGTCAGAGCCGGCTCCCATCGTTGTCCACGACTGGCTGGACAAGTCCGGTGGACCCCTCATCCGGTTCACAGGCAGTGTCCACGATCTTGTCGAAGCGGTCACGAGCCAGGACAACGGCAGGAATGTTACCGCTCTCGATCTGATAATTTCGACCGGCAATGACGACCTGCGTGGGGGAAGCGACAACTGTGATGCGACGATCGAGCTCACCAACGGCAGCGCGATCGCGGTGAAAAACGCCAACCGGGGCAGCAACTGGAAAAACTGGACGGACCACACCGTCAGCATCCCGCTCCCCAGCGGCGGCTTGCACGGCGGCGACGTCAAGAGCGTCAAGTTGCATACCGGGTTCGGCGGTGGCATTGGCGGTGACAATTGGAACGTGCAGCGTATCCAATTGAAAGCGACGCTGCAATGAATCGCGCGAGCTGAATGGCGGTTGGTTGCGTCATTCTCAAAAATCCTGGCGAGATTCGCTTCCTGCCTGTGCTACTTACCGCACCCGTACGGTAACCGCGTTGCTCGCGGTACTTCCGGCAACCACATAAAGTGAGACCTGGCCGCGCGCGGCGGCAGGCAGGCGGGCATTGATCTGCCACAGGGCGGGGAGTTGAGGCGTGGGGGCACTGTAGAGCACTTCGGCCGGCTCGCCCGCGATCATGACTTGGACGGGGGCCGCGCCCGAGGCATCGAGCGAGCCGTAGCCGGTAGCGAAAATCTGGATGACGGAGCCCGCGCCGGCGGTAGCGGCAGCTCCGTTCACGGACGAATCCTGGTTCAACACCGCGCCTGGCTGCGAGGGGTCGGCAGGTTGCAGCACAAAGAGGCCGGGGCCGGCGGGCGTGATGGTGGCGTGGCCCTGGGCGATCTCGCGGCCGGAGGCGCGGATGGAAACGGCCGCCGGGCCTGTCTGCGTAGATGACGGCACCACGAAGTTGACTTGCGAGGCGCCGGCGGCAATGACGCGCCCGGGTTGGCCGTTAACCTGGACTTCGTCCGGCACGGCTGGTAGATTTCCGAAGGCAGCGGCAAAAGAGCCGGCGGCCAAGCCGTGTTCCACGCGGAAACTGGCGGCGCGGCGGGGGGTGTGCCCGGCTGCGTACCTGGCCACCGGGCCAGCATGGCGGCGAGCACCGGGTCATGCCAGGCGAAATAGTCGGCCGAGAGCAGCGGTACCGCGATATCGGGCGCGAAGGAAGGGCCGGGCGGGACACCGTCGGGAACCGAAAAGAACTGCGTGGAATACTGGCCGGTGAGCTGCGAGGCGGGCAGCGTGAACGGCTTCACATTGCCATAGTGCGCCGGTTTGCCGCCCGTCGGCTCGCCGACGACGCGGACTAACTGGCTGACATCGACGCCCGGAGGCAGCAACCCGGGAGGGATCGGCTGCTTGAATTGCATGGCGTCATCCATGCCGGAGGAAAAAGTCCCTTTGTCGATCGCGGCAAAGACGGCAAAGCGCGGCTTGACAACCAACGCGGGCAGCCTCTGCTCCAAACCGAGACCCAACGGCGCGATCAGATTCGCGTCGCCGCCGGTGTTGCCGCGGAAATCCAACACAAAGGTATCGACCGGATTGGTGTCCAGAGTGTTCAGCAGAGCCGCGGCGAACGCCGCGAAGGGGTTGCCCGGCATATCGGCGCATTGGTTGTACTTGAAGTAAAGGAGCCGGTTGGCGGCGGAGTAAGTGTACCAGTAGTTGAGGCCAGCCGACTGAAGGTACTGGGGCAGCGAGGCTTGATTGGGTGAAGTCGCGGGCACGATCGCCGAGGCCTCAGTGCCGACGTTGAGCGTGAATTCGGTGCCGGCGCGGTCGCGAAACGTTAGCGGCGACGTGGCCGCGGCCGGCAACAGGTTGAGCCCCTGCAGGACCTGCTGGCCCTTGAGATACTGCTGCGCCATGTAATGAAGCCACTGGTCGTTCTCATGGGGAATCATGGTGGCCAGCCGGGCGGCGGCTTCGTCGATGGGGAAATCGCCCACCCGCACCAACTGTGTGCCCAGCGCGCGTGAATACGATACCGCCGCGCCTGTCACGAAGACTCCGTCATCCAGCCAGCGGAATTCCAACGGGAAGGTCTGGAAGCCGGCTTTGGCGGCCGCGGAGCCGCCGAGGGAAACGAAAGTGTGGGCGTCCCCAGCCATAGCAACCAGTTGGGCGAGGCCAACGTAAAACTGGGCGTCGGTGAGAGTGGAGACTTGGGCGCCGAGTTGGCTGGCGGCGGCGCTGTAATCCGCGGGGTTGAGCTGAAAAAAGAAATTGGCGTGCAGTTTCGGCAGTTGGGTAGCCAGGAAATTGAGGTCCTGGAGGCGGGCCTGGTCGCGCGCGGATTGCGCCACCAGATTCCAGGTTGACAGGGATGTTGTCAGGGATACGGCAATGGCGAGGCGGCTTAGTCGTACCATGCCGTCATACTATATCAATTTGTGTACTATTACAACGGATTGGTTTGTAAACTTCGGGCCACTCCGGGCTTCAGATGTGGCGGAGCCTGCTCATCAGCGGTTCCGCGGCGGCGCGGCGGCTGGCCAGCCAGCAGACGGCGCTCCAGGCTGCCCACAACAGGGCGAGGGCGAGCCCGAAGCCGGCCCATAGCGCCAGGCCGGTGGCGGGAACCATTCCCGAGGGCAGCCACTTGATCAGATATGCGCCGCCGGCCGCGAGGATAGTAACAGCGGCCAGTGCGCGGACCACCTGCCGGGTTATCCAGATCCAAATGCCGGCGATTTGGCTTCCGAATGCGCAGCGCAAAGCCACTTCGTGGCTCCGTTCGCTGAAGGTCTGGGCGAGATACGCGGTGGCGCCGGTGACTGCCAGGCCCAGAGCCAACAAGCCGGCGACGGAAAGGAAACCGGCCAGATAACGCCAGGCGATCCAGTTTGCCTGGATGCGCGCGCCGTAATCCTGAATCCCGGGCCTGGCATCGGGATCGACCTCGTGGAAGGCAGCCTCGATCGCGGCTCTTGCCGAATCGGCCGACCCGGAGTCGCCATTGAACCGGACCACCATGCCAAGCCGGCCTGGCGATCCGAAGGGATAGGGGACAAAGATGGTGGGCTGGGCTGCCGATCCGTACAGATCGAGCGGCGGTTGATCGACGATGCCGGCGATGCGGGAAGATACGCGGGTTCCGTTGGAGTTGACGATGGTAAGCGAGTCGCCCAGTTTGCCCACCACGGTGCCCGCCTGCCGCGCGATGGCCTGGTTGACCACCACGGGCGGCGGGAACTGGCGCTCCTCGGAGGGAGTCCACCTACCGCCCCTGCGAAAGCGGAAGCCAGGAATGTCGAAAAAATGGGAGTTGACGTGCACCACGCGGCCGACATGGCGTCCCGCGGCTTCATACTCGAAGGGCGTGCCGTCATCCAGGAACGGCAGCGCGTCGGTGAGGATGGCCTGGTAGCCTTTGTCCTGCAGGCGGCTGGTGATTTTTTGGATGAGATTGACCAGATCGCGCGCGGAGGGGGACGGGCGGTTGGGGAACGTGAAGGTGACCTGCAGGGAAGATTTGAAGTAGCGCACGGCGCCCGAGTCCAGCCGCCCGCTGCCTTCGACAGAGAAAGCGATGGCGAAAATGAGCAAGGGCACGGCCAAGGCCACCTGGGTCGCCAAAAGCGCCAGGCGCAGGCGGCCGACGGCCCAACGGCTGTCGCCGCGCGGTGGCGCGAGCATGGGCCAGGGATTGCGGTTGATGGTTCGCCACGCCGGGAACCATCCTGAGAATACGCCGCTGGCCAGGCTCAGCACAATTGCCACCAGGACGGCGACGCGGTCCAGGCGGACTTCGGACCAGCCCCATAGACTCGACACGCCCACGGCGTCGAGGTGGGCGTGAAGAAACCACATGAGGCCGGCGGAGAGCGGAAGTGAGACGGCCCCTGCCAGCACGGCCGTGACCACGCTTTCGGTCAGCAGGAACCGCAGCAGCCGGCCGCGCGAGGCCCCCACGGCCATGCGGACGGCGATCCCCCTCTGGCGCCGCAGCATGTGGCCGAACTGAAACGAGGCGAGGTCGGCGCAGGCCAGCAGCAGGGCAATCAGAAAGGCCGCCTGGCATAGCCAGATGATGAAATCAAACTCGGGAGCCATGTTGACGCGCCGGAACCAGGTGAACCCGGCGGGGCGGCGGCCACCTTCGCGGCGCTGAAATTCGAGCCATTCGGCCTGGGCGTCGCGCAACCGGGCGCCGTGCTTGAGGCGCGCGATGACGCCGCCGTACATGAAAGGCCGGGAGGGTATCCAGAGGTCGGCGTCGTTCAGGGTGCCCGGAGCCTGGCTGAGCGCGCCGACAATCCGGTAGTCGCGGCCGGCAAAGTTAAGGATGGAACCGATGGCGGAGGCCAGTCCGTGGTAACGGTCGCGCCACAGGCGAGCGCCGATGACCGCCACGTCGCCATCGCCATCGCGGAAGAGGCGGCCGGCAGCCGCGGTGATTCCGAAATTCCGGAACGCGGCTGGTGCGGCATAATATCCGCCGTGCCGCTGGCCGTACATGAACACGGTAAAGTTGTTCACGAAGGCGACATCCTCCATGGTGCGGCTTTCCCGCGCCAGTTGGTCCACCAGTTTGGCCGGAAGGGTTTGCCAGGCGGGTGTACCGGTTGCGCTCGACTGCGTCAGGACGACCAGCGGCCCGCGCGCTTCGAAGGAAAGCGGCTCCCACAGCAGGCACCGTGCCACCACGACCATCACCGTGTTGGCCGAGATCACGAACCCGAACAGGACGATTAGAGCGCCGGTGGAAATGGGGCGGCGGCGCAAACTGCCGGCGGCGGAACGCAGGTCCTGACGGGCAATTTCCGCATGGGCGGCGGCGGCACTTTCGGCCCAATCGCGAACCAGGTGCAGCCAGAAAGCCGCCAGGGCCAGGCCGCCGGCGAGACGCGCTTCGGCCCAACCGTCGCGGAACTCTTCCGCCATCAGGGCGCCATATTCGCGGCGCACATCGGCGGGGTAGAAAGCCAGCAGACGGCGATAGAGCCAGAGCGGAATCATGCGCCATCATGCGCGACGGGGGCGGGCGGGGGCGAACCGCGTTTCGGCCAGTTCCACCAGCGATCGAAGCCGGGCAGCCTCGGCTCTGAGGACGGCTTGGCCCTCGGCGGTGAGGCGGTAGTAGTGGCGGCGTTCGTCGTCCAGGTGGGCCGCGGGGCGTTGGTCGGATTCCGCGATAAGGCCATCGTCGGTGAGCTTCTTGATGGCTCCGTAAAGGCTGCCGGGGCCGAGTTGGAGGCGGCCCGCGGTGCGGCGGGCGATTTCGCGCTTGATGGCGTAACCGTGCTGTTCGTTTTCGGCCAGGCAAACCAGGATTTCAAAGTGCGCGTGAGGAAGCGGGAGGAAAGGCGTTGGGTCGAAGCGGGGCTTCATGGAGGACTCCTACGTAGATGGAGTCAATATATCACGGAACGTAGCAGAGTGGCGTTGTGGAGAATGGGAATGCTCAGTGCGTCATCGAGTAGACCAGGTAGTCGACACCGATGCGGATTCCCAGGGCGGAAAACACTTGCGGGTAGGTCGGTTCGTCGGCGTTCTCCCAGGAGTCGCCAAGGTCCATGTTGTGGCAGATGACAACCATCAGGCGGCCTTTGTCGTCGTAAATGCCTCGCCAGTGGGCGGGGGAGCCGGTGAGTATGTCCTTTTCGTAAACTTTGTGCGAGTAGACGTATTGCATGCCGGGCACCTGGTAGCGGTCGTCCAGGTCGAAGACGGTGTGGAAGATGGCGTCTTTGTCCGGGATGTCGACGATCTTGCGGTCCGGGAAAACCTTGTTCATGGTGTAGACGAAAATGTCCCATTCGTTGATGGCATGGAAATCGTCGCACATGAAGAAGCCGCCGCGCAGCAGGAACTCGCGGAATTTGGCGATTTGGGAATCGGTCAACTGCCAATGGCCCACCTCCACGGCGTAGAGCCATGGGTAGTTGAAAACATCGTCGTCAGCGTCCAGGTTGATTGGTTGTTCCACGGAGCGGGCCTGAATGCGGGTCAGGCGGCGGATGGCGGCGGCCAGGTGCCGGTCCGAGCGAGGGTAGTCGATAGTCCAGTTGGTATTGCCTTCGCGCCAATCGAAGCCGCGCTTGTATTCCGACTGCCAGTCCACGCGCACTTCCGTGGTGGGATACATGAGGCGCGCGAAGGTCCATTCGCCGGGCACGTTCCAATCGGCCGGCACCGGGAAATTATTGTACTCCCAAGCCGGGTATTCGCGGAATGGACGTTGAGCCCAGAGGGTGCACACTAATAACACGCAGCCCAACGCGGGTACAATAATCCGGCGAACCTTCATCTACACTACCAGTATATGTGACGGGGCCCGCGGGGATTGGTGCTTGTGGGGCAGGTTGGTAACCTGCGGCGGATTGGCAATCCGCCTGTCGATTCTGCATTCTGGTCAACCCAAAGTGGGAACGAACACGATGATTGTGGGCCGGGCAGGGTGACGTACCGAACGAAGCCAATTCTTCACCGCAGAGCCGCCGAGACGCGGAGGAAAGCGCGAGAGAAGACCTTTAAGGGTAGGTTGGGATTTGTTCTGAGGCTAGGGTTTGAAAGTCAAAACGTGAGGGCGCTGAGGGAGCGGAGACACTGGTGGGCTGGCGCAGCGGAGAGACACTTGTGAGTTGAGGGTTGGCAAAGAACCGTTGCGGGCGGCCGGGCTTAGGAGCAAGATCCTCGGACTTTTCGCCGTGCGTGTCGGCCGCCCAATGGATTGGAGAGCGCCTTCGATGATCTAGGCCCGCTGAATGGCGGGCATATCCTTGCCGATTTGGCGCTCGTCCTCTGGTACCAGGTGGGGCGACAATGAACCAGGGAGAGTTCAGTTCCACCGTACGTGCAACGCTTCGTGGCCACGAAGAAAACTGTCGAAGGAATCTGGCCCAGAGGGCACCCCGGGCGAGACCTTCTGATTTGAAAGTAGCACCGAGGTCAAGGGGTTTGGGAGGCGAATGTCTGTAACCGATTGAATTCAGGGCGAAGAAAAAGTCGATTTGCCGTCACCGTTTAGCGGCCAATCCGTGAGGGCGCTGGGCGGGCTTCTTTTTCAGCGTGGATTCTGTTACTTAGGAGCGAAGGCGGGGCCGCGGAGTCGTGTGCCTTGGGCGGGTAGCGATTCCGGGGCGTGCCTTCGCACCCGTGATCGTCTTTATCCCACGTTGCGGCGATGGATGCAAGCCCGGCGACTACGACACCGAGTGGCTGCCGCGGCAGTGCCCGGCGTGCC
>DATMNI010000261.1:0-4117 GCA_035570275.1 Candidatus Acidiferrales bacterium | reverse complement strand
GATCGGTGGAATCGCTTTCAGCACCTTAACCTTTTCGTCGCGAATAGATTCGCTGTCCATCCGCACAGGCGGCTCCATCGCCAGGTTGCTCAGGACCTGGAACAGGTGATTTTGCACCACATCGCGGATCGTTCCCGTCTTGTCGTAAAAAGCGCCTCTCCCCTGAACCCCAAAATCCTCCGCCATGGTGATCTGCACGCTCTCCACCGAACTCCGATTCCAGAATGGGTCCAGGAACGAGTTGGTAAAGCGGTTGAAGAGCATGTTGTAGACCGGTCGCTTGCCCAGGTAATGGTCAATGCGGAAGATTTCCTTCTCCCTGAACGTCCCCAGCAGGATCTGGTTCAGCTTCTGCGCTGATTCCAGATCGCTGCCGAACGGTTTTTCGACGATGACGCGAGCGCCCGTGGCTGATCCCGATTGGCCCAGCCGTTCCACCACCTGGCCGAACAACACCGGCGGAATCGCCAGATAATGCGCAGGCCGTTGAGCGGGACCGAGTTCCCGGCGGATCGCCTGGAACGTCTCCATCTCCAGGTAGTCGCCATCGATGTAACGCAGCAGGCTGGAGAGCTTGTCGAAAGCGGCGCGGTCGAGGCCGCCGTGCTTCTCAAGGCTGTCCTGCGCACGGGCGCGGAGTTGATCGAGATTCCAGCCGGACTTGGCCACGCACACGACCGGCACGTTCAGCGTGCCGCGCTTCACCATGGCCTGCAGAGACGGGAAGATCTTCTTATATGCCAGGTCGCCCGTGGCGCCGAAGAAGACCAGTGCATCCGAGTGAGAGTCGTTCATAGTTTGTCCTTTCAAGCAGCTTGTTTCCCAGCGGTCTTTTCCAAGTGACCGCCGAACTGAAAACGCATCGCGGAAAGCAACTTGTTGGCGAATTCCGCTTCACCGCGGGAGGCGAACCGCTCATAGAGGGCGGCCGTGAGAACCGGCGCGGGCACGGCTTCGTCAATCGCGGCCTTGATCGTCCAGCGCCCCTCGCCGGAATCGGAGACGCGGCCGGCGAACTTGGCCAGCGTCGGGTCCTCGGCCAGCGACGCCGCCGTCAGGTCGAGCAGCCACGAGGCGATCACACTGCCGCGCCGCCATACTTCCGATATGTCGCGAAGGTTGAGATCGTACTGGTAGTGCTCCGGATGGGGCAGCGGTGTGGTCTCGGCATCCACGGTTCCGGTCTGTTTGCCCACATTGGCATCGCGCAGGATGCCGAGGCCTTCGGCATAGGCCGCCATCACGCCGTATTCGATGCCGTTGTGAACCATCTTGACGAAGTGGCCCGCGCCGTTGTTGCCGCAATGCAGATAGCCGAACTCGGCCGTGCCGTCGCCTGGCTTACGGCCTGGTGTCCGGGGGATGTCGCCCGTTCCAGGGGCCAGTGTCCGGAAGATGGGGTCGAGATGTCCGACAATCTCCGGCTCGCCTCCGATCATCATGCAGTAGCCGCGCTCCAGGCCCCACACACCGCCGCTCGTGCCCACGTCCACGTAGTGAATCCCCTTCGACGCGAGTTCCTTGGCGCGGCGAATGTCGTCGATGTAATAGGAGTTGCCGCCGTCGATGAGGATGTCCCCGGCCTGCAGCAGCGGCGCCACGCGGGCAATCGTTTCGTCGACCGCTCCCGCCGGAACCATCATCCAGATGGCCCGCGGGCCTTCCAGCCTCTCCACAAAATCCAACACGTGCACAGATCCTTTCGCTCCCTCGGCAACTAACTCATCCATGGCCTTCTGCGAGACGTCGTAAACCACACCCTGGTGGCCTCCTCTGATCAGCCGGCGCACCATATTCGCGCCCATTCTT
The DNA here is from genome assembly GCA_035570275.1 of Candidatus Acidiferrales bacterium. Lineage (GTDB taxonomy): Bacteria > Acidobacteriota > Terriglobia > Bryobacterales > Bryobacteraceae > DATMNI01. The sequence goes on along the minus strand of DATMNI010000261.1, from coordinate 2,308 downwards.
CCCAGTCCAATCATTCCGATTTGCATAGCTTCACTCCCTCTCGTCATTCCTTATCTGGGCGGAGGCGATTCATCGCCGCCATCACGCCTTCGCTGCTTCCAAAAATTGCCGACCCGGCTACCAGTACGTTGGCGCCCGCTTCTGTGCACAGGCGCGCGGTTTCCGGATCGATTCCGCCGTCCACCTCCAGGTCGCACTCGGGCTTTACCCGATCGATCAGTTTGCGGACGCGACTGATCTTGGCCAGAGTCGAGTGGAGAAAATGTTGATGCCCGAAACCCGGGTCGACCGTCATCACCAGCACCTGGTCGATATCGGGCAGTATCTCCTCGAGCACGTCCGCCGGAGTGGCCGGATTGATCGCCACACCGGCGCGCCGTCCAACCGCCCGGATGCTCTGCACCGTCCGGTGCAGGTTGACGTTACCCTCCCAGTGCACCAGGAACGAATCGGAGCCTGCGTCCGCGAACTCCTGCAGAAAGAAATCCGGATTCGAGATCATCAGGTGCGTTTCGAGCGGCAGCCTGGTAACCGGCCGCAGAGACGCCACAATCGGCGCCCCCATCGAAAGATTCGGCACGAAATGGCCGTCCATCACGTCGATGTGGATCCGGTCCGCTCCCGCCTTTTCCGCCTCGGCCACTTGCGCGCCGAGACGGGCGAAATCCGCTGCCAGGATCGAAGGGGCGAGTTTCCCGCCTGTTTTCACGCCTGCTTTCACGCTTTGCCCTCAAACGTTTCGACAAACTTGCGGTAACGGCCCACGATGTCCTTCACCGCCTCCTCGCGCGTGATCTTCTTGGCGCGCCACGCCACCAGCGGGTCCCAGAAACTGGTGCGGCCTACCGCGAAGCCGATGAATCCCGGCACAGCGGCCGCCGTCGTCAGCCACTCCTGGACCTTGCGGTCATCCTCTCCGCGCCCCAGGATGATGCATCCGACTTGGTCACGCCCTCCTCGCCGCGCGGCGGCGACGATCCGCTCGCAATCCTCGCGCCGGTCCAGACCTTCGATCTTCCAGACGTCCGGTTCCACGCCGGCGTCCTGCAATTCCTGGATCGCCCGCAGCATCAGGTGCGGGCGCAGTTGCAGGTCGTAAGCCTTCTTGTCACCGTTGAGCCGGTCCAGTTGCGCCTTCTCGGCGGGCACCAGCAACTCAAACATGAACCGGCTGCCGCTCTGGCCGTGAAGGTAGTCGGATAGTCGCTTCAACCGGCCGGCCTGCCGGGCGTTCAGCGCCCGATCGCCCTCGACGTTATAGCGGACCAGCACCTTGCTGAAGGTCGGCCGCACGGCCTCGATGTGTTTGGCGAAGTCCTCGCCGTATTGGAAATCAAATTCGTCCTGCCCGCTCTTTTCCACCGCGCAGGCCCTGGTGTAGCGGTGTTCCGCCGCGTCGCGCAGGATCGCGGAACCGAACTGCTCGTCCACCAGAATGCCCGCCTTCTGCTCGGGCACGCCGTCCGCGACTGCAGCCTTGAACCCGTCATAGATCACCTGCTTGGCTGCGGCGATCTCGGCCGTCTGTTCGGCAGTCAGCGTCCCCTTCCAGCCGAACATCTTCGTCTGGAACGAGCCGCGGTGGTCGAACGGCAGGATGTAAAGCGGCTTGTCGAAACCGATGGTGGTCATGCAGCCTCCTTCAGCGCCCGGTACCGGCGGATCAAGTTGTTCGTCGAACTGTCGTGTGCGAGTTTGGTCTGCTCCCCACTGTCCAGTTCACCAATGATCCGCTTGGCGAGCACCTTGCCCAGTTCGACGCCCCATTGGTCGAACGAATCGATGTTCCAGATGGCCCCCTGCGTGAACACGCTGTGCTCGTAGAGAGCTACCAACTTGCCGAGCGTTTCCGGCGTGAGCCGCGGCGCGAGGATCGTATTCGACGGCCGGTTCCCTTCGAAGACCCGGTGCGGTACCAGCCAGTCTGCCGTGCCCTCCGCTTTCACCTCTTCCTTAGTCTTGCCGAACGCCAGCGCCTCTGCCTGTGCGAATACGTTCGCCATCAGCATGTCGTGATGCCGGCCCAGAGCATTGAGCGGCTGCGCGAACGCGATGAAGTCGCAAGGGATGAGCCTGGTCCCCTGATGAATCAGTTGATAGAAAGAGTGCTGCCCGTTCGTGCCCGGCTCTCCCCAGTAGACCGGACTCGTGTCGGTCTTGACGGCACCGCCATCCAGCGTCACATGCTTGCCGTTGCTTTCCATCGTCAACTGCTGCAGGTAGGCTGGAAATCGCTTGAGGTACTGTTCGTAGGGCAGCACGGCTACCGTCTGCGCGCCGAAGAAGTCGTTGTACCAGAGGGCCAGAA
>DATMNI010000260.1:0-51760 GCA_035570275.1 Candidatus Acidiferrales bacterium | reverse complement strand
CAATCCGCTGATTATCGGCTCTACTTTTCGGGGCACAATGAGCGAACTGCTGGTCTGGAACCGGGCGCTCACCGACTCGGAACTGATCCGGGCAACTGGGGCGATTCGGTATGACATGGCGCTGCGAGGGCTGGTGATTCCTTGAGGACGCCAACGCCGAACGGGCTTTGGATTGCGTGCTCGGGTTGGTGGCGATGGACTCCAACCGGCGGCTTGCAGCACCGGGGTGCCCTCCTTCGTTCTGAGCCAGGCTCTCGGCTTGCCCGGATTTGGACCGGTTTATGCATAAAATAAACCGGCCAAACTGTTTGAATATTGGAAGCCCTTACGCTGAAGGGTCCTGGTTCAAAACAGATTGGCCGGTTATTTTAGAGCTTCCCCCGCAACCAAAGTCCTACAGGCGTCCAAACGCTGTTGTCTAGCTGGCCCGCTGCCGTTTGGCGAATACCAGGAGTCCAGCCAAACCCAGTCCAAGGAGAGTAACACCGGTGGGCTCGGGCACTGAAGAGGCCGGGGTCAAACCGCTCAAGCGAACATTATCAAACTCGCCTTGGCTCCCAGTCGAAAGGAGTTGGATAGTAATCGATTTGCCGGCGTCCCCGGGCAAGCCCGTGTAGGTTGCCACAAAAGTCGACCACCCTCCGGACACTGGGGCAGTTCCGGTAGCTGTGAAAGTGGTTCCACCAGCTCCGCCAATCAGCAGATCCACCGTCGGCCTAAATGGCTGGAGTGGCAGATCCTTCCGCTGTCCCAAATCAACCATTAAGGTGTAAGTGTCGCCCGGCACGACCGTCGCACCGACAGTCTGAGAAATAGTGGGTCCTTCATCGAAGAGGATCGTATTGCCATTCGTGAGCGTGTTGAACCAAGTGGTGTTCCCTTGCAGGGCTCCAGGTCGGAATTCGCCGGAATTGCTGGCGCTGCCGACCCAACCAGGAATGGACCCCGTACTAAACGAGCAGTTGGGTCCACAACCATGCGTCAGCCCAGCCGCCGGAGGAATCTCGAAGGAGAAATTGACCACAGGAATAGTAAAAAGTGAAGAGGCCGCAGCGCTGGAGATAACTAACAGGCCAAGGGCAGCAACCGACGCAAATCTGGAAGTGACAGGCATTCGTAACCTCGCTCCTCGTTTACCCGGAATCTACCGGATGTAGCCAGTTTACGACGGCTTCCTGGAATTTGATAGCTAAAACTTCACCATGAACTCTGCCGGAGTACGGATGTGTACCGGAGCGCGATACATGTAATTAATAATACTTTAACAGGGTATGTAATATTAAATACAGATATATGGGAGCACATGGCCCCCGGGGGAACTGCGCCACCTATAAGGTACTGATTCCTTTTAAAGATGTGTTCGAAGCGATACAGCCCTTCCCCCACGGCTGTCTGCTTAATTGAGGACGCGCGCACTCGCCGACGTTGGCTTCCCTCGTTGGAACACGGTCTGATGATGCCGATCGCCCTCAATGTGTGTTCCCTTTACCGGCTCCAACCCTGGCGATTGACGGCGGGAGCGCCGGCTGCGTGAGAATTCTCACGAATGGGAGCCGGGCGCCCGAGTCCATTCCTGCAAGACGAATGCGAATCGCAGCGGAACCTGACGCCCTGGGAGATGGCTTTTTGTGAAACTCTGCCCGGCGTCATGTCCAGGCTACTTCCATGTCAAAAGCGTTTCCGCCGCGCGCACCGAGCATGCCGGCACATCTCTTACCTGCTGACGGTACCCGGTTTGAGAGCGTAGATAAGGTAATCGTCGCCTTGTGAATAGATCTCCGTGAAGTCGTCCCGTAGTAACCGTGTGACGTAAGGAAAGTGTGCCGGCGCCACTGTGTGAGGGCCGGCAAATTCCTGGCGGTAGTACCACTTATCCACCACAATGATAGTCGGACGCTTTCCGGACCAGAGGCCCAGCCACAGATCGTCTACGATCTGTGGATTATAGAAGCCGAAAGCGAAAGCCAGTTCGGCGCTACCGCATACCAGGTCTTGAGGCGTTATGCGTGCCTCGAGAAAACGGACTGCGGGGAGGTACTGGTTCTGGTACGGCCGCAGCCAAAAGATCCGATAGAGGCTCCAACTCAACTGCAATCCTACAACGAGACCAAGCAGCAAAGCTGCGATCCAGCGGACCCGGTTGGACCGTTGCCAAAGCCAGCAGGCCGCACACGCCAAGAAAAATGCGTAAAAAGGGATGATGTGCACCAGATAATACTCGGCTTTAACGGAAATGCCCCAAGCCATCATCAGAAACCGCAGAGCGGTTAAATAGAGCAGCAGCCGGTACCCCTGATTGCGCCGCAGTGCGGGCACGGCGGCCGTTATGGCGAGGGCCGCGATGTAGCCGAGGAGAATGAGAACCTTCAGGCGGCCGTTGAACCCGGCCTCCGGCAGGAAATGTCCTTCCAGATATCGCCTGGCGATCTCCAGCCGGATGCCCTCGATCGGCGCCGTCAGCCCGGCCGATCGATTGGCGGCATTGGCGCTGAATTGAGCCACGAATGCGGCTCGATCCTGCATTATATACTCTGCCCATCCAAGCGCGGCCATTACATACGGCATCCCGGAAAGAGGCAGAACGGTCCAGGAAAACCGCTTGCGGTCCAGGTAAAACATCATGAAAACCAGTGACACTGACGCCAGCACGCCGTTGGGATGGGTAAACACGCTAAGGGCAGCCGCGGCATGACTGAGGAGGACCGCCCACGAAAACCGGGTCTCACGGAGCTCCAGATAAACTGCCATTGCCACAAAGCCGAGAGAGGCGCACATCATGTCCATCCGCCCGTCGGAAGCGGAACTCACGAAGGCGTAGTCGATACCGATGAAAAACAGTGTCATCGCGGCGAGTTCTCCGGAACCGCCCAGTCGCCGGACATTCACGTACCAGGCGGCCAGCGCCGCCAGGCCCCACACTACCGCGGGAAGCCGGAGAACCGTCAGGCTAAACCCGAAGACTTTGAACCATACAGCGAGGATCAGAAAATGCAGCGGCATGACCCAGTAAGTATGTTGGTCAATTCGATCCAGCCGCGCACCGGATTTCAGGAGGGACAAAGCCGTCCCGGTGGGCTCAAGGACATGGGTCCCCATGCGACCGTTCACGGCCAGGTCGAGTCCCGGGCTGGCGAACCAAGCCTCGTCACACCAGGGGCGCTTGGTCAGCACGCTGCCGAGAGCCAGCAGCACAAAAAGAAGCAAGGCCCCTGCCGTCCAATACGCGTATCTGCGATCCCGAAATCGGGGACCCGGGGGGGGTATTGTCATCGCGGCAACCCGGCGGCAAATTCGGTTGGTCCGAAGGGTCCGGCCGATACCTGTACCATGGCGTGCGCGACCGGCAGGAAGTCGCTGGGAAGCCGCGTTACGAGGACGGTACCGATTTTGTCGTGCCAGAAGCGACGCCGGGAAGCGATGTACATGTTGACCACCAGAAAAACGACCTCCAGCAGAATGCCAACCAGCCCCTTCTTCGCCGAAGCACCCCGGCCAGATTGCCGTTGGTCGATCATGGGACGTACAGTGTATCATCCAGCCGGGGTTCGCCGCCCTGCTCTGCTCGGCTCCGAATCCCGATTCAGCGTTCTCGCGACGCCAGCTGGTTTCTCTGAACGGTGTTCGGCGCCTTGCTGCCGCTCACGGCGTGGCGGGCGGGCACCAGGCCCCGGGCGCCCCCGGGCGCCCCGGCAGGTTTTGTGTCTGAGACCGCCCACCAGCACCGGCCCATCTCCAGGCGACATCGTGCCATGCATTACCTGTCCGGCGGCTTCCGGAACCCGCCACCGGCTGAAAGTGCTAGAATCCGAACGAGGAAGCTCATTCACTCTACATGACCGCGGTTCCCCCTCTCATGCAGGCCTTGCCGAGCCCGGCTCCGGCAGCCGACGGTGCCGTCCCATCCGATGGCGCCTCCGCCTTCCAGCAGGTGGGATTCATCCTCCTGGTGCTGTACCTGTTCCTGATCTACAGCCGGATTTTCGACGTGAAGTTCTCCTTCCTGCACATACCCGGCATCAGTTACCGCGTGATCTTCGTAATGGTGATTCTGAGCCAGGCTTTCATCCGGGCGCTCAAATCCGAGACCGGCAAAGCCCTGCTCGCCTTCACGGTCTGGGTCGTGCTGGCGATTCCCGGCAGCATGTGGAAGGGCGGCAGCACCGGGTTGTTTCTGACGTCATGGCTCCCGTCCTTCATTATCTTCCTGGCGACGGCCGGGCTGATCGCAAACTTCGATCAGTGCCGGAAGGCCGTCCACGCGGTGACTTACGGTTTTCTGGTGTTGACGGTCATCGCCATCTTGTGGGGCAGTACCGAGGCAACTGGACGGCTATACCTGCCTCAAGGCAAGTTTTCCAACCCCAACGAGATGGCCCAGGCACTGTTGCTGGGGCTGTGCTTGTGGTTTCTCATGTCGCTCAACGCCAAGTCGGGGATGAGCAAGGTATTTTGCGGCATAGTGATGTTGGTGATGCTTTTCACCCTCTCCAAGACCGGCTCCCGCGGCGCCCTGGTGGCCTTCGGCGCCTTGCTTCTTTCCATTTTCCTCCGCTCCAATCCGGCGGGAAAAATGAAAATGCTCATCGGAACTGTGATGCTGGTGGCGCTCATCGTGGGCACGATGCCGAGAAAGCTGCTGAACCGATACCGAACGGTGGCCGAAGATCAGGAGGAAATCCGCCCTGGCGACGAGCAATCCGTCGAAGCCATCGCTTATTCCTCCACGTCCGCCCGAAAGGAACTGCTCCGCAAGAGTATCGCATACACCTTCCAGCATCCTCTGTTCGGTGTCGGCCCGGGAATGTTTACCGTCGCCGAGGATCGGGATGCCAGGGCCGCCGGCCGGAGGCATGGCAGTTGGCAAGGCACCCACAACAGCTATACCCAGGTTTCCAGCGAGTGCGGCATTCCAGCCCTCATCTTTTATGTTCTGGCCATCGTCTTCGCGCTGAAGAAGACCTCCCGGATTTACCGCCGGACACGCGGGGATCCCCGGTTGGCGGATATCGCAAATATTGCCCTCGGACTAAACTACGCGCTCATCGTGTTTGCCGTGTCGATCACGTTCGACTACATCGCTTTCACCTCGATGCTGTCGGTCTTTGCCGGATTGTCCGCCGCCCTGGACGCCACCGTAGAGGCGGAAATCGCCAGGCGCACGGCCGTACCAGCACCGGCGCCCTTTCGAACCGCAGGATTCCGTCCGGCGATGGTGCGGCAGTTCTAGTGTCCACCCACCGCCGGGGAACAATGGATGCCACCGTGCCTTTCGATGCGGCGGGGCCGAGCTTCGCCGCCCGTCGACCGGTGTTCGGTCCCTAAACGAAGGTGCCAAACCTATGGTGTGGAGGCCGGTCGCCGCCACCTCCGCTGGCACATCGTGAACCCATCATCACGCGCTGCGGAACCCGCTCGTTTCAAGCTCCCGAGTCGAACCACGCGAAGGGCCACAGGGCTGCCGATTGACAGGCATGCGGCCCCTGAGCCTTAATGGGTAATGGCCGCGAGTTTTCCCCAGATCTATAAAGCCGATGTCCTGCAGGCGATCGAAACCATCAACCTGGAGAAGGTCAGCCAGGCGATCGCGATGCTCGCCCAGGCGCGCGACGAGGACCGCCGCATCTTTGTCTGTGGTAACGGCGGCAGCGCCTCCACGGCGTCGCATTTCGTTTGCGACATGGTCAAAGGCGCCAGCTTCAACCGCCACAAGCGCTTCCGCATCATGGCGCTCACCGATTCGCTGCCCACCATCACGGCCTACTCCAACGATGTCGGCTACGAGTGTATCTTTGTCGAACAATTGAAGAATTTTGCCGAGCCGGGCGATCTCCTTCTGGCCCTCAGCGGCTCCGGCAACTCGCCCAACGTGCTTCGCGCGGTCGAGTACGCCAACGGGATTGGCTGCCGCACTATCGCGCTCTCGGGCCGTGACGGTGGCAAATTGGGGCCGATGGCCGAACTTAACATTCAGGCATGCAACGCGCACATGGGCCGCATCGAAGACGTCCATATGATCGTGATGCACATGATCAGCTATTACTTCATGGACGCCGAGAAGCAACCCGCGGCGGCTCGATGAAAGCATCGGCATCGCGTCACCAATATGCCCGGCGCCCCTGGTCTTGCGGCCCGCTTGCAGCCCGGAGCCGAGGGCGGCAACTGTGGCTGGCGAAGCCCACCGTTACTGCGTCACAATCAAGCAATGGACTTGGCAATCAATGCAGATGATGTGCGCCGGGCGGCGGAACGCATCCGCCCCCTGGCGCGCAAGACCCCGGTGTTCACCTCGGCCGGATTCGACGCGGAAGCCGGTGCGCGAGTCTTCTTCAAGTGCGAGAACCTGCAGCGCGGCGGCGCCTTCAAGATCCGGGGGGCCGCCAATCTGGTTCTGTCGCTGACGGCAAGCGAACTGGCTCCCGGCGTGGTGGCCTACTCTTCGGGCAACCACGCCCAGGCCACGGCGATCGCGGCCAGGCATGTGGGGGTGCCGGCCACCATCGTCATGCCGGAGGATGCCCCGCGCTCCAAGATGGAAGCCACCCGCGCCCGCGGCGCCAGGATCGTCACCTACAACCGCTTCACCGACAGCCGGGAGGCCATCGCCCAAGCCATTCTTAAGGAGAGCGGCGCCACCCTGGTGCCGCCGTTCGACCACCCGCTGATCATGGCCGGCCAAGGCACGGCGGCGCTCGAACTGCTCGAGGAGACCGGCCCCCTGGACGCGCTGATCGCGCCCGTGGGCGGCGGCGGTCTGCTGGCCGGATGCTCCACCATTGCCAAAGCCCTCAACCCTGGGACGCGCGTTTTCGGCGCGGAACCGGAAGGGGCCAACGATACGTTCCTGTCGATGCAGGCCGGGGTGCGGGTCTCGGTGCATCCCGAAACTATCGCCGATGGCCTCCGTGCCGCGAAGCCCGGAGAATTGACCTTTCCCGTGCTGCAGCGCCTTGTGGAACGCGTGGCGACGGTCACCGAGGACGAGATCCGCGCGGCCCTGAAATTCCTGCTGCTGCGGTTGAAGATCCTGGTGGAACCCTCGGGCGCTGTCTCCGCTGCCGCCGTGCTGTTCCGTAAATTGCCGCCGGAGATCCGCTCGGTGGGCGTGGTGCTGTCCGGCGGGAACGTGGACTTCGAGGACTTAGCGGGGTATTAAGGTGGGACAGACCATCGTCATTGTGTGGCCTGTTGGGATGGGCGTTCCGCCCGCGAAAGCTCATGAAAACTGGCATCATAACTCAACCCTACCCTATGGCGTTGCCCCTGCGCCAGCGAGGCCGCTCGGCTTCCAGGTTCGGATATTGTTTAGTTTTTTAGTTCTTCTTTCGCAGCGCGTTCTCCGCCAGCAACTCCGCGACCAAGGCGTGCGGGTAACGAAACGTCGTAGCCTTCAGCTGAGAGCTAGGTCAAGCAGTCCTTGCCGTGCCGCCTCGTCCAGTATTCCCAAAGTGCCAGTGGCACGAAGCCCGTTTCTCCGCGCCACGGCAACGCCCATTCGCTCGTCCATGAGAACCAGATCGGCTTTGAGGAGCGTCGCCAGCGCCAAGACCGCTCGTTCTCCTCGATGCAGAGCTTGCCAGCGCGGCTCGGTGAGAAACTCATCCGCCACAGCACGCACTGCAACCCATTTGGGCAGGGATGCCGCCCACTGTTGCACCTCCAATGGGGCATCGGAAGAGCGCAGTTCGATGATAACGGCTTCCGGAACGAAGATCCGCTGGTAGAGTTGTTGAAGAACCTCGACTGCTTCGACCAGAACCAGATAGTTCAGCGGCGATGTATCCGCTACAACCACAATCACCGGCGCGGTTCCCTTCCCAGTTCACGATGTACTTGCCGCTCATATTCAAGATCATCGCATGTGTATGCAAGTTCCACGCCGTGGTCCTTAAGGGACCGGTCAATCTGGAAACGAGATTCAATCCCAAGCAGACGGCCAGTTTCAGCCTCGGTGAGCTTGCCCTGCCGATGCGCTTCCAAAACCAAGGCCTCCAGGGCCTGCCGGGGCAGTTGAGCCGGATCGGCGCCGAGTCGACTGGCCAGTTCCTCGGGAATCTCGACCGTGATGTTCATGTCCTGCTCCATTTTACCCGGATTCCGGATCATATGCTGCACGGGTACGCCCCCCTTTCCAGGGCCGCCAGGCTTTGTCGCTAACTCTGTTGGCACGCTTTATCGGCGTTGAGCTAGCGCTAATTCTGGAGCCCTCGAGTTTTCTTGCCGCTTCACGTGCCGAAGTATTGACGCGAGAATTTCAGAGTTGCAAAGAACTGTTGATGGAAGCGTGGGATACAATGCTAGATAGCGTTGTAATTGACACCGATCGGGGTTTTCTCGATGGATTGTCCGCTGCTTGCAGAACATACTGCATACAGCATTTAGTTATATTCCAAAGGATATGGCTCAAGCTGGACGTGATCTAATTGCAGCCGATAAGTGGCCCGTAGCCGCACGGAGCATTTAAGAATGGGCTCCGAGTATCTGTCGATGTGTTCGTCCCCAGTAGGCTCACTTGGCGCAAACGGAGAAGAATGGATTTTCCACCTGCGTCGGCTTGGCTTTTGAACGTCTAAGGAACTGGTCATCAAGATACCCGTCGGCTTGGTTGTCTTGAGGCCCGCGCGACCCTTGTGGTCTCCATATCCGCGAAGTTCCGAAACCGGGGCAGAGGCCCGCAGACCAGGCTGCTTCGTTCTGGTGAGAAAGTCTTGAAATACATGCTTTGGCTGCAGGGGGGCCCGGCGCCGCTACCTCTGGTTGGCCTTCAGAACCTTCTTGCGCAGCCGGATCGAAACCGGAGTCACTTCCACCAGTTCGTCCTCGCTGATGAACTCGATGGCCTGCTCCAGGTTCAGGATGCGCGGCGGGACCAGGCGGATTCCTTCATCCGAGGTGGAGGCGCGCATGTTGGTGAGCTTCTTTTCCTTGACAATGTTCACGTCCAGATCGGCATCGCGCGCGTTCTCGCCCACGATCATCCCTTCGTAGACCTCCGTGCCCGGCGACATGAAAATCTCGCCGCGCTCCTGCAGGTTGAACACCGCATAGCCGGTGACCTTGCCGGCGCGGTCGGCCACCAGCGAACCCGTCGGACGCATGGAGATTTCGCCCTGCCACTCGATGTAGCCGTGGAACAGCGAGTTCATGATGGCGGTGCCGCGCGTATCCGTCAGGATTTCGCTGCGCAGGCCGATCAAGCCGCGTGAGGGCACCAGGAACTCCAGGCGCACGCGGCCGGAACCGTTGTTCACCATCTTGCTCATCTTGCCCTTGCGCTGGCCGAGTTTTTCGATCACCACGCCGATGAAGTTTTCGGGGCAGTCGATGATGAGGTGCTCCACCGGCTCCTGCAGTTTGTGGTCGATGGTTTTGGTTATGATTTCGGGCTTGCCCACCGCCATTTCATGGCCCTCGCGCCGCATCATTTCGATCAGGATGGCGAGTTGCAGCTCGCCGCGGCCCATGACCTTGAAGGTATCGTGCCCCAGTTCCTCGACGCGGATGGAAACGTTCGTCAGCAGTTCCTTGTCCAGCCGGTCGCGCAGGTTTCGCGACGTCACCCACTGGCCTTCGCGGCCCGCGAACGGCGATGTATTGATCGTGAAGGCCATGGCGATGGTGGGTTCGTCGATCCGGATGGCCGGCAGCGGCTGGGGAGTTTCCGCGCTGGTCACGGTTTCGCCAATGTTAATACCCTCCACGCCGGCAATGGCCAGCAGGTCGCCGTGGCGGCCCACGGTTTCATCCACCCGCTTGAGCCCCTCGAAGGAATAGAGCTTGGTGATCTTGGTATTGTGCATGGTACCGTCGCGTTTGGCGATAGCGACGGTGTCGCCATACTTCAGCGTGCCGTTAAATACGCGGCCAATGCCGAGGCGGCCCAGATAGTCGCTGTAATCGAGGTTGGCGATGAGCATCTGCAGAACGCCGTCGGGATCGCCCACGGGCGGCGGAACGGATTTGACGATGGCATCGAAGAGCGGGCGGAGGTCGGTGGACGGATCAGCCATCGAGGTTTTGGCGATGCCTGTCTTGGCGATGGCATAGAGCACGGGAAAATCAAGCTGATTTTCCTCGGCGCCCAGATCGATGAAGAGATCGTAGATTTCGTCGAGGACTTCCGGTACGCGCGCGTCGGCCCGGTCGATCTTGTTGATGACGACGATGGGAGGCAGGTGGGCTTCGAGGGCCTTCGACAGCACGTAGCGGGTTTGCGGCAGCGGGCCTTCGCTGGCATCGACCAGCAGCATGACGCCGTCCACGATTTTGAGGGCGCGCTCCACTTCGCCGCCGAAATCGCTGTGGCCGGGCGTATCGACGATGTTGATCTTGACGCCGTGGTAGCGGACGCCGGTGATCTTGGCGAGGATGGTGATGCCGCGCTCGCGTTCCAGATCGTTGGAATCCATGACTCGATCGGCATGTTCCTCATGCGCGCCGAAGATGCCGCTCTGGTTGAGCATGGCGTCCACCAGAGTGGTCTTGCCATGATCCACGTGGGCGATGATGGCGATATTGCGAATGTTTGGGTTGCTGCTTTTCATGGATCACTTCTTGCCGGACAGGGGAAACGGAGGGACTGCGGGAACGGTCCTTAAAAGCTGAGTTTAACACGGGGCGGCGCTGGGAACTCGACTAGCCTCTTCCAGTTCTTTCTTGCAACCACTCGATTTCGGCCGTTCTTCCATCACCCAGCGTTCTGTGGCTTTGAGTACGATTGCGGTCACGTCGGAACCGTCAGACTGGCGTCAGCAGCGGCTGATGGAGATCAATTGACCCCGGACATGCCGCACGCCCGAAACTCGAAGCGAGTTCATTTTTAAAGAAGGAGAACTGTCCTATGAGCATGCTTTTCGCGAAAACGCCGCATGTTCAGATCAAAATATTCTTCCCGGTAGAGCCGCAATACATCCTCCGCAGTGGCTAGCGGGATTCGCTGTGCGCTTGCCTTTCCCTTGCGCCGATCCGCCAGGCCCGCGTAGCCATCCCGCTCCAAACGCTCTCGCCACCGCCTCATCGTCCGGTCGCTGAGGCCGATGGTCTCCGCCGCCGCCCACCAGGTGATCTTCCTGGCCATCGCCTTCAACAGTACGTCTTGAACTTTCATCATCCGCTCCATCTCGGAGGCTGAGTACTGCTGAGTTTCGTCCACTCCCCAGCATCACCCCTCCCCCGGCCATGCGGACAACTCACACGTGTGAACTCGACCGGACAACTCACATACTAGCGGCACAAAAAAGTCCTGACCCTTGCGGATGGGGCCAGCTTGGTATAGAGTAAGGACCGCTCAACCATTGGCTTCGGGCACCGGAGCGGCTCTGCCCGCTCGCCAAGCCTGGGAATCTTTGGGGTTAGTTAACAATTGGGAGTTCTGGATTTTGCACAAGGGGGTCCATGTATGACACTTCGTAAATTGGCACGCTTGTTGTGTGCCTCAACGCTTTTTGGCGCATGCCTGATCGGCCAAACCGTTTCCAGTTCGATGCTGGGAACCGTTCTGGATCCGGCCAATGCGGTGGTTCCCGGCGCTCCGGTCACCTTGACCGATAAAGACACCGGGGGCGTCCGCTCAACCACAACCGACAGTTCGGGACTGTTCCGGTTCCTCGATCTGCCTCCGGGGAACTATTCCGTATCGGTGCGGGCGCCGGGTTTCAAGGGTTACACGGAAGCCAGCATTACGGTGGAGGCAAACCAGACCCGAGACGTGGGCAAGCTGAGTCTCGAGATAGGCAACACGTCCGAAACCATTACCGTGCTGGCGGAAGCGCAACCAATCCAATTGGCCAGTTCGGAAAAATCCCAGGCGATCGCCGGAAACCAGTTGAATGACATCACGCTAAAGGGCCGCGACCTGTTTGGGTATCTGAAACTGGTCCCCGGCGTGATCGACACAACTGCCGCCCGCGACGTGACATCGCCCAACGCCATTGGCGGCATCACGATCAACGGAAATACCTCGGCCAAGAACTTCACCGTGGATGGCATTACGGACATGGACACCGGATCGAACGGCACTCTGCACTTCGAGCCGAACATCGATGCCATTCAGGAAATGAAGATCCTCACTTCGAACTACCAGGCCGAATTCGGACGCAACTCGGGCGGCACCATTACGGTGGTCACCAAGAGTGGAACCCAGCAGTTCCATGGCTCGGCTATGTGGAACCACCGGAACGAGGGCTTGGATGCCAATCTTTGGCAGAACAATCGCAACGGCAGAAACGCGGCGACTAACAGACCGAATTCGTATATATCGCCGTACCGGTTCAATGTGGAAACCTACAGCATCGGCGGTCCCGTATATATCCCGAATCATGTCAACCGCGACAAGAAGAAGCTCTTTTTCTTTTGGTCGCAGGAGTATACCGGGCAGTTCGTGAGCGGTGGAACTCAGAACAAGTACACGCCGACCGCCCTGGAGCGTGTGGGCGATTTCTCGCAGAGCTTGCAGAACAATGGATCCTTGATCGTGATCACCGATCCAAACACCGGCGCGCCATTCCCGGGCAACAAGATTCCGACCACGCGAATCGCGCCGCTCGGCCAGGCGATGCTCAACTTCTTCCCCTTGCCCAATTTCGCGGGCGCGGGTTCGCAAGCCAATATCGTAAATTACTTCGAGGCCGCCAGCGCCACGCACCCGCGCCGCAACGACGTGCTTCGGGTGGACACTTTCCTCACCTCGAAGTTGAGCGGCTATTTCCGCTGGATCAACGACCACGACGATATGGCCGCGCTATACCAGGGCGTGCAGTTCAGCAGCGATGTGGGTGGAGCCCTGGGGCAGGCCGGCATCGCTAACATCGATCACCCGAATCCGGGCCACGGCTACTCGGGCACTCTCACTTACCAGTTCTCGCCCACGCTGATCAACGAGTTTACGATCGGCAAGAGTTGGAACACGTGGTCGTACTATACGCTCGATGGAGGCAAGAGCGAGGACCGCTCGCTGCTGCCCAGCCCGCCGTCGCTGTTTCCCGTCCCGACAACGGCTCCGACAGGCGCCTCCGCAACCAACGGATATTTCAACATCCTGCCGGAGTTCCAATTCGGCACGTCTAACCCCAGCAACTCGATGAATTATACCCGCGTTGGGACTTCAGCCGGCAATTACGAGAATTTCAATACCATCTGGACAGTCCAGGACAATGTGAGCAAGGTGGTTGGCAGGCATACCTTTAAAGCTGGGGTATACATAGAGAACAATCACAAGATCCAGCCATCCACGCCAGCTTACTCCGGGAATTTCAACTTTCAAACGGATGCGCTGAACGGCGTGAACAATACGGGCGACGGCTATGCCAACGGGTTACTGGGATACGTCGACAGTTACAGCCAGGCGACCGCGCGGGCAGTATTCAATGTCGCTTACTGGAACGCCGAGTTCTATCTCCAGGACAACTGGCGCGTAACATCCAGGCTCACCTTGGATGTCGGCATCCGCCTTTACCACCAGACGCCGCAGGTGGACATCAACAAGACCTTCGCCAATTTTGTGCCGGGTAATTACACCAAGGCAGCGGCTCCGCGCATCTATGTGCCGGGCCTAAGCTCCGGCAAGCGCGTGGCCATTGATCCGGCTACCGGTACGGTGGCTCCGGTGGCATACATCGGGCTGTACGTGCCCAACACCGGCAATCCGGCCGACGGCTTCCAGTTGCTGGGCTCGAACGGAGTGGCGCTGGCGCCTTATACTCAATCGGCCATCGCGCCGGCGCCCCGGCTTGGCTTTGCCTACGATATTACGGGTGATGGCAAGACCGCGCTGCGCGGCGGCTTCGGAATCTTCTACAACCGCCTCGACGGGAACCAGGTATATGCCCTCTCCGGCCAACCCCCATATGCTTACGCACCCCAGGTGAACTACACCACGTTCGCGCAGATCGCCAGCAGCGGCAACAGCCTGGTGTTTGGGCCCGCCACCGAGAATAGCTGGCCCACGGCCCAGGTTCCGTGGGACAGAGCCCAGAACGCGAGCCTCAACGTGCAAAGGTCCGTCGGCAAGGACATGGTGCTTGAGGTCGGCTACACCGGCAACTGGGGCTACAATCAACAACTGTCCTACGATATCAACCCGATTCCGATTGGCACGCGTGCGCCGTTCAACAACGCGAATGCCGACGCCACTAACAGCAACAAGACCCTGCCGGACATTCTTCTGCGAACCATTTACCCGGGTTACAACACCCTCAACAGCTATGCCCACCTTGGGCACACCAACTATAACGCCCTGACCGCTTCCTTACAGCAGCGGTTCTCGCACGGTCTGGCGTTCGGCATGGCCTATACCTACTCCAAGGCGCTCGGCACCACCACTTTCACCCCGGTAGTGGCCAACAACGAGGCGTTCAACTACGGACGGCTTTCATTCGACCGGAGGCAGAATTTCCAGTTCAACTACACATACAACTTCCCGGATTTGGGAAAGAAGATGAATTCCAAGTTGCTCGGCCTGGTTACGGACCACTGGACTCTGTCCGGGATCTTCTCCGTGCAGAGCGGCGCTCCGTTCAATCCCGGCGGCCCCAATGTGAATGGGACTGCGCCCGATTACACGGGAACCCCCGACGTTACCGCGCGCGTGAACGTGGTGGGGAACCCCATGGCAAATGTGCCGGCCGGCCTATACTTCAATCCGGCGGCGTTTGCGGTGCCGGCGTTGGGAAGCAACATCACCACGCCGGTTCTTGGCAGCCTTGGCGGCGGATCGGGCGTCCTGTCCCTGCCGAAGGTAGTTAACCTGGATGCGACCATGTCCAAGTTCATTCCACTGTTTGGAGAACGGCGTGGTTTGAGGCTGCAGGCTCAGGCCTACAATGTCTTCAACCATCCGGAATACAACGGCGTGGGAACGGGGCTTACGTGGGATGCCAACGGCAACCAGACCAGTGTATCGGCCGGTGTCTTCAATAGTACGCTGCCGGCACGCATTATGGCATTTAGCGCCCGCTTTGAATTCTAACCGGGCTGTAAGTACAGCAGGCTGTAAGTACAGTTAGTGGGACAGGCCGGGCGCCTATCGCCCGGCCTGTCCTTTTTAATGAAGGTTGCATCTGAAAACTTGTGGGGCAGGTTGGTAGGGGCACCCTCTGGGTCCGGCGGATTGTTAATCCGCCAGCGCGATGCGGCAGCGAGCCGCTCCGGCATACCCATCTCCGCCAGGTATCGAACGCGCCCGAAACTGACATGCTGGATGGTCACCAGTATCTCCTGGTGGCCGCCGGAGACATGCTGTATTCGTGCACTCTGTACTAAACCCACACAGCCAAGAATGGCCGTGTTACTGGAGACACATCCACTATGACTAACCGCCGCACATTCCTGAAGGAAGCCGCCGCCTGCACCGGCGCTCTCGCCATCGCCGCCAACACCGCCCGCGCCGCCGATTGGAAGAAGCAAGTGGGCCTCGAATTGTACACGGTGCGTGACCTGACTGCCAAGGATTACGAAGGCACGGTCGCCAAAGTGGCGGAGATCGGCTACAAAGAGGTGGAGGCGGCGACCGATTACGCCAACCTCGAACCTAAGCAGTTTCGGGCCATGCTGGACCGCTACGGCTTGACGATGCCTAGCACCCACGTGGGCGCCACCGCGGGTCCCGATCTCGAAAAGCAGCTTGAAGGCTTCCAGATCATGGGCATTCAGTACACCGAGATTCGTGGCGGCGGAGGCCGCGGTGGCGCCCGGGGTCCCGGTACGCCTCCCGGTACGCCTCCCGCTGCGCAACCCGCGGTGGGCGTTGCGGCGGGTGTCGCGGCAGGGCTCGCGGCTCGCGGGCCGCGTCCCGGCGGCGACGCGCAGACCGAGGAATCGGTCAAGCTCACTGCCGGACAACTCAACCAGAACGGGAAGCTGGTGAAGAAGTTCGGGATGAAGATCCTGGTCCACAACCACACCATGGAGTTTCAAGCCCTGGAGGGCAGCAAACTGCGGCCGTACGACGTCCTGTTGGCCGAGACCGACCCGGCCCTGGTCGCGATGCAGCTTGATATAGGTTGGGCGTCGGTGGCCGGTCAGGATATTCTCCAGATGTTCAAGACCCACCCGGGGCGGTTTGAGTTGTGGCACGTGAAGGACGCCAAGGGCATCAAGGTGATGAACGCCCAGATGACCCAGCAGGAGCGCCAGCGATCCGCCATTCTGGTGCCCGTAGGGTTGGGCGAGGTGGACTACAAACCGATCTTCGCCGCCGCCGGGCTCGCGGGCATGAAGCACTATTGCATTGAACAGGACAACGCCGCGGATTGGGGCGATTCCGTTGCCGCCGCGCGCAAAAGCTACCAGAACCTGGTGAAGATGCTGGGGTGATGCGCGCGGCATGAATGGCACCACGCTCCAGGCGAGGGGAACTGATGTCGCACCACGCCCAGGCGGCCGCGGCCGGTGCGAGTGCAGAAGTTTCCAGGCGGCAAGCCTGCGGACCCGATGGCGGACAAGGACCCGGGCCGCCGCCAAATGACTCCAGAGCAGCAGACCGCTATGCCCGCAGCAGGAAGAACTCAAGAAATGGCCGCGCCGGTTTCAATGGACGAGTTCAAGAACGTCCGCCAGAAATTCAACGCGGCGCGTACGCCTTCCAGATGCTCAAAGCGCTCGGCCTCAAACGAGCACAAGTTACTGTCAGGTTACCACTGTCATGACCAGACTCCCGACGCTAACCAATTTTGGGCTCTGTATCGCACCGCCAATGTGCGGGCGAATTGCCATAAAGATCTGGTGGTCACGGCCCGCCGCCAGGCTGCACGGCACCTGGCCAAAGAGTAAGAAGGCAGCTACTTATGCTTGCCGTCTCCTGCGAATCAGTCCTAAAACGGCTAGACCGCTTGCGAACAACGCGATACTGGCCGGTTCCGGCGCCTCGGCGGCGGTAATGATTCGTATGTCATCAGCCGCCGGAGCGGAGGTAGCGTTGAACCTGACAGTCCTCCGATCGGCCGAGAGCGCAACCAACTCCCCACCGCCGAGTTCGAAACCAACTCCGCTGGTGGAATACTGAGTGCCGGTATGCCCCACCGCGGCATTACTGGACGCGAATTCGGGATCCAGCACTATGAGTCCAAGCACCGGCACGTCGAATGTGATGCTTCCGGCAAAGTTGCGGTTGTTGTTTGGGTCGGCTCCAACCGGGTCAGTGACAAGGTAATAGCTGTCCACTATAGTCCCGGCCGCAATCACGGGTAAAGCGCCAACCGGATTGCTGTTAAACGTCCCCGGCGTGTTAAAGTCCACGGTCAGGGGCGCCGTTAATGTTCGGCCGGTCATCTCCACAAACAGGGGCGCTACTGTATTGCTTTCCAGCACGCTGTTGAAGCGCGCGTCCGCCGGAGCGGGAATAAGCGTAACCGGCGGTGTGAAGCTGACGATTCCACCGAATGCCGGAATCGCCGAGACAAGTACCAGGACTACTACACATTGAGCGTCGATGTAGAGTTTAGTGAGTTGCATTACATTCCTCCGATATGTAAGGAATAGTATCTACACATGGAGAGAATGTCAATGGGAATCTCAGGTGATTTTGGCAATACCGTCTGACGCCTGGTTACTTAGTTGCAGATGGCGCACTGTGGGCCGCCCGAACACGCGGTTCCGGCCCCTACCATTTATCGATGTAAATCGGCCTCTCCGGCGGCTTGCCTTCACACCAGTAGCGATCGAAGTTGGTGACACCCGCCAGTTCGGTGAGCACTTCCTCGTCGATCCATTGCCGCCCGGTCGACGTCCGCGGTTCCTGGGCGAAGATCGCCATCGAAGCGTCGCAGAGGATCTCCGGTGTGCGCCATTGTGACCGCCCGGCCATTTTCCAGTTGATCGATGCCTGGCTCTCAATGATCGTCCGCGGCCACAGCGCGTTGCCGGCGATGTTGTCCTTTTGGTGCTCGGCGGCCAGCCCGATGGCCACCCGTGCCATGCCGAGTTTGGAAATCATGTAGGCCACCTTGCCGGGTGAGGGTTCGGTGGACAGGCGCGGGCACATGTTCAGCACGTGGCCCCACTGCTGCTTCACCATATACGGAAGCGCGTAGTAACAGGCGATGTAGGCGGCGCGGACGTTCACACCCATCATCAGGTCGAAGCGTTTGGGCGGCGTCTCCAGAATCGGCTGCGTCCAGATCGCGCCCGCATTGTTTACCAGCATGTCGAGCCGTCCGAATTCGGCCGCCGCGCGCTCAATCATGTTGCGGATGGCGTCCTCATCGCGCACGTCAGTGGCCACGGCCAGGGCGCGGCGGCCCGAAGAGCGGATGGCCTCGGCGGTTTCGTGGATGCTGCCGGGAAGCCGCTCGGAAGACTGTTCGCTCTTGGCAGCCACCACCACGTCCGCGCCCTCGGCGGCCAACCGAAGTGCCAGGGCTTTGCCGATTCCACGGCTGGCTCCGGTGACAAGGGCGACGCGGCCCCGCAGATCGGGATGGAGCGCTGGGTTAGGGTCTGGCATAGGTTCAACCCGAGGTTACCACCGCGTGCTAAGCTGCGCTCAGGTGCATTCACCCCGGTGGATCGCGCGCCATTGCACACTAAGCCGCACATCGAGCCGACGCTCTTCGGCAATCTCACCTCCCAGATCACCCTGCAGATCGCCCAAGACGCAGGCTTGCATGAGGAAATCGTGGTCCGGGCGCCGTTCTCGGGCGACTCGCTAGGCACCATCCCGGCTGCGCGGGAGGCCGATGTCGAACTGGCCGTGGCCCGGGCGCGCGCCGCGCAACCCGCCTGGGCGGCGCGCAGTTTCTCCGATCGCCGCGCCATCTTCCTGCGCTTTCACGACTTGTTGCTGCAGCGTCAGGACGAGGTGTTGGACCTCATTCAACTCGAAACGGGGAAGGCTCGCCGCAACGCGTTTGAGGAAGTCTTGGACACCGCAATCGTATCGCGCTATTACGCCTTTCGCGCCGAAAAGATCCTGCGGCTGCGCCGCCGGAAGGGCGCCTTGCCGCTGCTGACCAGGACGTGGGAATTCAGGTCGCCGGTGGGCGTGGTGGGCTTCATCGTGCCTTGGAATTTCCCGCTGAATCTGGCCATCACCGATGCTGTTCCGGCCCTCCTGGCGGGGAATGCCGGCGTCATCAAACCCGATCCGCAAACCACCTTCACGGCGCTTTGGGCGGTGAGCCTGTTGCGCCAGGCCGGGCTTCCGCGGGACGTACTGCAGGTCGTCACGGGAGATGGGCCAACCGTGGGGCAGGCTCTTTGCGCGCGCGTGGATTACATCATGTTCACCGGCAGCACCAGCACCGGCAGACTGGTGGCGCGCCAGGCGGCGGACCGGCTGATTGGCTGCTCGCTCGAACTCGGCGGCAAGAACCCGATGATCGTGCTTGCCGATGCGGACCTGGCGGCTGCCGTGGATGGCGCCGTCCGCGGTTGCTTCGCCGGCGCGGGCCAGGTTTGCATCTCGCTCGAAAGGATCTACGTGCACCGGTCGCTCTACCAGCCTTTTCTGGCTCTTCTTGCCGAGCGCACGCGCGGTTTGAAGCTTGGCCCGGAGCTGGATTATGGGGTGCAGATGGGCTCGCTAACCTCGGAACGGCAACTGCACACGGTTGAGGAACACGTGCGCGACGCCGTGGCGAAGGGCGCCACGGTGGTGACCGGCGGGCGCCGCCGGCCGGATTTGGGACCGCTGTTTTATGAGCCTACCATCCTGGCCGACGTCCGCGAGGGCATGGCGGTCTACGCGGACGAGACCTTCGGTCCGGTAGTCTCGATTTATCCATTCACTACCGAGACCGAAGCCATCGAGCGGGCCAACACCAGCCGGTACGGTTTGAACGCCAGCGTCTGGACCCGCGATGCCGGCGGCGGCGTGAGACTGGCGCGTCAGATCCAGGCGGGCTCTGTCAACGTGAACGAGGCTTATGCGGCGGTCTGGGGCTCTGTGGATTCGCCCATCGGCGGAGTGAAGGAATCCGGCCTCCACCCCCGGCACGGCGAGGAGGGGATTCTCAAGTTCACGCAATCCAAGACGGTGGCGGTGCAGCGGTTAATTTCGATTGCACCCTCGCACGGCATGGACGCCGGCCTCCACGCGCGTTGGATGACGCGGCTGATCAAACTGGTGCGCTGGACGCGGGTGCTGGGGTAAGGTCGGCCGCAGCCAACTGCACAGAGCGGACTTCCGGCCTGCGCCCGGCTCGTTTTCCGGCCCTTTTCAAAACGTCGTCTCAAAGGTCAGGCGCACCGGCCCGGTTCAGCAGTTCTCGAGCCAGAACAAGCAACGTTTCGACCCTTTCCGAAACATCAGCAATCGCTCGGGCGGAGGCGACAGCCTCATCGGTTCGGCCGGCGTCCAGCCACGCTTCCGCGATGGTGAGGCTTGCTTTATCGTCTGCCAGTCTCCAAAGCTTAGCTGCCTCGTTCGCGGCGCCCAAATCGTGCGCTCGAATCACCGCTGGAAGTATTCTGCCGTACGCCTCGCCCCGATAGTGAGTTACGGCAGCGGTTGTTTTGGCAGAAGGCTTCACAGCCACCGGTCGCACAGGCAATTCCAGAGCCAGTTCTTTGGCCAGCCGAAAGCTTGCTCCGGCACTCGCAACCAATCCGCCCTTGGCTTGGGCCGATCCGATCGACAGCATCACCAATACCTTTCCGAACGGTAAGTCTGGAACTGACTTGACAAGACCGATGGCAGCCTCGAAGTCCGGGTGAGCTCGTCCCGCGTCACCTGCTCTTAGCCAGGCGGCACCAGCGGCGCTTAACGCTTCCGCTTTCGCCAGCAAACAGTCTGAATCAGAGGCGGAAATCTTCTGGGCGTATTGCTCTGCCACGTCGGGTCGACCCGCCTGAATCAGGATGTGCTCAATACTGGCCATCCCAAGCGCCTTTTGAAAGGGCGTCGCGGCACTTTCGACAATACGCAGCGTGTCTTCGCGGTTTCCCGCCTCCATCTTGGCGTACAGCTTTGTCATTAACTCGCCATTCTCAAGGGCCCGATTTGCGAACTCCTTCCGATCGAGATCTCGAAATCCGTCTGTCGTAACCGGGAACGGCGGAATCAGCTGGTCCTCGATGTCGAACTTCTTCCGTGGTCTGGGTGTTGCAGATACCCGATCCTGTGGTTCTACGGGCGAGTTTGTCAATAACCGCCCGATGGTCGCCAGCACTTCTTTGCGATGCTCCAGATTCGCTATCTTCAGTGCAATTTGGCGTGCGGCTTCGAAGCGAATTCGGGCCTTTGCCGGCTCACCCATTTTCCAGAGAAGATAGGCTAGCGATGTCATTGCCTGAGCTTTGTGCCCCGGGTCCGCAATCGATTCCAGACTCTTCTCGGCGCCGGCCAAGTCTCCGTAGAGAACCCGCGCCCTCCAGAGGTCATAGGGCGGTTCCACGGCGGGATCCAGCTTGCCGAATGCACGGGCCGCGTCATCGAGGTACCCTGCACGCGCAAAAAGCCTGGCCCCCCACGAGTGCGGATCGCTCCGGTCATCAAGATACTGAATGTTAACCGACGCGGTCTCCGCTTCACGGATTAGCACTCGGATTTCCGGATACCGATCGGTCCGCGCAGTTTCTCCTTGGGCGCCTAGCGGTACCAGAGCGGCCATCATCAGGGTAAATAGTCTCATAATAGTCCTCTTCAGCGTATCGCAGTCCGCCCCGGTGCCGGTTAACTTAAAGTGGGAGTTATCGGAAGTTAGTACAAAACGCCAGCCAGGATTAAGCTAAGTTAGATCCGGGGGATAACTAGTCCCCTGCATCCGCCCGCTTCGCCGCGAAGTGCGCCAGCTTGTTCAGGGCGTCTATATAAGCCCGTGCGCTGGCTTCAATCACATCCGTGGAAGCGCTTCGTCCCAGCACCTTCCGGCCCTCGAGTTCCAACAGCATGGTCACTTCGCCCATCGCCTCCGTGCCGCTGGTCACCGCCCGTATCTCGTATTTCTCTAGCTTCGCCGCGGTCTTGGTGACGGCCGAAATGGCCCGGCAGGCGGCATCCACGGGTCCATCCCCAATCGCCGCGCCTTGCAGCATGCCATCGGCGAATCGCAGCCGCACCGTGGCCGTCGGGATTGCCGCCGTGCCGCTGTTGATGTGCAGGTAGTCGAGCCGATACGTTTCCGGCAGCGGATGAATCTCGTCATGCAGAATCGCGATCAGATCCTGGTCGAAGACTTCCTGCTTTCGGTCCGCCACCACCAGAAACTTCTCGTAAGCCTGGTTGAGATCTTCCTGGGAGAGCGTGTAGCCGAGCTTCTGGAGGCGGTCGCTCAGCCCGTGGCGGCCGGTGCGCGCCGTCAGCACCACGCGGCTTTCGGTGACCCCTACGTCTTCCGGCCGCATGATCTCATAGGTCTCCCGTTCCTTCAGGAAACCGTCGACGTGGATTCCCGAACTGTGGGAGAAAGCATTATCGCCAACCACGGCTTTGTTGGGCGGCACCTTGATCCCCAGCATGTCCGAAACCAGCCGGCTGGTGCGGAGCAACTCGCGGGTATCGATATCGGTGTGAACCTGGAAGTAGTCGGCGCGCGTGCGCATCGCCATCACGATCTCTTCCAGCGCCGCATTGCCCGCCCTCTCGCCGATGCCGTTGACGGTACATTCCACTTGCCGCGCGCCGTTGAGCACGCCGTATAGGGTGTTGGCCACCGCCATCCCCAGATCGTCGTGGCAATGCACGCTGATAGTAGCTTTGGCGATGTTCGGCACCTTCTCCCGGAGAGTCCGGATCATAGCGCCGTACTGTTCGGGCACCGTGTAGCCGGTGGTGTCGGGAATGTTGACGACGGTAGCCCCGGCGTCGATGGCGGCATGGATCATCTCCACCAGGTAGGCGGCGTCGGAGCGGCCGGCGTCTTCG
The DNA here is from genome assembly GCA_035570275.1 of Candidatus Acidiferrales bacterium. GTDB lineage: Bacteria > Acidobacteriota > Terriglobia > Bryobacterales > Bryobacteraceae > DATMNI01. Next base: position 28,965 of record DATMNI010000260.1, on the reverse strand, counting down.
GCGTAGAACTCCACATCATCGGCATACTGCCTGGCAAGTTTGACGGCGTCGATGGCCATCTGCAGGACTTTCACCTTCTTCTCGCCGAGTGTCTTGCCGTAGCGGTCGTCGCGAAACTTGCCCGCCAGATGAATGTCAGAGACGCCGATGCCGGTGTGAATCCGCGGCCGGCGGGCCCGTGCCAGCGCCTTGCCGCAGGCTTCTATATCGAAAGGCACCGCTCGCGACAAGGCGCAGATGGCAGGGCCTTCAATCTCGCTGCAGATGAGCTGGACAGCTTCCGCATCTTCGGGCGAGGACGCGGGGTAGCCGGCCTCGATGACATCGACTTTCAACTGCGCCAGTTGCCTGGCGATGATCAGCTTTTCCCGGCTGCCAAGGCGCGTACCGGCAGCCTGTTCGCCATCCCTGAGGGTGGTGTCGAATACGGCTACTTTCTCGGACATGGTTCCCTAACTTTAGCAGGAAGCCCTACACCGCCTCCATCGCCCTCACTTCTTGCGCTTCCCCATCTTCCGCCAGCCGTAACATCAACTCACCGCCGTACGCGAAGCCCTTATCGAACGCCCGCAGATTCAGCGCCTGCATAGCCGGCGGCACCGAATCGCCCACCGCCTGGCGCAGCGCATCCGGGTCCAGCAGATTCGTGACGGCGCCGAAGAACCCCACCATCACGATATTCAGCACCACCTTCTTGCCTATCTCTTCGGCCAACCGCGTCGCCGGCACACCGTAGACTCGCACGCCCGTAGGCATCTTGTCGATCCGCACCAACTCCTGCTCGATAATCAGAATTCCGCCCGGCTTCAACTGCGGCCCGAAGCGCGTGCAGGCCTCCTGTGACATCACCACCAGTATGTCCGGCTGCGTCACGTACGGGTACAGAATCGGCTGGCTGGAAAGAATAACCTGCGCACTCGACGACCCGCCGCGCGCCTCCGGGCCGAAGCTCTGCGTCATGCAGGCATAGCCGCCATGGAAAATGGCTTCGGCCTTGCCAATCACCGCCGCCGCCAGAATCACTCCCTGTCCACCGAACCCGGCAATACGGATTTGCTTCAACATTGGCTGCATGCGACCTCCGGTTCCGCGTAACGCTCGCCCAGCGATTCCGTCATTTGCGCTTTGAGCAGTTCCAGGTAATCGGGCCGGTCGCGGTCCACGAACTTACCCACCACAATCTCGCCCGCCTTGGTCAGTGCACATTCGCTGGTGGGCGCGCCGTTCCGCACCTTACTGACTTGTTTATAGAACTTCATGGCTTCCAGGCCGTCGCCCATTTTGTTGCGCCGCTGATAAAGCGTGGGGCAGGGCGAGAGCACCTCGATAAAGCAGAAGCCCTTCTTGTTCAGCACCTCCGCCATCGACCGGCTAAGCTGCTTCACATGGTAAGTGGTCCAGCGCGCCACGTAAGCCGCGCCCGCCGCCTCGGCAAGCTGTACCAGGTTGAACGAAGGCTCAAACACTCCGTACGGCGACGTCGCCGAAATGGTCTGCCCCGGCGTGGCGGGCCCCGTTTGCCCGCCCGTCATCGCATAAGTCAGGTTATTCACGCAGATCACCTTGATGTCCATGTTGCGCCGCGCCGCGTGAATGAAATGGTTGCCGCCGATCGCGAACAGGTCGCCATCGCCCGAGTAAACCACCACCTGCAATTCCGGGTTGGCCAGCTTCAGCCCTGTGGCGAACGGAATGGCGCGCCCGTGGGTGGTATGAAAGGAATCGAGATTGGCGTACCCCGCCACGCGCCCGGTACAGCCGATCCCGGAAACGATCGCCACCTTATCCAGGTTGGCCTGCGAATCCAGCAGCGCGCGCGTGAAACAGTTGACCGTGGTGCCGATCCCGCAGCCCGGGCACCAGATGTGCGGCATCCGGTCCATCCGCAGGAACGGCTCCACCGGGTTGCGTGCATCCGCCGGAATCTCGCCTGGTATCTCGCCAGGTATCTCGCCCGGAATTTCGCCCGGGATCTCTAAAGTCGCTACCGTCATCGGGCTGCCTCCAAAATGGCTTTGAGTATGGTTTCCGGATCGTGCACGCTGCCGCCGGCGTGCGGCACCGCCATCACCTTGCACTTGCCGGCCGCCGACCGCTCCACTTCGCGGACCATCTGCCCCAGGTTGAGCTCCGGCACCACGAAGGCCTTCACCCGGCCCGCCAACTCCTGGATGTGCCGCTCCGGAAAGGGCCACGCCGAGATGATGCGGAACTTGCCGGCGCGCACGCCCTGCTGGCGCGCCATCTGCAGCGCCCGCTGCGCCACGCGCGACGTGATCCCGTAGGAAACCACCACCACTTCGGCGTCCTCCAGGTGCTCGGTCTCGCACAACGCGCGTCCATTGGAAAACGGCTTCAGCTTGTCCTGCAGGCGCCGCACCAGCCCGTCCTGCGTCTCCACATTCATGCTCGGGTAGCCGCGTTCGTCGTGGGTCAGGCCGGTAACGTGGAAGCGGTACCCGTCGCCCGCCTTCACCATGTCGGGCACCAGGTCTTCCCGCGGCTCAAACAGCCGGAAGTCCTCGGGTGTCTTGCTGGTAAACCGGCGCGGCGTGATCGCGATGTCACTGGCTTCCGGAATGATGACTTTTTCGGTCATGTGTCCCACGCACTCGTCCATCATCATCAGCACCGGGACGCGGAATTCCTCAGCCAGGTTGAAGCCGGTGATGGTGAGGTCGAAACACTCCTGCGGCGAGTTCGGGCACAGCGCGATGATGGCGTAATCCCCATGCGACCCCCACCTGGCCTGCATCATGTCGGCTTGGGCCGGCAGCGTCGGGAGCCCCGTCGAAGGCCCGCCGCGCTGCACGTTCACGAAGACGCACGGTGTTTCCGTGATGGCCGCGTAGCCGATATGCTCCATCATCAGGGAGAAGCCCGGCCCCGAAGTGACCGTGAAGGCCTTGGCCCCGCCCCAGACGGCGCCCTGGATGGCGATTGACGCCGCCAGTTCGTCCTCCATCTGGAGGAAAATCCCGCCGACCGTTGGAATTCTCCACGCAAACCGTTCCACTACTTCCGTGGATGGCGTGATCGGGTACCCTGCGGCAAATCGCGCACCGGCTGCGAGTGTTCCCTCACAACAGGCGTGGTCACCGTCGAGGAAATGGACACCCGTCAGAACTCCTTTGGGGTCAGCTTGCACGGCGGGCTCCGAAGATGGCGAAGTCGGGACAATACATTCCGCACAGATCGCAGCCGCTGCACTTCTCCCCTGCCACCACGTGCGGCGGATGATAACCCTTTGCATTAAAAGCCGATGAGAGCGCCAGCACGTGGGTGGGGCAGAAGGTCACGCAGAATCCGCAACCCTTGCAGCGTTCCACCATAACCGAAACGAAACCCTTGGCCATGTAACCCTCCAGAAATGTCAGTCGCTTGGAGTTGATGCACGGGAATGGCCGATTAGGATATTGGCATTAAGGTCGGTTTTGGTTTCAATGGGGGGACGCCGCAGGCTGGGCCATTCTTTGGTTTCATCAGGTCCTTCAGCAGCCGCAGCATCGCCTGTCGAGTCCACACCAACTCTGGGGCCGGGCCTGCTGGAGCCGGTCTATGTATTGGTGCTGGCATACGAACTGGAACACCGCAGGCTGCTCGCGATGTGTCAGCACCTGGTTCTTCTGGTGGATCACGGCGTCCACATTGAAGTGGGATTTCGGGCAGGACGCCCATCTCGGCGAGGCAACAAGCGTTTGGGCATGCTGATAAACCTCAAAGTGGCCCTGATCAAGGACGGCATCACGCGCGTCGCTAACGGACTCGCCGAGTAGTCTTCTTTGCGCCCTTGCGGCTTTGCGTGAAATCTTGCCTTTTTTGAATCCCACGCTCCAAGCCAATTCCCATTACGCTAACCGCCGATTGTCCAGCTTATTGTTTGACTCCGCCTTAGCTTTCCGTGTCAACAGCGTCGAAGCGGCCCTGGCGCAACAGTTCGGCGGTTCGGCTGTCCACTCGGCAAAATCAGTGTCGTACAGCGACTTGGTGGCGGCTCCTATGGCATTCATGAAAGCGCGCCATCTAGTGATAGCGCCTGTCTCAGCGCCGCGCGCCCGGCCAGCCTGAAGACTGAATCACCCGGTCCGTGACGATGCGCCCCGCGACCCCCGGCCGCGCTTCCATGAACGCCAGGCCGCGCGCCGCGCCGAGTACACTCACTGCCGTGGCGAGGCCATCGGCGTCCACTCCGCGGCGCGCCACAATGGTTACGGCGATCGGGCTGGCGAGGGCCATCGAAGTAGCCGGATCGATGATGTGGGAATAGCGGCGCCCGCCGGCGTCGAGGTGCTGTTCCTCATCGCCCGATGTGGAAACGGCGGCGTTCGCAAGTTGCAGCACGGCCGCGGGTGAATCGAGGCCAATCTTCCAACCGTGCCGGCCCGGCGGCGGGTCGCCGAATGCCAGATCGCCGCTGGCGGCCACCAGGGCGCGGTGGATGCCGAGGCCGGCCAACACCGCGAGCGCGGCGTCGGCGGCGTAGCCTTTGGCGATGCCCCCGAGATCGAGTTGCATGCCGGGTTCATCCAGCATCACGGTCTGCCGCGCGGTATCCAGATGCAGCTTGCGATATCCGCAGCGGGCTGCGGCCTGGTGGAGCGCCGCGGTATCCGGCAAGCGCTGGTCCCGCCGGGACTGGCGCCACAAGCGGATCACCGGGCCGAACGTCACATCGAAAGCGCCATCGGTCTCTTCGGCCAGCTTCCGGGATGCGGCCAGGACGCGGAAGAGATCGGCGCCGGCCGGGACCGGTGTGCCGATAGCGGTGCGGCAGACGCGGTTCAATTCGCTCTCGGGCCGGTAGTCGGACAGCGTCGCGTCCAGTTCGGCGATGCGCGCAAACGCCGCGCGGAATGCGGCCTTCGCCTGGTCCGCCCCGGCGGTATACAGCTCGATACGGACCAGCGTGCCCATGTGGGGCTCCACCGCCTCGAACCGGTGCAGCTCCGCGGCGGGTGCGGGGCAAGACGCCGCCAGCCACAGAACTAGCGCCAGCCACCGAACCCGCGCCGGCCTACTGTTCCTCATGCTCCAGGCCGCTGTTCCAGTAGCGGTACATCTCCGGAGGGCTGGGGATCTTGGCTGGACGCACCAGGCGGAAGCCGAGCCACTGGGCATCGGTCAAATACCAGATGCTCTTCGGCAACTGCGGGTCCTGCTGTTTCCAGGAGGCGTCCGATGCCACCCGTGCGCTGCAGCGCAGCATCTCCGGCCCGTCGTTCCATGAGCCGCCGCGTACGGCGTTGGGGTAGGGCGTGGTGGCCTTCACCCAGGGATTGACCGCGGCGCCCGGCTGGTTGCCCGGCTGGTTGCCCGGCAGGTAGGGCGCGTATTGATCGAGCGTCCATTCCATGACGTTGCCGAGCATGTCGTACAGCCCCCAGGCGTTCGGTTTGCGCGTCGCCACCTTCTGGTATTTGCCCTTGCTGTTGGCGGCGTACCAGGCATAGTCGCCCAGTTGCGGGGAGCCGGCTGGCGGGGGACCGGCGCCGGCACGGCAGGCGTATTCCCATTCGGCTTCGGTGGGCAGCCGGTAGAACTCCCCGGTCTTGGCGCTCAACCATTCGGCGTATTTGTTGGCGGCGTGCTGGGTCATGCTGATGGCGGGGAAGCCGTCAATCCCCATGCCGAAGCTCATCTCCACGTAAGGCCGCGTGGGGTGGCTGACGGCGTCGACGGTTTCATCCTTCCGCGCCGTGCCGCCGTCCGGCTTGTCAGACATGCTGGCGAACATGAACAAGCGGTATTCGTCCCAGGTCACTTCGCGCGCCTGCATCCAGAAGGCATCGAGCCGCACCTTATGGGGCGGCTGTTCATCCTTCTTGGCCGTTGACCCCATGGTGAACTCGCCGGCGGGGATGGAGGCCATGTCGTAGGATACGGTGGTATTCGGAATCGTGACCTTGTACGCCGCGGCAGGCTTCCTGGTGCGCGCCTGGCTCCGGTCCGCCTGCGCGATACGGTCGTAAATCCGGCGCACGTTGGCGCGTTCTTCGGCTTCCTGCGCGCCGCTTTCCTGCGCACCGGCGGCCGCCAGCAGAAGCCCGGCCGCCAGCAGAAGCCCGGCCACCAGCATGTGCCCTACCGTTCGCATGCGCTAAACCAGCTTGGTGATGCCCGGCTGCGCGCGCGGTTTCACTTCCAGAGTGCCGTTCCAATCCAGGTGATCGGGGAAGAGCTTTTCCTGCGAGTTCATAGCCTGGTCCCACGTCACCTGCTGGCCGGTGTAGGCGGCCATCCGGCCCATCAGGGCCAGCAGCGTGCTGGTCGCCATGCGCTTGCCGTCGTTCATCGGCTGGCCCTTGCGGATGGAAGCGAACAGCAGGTCATGCTCCCTCTGGTACATGTTGTACTGCTGGCCGGTGAAGGCCCAGTTGGTCTTGCCTTCGATGCGCGGCGTGGGTCCGCGACCGATGGTGCAGGTGCCATCGGTGCCCAGCAGGTAGTCGGAGTTCTCGTTGTAGCAGCCCACCGACTGGCGGTTGCCCATGAAGGCGCGCACACCGTTCGGGTAAATGTAGTTGACTTCGAAGTGGTCGTAAATGTTGCCGCCCTCGGCGGGGATGGTGCGTCCGCCCACGCCCACACAACTCACCGGCGGTTCATCGTGCATGGCCCAGGCGATCTTGTCCACGCTGTGGATCGCCTGCTCCACCAGGCTGTCGCCGCACAGCCACACGAAGTTGTACCAGTTGCGAATCTGCCACTCCACGTCGCTCATGCCGGCGGGGCGCGTGCTGGCCGGCGGAATCGGCTTCACCGGGCTCGTATAGTACGTGGCGTAATAGGCCACCAGACGGCCGATGGCGCCTGATTCCATCTGCTGGAAAGTGTCCTGGATCATGTTGTTGTAGCGCCAGCAGAAACCGGCCACCAGCGACAGGTTCTTCTGCTTCGCCACGTCGGCGACGGCCATGACGGCGCGCACGCCGACTGCGTCGGTGGATACGGGCTTCTCGCAGAAGACGTGCTTGTTGTTGGCGATGCAGGCCCCCAGATGAAGAGGTCGGAAACCCGGAGGCGTGGCCAGAAGAACCACATCCACTTTGCTGTCGATGACTTTTTGAAACGCGTCGAGCCCGAGGAACTGGGTCGCAGTTTCGACCTTGACCCGGCCGGCCGTCTTCGAAATGCGTTTGAGCGACCGCAGGCAGTTATCCACCTGCGATTGATCGACGTCGGCCACGGCGGTCAGTTCGGTGTAATCGTCGGCCGCCAAAGCCTGCGACGCCGCGCCGCTGCCACGGCCTCCACAGCCCACCAGGCCTACCTTGATCGCGTTAGTCACGGTTTGCCCGGAGATGATCGCAGGAAATCCGGTGGCGACTGCCGCCCCCACTGCACCGCTGGCCGTCTTGAGAAAATCACGGCGCTCGGAATTCGTCGGTTGATCTTTCATAGCCACCCTTTTCAGCCTGTTACGAGACTCCATTTTACTATGCCCGCAAGGCCTTGGACTCTTTCCGGCGGATCCAGTTCCGGCCGCTTGCTTACGCGCGCGGCTCCTTCGCAGTCCCAGAAACCATTCAGGGCAGCCGAAAAGCCAGGAGTTCGCCCGAGTAGTTCCCGCCGCTCACGGCGACGACGAGATACTGCTTCCCATTGAGCCGGTACGTCATCGGCGAGCCACTCTGCGGCGCCGGCATGTAGACCGCGCCCACTTCCCTGCCCGTCGTCTTCTCATAGGCGCGCAACATGGCGCCGCGCGCACCCGACGGCGTTGTGAAGTAGCCGCTCTCGCCGGCAATGACCAGGGTTTTGGTCACGAGCGTGCCAATGATGCCCGACCGGCCGGTGCGCGGAATGCTCTTGCCTTTGAGCGCGGGGTGATTCCGGATGACATCCGGCGTTTCGCCGTGCGCGATCTGCCAGACGATCTCCCCCTTATTGAGATCGATGGCCGATATCCGTCCGTATGGAGGCTTGAACAGGGGGAGGCCCTGGACGAAGAGACCCATGCTGGTACGCTCGCCGCCCGCGCCTCCTCCACCAGCCGCGCCTCCTCCACCAACCGCACCGCCTCCTCTACCAGCCGCGCTTCCTGCGCCCGCCGAACGCTGCACTCCACTCAAGGCGGTACCCTGTACATAATTCATGTCCGACACTTTGGGGTCCGGAGGAGCCACCAACCCAAAGGACCCGGGTAAGGTCTGTGAGAAGACGTAAAGGATGTGGGTCTCCGGATCGTAAGACCCACCCGGCCAGTTAGTGCCTCCAAGGTTGCCCGGTAGCGCGATGGTGGACAGCGGGCCTTCGCGGCGGCTGACTACCGGCGGCGCGAACAGCGGACCCAACTGGTAGCGTGAAACCAGTTTCGCCGCTTCCTCGTGCAACTCCGGTGTGAAATCGATCAGATCGTCAATCGAAGTGCCCTGCCGGTCGTATGCCGGGGGTTTCGAGGGAAAGGGCTGCGTCGGTGAATACCACTCGCCTGGAACGGCGCCTTTGGGGACCGGCCGTTCTTCAATGGGCCAGACCGGTTCGCCGGTCGCCCGATCGAACACATAGAGGAAGGCCTGCTTCGTTGGCTGCGCCACGGCCTTGATGGTGCGGCCATTGACTAAGATGTCCGCAAGAATCGGCGCGCAGGGGATGTCCATGTCCCACATGCCGTGGTGCACCAGTTGGTAATGCCACTTCCGCTTGCCGGTTTTCAGATCGACCGCGACCAGGGTCTCGCCGAACAGACCGTTTCCGGGCCGGTGGCCGCCATAGTAGTCTCCAGTCGGCAACTCCACGGGAAGATACACCAGGCCCAGGCGCTCGTCCACGGAGATCTGTCCCCACACACCCGTATTACCGGTATAAGACCAGGAATCGTTCAGCCAGGTATCGATCCCGAATTCACCGGGTTGGGGGATGGTGTGGAAGATCCAGAGGCGCTTGCCCGTCCGCGCATCGAATCCACGGACGTAGCCTTTGACGTTGGTCTTGCTGCCCGGCGCGCTACCGCTGCGATGCGCCGCGCCGACGATAACCACGTCTCCGGCCACGGTTGGGGCCGCATGAAGCCCCACCTCCCCGGTCACCGGGTCGATCGGTTGATCGTCGTCCAGCTTCAGATCGACTATGCCGTTATTGCCGAAGCTGGGTACCCTTAGCCCCGTTTTGGCGTTGAGCGCAATCAGCCGGTAACCGGGCGTGACATAGAGGATACGCGCTTCCTTGCCGTCGGTCCAGTAAGCTACCCCGCGCCCGGAGAATTGCCGCGGCGCCGCCGCGCCCCGCGCGCCTTCGTTCTCACCGTGCACCCAGAGCAGTTCTCCGGTGGCGGCATCCAAAGCCACCACGGCGCGGCGCGATCCCGCGGTGGAATACAACACGCCATCGATGTAAAGCGGCGTGGTTTCGAACTGATATTCCGGACGTGGACCGAGCGAGTCGGTTTTGAATCGCCAGGCAACTTCGAGCGAGTTGAAGTTGGCGGCATTGATCTGGTCGAGCGGGGAGTAGCGCGTGTTGCCGAGGTCGCCGCCATAGGTGCGCCATTCGCCGGCCGTGGCCCCCGTTTGCCCCGCGGCAGGCAAGGCTGCCCAAGAGTTCAGAAACGCGATTGCGAACAGCAGATTCATGTGGCGCACGGGGAGAATTATATCCCATGCGAGGGTCGAGGCCGATCCGGGAGGATGTTTACTTCTGTTTTCCTGCCATCGCGTCCATTGGCGGCCCAAGCTTGTCCAGGTTCGGCAGGAAGGCCGCCAGCAGTCCGATGGCCGGCAGGAAAGCGCACACCTGATAGACGAAAGCCAGGCTGGTGCGGTCGGCCAGTTGGCCCAGCAGCGCCGCGCCCACGCCGCCCATTCCAAACGCGAAGCCGAAGAACAAGCCGGAGACAGCCCCCACATTTCCAGGCACCAGTTCCTGGGCGTAAACCAGAATCGCCGAAAAAGCCGAGGCCAGAATCAAGCCGATAACCACGCTGAGAATGCCTGTCCAGAAGAGATTGGCGTGGGGCAGCGCCAGCGTGAATGGCAGCACGCCCAGGATGGAACACCAGATGACGTACTTGCGGCCGAACCGGTCGCCGATAGGGCCGCCGATAATGGTGCCGGCCGCCACCGCGCCCAGAAAAGCGAAAAGATAGACTTGCGCTTCCTGCGCCGGCAGATGAAACTTGCTCATCAGGTAGAACGTGTAATAGCTGACCAGGCTCACCAGGTAGAAGAACTTCGAGAAGATCAGCGCGGCCAGGATGGCGAGACACATCGCCACTTTCCGGCGCGACAACAAGGGATGCCGGCCGCTGGTATCGGCGCGCGATTTGGCCTTGGCCAGGTTGTGGTTCTTGTACCAGGAACCGACGTTGGCAAGGACCGCCATCGCCAGGATGGCCGTAACCGAGAACCATCCGATGCTGCGCTGGCCGTTGGGGAGCACGATGAACGCGGCCAGCAGCGGCCCCATCGCCGAACCCGCATTGCCGCCGACTTGAAACAGCGATTGCGCCAAGCCATGCTGCCCGCCCGAAGCCATGCGCGCCACGCGGGATGACTCCGGGTGAAAAATCGAGGAGCCAATACCCGTCAGCCCCACGGCAAACAGAACGGCTGGGAAACTGGGGGCCATGGACAGAAGCACCAGGCCCGTAAGCGTGAAGCCCATACCCGCGACCAGGGAATAAGGCTGCGGGCGGCGGTCGGTGTACAGGCCGACCACGGGCTGCAAGAGCGATGCGGTAAGCTGCGAGGTCAGGGTGATCAGGCCGATCTGTCCAAAATCAAGATGATAGGAGACCTTGAGCAGCGGATAAACCGCCGGAATCAGCGACTGCATCATGTCATTCAGAAAATGACAGAAGCTGATGGCGGCGAGGATGGTGAAGACGGCCTTGCCGGCAGAGACTTTGGGGGGCTGGGAGACAGCGGTACTCACGTATTAGTAAATGATACCGCGGCCGGCGCGGCGGCGGCCAGCGTGGCAACATGGAGGAATGTGTGAACCGCGTTTGTGGGGCAGAATGCTAACCCGGTTGCTAACCTGCGGGGGATTGGCAATCCGCCTGTGGACCGCGGCGTCGGCGCAGGACTTTTTACAGCGTCCCGGCGGTGGATGCTCCGGAGTTGGCGGCGAGGTCGAACGACGCCGCGCCACCGTGGATCAGTTTTCAGCGCCGGTGGTCGGTCGGGCTGGAGATGTACCATGAACGCGGTCGAAATCAGTAGCGTCACCAAGACGTTTGGCGAGGTCATGGCGGTGGACAACCTGTCGCTGCAGGTGCCCGAAGGCTCCGTGTACGGCTTCATCGGGCCGAACGGCTCCGGCAAGACCACCACCATGCGGATGATCGCCAACATCTTCTATCCGGACCGCGGCACGGTGCGGGTCTTCGGCCAACAGGTGATGGGCGCGCGTTCGAAGCTGATCGGCTATCTGCCCGAGGAGCGGGGGCTGTACCGGAAGATGGCGGTGCGCCCGCTGCTCGAGTTCTACGGGGAAATGCGCAGCGGGCGCAAGGTGACCGCCGAAGTGAATGGATGGTTAACCAGGCTCGAACTGGCGCACTGCGCCACTCGCAAGGTGGAGACGCTGAGCAAGGGCATGAGCCAGAAGGTGCAGTTCATCGCGGCGGTGGTTCCGCAGCCGCGGTTGCTGATCCTGGATGAGCCGTTCAGCGGGCTTGATCCGGTTAGCGCGGAGGCGATACGCGGCGCGGTGCTCGACATGCGGCGCCACGGCGCCACGGTGATTCTGAGCACGCACGATATGAACGTGGCCGAGAGCCTGTGCGACTACATCTTCATGATCTTCCGCGGCCGGAAGGTGTTGGATGGGACGCTGGCGGCCATCCAGGAGCAATACGGCAACGACACCATCCGGGTAGCCACGGACGGCGGCCTGGCGGTCTTGGACGGCCTTCCGGGCGTAGCGGCGGTCCGGGAGTTCGGGCAGGTGCAGGAACTGCGGATGGAGCGCGGATGCGACCCGCAGCAGGTGCTGCGCGCCATCATCGCGCGCACCAGCGTGACCAGTTTCGCGGTGATGAAACCATCGTTGCAGGACATTTTCGTACGCATTGCCGGCCCGCAGGCGGAGGAGGTGCGCATTGCGTAGAATCCTGCTGGTGGCCAGGCGCGACTATCTGGCGTCGGTGCGCACGAAAGCATTTCTGATCGGCCTGGTGGTGGCTCCGCTGTTGTTCGGCGGCTCGGCGATCGGGATGGCTTTGTTCAAGGACAAAGCGGACACCAAGGAAAAGAAGATTGCCATTCTGGACCGAACCGGTCTGGCGGCCGCTGCTGTCATTCAGGCCGCGCGGGAGAAGAACGCCAGGGACCTGTTCGACAAGGTTACCGGCATTCAGACCATGCCGCAATATGTGTTCGAGACTACGGCAGTGCAGGGCAGCGATCCCGACGCCGAGCGGCTGGCGCTTTCCGGGCAGGTGCGGCGGGGAGAACTGTTCGCGTTTCTGGAAATCGGCCCCGACGCGCTGCATCCGGGCAAGGATGAGGCCGCCAGACAGGTGGGCTACTACACCAACGCCGGAGGCATTGACGAGATGCGGCGGTGGCTCCAGGACCCGGTGAATGAAGGCCTGCGCAAGGTCCGGTTGAGTCAACTGGGAGTGGACCCGAGCCATTTCGCGGACGTGCTGGCGGCCGTGCCGCTGGAACGGATGAGCCTGCTGGCGCGGGATGAGAAGACCGGCGAGGTGGGGGCGGCGCGCAAGAAGAGCGACCTGGAGGGTTTCATCGTGCCTTTCGCACTGGTGCTGCTGTTGGGCATGTTGGTGATGGTTGGATCGGCGCCCATGCTCACGGCCGTAACGGAAGACAAGACCAATCGCGTGGTGGAGATGCTGCTCAGTGTGGCGACACCCTTCGAACTGATGATGGGCAAGGTGGTGGCCGCGATCGGGCTTTCCCTCACCAGTTCGGCGCTGTATGTGCTGGGCGGCGCACTGACGCTCCAGGCGATGGGGATGATGGGAATGGTGCCCTTCGAATTGCTGCCCTGGTTCTATGTCTATTTGGTGGCGGATGTAACCATCTTGTGCGCGTTCGCAGCCGCGCTGGGAGCTTCCTGCAGCACCCCGCAGGAGGCGCAGAGCCTGGGGGTGCTGCTGCTTTCGCCGGTGATGATCCCGTTCATGATTACGGTGCCAATCCTGAAACAACCGAATGGTTTGCTGGCGACAACGCTCTCGCTTTTCCCGCCGTTCACGCCGCTGTTGATGCTGCTGCGGCAGTCGATGCCCGGCGGCGTGCCGGGTTGGCAGCCGTGGGCAGGTTTGACGGGAATCGCGGGCTGGACTATCCTGACTTCGTTCGCTGCCGCGCGCATTTTCCGCGTGGCCATCCTGATGCAGGGCAAGCCGCCGAAAGCCTCCGATCTGCTGCGATGGGCCATCCGCGGATGACGGTCCACGAATACGGCGATGCCCGGGGCGAATGATTCCGGGGTCGGGCTGGAGATGTACCAGGAACGCGGGCGCCATCAGTAGCGGCCCATTATCCTTCCAGCAGCGCCATCCTGGCCAACCATTCCAAACTTCCCGGCAGGCCGCGCCGGATGTCTTCTAGCGACCCCGCACCCGGGATCGTCGCCAGGTCCTGGGCAACGGCTTCCAGGTTGCGGGTGCCGTCGAGAAGAACTACCAGGTGGCGCGCGACTTCGTCCAGCTTGACCGGGGTGTGGCAGGCGCTGGTCACATGCGCGCCGCGGGCGGCCTCATGGCGCACCAGGCGGCTGGCCACCGGCCGCGATGTCACCGTCTCTTCGCACGGAAAATCGTAGACGTGCAGGTTCACCATCGCGCCTAGCATCAGGTCGAACAGAATCTCGCGTAGGGATTGGCGGGCACCCGCGTAGGGAATCAGCTCCTCGAATTCCAACGGCAACGGATGGGCGTCGTCAAGGGCGCGCATCACGCGCTCCACCGCGGCGTCCACGATGGCGACACGCGAGCCGAGTTGGTTGGTGATGACGCCGCCAGAGATCGAGAAGGGCATTGAAGAGAACAGGAAAGCGTCCATTCGGGCGGCATCCACCTCGCGGCGAAGGGGAACGCCCTGGCGGCAGAGCAGGGTCCGGCGGAAGCGGCGGGCCTTCAGGAAATCCAGATATTGTTCGCGCTCCACGATGTCGGCCGCCGGCGGGTTCAGCGGTTTCAGCGAATCGATTTGGGCGATCAGGATGGGGTCGAACATCTCGTGCGGCTCGGCCTCGCCCAGATACTGCAGGCCGTGGCGGCCGGCGTGCGCCGCGAACTCGTGGAAGTATACCGGTTCGTTGATTGGGGCGAGATCGTCATGAAACAGGCTGCCGTCGCGATGTTCCAGCAGGTTTTTGATTTCTTCTTCCACCGGAGCCTGCGACGCGGGTGAGACCTGTCGTCCGGTGCGCAGGAACTGCAGGAACCAGCGCGCCTGTTCAATCCTTTGGGCGGCATCCGCCACGTTGCGTATATGGTAGCGCATCATCTCACGCAGCATCTGCAAGATGTACCGGCCGGGCAAGACGTTGTAGCTGATGAAGGCAACGCCCTGCGGCGCCAGGCGCTCGCCGCAAACGGCCATCAGCCGGTCACGAACGTCCGCCGGAATCCAGGAATAGATGCCGTGCGCGATGATGTAGTCGAAGTCGCCCGATTCCGGGCCGATATCGCGCAGGTCCGCGGCCTGCAGCGTCAGGTTGCGCAACTCCAGCTCGCCGGCGATGGTGCGGCCGGCCGCGATGGGCCCGGCTGCGAGATCGATGCCGGTGAAGCAGGCGCCGGGCAGGTAATAAGCCATCGGGATGAGGTTGCCGCCATCGCCGCAGCCGATTTCCAGAACGCGGCAATTGGCGATGGGCGCCGGGTCCATTCCGAAGAGCCTGGCCACGGAAGCCAGCCGGTCGGGATGCGTTTGCCGCCGGGGAAAAGTTTCGTAGTGGACCTGGTCGTAAAGGTTATCGGACACCAACCAATGGTAGTGCAGAGAGCGGTAGGACAGACCATCGCCTTTTGTGGTCGGTCACGCTTTTCCAAACCACGGCCGGCTGACAGACGACACAAACCGATCGTCTGTCCCACTGTCCCACTGATCCACCAATCTACCCCAGCCAGTCCTCCAAATGCTCGCTCACAAACGCGTCGTCGTTCCAATGCGGATACGCCCGGTACACGCGGTCTATCTCATCCATCTGCCCGGGCGACAGCCCTTCTTCCGGGTCCAGGCACCAGCGCCCCGCCAGCAGGCCCTGCCGGCGCAGCACCTCGTGAATTCCCGCTATGCAGCCGCGGAAACCGTTGGCCGCGTCAAAGAATGCCGCGTTGGCGTCGGTAATCTCCTGCGCCTGCGAGAGCCACTCTACGGGCACGGTGCCGCCTTCCTGCACGGACTGAACCTCGCGGAGCAACCCCACAGCAGTTCGCGTCCAAACCGCCCAGTGGCCCAGCAACCCGCCGTGAATCCGCATCGCCTTCCCTCCCACACGGAAGGGCGTGACCAGATCGATCAGAATATTGTCGTCGTTTCCCGTGTAGAGCGCGATCTCGTTCTCGCGTCCGGCAGCCGCCACGGCGCGAACCACGTCCAGCGTCTGATACCGGTTGAAGGGCGCAATCTTGATCGCCGCCACGCCAGCGATCTCCGCGAACTGCCTCCAGAAATCGAACGACAGAACGCGGCCTCCCACCGCCGGTTGCAGATAAAAGCCGAAGACCGGGATCACCTCCGCCACCGCCCGCACGTGTTCCAGCAATGAGTGGTCGGCCGCCTGCGGCATGGCGGCCAGGCTCACCAGCGCCGCGTGATAACCCAAGTCCGCGGCCAGCCGCGCTTCCGCCACTGCCTGCCGGGTTTGCCCCACCACGCCCGCCACCCGGATGGCGCCGTACGCCCGCAACTCCTCCATCGCCAATTCCAGAACCGGCCGGTACAGGCCGACCTCCGGATTGTGGATGGCAAACTGCGTGGTGTGTACTCCCACCGCCACGCCGCCGGCGCCGGCTGCCAGATAGTAACGCGTGAGCGCCCGCTGCCGCCGCTCGTCCAGTTTCCGGTCCGCCGTCAAGGCCAGCGGATGCGCCGGAATCACCGTGCCTTCGCGTAATGCTTTGCGCCATAATGCCTCGCGCCACGCCCCGGGCCTCCCCAACGTCAGAACCTCCCGTCCCTGGCTTCGAAATGCGTCGGCTTGTTGAGCGATGGGCCGCCCGCGCGGATCCACTCCGCCGTCCACTCGATCGCCTGCTCCAGG
Source organism: Candidatus Acidiferrales bacterium (assembly GCA_035570275.1). Taxonomy (GTDB): domain Bacteria; phylum Acidobacteriota; class Terriglobia; order Bryobacterales; family Bryobacteraceae; genus DATMNI01. The sequence goes on along the minus strand of DATMNI010000260.1, from coordinate 12,780 downwards.
GTCACCTCCAGCGGGCCAAACAAGCTATGGCACCGGCCCGCATCGTTCAACAGAGCGGATTCGGCCTCGGTTCCCTCCAGGCGGGGCGCAATGCCGAACAGTTTCCCGAAACGCCCGGCGATCCACCCGACTTCCAGGGTTTCCGGTCCAGCCACGTTGAGCACCGCCGGCGGAGCGGCGCACAGCCCGAAAGAACGCAGCGCGACCGAATTGGCGTCGCCCTGCCAGATCACGTTCACATGGCCCATGGTAACGTCCACCGGCCGCTGCTCGAAAACCTTGCGGCCTATGTCCACCAGCACGCCGTACCGCATCTCCACTGCATAGTTCAGACGCAGCAGCACGCTCCGGGTGCCGCACTGTTCGGCGTAATACTGAAACACTCGCTCGCGGCCGCGGACGGTTTGCGCGTACTCCCCAATCGGCTCGGTCGCGACGTTTTCGGTGGCGCCCCCCTCCGTCACTTTCCGCAGCGGATAGACGTTGCCCGACGAAAATACCACAATGCGGGACTCGCAGAACCGCTCCGCCACCATAGCCGGCAGCAGAACATTCATGGCCCAGGTCCAGTGCTCCCCGCCCTGGGTGCCAAATTTCCGGCCCGCCATGAAAATGACGTTGGCCACATCCGGTAAAGCCTGCAGCGCGTCCCGGTCCAGCAGATCAGCCGCGATGGTTTTGACGCCGGCCTGCTCCAGGTCCGCGCGTAGCCGGGCATCGCCAAATCGCGAAACGCCGATCACCTGGTTACGCACACCCGCCTGGTCGCAGGCCCGCTGTGCCCGCGCCGCCAGGCTTGGACCCATTTTCCCGCCCACGCCAAGGATCAGCAGATCGCCATGCAGACCGCGCATGGCTTCGCCATCCGCCGCGGTAGGGCGGGAAAGCACTTCTTCGAGTTGCTCTGTAGTCGTCATCCCGATCACCCAATTCCGAGGCCGATCATCCCAATTCCGGGCCCGCGATAGCAAACACCAGGTCTGGCAATCCCGCGTGGGAATTGGTGCCGCGGAACATCCGGATGAAGGGCCGCTCCTCGCGGAAGCCGCGCGATTCCAGCCAGCGGTTCCACTCCATGTTATTCCGGCCGGTATGCCGGGGTGCGTCGATCATCAGCGGCCGGCCCTGCGCCCGGTCTTCCAATCGCCCTACGCCAGCCGAGACGAGCGCGCGCGCCGTCAACTCATCCAGTGCCACCAACGGGCCAAGGTGCTCGGCAAGAAATCCGTGCCGGCCCAGCAGGAAGCCCCGAACCTCTCCGGCCGATTCGGCAATCAAGGCGTACTCGGGAGCGCCGCCAAACAGGCGGCGCAAAATGGCGCCGCGGTCGGCACCGAAGACGATCTGGTCCCAAGCCAGCAGGCGCGCCCAATCGGAATCCTCGATGTTGCGCACTACCGAAGAGACGCCGTCCACTACCGACCCCCACAACCCTTCAACCAGTGGCCATTCAGCCTTCATACGAACCAGCCGGTACTCATCCTGGAACCCGGCCTTATCGTAAACCAATTTGCCCGCCGGCGTGGCATCCAACCGGATGGTCTCCACGCCGGACAGCATCTGGCACGCCTCCTCCAGCAGCCTGGTTCCGATGCCTTGACCGCGCCACTGGGGGTCCACCAGCAGCATGGAAATCCAGCCGAACTTTTCCTGATAGTTCAGCGTGGCCACGGTTCCAATCACGCGATCTTCGCAGCCTGCATCCTGGCACACCGCCGCGCGGCAACCCTGCGGGCTCGATTCCAGGAAGCCGCGCCAATCGGCCTCCAACTGGTTCCACCCGTTGGCCCGGCAAAGACGAAGGCCGGCTTCGATATCGGTTTCCAGCATCGGCCTGGTATGCATGGGCATGGTGGCGCTGGGCTCCTTGGCCTATGTTTTTCGGGCCTACCGGAGAGCCGCCTGTGCTTTCTGCTCCTCGCCCCACACCAGCGGATCGTTTCCGGAAAGCTTGAGGAAGAGTTGGTAATTGCTGCGCGCTTCCTCGCGCTTGCCCTCACTGGCTGCCGCCACTGCCCGCAGGTAGAAGAGGCGGGGCATGTGGAATGCGGCAAACGGACCGGGACCCGCCGGGTTCGGCACCGGATTCCAGCGGATCAGCGGTTCGGCTTCCTTTGGATGGCCGGTTTCCAGGTAAGTCCACGCCAACAAATACGGCAGCCCTTCGTCGGGCGCCTGCGCTCCGCTGTCATACATTTGCTTCAGCGGAAGCTGAGCCGCCTGGAAGTGCCCGTTCAACAACAAGGCATAGGCCAGCGCCAAATCTCTAATTCCGGTCAGGGCATCGCCCGAGAACTTCTTTTCCGCGCGCGCTGCCCATTCCGCCGGCGAAGCGGGTGCCTCGGTGGAGAACTGGGCCACCGCCGCCACAGCCACCGACGATGGCCCTGCCAGTGCCATCGCCTGCTGCCCCGTCCTGGCCGCTGCCGCGCGGTCGCCCAGCACCAGGTTCCAAACGGTCAGTTCCGCGTTGGCGCGCGAGGCCACTTCCCGCAGCGGCCCGTCCTGCGCGCCGGCCGCGACGCCGGCAGCGATGCCGGCTGCGAAGATCTCCAGTTGGCGGCAGGCCTCCCGGCGGTGTCCGGTGGTCCACATCCATGAAGCCTGGCGGTAAGCTAATAGTGGATCCTTAGCCTCCGAGCGTGCGGCAAGGTATTGTTTGGCCAACGCGTCCGCGCCTGCCGTGTCACCTTGCAGGAGCCGGGAAACCGCCGCCTTCAGCAGATCGGCGTCGCTCAAAAGATTGCGGTCCTTCTTTTGGGCCTGCAAATAGAAGTTCCCGGCTTCGGCCAGACGCCCGGTGATGAGGTTGATGTCACCCATGGAGTCTAGCGGATTGGAATCTTTGGGACGCAAGGCCTGGTACCGCCGCAGCGCGGCCATGCCGGTTTCCAGGTCGCCGGCGCTGGCGGCGTAGTACCCGAGTAAATTGAGCAACCCGATCTCCCCTGGCTCCAGGTCGGCCGCCTTTTGGATTGCCTCTTTGGCGATTGGGTACTCGTGGCGGCTGTTGGCCACCTCGCCCAACGCTCGCCAACTGCCGGCGTCGCCCGGGTCCAACTTCACTACCGCCGCCAGGGCGTTCTGCCGGGCCGCCCGGTCATTCCGCAGTTCGGCAGCCAGTTCGGCCATGGTAGCGCGCTCCAGGTCCGGGATGGATTGACCGCGCGTCTGGGCCCGCTCCAGAATAGCGAGGGCGCCCGCCCGATCGCCCTGAGCGGCTCGGAATTGCGCCAGCACGCGATACGGCGCACCGAAATCGGGATCGGCCGTGATAGCCAGGTTGAGCGCTACCTCGACCGCCGCGGAGTCCCTGGCTTCTGTTGCCGTGATAAAAGCCCGCAAAGCCTGAGGGTTTCGCGTGCCGTAAGGAGCCATCCGGGTGGCGATCTGCCGGGCCAGTCCGGTGGCCGCGCCAAGCACGTCGCCGGCTGGGGCGGAAGCGGAAACCACCTTCATCGTCTTGCCGGTTCGGACATCCTCGATGGTGAGTTGGGCTTCCACCATTGCCGCGCCAACGGTGTACTGGCCATAGCCGATTTCCTGGGCTCCGGCCACCAACGCCTGCTGCCGTTCGGACGAAATACCAGGCGCGGATACCGTCCGCGCGCCCAGTGCCCGGTCCAGGTTGTGGAGCCGGTTGGACGGCATGCAATAGATTCCCGGGGCTCCGGCCAATTCCGTTGCCAGGATATCGGAAAAGGCCCGGCCCATCCAATCCGCCGAGCTGTCGCGGCTGAGATTCTCAAAGCGAAGGATGGCGACTTTTTCGAATGCCGGTTTGGCAGGTTGGCGGCCACACGCCGCGACGAGCAGTACGGCCGGAACCAGCAAAAAGACGGTGGCCGGTGGCCGGTGGCCGGTGGCCGGTGAACACACTCGGGCTTCCCGTTCAGCCCCGTGCACTGGCCACCGGCCACCGGCCACTGGCCACTGCCTAAAGCACACGCGGTTCCAAAGTCAGTAGTTGCTTAAACTCCGGCAGTTCCCGAAGAGCGGCAAACTCCGGATCCTCGGTCAGTTTCTTGCGTTCCTTGAAGCCCTCCTCCAGGGCTTTCCTCAAATACTGAATCGCCAGTTCGTCGCGGCCGCCCTTGGCATACATCTTGGCGACGTAGTAATGGAACTTGGCGCGTTCTTCCACACTGCGCTCCTGGAGCAGAACGCCGTACGTGCTGTGGTGTTCGAAAACATCGGGGTCAAGCCGGAGCGCGGTCTGGAAAGCCTCGGTAGCTTCCGCGTACTGCTTGCGCGCGAAGAGCGCGGTCCCCAGATTGCTGTAGATCGAAGCCGAATCCGGCGACAGGTGGAGCGCCCGCCGGTAATAAGAAATGGCCCGGCGATAACTCTTCTTGGCGTAGTAGACCGTTCCCAGATTGTTGATGGCTTCCGGGTAATCCGACTTCAGGCGGACGGACTGGTCGTAATACTTTCGGGCGCTGTCGAGCTGCAAAAGCTGGTGGTACGCGATGCCGGTCTTGTTCTTGAGCACCGGGTCTTTACCGGAACCTTCGCCGAAGGCTTCGATGGCTTCGCGATACATCTTGCGCGCCATGAAGATATCGCCGCGCATTTCGGGCGAAAGCTGCGGTTTCGGCGCATCGTTAGCAGGTTGAACGGCGGCGGGTTGAAGGGACGCCCTGGTCCGTTCAAGAGTCCGGTCCAGTATAGCGTTGTTCGGTTGTTGTGAGAAAGCGAGCGCGGCACCCGCGGTAGATACGATAGCGCCAGCCACTAGCGCACCAGCCACTCGGGCAACGGAGACTCTGCGGAAAACCATGGTGGCCTCCTCCACTCATTTAAACACACCCATCATCATAAATACACCGTCATTTAAAGACCCCGAAGATGCGGTGGAGTATCCCTTTCTTCTGTTCTTTCTTTGGCTCGGGCTTCGGGGTTTGCGCCGGAATGGCATCGGATGGCATCTGACCGGTCTGGCGCGCAGCCCGGCGCGCCATTTCGGCGGGCGACACCTGGCCGTCCCCCTGCGATCCCGTGATGGTTGGCGCGGCATAGGCGGTAGGCGGCTTGGTGGGAGGCGGCGGCGAGGTGTCCCAGCCGGATACATTGGTAACGTCGGTCCGTCCGCTGCTGTGCATCGTGCAGGCTTCCAAAGGTTGGGTCCCGGCGATGAAAACCTCGGCTCGCTTTACCGGGCAGGAGGGTGTGGCCGCCATCCCCGTCAGCGGATCGATGTCGACGGAAACGATCCCCGCCGGCGCCCGGAAGGTCTTGGCGTCGCGATAGGCGCGAAATCCCAGCGCCCGTTTCATGAATTCAGCCCAGATCGGCGCCGCCGAATGGGCGCCTTGCAGGTCGATCGTTTTGTTGTCGTCGAAACCCACCCAGACCACGCACAGCAATTCCGAAGTATAGCCGGCGAACCAGCCGTCGTGCGAGGTTCCGGTCTTGCCCGCCGCCGGAATAGTCAGGCCGTATTTGGCCCGCACACCGGCCGCGGTGCCCGTGCGCAGCACCTCTTCCATCATGCTGGTCATCAGGTAGGCCACCCGTGCGTCCAGCACCTGCTTGTCCTCGATCTTGTTCTTGTAGACCTGCTTCCCCTTGTCGTCCCGCACCAGGGAAAGGAAGCTCGGCTTGATGTAATCGCCGCCGTTGGCGAACATGGTATATGCGCCCGCCGCTTCCACCGGGGTAATCTCGTACGCACCCAGCGCCACCGCCGGCGTCGGCTGGATCTTGTAGTTCATGCCGGCCCGGTTGGCCATCTCCACCACTTTGTCGTAGCCCACCTGCTCGGCCACCTTCACGGTGGCTACGTTGAGGGAGTGCGCCAGCGCCTGCCGCAGCGTCACCGGGCCTTTGAAGTCATGCTCGAAATTGCCCGGCTCATAGGGTTTGCCGTCGAACCAGAACGTGGTCGGCTCATCCACCATGATGCTGGCCGGCGTGAGCGGCTGCGGCCGGCCCTGCACCGCCATATCCAGCGCCGCCGCATATACAAAAGGCTTAAAGATGGAACCCGGCTGGCGCTTGGACAGCACGTGGTTGAGCTGGCTCATGCCGTAATTCCGCCCGCCCACCAGCGCTTTTACCTCCCCGGTGTGCGGATCCAGTGCCACCAGCGCTACCTGGGCCTCGGGCGGCGTCTGGCCCTTGAAGCGGCGCTGCTTCTTGATCAGCTCATCCACATTCGCCATGCCCAGACGCACGGCTTCGGCGGCGGCCCGCTGCAGGTTCATGTCCAGGGTAGTGTAGATGCGGAAGCCGTTGGACTGCAGATCGCTGTCCTGGAATCGCGTCTGCATGTCGTCGTTCACCAAATCCACGAAGTACGGAGCCTCGGCCGATTGCACCGTCCCCTTGGCCACGGTCAGGGGCGCTTCGATGGCCACGGCATAATCGCGGTCGCCGATCAACCCGTTCTGGCGCATCAGGCCGAGCACCAGGTTGCGCCGGTCGCGCAGGTGGTCGGGGTGGCGAAACGGGTCGAAGTAGGCCGGCCACCGGGGCAGGCCGGCCAGTTCGGCGGCCTCGGGCAGGGTAATCTGGCTCAGGTCCTTTCCCAAGAACGCGTCCGCGGCGGCGCCAAAACCGCGGATGCGGAACGAACCGCGCCAGCCCAGGTAGATCTGGTTGGCGTAATCCTCGAAGATCTCCTTCTTGGTCAGCTTCTGCTCAAGCTGCAGGGTGATGACCATCTCGGCCAGTTTGCGGGTCCAACTCTTGTTTTGGTCCAGCCAAAACATGCGGGCAAGCTGCATGCTGAGGGTGGAGGCGCCCTGGTCCTTGCGGCCTTCCTTTATGTCCACGTACACGGCCCGGATGATGCCGATCGGGTCGAAGCCGTTGTGCTGGAAGAAGCGTTTGTCCTCGGCCGACGTGAGCGCATCCACCAGGACCCGCGGAATATCGGGAAACCTGACCATGCGCCGCTTCTCGCGGCTGGGGCCGGACAGGGCAGTAATCAACTGCGGTTCGAGCTGGTACTGGTTGCGCTCGGTGTTGTCCTGCAGCGAGACGATCTGCGAGATCCGGCCGCGGGCGAAGCGAATCACGCCGGCCTCCTGGTCAAAGTAAGACTCGGGCCCCGGGAAGATCTCGATGAAACTGGGGTGGACCAGGAAATAGCCGATGGCATTGCCGTGCGATTCGTTGTACCCGCCCCGGCGGAGTTCGGCCGCGATATCGGCTGGCGTGGTGACGTCGCCTACCGCAATCGATGGCGGCGCCCCATAGATTTTGGCAGTGTTGGCGAAGACGCCGGCGCGCAGCTTCTGGTCGATCAACCGCGAGTACTTGGCGTAATAAAAAGTGAAGACTCCGAGCGCCAGGATGACTATGACCGCAAAGACGATCAGCAGGACCCGGCCGGCGGGCCCCAGCATCATCCGCGTCAACCCCGCTCCACGGGGAATGCGCAGCCTCATTTCCTTCTTTAGCGGCTTAACCTGGTTTCTAGGCACTACATCTGATTCTCGCATGTGTGGGGCAGGTTGCTAACCTGCGGCGGATTGTTAATCCGCCTCGGGCGATCCGGCAGCGAGCCCGTCCGTGTTGTGGCCTTCCCCGGAGGGCTCATCAAAGCTCGCGGCAGGCGGATTGCCAATCCGCCGGACCCAGAGTGTGTTCCTGGCGCTACTGGCTGGTTGACGCGGGATGAAAATGCAGGTCCACGGTGTACCCTGGAAAAGCCACGCGCACAAAATAACCCACGTCAATCCGCAACTTCCGCTGCCAACGATTAATGTGCACGTTATCGGCCTTAACCGGGAGGTCCAGTTCCCGGGCTCTATTCACCACCAGGAGCCGGATTCGGTCGTCCGGCTGCGTCTGGTTTTCCACGTTCTGTGTAATTTCTACCACGGAACGCTGGAGCTTCAGGTTGCGGTAGTAGGTGGGCACCAACACCACCGCAAACGCGGCCAGGAGAGCCAGAACCGTCCAAGCCGCCGCGATACGCCACCGCGGGACCGGACTCACACCGGGGGCCGGATTCACACCGGGGCCTGGATTCACAACGGATCGCCGGATTCCTTGCTGGCGGCGCAGAGTTCATCCCAGATGTCGTCCGAATGGGGGGTCCATTCCACTCCGGCCCATTCGGCATCGCCGACGAACTCGTCTTCCTTCAGCGTTCCGTGTCCATACAGACAAATATACTCGGTCCGCGGCCTCCCGAACAACAGCATCCGGCTCCAGGAACCGGTCATGATCGGCATCCGCAGACGCCGCAGGCAGACACGGCAGCGATAGCGCTGGTCCAGGACGATCCCGTACAGCACCGCCACGCAGGCCAGAAACCACAGCATGACCGCGAAAGTGTACCCCAGGTCCCACCCGAAGCGGGGCGGGCGGTAGGAGAAAAACATGGGCTCAGGCGGCCAAGCCCAGTTCAGCAGCGCCAGAACGCCATACAGGCAACCCGCCGCAACCGCAATCTTGCCAGCGAAGTAGGCCCAGTAGCGCATAATGATTAGACTCATCGTCCTGGCAATTAGTTTCCAAGGTAAAGTCCTGCAAGGGATGTGCTGTAACACGCGCGTCGCGGCGCCGGTAGCCGGGGTACGAGACCCGGGAGCTTTTGTGTTCTGGCGAAACGAAGCCAATTTCCCTCCGATCCGTTCGGTTCGCTTGACGTCCGGAAAGCTTGTCAAAGAACGCCAACAACCACTGCCAGCTTAGCATCCGCTCCCAGGCGTTTTGCAGGAAGAGACTGATTCCATAGATGAAACAGCTTGTGACCGGCAGTTTTACGATCCGTCGGATCCGACGCTGTCGAATCAGCTCGCGAGCGAGTTGTGGCCCTCTCGGGGACGCCGGGGTGCACAAGTCAGGTGGCAAGATGGACAAGGGAGCTGGTCCTCAAGGATTCTGCAGTTCCCTGGGATTTGGTAACGGCTCAGGCCCTTGTTTTTCGCTGGACAAGCGCTAAAAACCTTGAAGGTAGTCCGCTCTCCGATTGCGCCATAAAAAGTGCTCGCCTTCTCAGAAATTACATCTTCCGCCACTCAGCGGCTCTCTCGGGCTTACCCCATGCCTGGTACATCTGGATAAGCCATTCGCGGGCGCAGTCCAGATAATACCGGGCCGGTACTCCCATGCGGTCTTTCCGCGCCAGCATCCCCCGGTACCCTTCCAGCAGCAAGGGCTCGGCCTCGGCATATTTCTTTTGTTCAGCGAGCGTGGCGCCCAGCAAACTCTCGGAGCGGAACCGCTCCCAGTCGTCCGGCCGGGTTTTTCGATAAAAGTCGAACGCCTCGCGCGCAAGAGGCTCGCTCTCGAAGACCTTCCGCTGCGACAGGTAGGCCAGTGCCAAGTCGGCCGACAATGTCATCGTGGTCGCATGCTGCGAGCCCAAGGTGTGTCGCCCGCCCGCCAAGGCCTGCTCGGCATAAGTCGCCGCCAGGGCGTACCTACCCTGTCGTTGGTACATGGCCGCCATATAGATGAGAGTGTTGAGGGTATCTGGATGCTCGGGAGGCAGTACCCGGCGCCGAATCTCCAGGGTCTGGGTGTAGAGGGCTTCCGCCTGCGCGTACTTGCCCTGCCTGCTGTAGACGTCAGCCAGACCCTGCATGGACCTCATCGTGTCGGGATGCTCGGGACCCAACAAGCGGCGACGGATCTCCAGCGTGTGCCTATAGAGCGGTTGGGCCTGTGCATACTTGGCCTGCGCGGAATAGGTTTCAGCCAGATTGTTCATGGAAATTAGCGTGTTGGGGTGGTCGGGACCTAGCACACGGCGCTTGATCTCCAGGGTCTGGCTGTAGAGCAACTCGGCCTGCGCGCGATTGCCCTGCGCATCGTAGACGTTGGCCAGATTATTCATGGAACTCAGCGTGTCGGGATGATCCGTGCCCAGCAGGCGGCGGCGGATCTCCAAAGTCTGGCTGTGGAGCGTCTCGGCCTGCGCATACTTCCCTTGCAGGGCGTAGACGTTGGCTAGATTGTTCACGGAGCCCAGCGTGTCCCGATGCTCCGGACCTAGGACGCGGCGTCGGATCTCAAGGGTCTGCCCGTGGAGCAACTCGGCCTGGGCGTACTTGCCCTGCGCCCAATAGACATTGGCCAAATTACTCATGGACAATAGGGTACTGAGATGTTCGGGACCCAAGACGCGGCGGCTGATCTGAAGGGCTTGTCCGAGAAGCGCCTCAGCGTCTGCGTATTTGCCTTGAAGAAAGACAGTCCATCCCAGGCGGCTGATGGTTTTGAGAGTCTTCGGATTCCGTGCCCCCAGCATCCCTCGATGCAAGTCCAGCGCACGCTCTAGTTGAGTCCGCGCCTCTGGATATAGGCCGAGGTCCATGTACGCCTGGCCAATAGTATCCCTAATAGCGGCCTCCACAACCGGTTGCTGATTGAATTCCCCCGCGATCCGCACTGCCGCCCGGTCCAATGCCGTGCGTACCTTCAGGTCAGGATCTGGTTTGGCCTTCGACCCGGACTGATTGGCCGTGCTGGCCTGTGCCAGCAGATCATTCTGCAGGAAGTCGCTGACGGCCTGGGCCACTGCCGCTTCCGAATTGGCGCGTACACTCTGCAGGATGCTGACAGCCGCCGCCAGGATGAGCACCAGCACAAAAGCTCCGATGGTAATCAGGGCAGCGCGATAGCGGCGCGCGAACTTGCGGGCTTTGTAGACAGCGGACGGGGGGACCGCGAGCACCGTTTCGTTATTCAGGTAGCGCTTAATGTCCGCCGCCAAATCCGAAGGCGAACCATAACGGCGGGACCGGTCCTTTTCGAGAGCCTTCAACGCGATGGCGTCCAGATCGCCGCGCAATTGCCGCGCCAGGCTGGGAAGATCGGCGCTCCGAGCTTCAGCCGTGGCCGAGGACTGGCCGCCCACCGTGCGCAGCCTGGTACTGGGACGAGGTGCTTCCTCATCCCGCAGCCGCCGCAGCACGTCGTCGTAAGCCAGTTCGTGGAAATCGAGCGGCCGCACTCCGACCAGCAGTTCATACAGCACCACACCCAGCGAGTACACGTCTGTGCGCGTGTCCACGTCCACTCCCGACGAGCCGGCCTGCTCAGGACTCATGTAGGCCGGCGTCCCCATGATTGCGCCTGTCTGCGTTAACAGCGTTTCGGCGGTCAAAAGCTGCGAAATGGCTTTGGCTATGCCGAAGTCGATGATGCGCGGCACCGGCTTGCCGTCCACTTCGCCCACCAGAATGTTGGATGGCTTCAAATCGCGATGGATGATGGCTTTTTGGTGCGCATGCTGGACGCCTTCGCAGACTTGAACGAACAACTCCAGGCGCTGGGGCACAGTCATCCGATGCTGGTCGCAGTACATTGTGATGGGAACACCGGTAATGTATTCCATCGCGAAGTACGGCCGGCCTTGCGGTGTCGATCCAGCGTCGAAGACTTTGGCGATGCTGGGGTGGTCCATGAGCGCCAGCGCCTGCCGCTCAGATTGGAACCGCGCCACGACTTCGCCGGTATCCATGCCGGCCTTGATCAGCTTGAGGGCGACGCGACGGCGCACGGGCCGGGTCTGCTCGGCCAGCCACACTTCGCCCATGCCGCCCGAGCCGATTGGCTGCAGCAATTGATAGGGGCCGATCAATCCCCTGGCCTGACACATTGTCGATTGGGGCGAATCGGCGGCAGGATCGCCGGATAAAGCCGAAATATTCACGGGATAGCCCCGATCATCGGATTGTTGTGGCGACATGGCGCAAGCACCCCTTTTTTGCGCTAAATTTTATTCAGTTTACTATAATGGGCGGACATTGAGTCTAGAGAAATACCAAGCGCGCCAGTAGCGCCAGTAGGCCGCTTGCTTCCAACCTCTTGGTGGCGCTATGCTGCTTTGGGTAACTTAGCGGAGGTGCGCCGGACAGGTGCGCGAGCAGTTTCCAGAAACATCATGGACGCTACTGGCAAAGGCCCGCGAGCAGGGTGCTGACGGAGTCCGGGCCAGAGGAGAGTTTGCGCAACGGTACTATCGGCCGGTTAGGGAGTTTCTTTTCGTCCTGCTTCGGGATACCGAACAAGCGCAAGAGCTGGCGCAGGAGTTCTTCGTCAAGCTCAATGGATCCGGAGGACTATTGGAGCACGCGCACCCTGAGAAGGGGGCCTTCCGTCATTATTTGCAGCGAGCCTTACGGAACCTGGTGATTGACTACTACCGGAGCAATCGCCAGGAAGCCCTGCAAACGCATCCGGATCAAGCGAGCGCGGGAGGATGGGACGTTATTGAGCTAACCGGGTACCCCGCGGCGGAAGCGGCGTTTCATCATGAATGGGTGAAGCTCACATTGGCGGAGGCCCTGACCCAAGTACGCGCCCTCTGCCACAAGCGAAATCAGCAGGTACATCTTGATCTGTTCGAGGCGCGGTACCTTAGCGAGGCGGACCTTGCGCCTTCTTGGGAAGATCTGGGTGCGCGCTACAGCATGGACCAGAAGACTGCCCGCGACCGCGCCGACACGGTTGCCCGCCATTTCCGCCTCGTTTTGCGCCGCATGCTCCGCAACGAGATTACAGTTGCGGGCGGCAGCGGACGATGGCGCTCCCAAGTGACGGAGGCAGCCATCGATGAAGAGATTAATGCGCTGCTTTCGCCTCTTAAGGACTAAGCATGTCGAACATAGAGATCTCGATGTTGGGGCAATGCACTCGCCGGCAACTCAGGGATTTGCTCGAGCTAGGGTCCAGTGACGTAAACGCGACGCGGGATTTGCTCCTGGAGATCGGCAACTCGGAGCGGTTGGAGCACCTGCTCATGGAGATGTGCGCCGGCACCGAGCAGTCCGGAGGGGCACTGCTGAAGGCCGTCTGTTCCCCGGACACGCCGGT
>DATMNI010000259.1:0-2586 GCA_035570275.1 Candidatus Acidiferrales bacterium | reverse complement strand
GGCTTTCGATCATGCGCCCGGCGCGCAACACGACGACAAGTTTGAAATCGTTGGCAGTTCCGCTTACCGGCTGCGGCAATCCCGTTGTTTTCTTGAGAGCAAGGATGCCCTGACCTGCGATACCTGCCACGATCCTCATCGGGTGACGCGCGGCGAGGAAGCCGTCCGCCGCTATTCCGAAGTTTGCCGCCAGTGCCACGGCGCTGCTCTGGATGGTCTGGTGTCGAAGGGCAGGCATTCCGCCTCGGCCGATTGCATCACCTGCCATATGCCGAAGCGCAGGACCGAGGATGTTGTCCACGTCGCCATGACGGACCATCTGATTCAGCGGCGGCCACCGCCCCGTGACCTGCTAGCCGAACTTGCCGAACGTCACCCAACCGAGGCCGAGGAGTACCACGGCGAGGTGCTCCCTTATTACCCATCCACGTTGTCCCGAACGGGCGCGGACGCTCTGTACCGGGCTCTGGCGCAGGTGGCGATGAAGAACAATCTCCGCGCCGGTGTCGCCGAACTGGCCCGCCAGGTGGCCTTGCAACAACCACCTGAGCCTGCGTGGTACATGCAGCTTGGCGACGCCTGGCTAGCCGGCGGAGAACCGGTCAAGGCAGTTGCGGCCTATGAACGGGCAGTCCGGCTGAGACCGCAAGCGGTGCGCGGGTTGCAATCGCTGGCGAAAGCGTTGCAAGCCTCCGGGCAGGCTGCTCGCAGTGCGGAGGCGCTGCGGCAGGCGGTTCAGATTGCCCCTTCCGACGCCGGATCCTGGTACCAACTCGGCGCCCTTGCCTCGGCATTGGGGCGAACCGGCGAAGCCCTGGAAAGAATGCAAAAGGCAATTGCACTGGATCCGGATTTGCCGGGAGAGTACACAACCCTGGCGGCGATTCAGGCCGCCGCCGGGCAGACGGACCGAGCCCAAGCGGCGTTGCGGGAAGCGCTGCGCGTTGACCCTTATGATGCGGCCGCCTGGGATCTGGCCGGCCGGGCTCTGGCCGGGAAACGCGAGTTTCCCGAGGCGCTCTACGATTTCGAAAAAGCCATTCGCCACCGGCCCAACTTTGCGCCGCATCTCTATGACTACGCGTTGACGCTGGCCAGCGCGGGCGAGGTCGATCGCGCCCAGGAATCGGCGGCAGCGGCCGCAAAAGCCGACCCCAAGCTGGCGGAGCCTCACGCCTTGTTAGGGCGTCTTCTGGCGAGCAAGCGGCAACTGCCCGAAGCCGCCAGGGAGTATGAGGAAGCGGTCCGGCTGCGCCCAGGTTTCGCGCAGGCGCGGCTCGATCTGGCATCTGTTTTTGTGGCGCAGGGCGACACCGGGCAAGCGGTGCAGCAGTTGCGTGAAGCGGCCAGGAGCGGCGACCCCGACGTGGCCCGCCTGGCGGCCGCAGCGCTGCAGCGGCTCGGCGAACGTTAGGCCCGTCAGGCGCCGCATCCGCTACCAAATCGCAGCGAGGCGCGGGCTACGCTGGAGAAACGGCAACGTAGGTGGCCGTCCTTCCGGTATCCCGGATCTGTTCCATCATGCCGAGCATGTCCCAGTTCTGCCAAGCTTCTACTATCTTGCCGCCGGCAGCCCGAAAGATACTGATGCCAGTTACGTGGAGGGTCTTTCCGGTTGCAGGGATGCCCAATCCCGGTCCGTTGTGGCGGGCGGTGAACGACCAACGAACGCAGACGAGATCGCCCTCGGCAATGGTGCCGTGGACGGTCACTTGAATCTCCGACAGCGTGGCGTTCATGCGGTCAAAGAATGGGTAGAACCCGTCCGGACCCACGGAATCGAGCCCCCCTCATGAAGCACGCTTTCCGGCGCCAGCATTTCGGGAATCGCATCGCGCCGGCCTTTATTCCAGACATCCTCGAACCAACGCCGTCCCAGATCTCGATCGTTTTGTGTCATCGTGTCCTCCCCCCGTCCGTTTCATGTTACTCCAGGCCCGTCTTGGAGACTCGGCGGCAGCCCGGGAAAATCGAGGCCCGCGCCCTCCATTTGACCGATCCTTCACCAGGTGAACCGCACCGCTTTTCGCTGGTAGCCATCGCCCGGCGGGAAGCGGACCAGCAGCTTCCCACCCTCCAAAGTCGCGCCCGCCACTTGAGCGGGAGTCCGCACAAACCGAACCTCCAGTTCCGCCACCGAGCCGGCCAGCCCTTCGATTTCGAAGCCATTCTCCGACTGCGCCAGGATCTTCGCGAACGCCGTTCGAGAGCCCGGCGCCGGCAGCCCGTGCGGCAGTTCCACTTCGAACGCGGGCAGGCTAAACTCCAGGTGGTGCGTGCGCGCCGTTGTGGCGGCGCACGGGGTGCCGCTGGTTTCCCGCGAGGTGGTCAGGCAGAGCGGCTGCGGCTCACTGGACGAAGCATCGATCAACAGCTTGCCGTGGTCTTTGCGGAAGCGCATGTCGAACCTGGCTCCGCCAACGGCGACGTTACTTAAGGCGGTGTTTTCCCACGCCGCCGGAAGCTGCGGATGCACCCGCAGCGTGTGATGCAATGCGTCCGCTTCGAGCCCGAACAGGCCGCGAACGCCCGGTGTGACCACCATGGCCGACGACCAAAGCTGGTGCGAACTGCTGCGCCCGAATG
>DATMNI010000258.1:0-2221 GCA_035570275.1 Candidatus Acidiferrales bacterium | reverse complement strand
CGGGGCAAGCCACTGGTGAGCCACGAGGTCATCGTCAACCTGATTGCCGCCACCACCACCAGAACCGGACTACGCGTTCAAAGCCAGTTGGACACAGGCAAGTACCCGAAAGGAATTAAGGTGGGCAAGGAAGAGTTCATCACTATCCAACTGCACCCCGACACCTTCCACGGCGACTGGAACTACACCATCATGCCCCGCTCATAATGCTACAGTTATTTCATTACAGACCCTAAGCGTATCCGCCAGGCCCAGGTTCCCCTCATGGCACGCAAACTCGAATAACGGACCCTCAATCTTCGCCAGCGCTAGCTGCGCCGTCCAGGGGCGGGTCCACGTCGCCGGATCGTCGGCCGTGAATTCGTAGAGAATGGTGTCGTTGTCGACGCGCGTGAAGCGCTCAACCAGGTGCAGACCCGCGGTGGATCCCCGGAATGCCGTCTCGCCGGTGAAATTGGTGGTGTCGACCACCAGGGTATCGCCTGCCCAGTGGCCGCGCGAATCCCCCAACCACTGGCGGATACCTTGCGGCAGGTGCGGACGGCCGTCTGTCGGGATGAGGCGCGTGCTATGGATCATCTCCTGCACGATGGCCACGTATCCGCGACTCTGCACAATCTGCAGGTTGCTGTTATAGGCCGAGGGGAGCATGGGTGGCCCCTCGCTCGCGAAAACGATACATCGCTCCTGCAACGGCCGGTTCTCGGGACCGTCGAATTGGTGCCCTCGATTGCTCGCGGCCCGGTCGGCAAGCCTCTTCTGTGCCTCCGGCGTGAACGGCGGAACCCGGCCATCCGGCCCCACTATCAGAGAAGTTCGCCTGGTCAACGCGACCTTCACCTGGCTCAGGTCGAGTCCATACTGGGACATGTTGTAATGCACGGCCGATTGCGATCCGAGGCGCTCCCAGCTCGATATGCCAAGCACCCTGCGGGCATTTTCGGCGGCTTCTTCTTCCGTGTAGAATTCCTTTCCCTTCACGCTTGCGGGCCGTTCCAATGGCGCCACCGTGGCGCTGGTCCAAATGCCCTGCAGGTCCGGGTGGCCATCCGGAGTGCGCGGAGGAGCCCCGGACATTGGCGCGGCGGCCGGCTTCGTAGCGGTCGGATTCGTGGCGGTCGAAGGTCCCTGACCAGACGCCGGCGCGGAGGCCAGAACCAAGGCCGCGGCCAGGAGTACCGGAAACAATGGCGGCGTGAAACTTCGCCAGCTCACTTCATCCTCCCTTCGCTCAGTCACTTGCCCGGCCTCTTGCGCAGAGGCCCGTATAACAATTCTTCCACGAACTCCACGCATTTAAACTCCAGAAGCTGGGCATTCGGTTCCGCATGCCGATAGAGGATCATACTCATCTTCCAGCGGCTTGAAAACACCTTCGGATCTTCAATGGCGGCCTCATATTGGAGGGTATCCGGACTACGAGGCGTGTACCGCTCCACCACGTGCAGAGCATCGCTATGGAAATTCCCGCTCCGGTCAAACCACGTCTGGTCATTTAAACCCGTGACGTCGACCACCAGCGTCTCCCCTTCCCAGCGTCCGTTCGACCATCCCATCCAGCTATCGATCGGCGCCTTGCTGGGACTATCCATATTAATAACACGCACGGCGCTCGCGTATTCGTAGGAAATCAGGATGGACTTCTCGGACTGGACGATCTGAAACGGATAGGGCATGTAGGTGGCGCGCGGCACACCCGGCAGATAGCACTTGATCTCCGGATCGAGCGTTAGCCGGTTGGCGAAGTTCTCCTTCTGCCTTGCGGCTGCATCCGGCAGGTAGGGTATCTCGTCGCCTTCCACTACGCCCAGCCCAGGAGGAATCGCACCGGCTGCGCCCAGCTGGAAGAGTAATCCCGGGGCCGCCCGATGGCCCCGTATGTCCCAATTTGCGGTGTTGAGCGCCTGCCAAATACCGTTCAGGTCGGGTTTACCGCCGGGCGAGCGCGGCGCCCGGTAAGACGAGGTTTGAGCCGCGAGAGGGACTAACACCAGCCAGGCGGCCGCCGCGGCACCAACACCATGAACCACGACGGAAAGTCTACAGGCAGGGATTTTAGATGTCAATTCCCGCGGGAAACGGGCAGGAACTTCGCATACCAAGCTTGTCCGCTGGCCCGAAGGGCGCAAAAGTTGGTGAACCGGGCCGATAGAGGCGGCGGGCAGATTCGCGGGGCAGGTATTTCGTTGGAAATGGGGCCAACCGCGAGGTCCGCGGATCT
>DATMNI010000257.1:0-2990 GCA_035570275.1 Candidatus Acidiferrales bacterium | reverse complement strand
AACAATCGCTCGCCCAAATCCTGGGTTTAGATCAGCTCCATATTACCCAACGTGGGTAAGACAGAGCCTCGCCTCCAAGCCGTTGCAAAATCTAACCGTTAAGCCCCTGCTTTCTTTGCTAGCAGTAAACTCCCGCTAGGGGGAGTTTACAAGGGTCGACCCGGCGCCGCCAGTCAGGCTTAGATCGCGGACCGGACTGAGATGCGACCCATAACGGTCGGTGAAGCTCTTGGTAAGTTCCGCTCCGAGAAAGAAAATCTGCCCCGAATAGTAAACCCAAACGATCAGAATGACCATGGAGGCGGCGGCTCCGTAGGTTGATGCGAAGCTGGCTTTTCCCAAGTAGAGCCCGAGGAGAAATTTGCCCAGGGTAAACAGGAAGGAAGTGACCACAGCCCCCACCGCCACATCGCGCCACGCCAGACGCACATCCGGGACGACTTTGTAAATGGCGCCAAACAAGGCTGTGATCGTCAGGAAGGATAAGCCTGCGTTGACCATGTTGAGAGTCGCTTCCGAAACCGGCAGCATGCCGTTGAAGAACGTCCCAAGCGCCACAATCCCTGCATTCACCGCCAGCGATACAATCAACAAAAAGCCGATCGCCAGGACCAGTGCGAATGAGAGGAGCCGTACTCTTAGCATGTGGACAATACTTCGCAGCCCGGCGGTTTGGACCCGGGGTACGTCCCAAATCGTGTTCAGGGCGTCCTGCAGCTCGATCAATACTCCAGAGGCGCCAAAGAACAGCGTGACGAGGCCGAATACGGTAGCAATCACGCCATGGGCCGTGTTCCGTGTGCCTTGCAGCAGAGCCTGAATCGCCATGGCGCCTTGAGGCCCGGTTAACGCCCCGATCTGCGAGACCAGGTGGCTCTCGGCGGCCTTTGCCCCGAATGCCAGCCCACCAATGGCAACAACAATCAGCAGAAGGGGCGCCAGGGACAGAAGAGAATAGAACGCCAGAGAAGCGCCCAGACGGGGAGCATTGTGCCGGCTCCATTCCTGGCAACTCTCGGCGAACAGTTGTTTGATATCGAACCAGCGAAGCGAATGGAAAGGCTTTCGGTAGCGGTGCGCACCTCCGGCCGCGGTGTGAATCTCCGTACCACCCGGTTCCAGAATGTGCGGACTCATTTCCACGGCGGAGCCTCCATTCTCGTTGTCCACTTCCGTGCTCCTGGGGCAATTGCAGCAATTTGCGGGCCTAATCCGAAAGCTGGCGGCTGCCCACGGGAATGCTATCCTGTAAGGAGCGCTCACGCATGTCTGGTACACACCGTTTTCTGGTACACACAAAGTGAAAGTCGGTTTTGTAAGTCTCGGCTGTCCCAAGAACCTGGTCGATAGCGAAGTGATGATGGGTCAACTGGCCGCCAGGGGCCACGAGCTCACGCCACACCCCGATCAGGCCGATGTGCTGGTGGTCAACACGTGCAGCTTCATCGATCCGGCCAAAAAGGAATCGGTGGACACCATCCTGGAAATGGCGGAGTACAAGAAGGTGGGCCGTGCCCGGAGGCTGATCGTGGCCGGCTGCCTGGTGGAGCGGTATCGCGGCGATATTCGGAAGGATCTGCCAGAGGTCGATGCCGTGATCGGCACCAACGAGCTTGACAGCATCGTAGCGGTTTGCGAAGGGCTCCCGGCGCTATCTAATCCGCTGGAGCCGTACCTTTATCACGACCTCACGCCGCGCGTGCTGGCCACGCCGCGCCACTTCGCGTACATGAAGATCGCCGAGGGCTGCGACCATCCGTGCACGTTCTGCGTGATCCCGCAGTACCGCGGCAAATTCCGCAGCCGGCGCTTCGAATCGGTGATTTCCGAAGCCACGCGGCTGTTTCAACAGGGTGTGCGCGAGGTCAACCTGATTGGGCAGGACACTACCTGCTACGGCGAAGACTTCGGGCTGCATGAGGGCCTGGCCCAGTTGCTGGCGCGGCTGGCACAGATCGAAACTGCCAATGAAAAATGGATTCGCTTCCTGTACGCGTACCCAAATAAGATCACGCAGAACCTGCTGGATACCATGGCGGAGCACCGGGCGCTGGCCAAGTATATCGACATGCCGCTGCAGCATGCCAGCGCCAGAGTTCTGAAGCGCATGAAACGCGGCGCTTCGGGCGAGATCTTCCTGAAGCTGATCGAGCGTATCCGCCGCACCATTCCAGGCGTGGCCATCCGGACCAGCTTCATCGTGGGATTTCCGGGCGAGACGGCGCAGGATTTCGACGAGCTTTGCCAGTTTGTGGAAGCCTCCAGGTTCGATAACATGGGCGTCTTCGCCTATTCCGACGAAGACACCAGCGCCAGTTACGCGCTGGACGGCAAGGTGGACGGCCGCACCATCCAGAACCGGAAACGCCGCCTGATGGCGGTGCAGCGCAAAATCGCCCGCGCCCGCAACCGAAGTTTGGTGGGGTCCGAAGTGCCGGTGCTGGTGGAGGGCCTTTCGGATGATACCGATCTGCTGTGGAAGGCCCGCATGCAGACGCAGGCGCCGGAGATCGACGGGGTGACGCTGATCAACGATTTCGAAGGCGCTGAACCGAGCCCCGGCGAGATCCGCCGTCTGCGGATCACAGAGGCGCATGATTACGACGTGGTGGGGACGCTGCTCAGCCCCACCGAGGCTGCGCCGAAGCTGCCTTCGTCGGCGTTTCTCAGCTCAGGGTTTATTAACATCGAGCCCCGTGCCGCAGTTTTATGAAGTGTCCGATTTGCAAGAAAGTTGAGGTGGCGCCGGGCGCCCCGGAATTCCCGTTTTGCAGCGAGCGTTGCCGGACCATCGACCTGGGCAACTGGGCGATGGAAAAGTATGTGATCTCTGAGCCGGCCGGGCCGTTGGCTGAAATGCAAGATGAGGAAGACTGAGTCTTTTGTGGGGCAGGTTGTTAACCTGCGGCGGATTGGCAATCCGCCTGACGCCAGCCCCCACGAGCACCTCAGGGCGTGGTGTGGATGCCGGCAGGCGGATTAACAATCCG
>DATMNI010000256.1:0-3987 GCA_035570275.1 Candidatus Acidiferrales bacterium | reverse complement strand
GGGCATCTACGGCACCATCAACGGCATGGACGGCGACACCGTGATTCTCAAGATCGCCGATAATGTAAAAATCCGCATCGCGCGGGCAGCGATTGCTCAAGTGGAGGCATCCGACGATGCGAAATAACTCCATGGGCCGCTTGCTTTCGCGCTTGATCTCTTAACCATGAACCCTAATCTGAAGTGGAAAGCTCTGTTCATCTCCGCAGTCATTCTGCTGTGCATCTATTCCGTGATCGGCTATCCGGACTTCCCCACCTCGCTCACGGCGCTCAAGACCAACTTCGAGCACCAGATCAAGCTCGGTCTGGACCTCCAGGGCGGCACGCACCTGATCCTCCAGGTTCAGGTGCAGGAAGCAATCGCGCAGGAAACCGACCAAACAGTCGATCGCCTTACCACGGAGTTGCGTTCCAAGAATATCCGTTACGAAGAAGTGCGTCGCGTGGACAACACGCACATCGTAGTGCGCAATGTTCCTTCGGACCAGGCTTCGCAGTTCCGCGACGTGATCCACCAACCGCAGTACGAAACCACCTGGGATTTGAGTTCCGCCCCCGGCGAAACCAACGGATATCTACTTACGTTACGCCCCGGCGCCATTGCCGCGACTCAAGAAACGACGATGAACCAGTCGCTCGAGACAATTGAGCGCCGCATCAACGCCTTGGGCCTGACGGAACCCACGATTCAGCTCCACGGCCGTAAGGACAACGAGATTCTCGTTCAGCTCCCGGGGGAAGGCGATCCGGAGCGCGCCAAGGCGGTCATTCAAGCGGGTGGACAACTGGAATTGATGTTGCTGGTGGATCCCACGCCGTACCCTTCTCAATCCGCCGGTTTGGCCAAATACGGTGGAATATTGCCGCCAAACACCGAACTGCTGAAGGAGCGGCCGGAATCGCATATTCGCCAGAATCCCAACGATACCAGCGAGAACTGGTTTCTGGTGCAGCGTCCGCCGGCCGTCACTGGGCGCGACCTGCGCAGCGCCACGGAAAACCGCAACACCGAAATGCCGGGGCAGTGGCAAATCAACTTTGTGCTTTCAAACGAAGCCGCGAAACGCTTCGGTCCCTTCACCGAGCAAAATCGCGGCCGTCAGATGGCCATCGTCCTCGAGCACCAGGTCTACTCCGCGCCCACGATTCAAAGCCGCATTGAAGACCAGGGCCGGATTGACGGCAACTTCAGCCAGGAGCAGGCGCACGATCTAGCGCTGGTGCTCCGCGCCGGCGCGCTCCCCGCCTCGATCAAGTATCTGGAAGAGCGCACCGTTGGCCCATCGCTCGGTGCCGATTCCATCCGACATGGCGTCCAGGCCTCCATCCTTAGCTTATTGGTAGTGATGGTCTTCATGATGATTTACTACCGTTTGTCAGGTGGCAACGCCGTGCTGGCATTGATCATTAACCTGGTCATTCTGCTCGCGGCCCTGGCCATGTTTGGCGCCGTGCTGACCCTGCCGGGCATTGCGGGGGTGATTCTGACCATCGGTATGGGCGTGGACTCCAACGTTCTGGTCTTCGAGCGCATCCGCGAAGAACTCCGCAATGGCAAGTCGGCGGCCGCGGCGGTTGACGCGGGCTTCTCAAAGGCGTTTCTGACCATCATCGACACGCACGTAACCACGGTGGTGTCGGCCTTCTTCTTGTTCATCTTCGGAACGGGCCCCATCAAGGGTTTTGCCATCACCCTGACCGTCGGCTTGATCGCCAACGTTTTCACCGCGATTTACATATCCAAAACGATTTTCCAATATCACCTTGCGAAGATGGACCGGCAGGCAGAGCTAAGTATCTAGGTTACGTACGGCCCTAAGGTTCCGGTACTACCCCCTCTTGTGGGGAGTGGGAACAAACAGGAAGATAGTGGAGTCTAAAGAAGGGAAGCGCAAAAGGCATGATCGAGCTCTTTAAACAGCCCAATCTCCATTGGATGGATAAGGCTAAGTACTTCTTCGCCTTGAGCGGTGCTTTGCTGGTTATCGGCTGGGCAGCCATTTTCTTCCATGGTGGCATGAAGTACGGCATTGATTTCCGGGGTGGCACCGACGTGGACGTACGATTTGCCAAAACGCCAGATGTCGAACAGCTCCGGAACGGTTTGCGGGCCCAGGGCTTGGGCAACAGCGAAATTCAAAGTATCAGTGACATTGCCAATCCAAACTCCAACGAAGTTTTGATCTTCGTGGCCCAGGTTGGCGAAGGCGATCAGGCCCTCGACGAAGCCAAGGCCAAGGTGCTCAGCGCCCTCAATGCCACTTTCGGCGTTTCAGAATCGGGCAAACAGAACTTCAATGCCGCTACTCCAACTTCGCTTGCGAAATTCTTGTCGGAGAAAGATCCACTCGCGCTTTCCTTGGGTGCAGGGGACAAATATCAGCAACTGGCACGAACCATTCTTGCCTATCGCGATAAAGACATGAATGGCGTACTCACAAGTCTCGACGACCTCTCCAGAGTGAACGGCGTTACGCCGGCCGTAATTTCCGCGCTCAAAGACGGCTTCTCCCCGGCTCCTTTTGCCATTCGTAACGCCGAAATCGTCAGCGCCAAGGTGGGTGGCGAACTGCGCAATCAGGCCATCCGAGTTACCCTCTATGCTTTGGCAGGCATGCTGGTATATATTGCCTTCCGGTTCGAGTGGGTCTATGGAGCCGCCGCGGTCTTGGCGGTATTCCATGACGTCCTGATTACCCTGGGTCTGTTCAAGATTTTTGGATTTGAAATTTCGCTGACGGTCATTGCAGCTTTGCTTACCCTGGTTGGTTATTCGATGAACGATACTATCGTCATCTTTGACCGCATCCGGGAAAACAGCCGCTTGCTGCGCAAGGAGCCATTCGCGGACATTGTCAACAAGTCGATCAACCAGACATTGTCTCGAACGATTCTGACCAGCGGATTAACTTTTCTCACCGTGCTCGTCCTGTTCCTGATGGGCGGCCAGGTGCTTCGGGCCTTCGCCTTTGCCCTGGTGGTGGGAATCGTGGTAGGAACGTACTCCAGTTTTGGTATCGCCGCGCCGCTCGTCGTCGCTTGGAATAATTGGCGGGGGCAGGGCGGAGTGGCAAGCACCGGAACCGCAGCCGGCAGCAGACCCCGGGGCAACGAGGGCGGGCAACCGCGCCTTGCGACTTCTGGGAGGAGGTAGTCTTCACCCATGTTTGAAGAAATGGTCGTATCAACTTCGACGAACAAGAAAACGAACAAGCCCTGGACCGTTTTTATTTCCATGGCTGTTCAGGTCCTGTTCCTCGCCATTCTGATCCTGATTCCTCTGATTTATACGGAAGCGCTGCCGAAGACGCTCATGTCTTCGATTCTGCTTGCACCGCCTCCCCCACCGCCTCCGCCGCCACCGCCGCCCGCCGTGCAGGTAATCCACAAGCCTGTGGCACACTTGATGGACGCCGGCAAGCTGGTGACCCCGAAGGCAATCCCGAAGGACCTCAAAGTTATTAAGGAAGAAGCCGAGCCGCCCGACATGGGCGGAATGCCTGGCGGGGTTCCCGGCGGTGTTGCCGGTGGCTCCTCCGGCGGCGTCTTGGGCGGCGTGATTGGTGGTTCCGGAAGCGCGCCTCCTCCTCCAAAAGTTACGCCAAAGCGCGTGACGGTTGGCGGCAACGTGCAGGCAGCGCGTCTCGTCAACAAAGTTACGCCTCTCTATCCGCCTCTTGCGCGCCAGACCCGCATCAGCGGCACTGTACGGCTGCACGCCATCATCGGCAAGAACGGCGCGGTCGAGCAGTTGCAGGTAGTTTCGGGACATCCGCTCCTTGTGCAGTCCGCACTGGATGCTGTCCGGCAGTGGCGCTATCAGCCAACCCTGCTGAACGGCGATCCGGTCGAAGTGGACACCGAAATTGACGTGGTTTTCTCTCTGGCACAGTAAGTTGTTCAACGGGGCGGCGCGGGTGTCGTGGGACGTGCGCGCCGGTCTGAGTCCGCAGTCGAATTAACTCACTTGTGGGATCCGGCTCGC
>DATMNI010000255.1:0-9301 GCA_035570275.1 Candidatus Acidiferrales bacterium | reverse complement strand
GGCACATTCCGTCCAAGAGCGCGCGTGAACGCCGCGAAACGGCGGTGACAGCAAAATCGATTTTATCTTTACCCTGAATTCAATCGGTTACAGACATTCGCCCCCGAAACCCCTTGACCGCTGTGCTACTTTCCAATCAGGAGGTCTCGCCCGGGTGCCCTCTGGGCCAGATTCCTTCGACGGTTTTCGCGTGGCCACGAAGCGTTGCACGTACGGTGGAACTGAACTCTCCGTAAGGCCGTCAACGCCCTTACGGCTGTCTGAGCGCAGCGCTACGGGGCAGGCGGAGAGACATCGGGTTCGAACCCGTAAAATCGGGTGGTGAGCGGATACCGGTTATTGTCGCGACATCTGGTACCAGAGGAAGAGCGCCGGATCCCCCTCTGGGGACGGCAGGGATATGCCCGCCATTCAGCGGGCCTAGATCATCGAAGGTGCTCTCCAATCCATTGGGCGGCCGACACGCACGGCGATAAGTCCGTGGGGGCAACCCCAAAAGCCCGGCCGCCCGCAACGAACTTTCTACCAACTCTCAATCCACACGTGTCTCTTCGCTGCACCAGCCCATCAGTGTCTCCGCTCCCTCAGCGCTCTCAGGTTTTGACTTTCAAACCCTCGCGCTCAGAACAAATCCCAACCTACCCTTAAAGGTCTTCTCTCCGTCTTCCTCCGCGTCTCGGCCGGCTCCGCGGTGAGAAATTGGCTTCGTTCCGCACGTCACCCTTCGCCCAGCCCGCCTCCGGCAAGCCTGTGAGTCCAGCGTCCGCTATGCCGCCACCGAATCGGCCTACTTCGCGGCGGACGCATCGAAACAACCCACGGCGGTGGGAACCTACTGCGGCAGCGCGAACCCCCTGATCGTCTTGGCTGGCCACTGCCATTGCCGATCATAAATGATCATAAAATAAATGATTTGACAATATCAGGACACGGTGATATATTTTCCCCGAATGTATCGCTAAAGTGTATCACCGAAGAACGCAGTGGGCCGAGGGGAAAAAGAGCCAATTGGGGGCCGTTTGAGAGGCGAGCCTGGGTTCTGTAATAACGCCCGGAGGTGGGGGAATACCATGTTTAAACGTCTTTGTCCGACGATCTTCGTCTCGCTGGCGGTGGCTGTTTCCGCCATAGCGCAGACAGGCTCCAGTTCGGTGGTGGGAACGGTAGCCGATTCAACCAACCGGGTAATTCCCGGCAGTTCCATTACACTCATTAACGAGGCATCCGGAGATCAACGCTCGGAAATCACGAACCAATCAGGCGATTTCGTTTTTGCCAGTGTGAATCCGGGTACTTACACTGTAAAGGTGCAGACTACCGGGTTCCGGACCCTGGAGCGGCGAGGCAATGTGGTCGTGTCTTCCACGCGCCTGTCCGTCGGCACACTGCAATTACAGGTGGGTGGTGTCAACGAATCGATCAACGTGACCGCGCAGACGGCGCAGGTCGAAACGGAGAGCTCGGACAAGTCCGAACTGGTCGATCTCAAGGAACTCCAGCAGATTTCAGTTCGCGCCCGCGACCCCATGTCGTTCCTCGGGATCCTGCCGGGTGTGCAGAAGGGTATCGACCCCGATTTTCTCGGAGGCTCCTACGGTAGTTCGGTTCCCTCATTCCAGGGACTCAGTACGGCCACCAACGTCATCATGTCCGACGGCGTGAACGGCGGAGACAGCCAATCGGGCGGTCTGTACTCGGGGACGGTCAACCTGGACTCCATCTCCGAAGTCAAAGTCCTGATGGGAAACTACAACGCTGAGTTCGGCCGCGCCGGGGGCGCCATGATCAACATTATCACCAAGAGCGGCGGCCAGCAGTACCATGGCAGCGGCTGGTTCTACAAGCGCCACGAACAGTTCAACGCCAACAATTACTTCAACAACCTGACCGGTCTGGGCAAGCCCATCTACCGCTTCCAAACGTTCGGCGGCGACGTCGGCGGCAAGGTAAAGATCCCCAAGGTCAACATGGAGGATAAGCTGTTTTTCTTCTTCCTGTTTGAAGATCAGCGTCTCAAGACGCCCCAGGCCATCGACCGGTATACGATGCCGACCGCGCTCGAACGGCAGGGGGATTTCTCACAGTCGTTCAACGGCACCTCGCTGATCGTGGTCAAGGATCCTCTCACGGGGCAGCCCTTCCCCGGCAACAAGATTCCGCAGAGCCGCGCGGATCCTTATTCTCTCGCGGAAATGAACATTCTGCCGCTGCCGAATTTCGCCGGCGCGGGCTTCAACTATCTCTTCCAGGAAAGGTTCATCAATCAACCCCGTCAATCGTCAACCAGCAGGCTCGATTACCACGCGACCGAGAAGGACACGATAAGCACAACATTCAAGACCTGGGATGCCAATTCAACCGGTTTTCACGTGGCAGCCGGCATAACTTACCCGGGCCTGGCCCTGATGCAATACTCGTTTTCCGCCTATCAGGGCACCGTCGACTGGACCAGGGTTGTTACGCCCCACATCGTGAACGAACTCTATGCCGGTGGGCTGCACGATGTCGAAGCATCGCCGGCAATCGGTCCCGATTGCGTTCAAATCGGTTGCGGACAGTACAACCCCATGAAGCGGCAGAACCAGGGCGCGCTCAATAGCCTGGGGCAGTTCAACAACACGTGGAATCCGCTGAATTTCATTCCCAAAGCGTCCTATGGCGGGATTCCAACCAGTTTCAGCGCCGCGGCGATCAGCTTTGACGGCCGCGAGCCCCTCTCCGGTTACGATTCGAACCTGACGTTCAAGGACGATGTGACATACGCATACCGGTCGCACACGTTCAAGTTCGGCGTATTTTACGAACACAGCCGTGTCGGTCAGGCGGCCACGAGTAACTTCTCCGGAAGTATCGATTTCGGCCAGAATTCACTCGATCCGACTAACACGGGCTATGCGTTCGCCAACGCCTACGTAGGCCACTTCAACGCCTATACCGAAGATCTTGGCCGCGGTCCCGATAATACGCGCCGTAATATCCAGGCTGTTTACGCGCAGGACACCTGGAAGATTAAGCGCAACCTGACGCTCGATATCGGTCTGCGAGTATATCATGCTCCGTGGGGTTTGCAGTCGGATGGCGTCGCCTCCATCTTCGCGGCGTCGCGCTTTGATCCCACATGGGGCGGAAATCCTCCAGTGCTTTACGCTCCCATCTCCACCAGTTCGGGCCGCCAGGGTGTGAACCCTGTTACGGGCGCCATCGTGCCCCAGTCGTACATCGGCAATATCGTGCCGGGTACAGGCAATTCGTGCCTCAATCTGTCAGACACGAATCCCTGCAAACTCAATGGCATCGTGATCCAGAACGATCCGAGTTACGTCAGTGGTTTCGGCTTCCGCGATTACACAGGCGCGCAGTGGGATCCCCGCATCGGTATTGCCTGGGATCCGTTCGGCAACGGAAAGACGGCAATCCGCGTTTCCTACGGCGAATTTCACGAAGCTAGCCAGGGCAACACAGCCTTTGACCGGGGTCCGGCCTTCGTTTACACGCGAACCGTTCTGAGCGGCACGCTCGACCCGTCGCTCTTTACGCAGACTCCGCTCACCAGCCCGATCGGTGTGACCGGCGGCCCCGTCAAGAACAACAAAATTCCGGTTGTCACGCAACTTCTGTTCTCTATACAGCGCGATATCGGTCACTCCACCGTGGCTACCGTGTCGTATGTAGGCAACCAACAGCGTTACGTGTCGCAAAGCTACAACTACAACCTGTTGCCATTCGGCGCCCGCTTCCTCCCGCAAAATGCGGATCCGGCGAACCCCAGCGTGGCCTTACCCGACCCTCTTCTCCGGCCGATCCAGGGCTACCTCGATCTCGCCCAGACGCACCCGGCCGCCATCACCCGCTACGATTCGCTGCAGACCAAAGCGCAGCACCGCTTCGCTTCGGGTCTTGAAATCGACGCTAACTTCACCTGGGCGAAGAATTTCAACTACAACGGCTGGAGCCAGTTGATTCCGGTGCATAACTTCTGGGGACTCAGTTCCATCGACCAGACCTATGTGGTGAATTTCAGCTACGTCTACAACCTTCCCTCAGTGACGAAGCTGGTGGGTACGAATTCCAGAATGGCCCGCCTCTCGCTCGATAACTGGCAGGTTTCGGGTATCACGACGTGGGGAAGCGGATTCCCGCAGAGCATTTCGCTGACGACGAGCGATGCGTTCGATTTCACCGGTGGCGGCGACATCACGGCGCAGCCTGTCCTGACCTGCGATCCGCAGCTTGGATATGGATCCAGGAATTTCGCGCAGTTTTTCAATACCTCCTGCGTGGCGCGGCCTGCCGGACGCGGCAGCTATGGCAGCCGTTTCAACGGCAACTACTTCCGCACTCCCGGCTTCAACAACTGGGATGCTTCACTGTTCAAGAACTTCCCGATACGTGAAGCCCGGTTTCTTCAATTCCGCTGGGAGGTCTTTAACGTGCCGAATCACGCCGAGGCATCGGCGGTGAATTCCACGGCACGCTTTACGCCGGCAGGGCTGCAGACAACGGCGGCGTTCGGCCAGGTGACCGCAACGCGGCCGGAGCGGCGCATGCAACTGGCGCTGCGCTTTACCTTCTGACGGCGGGTATGGGACAGCGCGCTTCCTGAATAGAAAAGCTAGAAAGGAATAACAAGAAAATGTTCAAGATTCCCGGTACCGCGGCGGCAGCCGCCGCTCTCCTGCTTACAATCCAGGCCACCGCGCAGACGAGTTCAGGGACGCCCTCGGCGCCCTTGGCTGGCTGTGTCCAAAAAGATGCCGGCATATACACACTGGTGGATGAGAATTCAAAGACCAAGGTCCAGCTCCGCGGGGGAAACTTACGGGCCGGACAGCATATCCAGGTAACCGGCACGGCAGATGCGAACGCCAGCCCCGCTGGTGGAGCGACTCAGGTTCTCGAGGTGTCCGGCGTCCAGCGGACCGCCGGCAGTTGCCCCGGCGCAAGCAGCGGTTTCCATCTCAGCAAGGCCCATGTAATCAGTATTGCGATCGTGGGAGGCCTTGTCGTATTCGGAATCGTGAAAGCGGCCGGCCGGATAGGACCCAGTATCTGAAAGGGAGTCGCGAAAGTGGCGTGCGGCGGAGAAGCGACCACTCCCTCACGGTCGAGCGACAAGTCGCGGCTGTGATGGCCTCGGTGACTACGAGACTTCGCATCGG
Organism: Candidatus Acidiferrales bacterium; assembly: GCA_035570275.1. GTDB lineage: Bacteria > Acidobacteriota > Terriglobia > Bryobacterales > Bryobacteraceae > DATMNI01. Next base: position 4,142 of record DATMNI010000255.1, on the reverse strand, counting down.
AGCCGCGACCGTTTAGGAAGCGGTGTTACGTGATAAGGAACACGAACACGCCAGGCGCGGCCACGTCCGCTGTGTTACTGTTTCGTTCGGCGCTGCTACCGGCAGTCTTTGCGCTCTTGAGAGCAGGCGACTTGTTATTTCGTTGGATCTGGAGGTTATTTGAACCGAACCAAATACGCGGCATTTCCGCTGGTGTTTCTGGCGTTCCCAAGACTGCTGCCGGCGCAGACGACACAAACGGAATCCGTCCGCCCGCCGTCTTCCCACAAGGTCGCTCTGGCCGTGACCGGGCTCCTTGGATGGCGCGTCGGGGCTCAATCCACCAGTTTCAAAGGCGCAACTTTTTTTGACGCGGCGACAAAGACCGACGCAGCGGGGCTTGGCGCGATTGAGGCGTTCAGCTCGCAGAGAGTCAGCGCGGACATCGCCAAGAGCTTCGATTGGAACCTCTCGGCGGGGGACCAGGACGCGATCCGGACAAAACTGAAGTCACTGAATCTTCATCTTGCTGCCTATCATGTGGACACGCTTCAGCCGGGCGATGGCAAGGTGCTGGAGTTTGCAAAGGCTCTTGGCGCGGACATGGTAATCGCTCCGGTCGCTCCAGACGCCGTGGCGGCAGTGGACAAGATGGCCAATGCGGCCGGGATCAACGTCGCCATCGAAACCAAAGATCCGACCCGCCTCGCCGGCGCCCTCCACGGGGCAAGCCCGCGCCTGGGTATCGCAACCGGCATCGCAACTGGCATCGCAACCGGGGCCAGGGGCGTGCCCGCGGACAGCCTCGCCGCTCTTTATGTTCGCCCCAACGAATCCGGACTTGCGCAGTTCCTGGTTGACCTCGTGAAGCAGGGTCCTCCACCAGAGGAACATCCCGATCAGTGCAGCAATTGTGGCCGCCCGCACGGCGGCATGAAGCCCCTCTTCATCGCGCTGGTTACTTCAACCGAAACTACGACCGGCGCGGGTGTCGAACAGTTCGAAGGGGCTTTGCGCCATGCCATGGGCCATCGCATCGAGCAGGTGTCGAAGCTGACTCCGATTACCAGCGTCGATAAAGTTCCGGCCGACGAACGCGCGAAGATCGAAGCGTCGCTGCCCAGGCAGGCTGTGGTGAAGCCGAAGAAGCCGCGCAAGTTGCTGGTAATCGACTTATGCCCGGCGGGCGGTTATTATCACGCCACCATTGCACACGCGAATCTCGCGATTGAGTTGATGGCAAAGAATACCGGCGCTTACGAACCGGTCTTCAGCAACGACCTGAATAACCTCAGGTATCCGGCTATAAAACAGTATGACGGCGTGTTTCTGAACAGCGTCGTGGGAGAAGTGTTCCCGGATCCTGCTGTTCTCGGCGGGTTGCTCCGCTTCGTTCGTGAAGGGGGCGGCGTTGCCGGCATCCACGGAAGCACCTACGCATCCATGGACCTGCCCGAATTCACCGAACTGATGGGCGCCGCCGATGGCCCGCACCGCGTTGAGTCCGCGACCCTGAAGATCGACGACCCGGACAGCCCGCTCACCCGGCAATTCAACGGCAAAGGTTTCACCCGCTCCGACGAGTTTTACCATTTCCTGCCCACCGGTCCTTACTCGCGCGACAAACTGCATGTCCTGATCAGCATCGATGCCGCAAAATCGGATCTCAGCAACTGGAAAGTTCGCCCCGATAACGACTATGGCTCAGTGTGGATCAGGAGTTACGGTAAGGGACGCGTATTCAACTGCGCCATGGGGCACACGCCCACTCTGTTCGCTACCCCCGACCTGGCGCAGTTAATCCTCAATGCTATTCAGTTCATTCTCGGCGACCTCCCTGCCGACACAACACCCAGCGCGAAGCTTTCCGCGAAGAGGTAAGAGAATAATATGTCTGCAATCGATCGGCGAAATTTCGCCAAAACACTGGCCCTGGGCGCGTGCGCCTCGGCGATTCCCGCCGGTACGGCGCCCGCGCGAAAGCTCCACATCGGCCATACCTGCATCACGTGGGGCTCGTTCCCTCGCCCGGGCGCCGAAGCCACCATCGAGCCGGCCCTCAGGGATATGTCGGCGGAGGGATTCTGGAGCTTTGAAACATTTCCCGAGCTGCTCGACACGCTGGACCAGAAGAAGGAGTTACAGGCGCTGATCGAGAAGTACGGTGTGCCTGTTCGCTCAGGCTACATCACGGTCAATCTGATCGACCCCGCGAAACGGAAGGAAGAGGTCGAGCGCGTCATCCGGCTTTCCAGAGTGGTGCAGAAATACCAAGGCACATTCATTGTGCTAGCCCCAAATGGAGTGAAGCGCGACTCTTATAATTTCCAGGAGCGCCGCGCCGGGATTATTTCGGGCCTCAACGAGTACGCCATGGCAGTCACGGATCTCGGTCTTGGCACCGGTCTTCACCAGCACACCGGAACAGCGATCGAATCGCGCGACGAAGTCTACGCGGTAATGGAGGCGGTGGACACGAAACATCTGAAGTTCGCGCCGGACGTGGGCCAATTGCAGAAAGGCGGAGCCGATGCCGCGAAAGTGGTCAAAGACTTTCTGCCCATCCTCAAACACATGCACCTCAAAGATTACAAAGGCTGGGAACACTTCTCGGGCTATTGCCCGCTTGGCATGGGCAAAGTGGATCTGACGGCTGTGCTCGATATGGTCGAAGCCGCCGGACAGAACCCGAACATCATGGTTGAACTCGACCCTTCTAATAACGCACCTATGACACCGCTTGAAACGGTCAAGATCACAAAGGCCTGGCTGCTGAAACAGGGATTCGCGTTTCGGTCATGAGACTCCGCTCGGTCGCCAGAATCCGGAAAGGAGTAGGGATCATGAACCGTTCAAGAAACCATTTTCGCCCCCCGGCACCAACCAGCGGTCTCAAGTTGTTCTTCGCAGCGGCCATTGTTTGGACTTCCAGCAACGCCACGGCAGCGGACGTGTACGTCCCCTTCGGAGGCGAGAAAACCACCTGGCACGAAGGGTTCGACCGCTATGACTTCATCATGGACGACGCCACTGGGGCGATCACGCCTATGACGGCCCCGGCGAGCGAGGTGACGAGCTTCGGAATCGACGTGAGTATAAAGGACGGCAAGCGCCGCTGCGTCGTAGTCGTCCCCAAGAAGGCGGCGCCCGGCAATCCGTGGTCATGGCAAGGCTGCTATTGGAACCACCAGCCGCAAACCGAAGTCGAGCTGCTGAGACGCGGTTTTCACATCGCCTTTGTGGCGCCCGACCCAGTCCAACAGGGCAAGGCGTGGGACCTGTGGTACAAGTTCATGACGGAAACCCACGGCCTGGCGAAGAAATCGGCCTTCGTCGGGATGAGCAAGGGCGGAGTCAATGAGTTCAACTGGGGTGGGGCTAACCCTGACAAGGTGGCCTGTATCTACGCGGACAATCCGGCGGTCTACGACTACGATTATGTCAAAATCCCGGTGTTGGCCCAACATGACATACCCCTGCTGCACGTCGTCGGCACTGAAGATTTTGTGCTGCGGAACACGATGGCGGTGGAGAAGATATATCACCAGATGGGCGGCTCCATCACCGTGATCATGAAGGAAGGCGTGGCGCATCACCCGCACAGCCTTGAGGACCCGACGCCGATCGCGGACTGGATCGAGCGGCACATGCAACCGGTAGACGCGAACCGGCCGGCGTTCGCCGATGCAACCTACACCAAGACACACTACTACAGCCTCGAAAGCTCCTACATCTACCTGAAGAAGGAGGATACTTACGCGACGGTGCGCGGACCGGGATACGTTCCCTCCTACGATCGCTATACCAGTCCGGGGACGGGTAACTTCCACGCGGATGCCATGTCGATCGTAGTGCCGGAGAAGCCGGCGCCGGGCAAGCTGTGGGTGTTCCATCCAAGCTTTCTGGAGCGCGATTCGTCAGTGGCTCTGGCGCTACTGGCGAAGGGTTACTACCTCGTGCTGCCGCCAATCTCCGGGTCGGGGGCCGTGCAAAAGAAGTGGGACGAGGTCTATAAGCTAATGGTCGACAACGGATTCGCGAAGAAGGTGGTGATGGAGGGGACCGGGGCGAAGGCGGGCGAGTCGTACGCGTGGGCGATCGCGAACCCGGACAAGGTCTCGGTGATTTACGCCCGGAATCCGCTCATGCGCAGCCTGATGTCG
>DATMNI010000254.1:0-14486 GCA_035570275.1 Candidatus Acidiferrales bacterium | reverse complement strand
CGGGGCAAGCTTCGGACACCGATCGTGCACGAACCCGATGACGTGGGCCAGCGTGGGGAAATCGCGGAGTTTGATCTTGTCGTCACGCGAAATGCCATAGGTCGCGCGGATGGCCGCAAACATCTCCGCCTGTTTGACCGTGTCCACGCCCAGGTCCGCTTCCAGGTCCAGATCCAGGTCCAGCATGTCGCGCGGATACCCGGTCTTTTCCACCGCCAGGTCCAGGATGCTCTCTTTCACCGGGTCGCCGGCTTGGTCGGAGACCACCGCTGCGGCCAGCGCCGCTATGGATGCGGCTACGGGCGCCGCTATGACCGCCGCTGCCGGCGCAGCTTTGGCTGCGGCTACGGCCGTTTCCGGGGCAGGACACCGATCGTGCACAAACCCGATAACATGGGCCAGCGTGGGGAAATCGCGGAGCTTGATCTTGTCGTCAGGCGAAATGCCGTAGGTCGCGCGGATGGCCGCAAACATCTCCGCCTGTTTGACTGTGTCTACGCCCAGGTCTGCTTCCAGGTCCAGATCGAGGTCCAGCATGTCGCGCGGATACCCGGTCTTTTCCACGGCCAGGTCCAGGATGCGTTCTTTCACGGGATCGCCGGTTTGGTTGGGGACCACCGCTGGGGCCGGCGCCGCTTTAACTGCGGCTACGGGCGCCGCTATGGGTGCGGCCACGGGCGCTGCTATCACTACTGCGACGGGCGCTATTTTGGCTGGTGCCACGGCGATTGCCTTAGCTGCGGCTACGGGCGCTGCTTTGGATGCGGCCACGAAGACTGCTTTGATTACAACCACCGGCGCTGTTTTGGCTGCGGCCACCGGCACTGCCGCCTTCGATTGGACAGCTTCCGCGGCCGGCCGCACGGGCGCTGGAACTCCTCGGTCACGCACGCCACGGTCACACACGCGCAACGTGCGTTGAACCACTTCCAGATCGGCTGTCGGAGTGCCTGCCATCCGCCCCAACCATGCCTTCCATGCGCTCTGGTCGACAATCCGATACTCGTAGCCCAACCCGTTGGGGCTGCGGCGCACTCCGTCCTGCGCGGCCAGCCGGCGCAACAGCAGCATGCTGACCTGCGACCCGAACCCGGCGCCCAGGCGCAGGGCATATTCCACCGGATACTGCGCGCCTTTGGATAAGTTCAACACGCCCAAATCGGGATCCACTTCCTTCCAGTTGGCCACGGGCGGAACAATTCCCGTCTCCAACGCTTTCACCGCCACCACATCTTCGATGCCGGTCCCCATCGCGTGGCCCGTAAAGCCCTTCGTGTTCGCAATCACAATCCGGTCCGCGGCCTCGCCGAAAACCCGGCGCAGCGCGTGGATTTCAGCCGCCGCGCTGCCGCCGCGCGCGGGAGTGTACGTCTCGTGGGACATGAAGAACAACTGCGGCGCTACCTGTTCGCGTTTGATGCCGCTGCGCTGTTCGGCCTGGGCCACCAGGCTCTCCATTACCTGGCCGATGTGTTCTACATCCAGGCGCGTGCCGTGGAAAGCGCTATTGGCCGTAACCGCGCTCAACACCTCGCAGATAGGCCGGATTCCCCGTTCGCGCGCCGCGTCCGCGCTCTCCACCACCAGCGCCGCGGCGCCCATTCCCAAAATCATGCCGTGCCGCCGCCGGTCGAAAGGAACCGCGGCGTCCTCCACTACCTCGTCCGTGGCTGCCGCTCCAGTGGCCAAAAACCCGGCGCCGAACCAGCCGATCAGATTGTCGGAAGTGACGTCGTCCGCCGAGATCACGACCACGCGGCGGCATCGCCCTGTGCGAATCCAATCCTCGGCTACTGCCACGGCTGTCGTCGTGCTCGCGCAGGCGGCATTGATCTGCGTATTGGGACCGCGGGCGCCGATCAGTTCCGCAAACTGCGAATGGCCCATGGATAGGATGCGGAACAGGAAGCGGCGATCGAAGAGATATGGCTCTTTTTCGATCGCGGTCCGCAAGTCGCCGATGCGCCGGTCCAAATCCTGCGCCATATTGCCCGCAGCACCCGGACCAGCGCCTGTCGCCATTTGGGCACGCAGGCTTTCCAAGGTAGCCAGTTGCTCGCGGCTCGCCCGGTCCGCATAGTAGCCCGACATCTCCCGGGCGAAGGAATCGTAGCCCGGGAACACCGAGGCAAAAATCACACCGGTCTCGTCGCGCAGGGCGTCTGGCAATCCCCACCGCTCCGGCAGTTGGGTGCCTTTGCTGGTGGTCTTGTAGCGCATCACCAACGGAATGCCGGCATCCCGCAGGGCGTCCAGCCCCACCGCGATAGCCAGACGGGTGGTACGGTCCAGGGCGGCCGTGCGATCGGCGGAAATACCAAATTCACTTTCCAGATCGAAAACGCCGCCGCGCGCCGCCAGCTTGATCACGTCCGCCACGTTGTCGATGGTTTCGAACGTCGCCTCTCCGTTGTCGTTCTTCACCAGGCGCGTGATGTGTTTGTCGAGGATGTCCCGCCGGAATCTGGTGGGGATCACATCGATGAATTGCTCGCCGTTCAGGATGCGGCCGACGTTGCCGTCGTCGAAGGTGTGGCCGCTGCCGGGCAGACCCAGGGCGGCGCCGGTGATGGCCACCGGCTGGCTGGCGGAGAGCCCGTTCCCATTCTGATAAACCTCTTGGCCGCGATCCAGAAACTCGCCAAACAAATGCTTCAGCGCCACGTAGCGATCGTCGCCGGCGTGTGGAACGCCCGCCCCCGCGCCCGCCCCGCCGGTGCCGGCGATGCCGGGAGTGCCGCTCGCGGCGCGGACAGTTTCGTGGGTTACCTGGGACAGCGGCGGCCGCTCTGCCCTCACCGAACCAATCCCGCGCCCCAAACCCGCGGCATAGAGTCCGCACAAAGCCTGATTAAAGCATTGAATATCTCCGACCTTCGGATGGTTCGTAAAAAGCGCCACCACATCGCCACGGTCGCCGAGCACGTCCTCGGCAAATCCCTGCAAGGCCTTCTTCGGCCCGACCTCCACGAAGAGACGTGCCCCGGCGTCGTATAGCGTGCGCAGTCCCTTGACGAATTGTACGGGCGACGCCACCTGCCGCGCCAGATTGTCCACCATGTGCGCCGCCATCCCGGGGCCGGACGGATAAAACTCGCCGTCCACGTTGCTCACCGTTGGCACGCGCGGCGCTTCCAGGTGCATGCGCTCCAGGGTTTGCCGCAGCGGTTCGCTGGCCGCCGCCACAATCGAAGTATGAAAGGCGTGGCTGACCGACAACGGCACCGCATTGAAGCCGGCATTCTGGAAGGCTTCCACAGCCTGCTCCACTGCCTGGCTGGCGCCGCCGATCACCGCCTGGCTCCGGCTGTTGTAATTGGCGATCACCACGTACCCGTCAATCGTCTTCAGCACGCGCTCGATTTCGTCCAGCGGAGCGAAGACCGCCGCCATCCGGCCGGGGTCGCCCACCGACAGGACGGTCATGCCGCGGCCACGGGCGCTGACTGCTTCCAGGGCCTCTGCGAACGGGAGACCGCCGGCGGCCACCAGGGCACCGTATTCGCCGAGACTATGTCCCATGGTCATGTCGGGCTGGATGCCGTACGCGGCTAACAGCCGCGTCAACGCCATGTCGGTGGCAAGCACCGCCGGCTGCGTGATGGCGGTCTGGCGCAGATCTTCCTCGGCTTTGGCGACGGCGCCGGCGTCGGCCTGATCCACGAAGATGAAGTCGCTGAGCGGCTTGCCGAGCAGGGGCGTCATGATGCGGTCCGCCTCCTCGAAAGTGCGGGCCACAATGGGTTCGGCGGCGCGCAGCGGCTGGAGCATGTTTACGTACTGCGAGCCTTGCCCTGTATACAGGAAGGCCACCTTCGGCGCAGTCCCGCGGCCACGGCAAATGCCCTGAGCGCGCAGAGCCTTCCATACCGGCGGTTGGTCGGCCGCCAGCGCCTTGAGCGCCTTGGCCGCTTTGTCCGCCAGGTCGGCGGCATCGGCATAGTCGATGGCCAATCGTTCGGGCGCGCGCAGATCCGCTTCGGCCGGTTGGGCCGCCGGCGGGGCCCAGCCCGCCTGGGCATCCATCAACACGTCGCGCAGGCGCCCGGCCAGAACGCTCCCGGAGGCCCCGCCGATCACCAGCGCGCCGCGCAGGGGCGTCTTGTCCGCGATTCCCAGCGGCGTCAGTTCCATTTTGCCCGCGACGGGCGGCGCCACCTGATCCGCCACAGGCCTGTCGCCATTGCCGGTCAATCGAAAAGGAATGTATTCTTCGAGGACGACGTGGAAGTTCGTGCCGCCAAAGCCGAACGCGCTGACTCCGGCCCGCCGCGGACCATCCGCCGGCGCCGGCCAGGGTTTCAGTTGGGTGTTGACGTAAAGCGGCGAGTGCGCAAAATCGATATCCGGATTGGGCGTCTCACCACACAAGCTGGGCGGCAGCACTTTGTCCCTAAGCGCCAGGCTGGCCTTCAGAATTCCGGCCGCCCCCGACGCGCCTTTGAGATGTCCGATATTCGACTTGACGGAGCCGAGCGCCACGGAGCCGAAATCGAGATGGCATCCGCCCAGCACCTCGGTCAGGCTCTGCACTTCGACCGTGTCGCCAGCCTGGGTGGAGGTGCCGTGCCCTTCAAACAACCCAGCCGTCGCGGGCGAGACGCCGGCAGTCTGCCAGGCCCGCTCGATGCACAGTTTTTGGCCGGCCGGGTTGGGCGCCGTGATGCCCTTTCCCTTGCCGTCGCTGGACCCGGCAATGCCGCGCAGCACCGCGTAAATCTTGTCTCCGTCGCGCTCGGCATCCGCCAGCCGCTTGAGCAGAAAAATCACTGCGCCTTCCCCCATGACGAAGCCGTCGGCGCCGGCCGCGTAGGGGCGGGTACCGGTAGCCGAGAGCGCGCCGATTTTGCTGAACTTCGTATACGTGGAAGCCCCCATGTTACGGTCCACGCCGCCCGTGACGGCCACGTCGAAATCGTGCGCCTCCAGTCCCGCCGCCGCCGCGCTGATAGCCGCCATCGCCGATGCGCACGCCGCGTCCACCACGTAGTTGGGGCCGCGGAAGTTGTAAAGGTTGGCGATCCGGCCGGCCACGCAGTTGGCCAGTTCGCCCGGCATGGTATCTTCCGTAATTTCAGGCAGGCGCTGGTTCATGCGCTGGTGCAACTCGCGCGTGATCTCGAGGCGCATTGCCTCAGGCAGGGCGGCGAAGCTGACGCTCTCCGTCAGTGCCTGCGCATACTCCGGGAAGTAAGCGCGCAACACCGTGAAATAATGCCGCTCCCCAGCCAGGGCGGTGCCCAGGATTACCGCCGTGCGCGCGCTATCCAGCGTCCGCTTGGGGTAGCCATAGTCTTCCAGGGCTTGCCGTGTGCATGCAATCGCCCATTTTTGTGTCTCGTCCATGGCGTCGGCGACGCGCGGCGGAATCGGCAGGCGCCACTTCATCGGATCCCAAGTGGATTCCCGGACCCAGCCCCCGATCTTCGAGTAGGTCTTATCCGGCGCGCTCCGATCAGCATCATAGTACAGCGCGGGATCCCATCGGTCGGGGCTAACCTCGCTAATGCTGTAGCGGCCACTCTTCACGTTCTGCCAGAAGGCACCTACGTTGGTGGCATCCGGCAGAATCGCGCCCGCCGCCACAATTGCAATCGCTCGATGAGCAGTATTCTCGTTCATAACGCCTCGGTTGAAAAGGAATCGTCGTGCAGGCAGCCGGAGACTTGGACCGGACGCCTGCCGTGCACGTCTTTGAGTTGGCGGAGGGCTTCTGTTCAATCCGCCGCGCGGCCACACAGCACGCTCGCTATGTAGTCCATGTCGGAAAGCAGGCCCGCCTGCGCCCGGTGTACCGCGGGCAAGCCCAAACTTGCTTCAAATTCGGTCATCTGTGCGTCGCTCACGCCGCCGGCCGCGCTGATCCAGCGCAAACCCTCCCCGGCGACCTTGAATGCCGCCTCGCGTGCGAAGATCCGGCTCAACGCAGCCAGCGCCGCCGCGTCGAAACGCCGGTGCGCCTTGGGGTTCAGCCCCTTTTCCGCGGACAGCGCGGCGCGGCGCGATAAGCTGCCGGCGCATTCGGCGTAAGCAATCAGTTCACCCAGGCGCAGCAGAACATGCTGGAATCGGGTGAGCCGCGCCACCCGGCAGCGCTCCAGGACTTCGGCCAATGCGTGCGCCGCCAGTGCCGCCACATCGGCCCCCACCTCCGGATGACGCGCGTGTACCTCTTCCATCCGGCGCGCTTCCTCGTGATAGTGTTGCCCGCGCGTCTTCAGGTGCGACTGCCACCGGTCGCGCGCGATCGTCATCTCCATGATCTCGGACGTGCCTTCGTAAATCGTCGTGATGCGAACGTCGCGCTTGATCTTTTCCACCATGTACTCGTGGGTGTAGCCGTAGCCGCCAAACGCTTGAATGGCGGCGTCGGCGGCGAGATTGCCCGCCTCCGAAGCCATGTACTTGGCGATGGCGCCTTCCGTGTTCAAGCTCCCTTCGCCCGCGTCGATGCGCTCGGCGGTCTCCTCGATAGAGGCGCGGCTGGCTTCCAGGCGTGCCGCGTGCGGCACCATCAGCTTGTGAGTGTATCCCTGCTTTTGCGAGAGCGGCGACCCGGCTTGAATCCGCTGGTTTGAATAAGGGATGGCCCGGTCCAGCGCGGCCCAGCCGGCGCCCAACCCAAAAGCCGCCACCATCAGGCGCGTATAGCCGAATACGGCCTGCGCCTGGGTCAGCCCAGCGCCTTCCACCCCGCCGATGAGCCGGTCCACATCCACGTACACATCGTCGAAGGAAACCGCAGCCGTGTTGCTGGTGCGAATGCCGTGCTTGTTTTCGGGCCTGCCGTGACGCAGCCCAGGCGCGTCTTTTTCCACGATGAACCAGCTCGGGCCGCCCGGTGTACTGGCCAAAACCGTATAGGCATCGGCTATCCCGCCGTTGCTGATCCACTGTTTGTTCCCGTCAATCTTGTAACCGGCGATACGGCCGTCCACCATGACGCGCGTTGCCGTGCTGCGCATCGCGCCCAGGTCGCTGCCGGCTTCGGGTTCGGTGGCCGCATAGGCGAAGAGCAATCCCTCGTCGGCGATACGGGTCAACCAGTACTTCTTCTGCTCCGGCGTGCCGCCGACGTTGATCGGGTCGCTGCCCAGGAAGGTGGCCAGCACGGCCGTGGCAATGCCCAGATCGATGCGCGCCATCCCTTCACAGAGGCGATACACATCGAATGCGCCGCCGCCCATCCCGCCAAAAGCTTCCGGTATGAACAGGAGCTGAATACCCAGTTCCTCACCGCACATCCCGCGCACGATGTCCAGCGGACACTCGTCCAGCCCATCCAATTCGATGAGACGTTCGTCCGGCAAGCGATCCTTGGCGAAATCGCCGAGGGATTTCAAGCTTAAATTGAGGGTTGTTTCATCCAGTCCTGGCGCTGTTGCTAGCATGGTTTTTTCTCCGAAACAGAAAATCCGATTTTTGAATGCGCGAGACCCGGAATCAGGTTGCCGAAGGGACTTTGCCGGTAGCGCCTCACGCTTGTTAAAGGACTATCAGATCTTAAATACTGAAATAGTCTTAAGACTCCCGGTAGGCTAAATAATAGTGATCTAAAGACGAAGTTTACAACACTTCTGTGGCGGAATCAAGCATGTTTAGGAATTACAGGACTTAAACTTACACAAATGGGGGAGTGTCTCCACATAAGGTGAGCGCCAGTCCTGGAACCAGATCGTTACCACGGGGGATGGAGCCGGCGCTTTCGCGGATTTAGCGGCTTCCAAAGCCGGTATCGGGGGGTATCAAAGGGTATCGAAAGGGTTCTGAAAACCGCAACGTCGAGCGGCGCCGCGCGGACCACGGCTCTCGGCCCGAATCGCCCGATTTGGCTTCTGGCGACGCCCTCGGAAGGGCTCCTGCCCTCCTCTCGGGCCTACGCGCCGGCAGCCCAGGCGATCATCCGAAGTACGGACCCAAAGCCGCTACGAGGCCGCCCGGATGGCGTCTTCCGGCGGCGATTCCCATACCACCGGGCGATTCTGCCTCATCCAGGCGTCGACACAGGATTGATAGCGGGCTTCCAGGACGTTGCGCTTGATTTTCAGCGTGGGCGTGACGAAACCATTGCCGACCGTCCACGGCCCCTGGGCCACGGCGACGAAGCTTAACCGCTCGTGTGGATCCAGTTGGGTGTTGACCAGGTTCATGAGGTCCAACAGAGTCTGCTCCACCCTCGCCCGCCCGGCGGGAAGCGCGGCAGCCTTGAGGGTCTCCCCGGCCAGCAGGACCACGGCAAACGGGTGGGCCATGCCGGCGCCCATGAGGCAGCAGGCATCCACCACGGGATGCGCCAGCAGGTGACTCTCAATGGGAGTGGGCATCACGTACTTGCCCTTACTGGTTTTGAACTGCTCCTTGAGGCGGCCGACGATCGTGAGCTGTCCGTCGGGATCGATGCGGGCCAGATCGCCGGTTCGGAAGAATCCGTCCGTGGTAAAGGAAGCCCGTGTGCTTTCGGGGTTCTTGTAATAGCCCAGCATATTCATCGGGCTGCGGAGAAGGAGTTCCCCGTCCGCATTGATCTTGGCCTCCACGCCTGGAAGGGCGCAGCCCACGTAGCCGGGGCGCACGGAGCCAGGGGCCGATAGGTGGGTGATCAGGGTCTCGGTCATGCCATAGCCCTCGCCAAGGTTCAGGCCAAGCTTGCGGTACCACAGCAGAAGTTCCGGGGGCAACGGGGCAGCGCCGCAGGCGGCGTTGCGGACGGTGTCCAGTCCGAGTTGGCGCAGGACGCGCTTCTTGACGAAGCTGTTCAGGATGGGGATGCGCAGCAGGCGCTCCAGTTTGCGCTCGGCGATCTTGGCGAACACGCCCTGCTGGAACTTCAGCAGGAGCCGCGGCACCGAGAGGAAGATGGTGGGCCGGGCACGCGTCAGGTCGGCGAGGAAGGTCTCCAGGCCCTCGCCGAAGAAGACGCGATATCCCAGGTAGATGGCGGTTCCTTCCAGGCCCGCCCGCTCCACGATGTGGGCCAGCGGCAGATAGGAGAGTATGCGTTCCCTGGAAGTGAACCCGATGAACTCGGCCAGGCTTTTGGCGCTGAAGGCAAAGGTAGCGAAGGAATGCATGACCCCTTTCGGGGCGCCGGTGGTGCCGGATGTATAAATGATGGTGGACAAATCGTCCCCTGGACGGGTCGGGTTGCCGGAAATCGGGCGATTGGCGGTAACCAGCACTTCCCAAGCAGGCCAATCGCCGGTAGGCCCATCGCCCGCGGCGGCGGGGGCGGCGGTGGGAAAGCGCACACAGATTACACCCGCGGGAATCCCGCCTGCGGTGGCTTCGCGCTCGTCGGTGGCGCCGAGGAAGCAGGCTTTGGCGCTGCAGTGTTCCAGGATCTGGCGGATGGATTGCGCCTTCAGTGAAGGGTAGATCGGGACCGTGACATGTCCCGCCATCCAGATAGCCAGGTCGGCCATGATCCACCAGGCGCAGTTGCGGGACAGGATGGCCACGCAGCTTCCGGGTTCCCAATTCTGCGCCTTAAGCCAGGTTGCCATGCGGCGGATTTCGGCCGCGGACTGGCCCCATGTCCAATCGCGCACCTTGCCGCCGCCCAAGGGTTGTGTGAGGAAAACAGCATCGGGCCGCTCGCGCTCCCATTTGTAGATGCGCTGGAGCGGCAATTCGTCTGCACTGAGATTGCCTGGCATTTCTCCTCCGTTCAAGCGCCTCGACTCAAGCGGCCTGGGCCTTTTTGACGGCGGCTGTGAGCGCCGGCACCACTTCGAAGAGGTCGCCTACAATGCCGTAGTCGGCCACTTCGAAAATTGGCGCATTCTCGTCTTTGTTGATGGCAATGATCGTCTTGGAGCCCTTCATGCCGACCAGGTGCTGAATGGCGCCGGAGATGCCCACCGCGATGTACACCTTGGGCGAAACGGTCTGGCCGGAACTGCCGACCTGGCGTTCCATGGGGAGCCAGCCGTTATCGCAGATGGGCCGCGACGCGGCCAACTCGGCTCCCAACGCTCGCGCCAGTTCCTCGACAACCGGCAAGTTGGCTTGTTCCTTGATGCCGCGCCCCACGGAGACAATCAGGCTGGCCGCGGATAGGTCCACGGTCTGCGCCGATTCCCGGAAGCGCTCGCCCGGCTGGCTGCGGATCTGCGAGGCTTCGATCCGAGGCACGAACTCCTCGACCACGCAGGCGGGCACAGAGGGCGGCGCCGCCAGCGCGTCGGCGCGGAAAGCGCCTGCCTGCAGGGAGGCGAAGCACGGTCCCGCGCCGGTGTGGCAATAATCCGCGTTCAGTTTTCCCTGCAGTAACTGGCGCACCAACACGGGCCGGCCGGAATCCAGGCCGATCGAGACTGCATCGGCGATCAGGGTTTGCCCGAACCGGGCGGCCAGGCAGGGTGCGAAGTCGCGCACCTGATAAGTGTGGGGGAACAGTACCACCAGCGGGTCCACCGCTTTTATCAGTTGCTCGAACGCGGCGATAAATCCGTCCGCAGTGTAATCGTTGAGCAGCGCATGCCGCACGGCGTAGGCGCGGGCCAGCGGTTTGGTTGCCAGATCCGCGGCGGCGTCGTCGAGATTGGCGCCGGCGACCGCGGCCAGCAGGGGCTGATGCAATTGTGCAGCGATTTCCTGTCCGGCGGACAGGGCTTCCCAGGACATTCGGTTCCAGACGCCGCGAAACTCCAGAATTACCAGTACGCCGTTCATATGACCCTCACCTCGAATCTCAAGACATCTGTCAGTTTGGCTGCCATCTCCGCCGGCGTGCCGGTAAGCATCTGCGTCTCCTTCTTGCGGTGCGGCAGGTAGATGCGTTGCATCGTAACGCTAGGCGGCGCCGGCGGCGCGAGTTGCTCCGGCGCGGTGCGGCGAACCTCTTTGGTCTTCGCCTTCTTGATGCCCATGAGGGTGGCGTAACGCAATCGGCTGATACCGCTTTGAATGGTCAACAGCGCCGGCATCGGCATCGCGACCCACTGAAACCACCCGTCTTCCAGTTCGCGCTTGACGCGCACGGAATCGCCGAGGATTTCCACCTGCATGACGATCGCGGCGTGCGGGATGCCGAGCATTTCGGCCATCACCACGCCGGTCTGGCCCAGGCCGAGATCGTCCGATTGCAGTCCGGTGAGGATCAGATCGGCATTTTCGGCCGCCGCCGCCGTAGCCAGGCGGCGGGCGATCGCCAAGGTTTCCAAACTTGCCAAATCGTCGCACTGGATGTGAATGGCGCGATCCGCTCCCTTGGCGAGGGCCTCGCGGATGGTCTGCCCGGCGCGCTCCGGCCCGGCGCAAAGCACGACGACTTCCCCGCCATGCTTCTCCTTGATGAGCAGCGCTGCTTCCAGCGCATAGGCGTCGGGCTCGTTGATCTCGAAGCTAAGATCCTGCTCTTCGATCCACTTACCGGCGCCATCGATGCGGATCGACGAATCCCGCACGGGAACCTGTTTAACGGCAACGATGATTTTCATAATGGTTTCACCCGGGCCGCTACCGCGGCCGGAAAGTAGAGGGATTGCGGCATGGAGAACAGGAGGCTGCGCGCCACGCAAGTAATCCTCGCAAGTTATCCTCTTGCGCTTTTATCTTACCTGCTGGTAAGATATCAGGAGCGCGGCCCTTCTGTCAATAGGCGGCGCCAAGGTTCCTCATGCCAAGAGACGCCTCCGCATCGCAATCCGGATCGACACCCGCCTCCGCATCGCCCCGCAAGGCATTCGCCGACCGGCGGCGCGACCCGGCCACCAAGCGCGAGGCGGTGTTGAATACCGCGGCACAATTGTTTCTCGAACGCAGTTATAGCCGCACGTCGATGAACGACGTGGCCGATCGCCTGAATATCACTAAGCCGGCGCTATATCACTATTTCAATAACAAGGAAGACATTCTTATTGCGTGTTACCGCCTTGGTGTCGGGCTGATTGAGGCAACTCTCAACGAAATAGCCGATCACGGCGGAACCGGACTGCAGAAGGTGGAAGCCTTTATTCGCTCCTATGCGATCGTGATGACGGTCAACTACGGACGTTGCGTCATGCGTCTGGATGAAGGCGACCTCACCAGCGGCGCGCGCACCGAGGTGCGGACTTACAAGAAAAAGATCGACCGTCGTTTGCGCGCGTTCATCCAGGAAGGGATCGACGACGGGTCGATCGCTTCGTGCGACACGAAAATCGCCGCCTTTTCCATCGCCGGCGCGTTGAACTGGATCTGCATGTGGTACGAACCCGATGGCGTCCTGTCCCCGGAAGAGATTGCCGCGCAGTTCGCGCGTACTTTGACGCAAGGGCTGGTCGCCGGCCAGGGCAGCGGCAAGTTGCGCGTGGTTTCCAAGATGGTCTCTCAAGATAGTCCAAGGAAAGATAGTTTCCAGGGAAAGAGGAATAATTTATGAGCGTGGAAGCAGTGATCGACCCCGTATCGGCAGGAGCGTCTTCTCCAGGCCGGGCGCCGGCCCCGGTAATCCGCAAAGCGGCGGTGCTGGGCGCAGGAACCATGGGAGCGCGGATCGCGGCGCACCTGGCCAACGCCGGTTTGCCCGTGCTTCTGTTGGATATTCCCGCGGCGTCGGGCGTCCGGAGCGCGATCGCGTCCAATGCCCTCGATGCGCTCAAGAAGAGCAAACCCGCGGCGTTTTACGACCCTTCGTATGCGGCCCGCATCAGCGTGGGTAACTTCGACGACGATCTGGCGTTATTGGCCGATTGCGACTGGGTGATCGAGGCTGTCACGGAGAACCTGGCGATCAAGCAGGCTCTGCTGGAAAAGGTAGTTCCCCACTTGAAGCGGGACGCCATTCTCACCACCAATAGCAGCGGCCTGCGGGTGGCGTCCATTGCGGCCATACTGCCCGCGGCCGCGCGGCGGCGTTGTTTCGGAACCCACTTTTTCAATCCGCCGCGCTATATGCGGCTCCTGGAGATCATTCCGACGGCGGACTCGGATCCGGCTGCCGTGGCCGCCGTCGCGCACTTCGCCGACGTGTCGCTCGGCAAGGAAGTCGTGTTCGCCCGCGACACGCCCAACTTCATCGCCAACCGGATCGGCGTCTTCATCCTGTTGGAATCGGTGCGCCTGATGCAGCAGGAGGATCTGACCATTGAAGAGGTGGACGCGCTGACCGGGAGCGCCATCGGCTGGCCGCACACGGGAACGTTCCGGCTGGCGGATATGGTGGGAATCGATGTGCTGGCGCACGTCGCCGCCAACTTCGAAGGTTCGGGCGCGCTGCCGCCGTTCATCCGGACCATGCTGGAACGCCGTTGGCTGGGAGACAAGACCAAGCAGGGATTCTACAAGAAAGAGAAGGACGCTGAGGGCAAGGAGATCCGTCTGGTGATGGATTGGAAGACCCTGCAGTACGGTCCAATTACCCGGCCCAAACTGCCCACCCTCGAAATGGCGAAGAATGCCGAGTGGCTGCCGGAGCGCCTGGCCCATCTGCTGGCGGGCGATGTGCGAAAAGACAAGGCAGCGCGTTTCCACTGGCGGCTGCTCACCGCACTGTGGAATTACGCGGCGGATTGCCTGCCGGAAATCGCCGATTCCGCGGCCAGCGTGGATCGCGCCATGCGCGCCGGTTTCAATTGGGAGATGGGGCCGTTCCAGCTCTGGGATGCCGCCGGCGTCCTGGGAACCATCCAGCGCATGCGGGATGCGGGGGAACGGGTGAGCCCGGTTGTCGAGCGCCTGCCGGAGGCGCGAGCCAACGCGTGGTACCGGCACCATGGGCAGGAGTGCTTCGATGTGAATACCGGCACATACCTGCCGGTCGTGGAGGCCGAGGGCAGCGCGCGCATCGCCCGGTTCCGGTCGGCCAACGGCGTGGTGCGGCACAACCCGGGCGCCTCGCTGGTCGACTTGGGCGACGGTGTGGCCTGCCTGGAACTGCACTCCAAGAAGAATGCCGTCGGCGAAGACATCGTACGGCTGGTAACCGAAACGTTGTCGCCCCAGAGCAGCGCGGTGCGCGATTTCGAAGCCTTCGTGATCGGCGGCGACGCCGAGCATTTCTCGGTCGGGGCCAACCTGATGCAACTGCTGTTGAGCGCCCAGGAAGGGGAGTGGGACGAAGTGGATTTCGCCGTGCGGGCCTTCCAGCGCATGACGGCGGCCATCAAGTTCTGCCCGCGGCCGGTGGTGGTGGCGCCGTACTCGTTCTGCCTGGGCGGCGGGGCGGAGATGGCGATTCACGGCGCCCGGCGGCAGGCCCACGCCGAATTGTACATGGGACTGGTGGAAACCGGAGTCGGCGTGTTGCCGGCCGGCGGCGGCTGTAAGGAAATGCTGCTGCGGGCGCTGGACGTGGTGGCGGCGGTTCACGAAACCGGCCGCCAGGAATCGGTGGAACTGATGGATGCGCTGCGGCGGACGTTCGAAACCATCGCCATGGCCAAGGTATCCACCTCGGCCGTGGAGGCGCGCCGCAGCGGCATGCTGTTACCCGCCGACCGCATCACCATGAATCGCGACCGGCTGCTGGGCGACGCCAGGCGGTTGGCGCGTGAATTAGCCAT
>DATMNI010000253.1:0-9884 GCA_035570275.1 Candidatus Acidiferrales bacterium | reverse complement strand
ATCGAGCGCCAAATGGCTATGAAGAAGGAGCTGAACCAGGCGATTCTCGATGGCGCGGAGCAGATCGCAGTTCCGGCACTAGTATCCACTCTGGCGATCAGCATCGTGTTCGTGCCCATGTTTTTCTTGACCGGAGTCGCGCGCTATCTCTTCGTACCCCTGGCTGAAGCAGTCGTGTTCGCTCTGCTCGCCTCCTATTTCTTCTCGCGAACGCTTGTACCGACGCTGGTGATGTACCTCATGAAGAAAGAAGCCGACCGGCATGGGAATCCCGAGGCAGAGCACGGGGAAGGCAGCTTCTCACGGGTCCATCATGCCTTCGAGAGCGGCTTCGAAGCGCTTCGACGCAGCTATTCCAGCCTCCTCCAGCTCTGCCTGGATCACCGGAGACTGTTCGCGTCGGGCCTGTTGGGATTTTGCCTGGCAAGCCTGCTGCTCGTGACGCGATTAGGCCAGGACTTCTTTCCCGCGGTCGATGCCGGCCAACTGCGTCTTCATCTCCGGGCGAAGACTGGCACGCGCATCGAGGAAACTGCGCGCGTCACAAGCCGCGCCGAAGACGTCATCCGGCGTGTGATTCCGGCGTCGGAGCTAAATGGAATTCTGGACAACATCGGCTTGCCGACCAGCGGTATCAACTTGTCGTATAGCAACAGCGAAACGGTCGGCAACGCCGACGCGGAGATCCTCGTGTCTCTGAACCCAAACCATCATCCGACAACCGGCTATATCGAAAAGCTCCGCCAAGAGCTGCCGACGCAGTTCCCGGCCACGGGTTTCTTTTTTGAACCCGCCGACATCGTTACGCAGACTTTGAATTTCGGTCTTCCGGCTCCCATCGATATTCAGCTCGTCGGCGCCGACATGCCGGGCAATTTCGCGCTGGCGGCCAAAGTGACGGAGCAGATTCGAGCTGTGCCGGGCGCCGTGGATGTCCACGTACACCAATTGTTGAACCAGCCGCGGCTCGATCTCGCAGTCGATCGCGTGAGGACCCAGCAAGTCGGCCTGAGCGAGAGGGATGTGGCGAACAATCTTCTCACGTCCTTGAGCTCGAGCTTTCAGACGGCTCCCAACTTTTGGCTCTCGCCGAACGGCGTCAGCTACCCGATCGCCATTCAGACGCCGCAATACAAAGTGAATTCGATCGATACGCTGCGCACCATTCCGATCAACTCAGCGGCGTCACCGGCCCCACAGCTTCTCGAAAATCTCACGGCGATGAGCCGGACTCAGGAACCGGCGGTGGTCAGCCACTACAACGTGCAGCGGACGATTGACATTTACGCGAGCACACAAGGCCGCGATTTAGGCGGAGTAGCTTCAGACATCGCCAAGATCACCGCCGCGGCGCAAAAGCAGTTGCCGAAGGGAAGCACCATGGTGACGCGCGGCCAGGTTGCCACGATGCGTTCTTCGTTCATCGGACTGGGCGCCGGACTCGCCTTCGCAATCGTCTTGGTTTATCTCCTGATCGTCGTCAATTTTCAGTCGTGGAGCGAGGCGTTCATCATCATCACGGCGCTGCCGGCGGCCTTAGCCGGAATCGTCTGGATGCTGTACCTGACGCACACCACTCTGAGCGTCCCCGCCCTGATGGGAACCATCATGAGCATGGGTGTCGCCACAGCGAACAGCGTTCTGGTGATCAGCTTCGCCAATGAGCGCTTCGCGGAAACCAAGGATGCCTTGCAGGCCGCGCTGGAGGCTGGCTCCACCAGATTGAGGCCAGTCATCATGACGGCGCTCGCCATGATCATCGGGATGGTCCCGATGGCGATCGGGCTGGGCGAGGGCGGCGAGCAGAACGCCCCGCTCGGCCGCGCGGTAATCGGCGGCCTGCTCTTTGCGACCGCCGCCACTCTGTTCTTCGTGCCTACTGTATTTGCGATTGTTCGCAACCAAAAGAATCAACATGCGTGAGGACCTTATGAATCAAACTCAAGATCTATCAAAAGACAATTCACCACGAAGCGGAAAACGATTGCTGTGGTTTCTTGTGGTTCCAGTGCTGCTTGCGGGTTCGGCCTTCTTTGGAATGCAGACACGGGAAAGAGAAACTCAACAGCTTGCGAACACGACAAAGGCGCTGGATGTTCAGCCGGTTCGTGTGATCCACGCCGAGCGCGGCAAATCGAGCTCGGATCTGACGCTGCCGGGAATGATACAGGCATTCTCGCAGTCCCCGGTTTATGCCCGCGTCGATGGCTACGTTCGCACGTGGTATGTGGATATCGGTGCGCACGTTACGAAGGGCCAGTTGCTTGCCGAGATCGATGCGCCGGAGGTCGACCAGCAGTTGAACCAGGCCCGGGCGATCCTGAATCAAGCGCAAACCAGCCTGGCACTTGCCAAGGTCACAGCGCCCCGCTATCAGGAATTGATTAAAACCAATTCCGTCTCCCAGCAGGAGGTGGACCAGAATAACCAGAACCTGGCTGCGCAGGAGGCAAGTGTTCAGGCGGCGGCCGCTGCCGTTAGCAGGCTGGAACAAATGCAGGGCTTCGAGAAGATCGTCGCGCCGTTTGATGGAGTGATCACGGAGCGGAAGACGGATTTCGGCGATCTGGTGAATGCGGGTAACGCAGGCACTGGCCGCGAACTGTTCCGCATTTCCCAGAACAATATGGTCCGGGTTTTTGTGAGCGTCCCCGAGGAATTCAGCAGCGAGGTGAAGCCAGGCACAAAGGCGTCGATGGACGCCATCTCGCTCCCGAATCGCCGCTTCGCGGCTTCGGTCACGCGAACCGCCGATGCCATCGATGCCACGTCTCGCACACTCACGGTCGAGCTCGATGTTCCGAATCCATCGGGTGAGTTGCTGCCTGGGGCCTACGCCAACGTGCACTTTCAACTGCCGCTCAATGTTGTACCCCTGGTGCTCCCTTCGAGTACGATCCTGTTCCAGACGGATGGTCCGCAAGTGGGTGTAGTCAACAGTCGTAGTCAAGTCGAGCTTCGAAAAGTAACGCTGGGCCATGACTTCGGAGACACGATTGAAATCATGACAGGAGTCCGATCTGGCGATGCCGTGATCGCTAATCCACCGGACTCGCTAACGAGCGGGATGCGTGTTGCTGTGCAGTCCGCTTCCACGACGAAAGAAAGGAGTTGAATATGTTCCGACCCACGAAATTGTGGCCGACTGCAACGCTTGCGCTGGCGACCCTGTCCATTACCGGATGTATGGTCGGCCCCAAATATCACCAGCCGGCCCCGCCCGTCCCAACGCAGTTCAAAGAAGGCGGCACACCGGATTCAGGCACGCCGGACATCGCCTACAGCGATTGGTGGCGAGTATTCAAGGACCCCGCGCTGGCTCGACTGGCGACCGAAGCGGACGCTGCGAACCAGGACATCAAACTGGCTGTGGCCCGTGTCGAACAAGCCGAGGCGGGCGCGAGGTACGCACGATCTTTCCTGTTTCCTACAATCAGCCTCGGAGCCAGTGCTTCGCGAACACGAGAAGCTCAGAACCGGCCGAACAATGGCATCAACGGGAACACCAACGGAAAGCCGGCGACCTATAACGATTTCCAATTCCCGGCTTTCCTGAGCTACGAAGTCGATGCCTGGGGTCGCGTGCGGAGTTCGCTCCAGGCCGCCAACGCGACCGAGCAGGCGGGCGCCGCCGACCTGCGATTTGTGCGCCTTGCTGTCGAAGCCAACGTCGCGATGGACTACTACAGCCTGCGCGAGATCGACGCGGAACGTGATGTTCTTGACGCAACCGTTCGCGACATGCAGAGCGCCGTGGACTTGACGGCGAACCGCTTTCGGGGCGGGTTAAGCAGCGAGCTGGAAGTGAAGCAGGCAGAAACCCTCCTGAACCAGACTCAGGCCCAGGCTCAAGCGCTCGACGTGCAGCGAGCTCAACTGGAACACGCGATCGCTGTGCTGGAAGGGAAGGCTGCATCGGACTTCTCGATTCCGCGCACTCCGTTGAATGGCTTGCCGCCGGTGATTCCTTCGGGGCTGCCTTCCGAACTATTGGCGCGCCGGCCCGACATCGCCGAGGTAGAACGCCTCGTCGCCGCGGCGAATGCGGAGATCGGTGTCGCAAAAACGGCCGCTCTGCCTCGTATTTCGCTCACGGGGCTCGCGGGCTTCGAGAGCACGAGCATGACCAGCCTGTTCAGTTGGCAGAACGGCATCGCTTCGCTGGCGGCATCGGCCGTCACGCCCTTGTTCACCGGCGGCAGAACCAAAGCCGGTGTGGACGAGGCTTGGGCGGTCTATCGCCAGTCCCTCGCTCAGTATCAGAAGACAGTGCTGGTTGCTTATCAGGAAGTGGAAGATCAACTTGCCGGTCTTCGCATCTTGACCGGCGAAGCGCAGTCCACTGCGGACGCTGTGACGAACGCGCAGCAGGCCGAAACGATCGCGCTGAACCGGTATCGAAGCGGTTTGGTGAGCTATCTCGACGTGATCTACGCACAGACGGCGCTTCTGGAGAACCAGCGGACAGCGACTCAGATTGGCGGCCAACGCATGGTCGCCACGGTCGTTTTGATCAAGGCGTTGGGCGGCGGATGGCTGGGCGTGCCGGCGCAGCCCGGAACCAATCCGAGTCCGGAAGCGCCCACAACAGGGACCAATGCGGCTGGGCAGCCGGCACCGGCAGCGGGGATAACGAAATGACTAGGCATTTTCCAATTGGAGCGGGCGCGGCGGTCGCAGCGGCGTTAATGGCTGCTGCGGCTGCGTCCGCGTTCGCGTCGGAGGCGCCCACCGCGCGCGCATGGCAGGCGTGCTTCGTATCTCTTCACACGCCGAAAAACGCCTCGTCCAGTTCCCGCGTCACTCGTTCCGGCATCGGCATCAGCGATCCCAACGCGCGGCAATTGACGATGGCTTCGGCGGTGGATTCCAACACCTCCAGCCGGTCGAAGGCTTCGAGCACGTCGGACCCGGTGACCAGTACGCCGTCGTTTTCTAGAATGATCGCCGGCTGCTTCGGCGATAGCATCTCCGCCAGATCCTCGCCGTCGCCAAACTGCACGCCGAACGGAGCCCGGCCCGCGTGGCGCACCACCACGTAGCTTTCCGGAATGGTTCTGGTGTCGAACGGCACGCCGGTCACGCTGAATGCCGTGGCATTCACCGGGTAGGCATTCACGATGGCGCCGGTGGCGGGGTGCCGCCGGTAGATGGCGTCATGAATTCGGGCGGCGCGGCTGGCCTCTTTGCCGGCTTCGGCGCGGCCATTCCGCACCAGCACCAGGTCCTCGACTTCCAGCGTGCCGCGGTCCACCTGGTACGGCGTAATCACGAACCCATCGGCGTCCACACGCGCCGAATAGCTGCCCTGCGTGCTGATGAACAGCCGCTGCCGGTACGCCCGGCGCACGAACTCGCACAGCCGGCGGCGCACCTCATTTTCGTGGCTGGATGGAGCGGCGCGTGAGAACTCCTCCAGTTGGCCCGCCCGCGCCTGTTCCATCCCCACCTGCTCGTTCGTCAGAAAACGCGCGTCGCCGCCCAACAGCCGGGCCTTAATCAGGGTCTTCGCCGTGAACTCCAGGGTCTCGAACTTGCGGAATGCCTCCTGCAGCGACGTGCCCGCCGTAACCACTCCGTGATTTTCCAGGATCACGCAGTCGTACCCGGTCGCAAACACATCGGCCACCCGGTGGCCCAGCGCCGCGCTGCCCGGCAGTTCGTAGGGCGCAAAGCCAACCGGGCCGCACACCCGCCAGGCCTGGTGGAAAAGGCGCGTGTTGGGCACTTCGTGCACCAGGCTGAATGCCACCAGGGCCACCGGGTGGGCATGTACCACGCCCCCCAGATCGGGACGCCGCTGGCGAATTTCCCGATGAATCGGCAGTTCGGAAGACGGCTTGCGAATTCCCTCGACCTCTCCGCCGGCTCGCACGCAGACAATGTCATCGCGCCGCAGGCCGCCCTTGTCCACGCGCGCCGGCGTGATCCAGACATCGCCATTCTCTTCGCGGAGCGAGAGGTTGCCTCCCGATGTCGTGGTCATCCGGTAGCGGTAGATCCGCTCCATCGCCTGCAAGATCTCGTCGCGCGGGTGAAGATAGGAATACATCGGCGTTTTGCACCTCGACCGCAAATGCGTAACTGGGCCCCAACATGTTCGACCGGAACACCGCCGGGCGATATGGGTACTTCGACATGTTGACCAGGCGCCCGGCCCGCAGCCACGCCGGGGTTTTATGAAATGGGTGTCGGCCGTGCCGCGGTTTGCAATGGCTTCCGGCCGGAACAGATCAATCCACTTGCCGCCGGACGGGCGGGCCGCCTGTCCGCGTGGGCCCCCGGTCCCTCATCGCCGCCATCTCCGCACACCCAGCTTACCATCGCGCGTCACGTTGGCGGCAATGCTACGATCCCTAACAATAGTAATTCCGGTCCCAGGCGTGGCGCTTCAGAATCGCCATCGTCTCCGCGGGCAGCGGGCCCCGGTCGGAAAGCGCGGCGTTGGCTTCGGCGTGCTCCAGGGTTCGCATGCCGGGGATCACCGAGGAAACCGCGGGGTGTGAAAGGCAGAAGCGCAGCGCCGTATCCGCCAGGTTCAGGCCGGCGTCTAAGTCCCGCCGCAAAGCGCCTACGTGTGCCACGACTTCTTTCTTACGGTCGCCGCGGAAGTAGAAGTCGCGGAAGTCGCCCGGCGGGAATGTCGTGCTTTCCGTAATGCGCCCGCCGAGCGCCCCTTCGTCAAGCGGTACGCGGGCCAGCACGCCGATATTCTCCCGCAGCGTGAGCGGGAAGAGTTGCTTCTCCGGCGCCTGGTCGAAAATGTTGTAGATCACCTGCACGGCGTCGATCAACCCGGTGCGGATGATGCCCAGCGCGGAATCCGGGTCGTGCTCGGTGATCGAAATCCCTACCGCGCGCGCTTTTCCCGAGCGCTTCAGATCTTCGAAAGCGCGGCGCCAATGGTCCTGCTCCACCCAGTCCGCACTCCAAACGTGGAGTTGCAACAGGTCGATGGTCTCCAGGCCCAGGTTGCGCAGGCTCTCCTCGGCGCTGGCCATGATGTATCCATACGGGAACACATCCTGGAGCGCGCCCGACGCCGGCCAGATACGGTTCTTTGGCGGAACCTTGGTGGCCACGTAGATCTTCTGGCCCGTTTCGCGGACGGTCTGGTGCACTACCTGGCCCACCAGTTGTTCGCTATGCCCATCGCCGTATGCCAGCGCGGTGTCGATCAGATTGACGCCCAGTGCAATGGCGCGCCGCAATGCGGCTGCCGATTCATCGTCGGTTCCGCCCAGCCACTGTTTCCCGCCGATACCCCAGGCGCCGTAGCCGATGTCGCTGACTTCGAAATTCGTCCTGCCAAGTTTGCGGTATTGCATGTTCTAACAACCTGCCCCACACTAATTCACCCCAATCGTCACGCCCGCCTGCGTCGACGACGTGCCCACCTGCACCACCACCGGCACACTACCCGCCGTCAGGCCGCTCGGCACTTGCGCATTCACCTGCATGATGCCCTCCACCGAACCGGGCGACGCGCCGGCATAGTTAACCGTCGCGGGCTTGCCGCCGATGGTCACCGTCACCGGCAGCAGCGGGAGCGGCAATGGTATCGCCGCCAGATGGCCGTCGGTTCCGCCCGGGTTGGTTTGCCCCGCTCCGGTCACGTACAGCGTGACGAAGCCGCCAGCCTTCGCCGGACTGGCCGAGCCGTTCAACGATCCATCCTGGTTGGTCGCGGCCGCTTGGCCCGTGCCCGAACTGTTCAGGGTGAACAGACCGGGCGTCACCGTGGCCACCGATAAATTGAACCCGGCCGAGCTCTGCCCCTGATACTGCACGAAAAGCTGCGCCAGCGAACCGCCCGTTGCGAAAGGCATGACAACCCCTAGCTGGTTCGCCGAAGTGTAAAGGATGGGCGCCAGTGCCCCGTTGATCAACACCGAGGTGCCGGCAACATTGGTTGGCACAAAGCCGCTGCTGGTTGCCTGGTATTGGGTTAGCTGATTCGGCCCCAAGCCCACGCCGTAGATCACGATCATTTCGCCCGGGGTCACGGGCCCGGTCTGGTTGCTGGCGGCGTTTACCACGGCATTCACGGTGATTCCAAATCCGCCCGCCTGCAGCAGGCGGACGGCGTTGTTCAGAGTGTCGGCCACGTACGCATTGCCGGCTGCATCCACCGCCACTGCCGAAGGGACACTCAACCTGGCGGCGGTTCCCACGCCGCCATCGCCCGTATAACCGCGCACGCCAATGCCCGCGATCGTGGTGATAATGCCACTGGGATAAATCTTGCGCACCCTGGCGTTGCCGTCCGCCACGTATACATTGCCAAACGTGTCCACGGCCACGCCGGTTGGGTTGCCCACCTGGGTGCTGACAGCCGCCACGCCATCGGCCGCGAAACCGGCCACACCGTTGCCGCCAATGGTGCCTATGGCGCCCGACGGCGTCACCTGGCGTACGCGATTGTTCGCCGTATCGGCAATATAAAGATTACCCGCCGCATCCACTGCCACGGACTGCGGACCATTCAATTGCGCGCTGGTAGCCGCGCCGCCATCGCCGCTGTATCCCGAAACGCCGTTGCCCGCCACCGTGGTGATGACACCCTTGGTGTCCACCTTGCGAACCCGGCTGTTCCCGAACTCCGCGATATACACATTCCCCGCTGCGTCTACGGCCACGCCGAAAGGCGCGTTCAACGATGCCGCGGTAGCGGCTGAGCCGTCGCCGGAAAACCCAGCGGTCCCGCTGCCCGCAAACGTGCTGATGGCGCCGCCGGAGATTTTGCGCACCTTGTGGTTCTGCGTGTCCGCGATGTACAGATTGCCCGCCGCATCCACGGCCACGCCTTGCGGCCCGTTGAGCTGCGCGGCCGTGGGCGCGCCGCCATCCCCGGAATTCCCGGGTACGCTGTTGCCCGCGAAGGTCGAAATAGTTCCGCCGGCCGAAACCCTGCGGATGGTGTTGTTCAGCGAGTCGGCGATATAGATGTTGCCCGCCCTATCCACGGCCACGCCAAGCGGCGTGTTGAGTTGCGCGCTGGTGGCCGGTCCGCTGTCGCCGGAACTGCTCAACCCGCCATTTCCCGCCACCGTGGCAATATTGCTGCCCGCGATCTTGCGGATGCGGTTGTTCAGCGAGTCGGCTACGTACACGTTTCCGGAGCTATCGAGCGCCACTCCGGTCGGCAGATGCAGAATCGCGCCGGTAGCCGCGCTGCCGTCTCCTGCGAAACCGATGTTGCCCGTCCCTGCGATGGTGCTGATGTTGCCTGAGGTCTTATCCACTTTGCGGATGCGGTTGTTGCCGTAATCCGCGATCACGAAATTGCCCGACGAATCCACCGCTACGCTGTAGGGCTCGCTCATCGCCGAACTGGTGGCGAGGCCCCCATCGCCCGCCAGCCCGATGGCGCCCGTGCCGGCGACGGTCGAGATGATTCCGCCTGCCGCCACCATACGGATCGCGGCGTTGCCGGTATCCGCGATGTAAATCGAGCCGCCAGGCCCGATGGCCACATCCTGCGGCCCATGCAGGCCCGCCAAAGTGGCTGTTCCGACGACTGGAGTCGGCTGGGTAGCCGACTGGTCCCCATAATACCCGGCGTAGCCCGATCCCGCGAAGATGTTGATAATGCCGTCGGTGGTCACGATCCGGACGGTGTTGTCGCTGGCCGCCGCGATGTAGACGTTGCCGGAGGAATCCACCGCCACGCCCGTGGGCAGGTGCAGGTTGGCATCGGTGGCCGCGCCGCCGTCGCCCCAGAAGCCGGGAATGGAGATGCCGCCGTTGCCCGCGAACGTCGAGATGACGCCCTGGGTATTCACCATGCGCACGCGGTTGTTCAACGAATCCGCAATGTACAGATTGCCCGCCGAATCCAGGGCCACGCCCTGCGGCGAGTTCAATTGCGCGCCCACCGCGGG
>DATMNI010000252.1:0-6369 GCA_035570275.1 Candidatus Acidiferrales bacterium | reverse complement strand
TTACCCCCGGAAATACAGGTACGACCCCAGGATGCAAATCAGGACCACCGCCGACGCGCACACGTCGCGCCAATCCCAACCGGCCCGGGTGTGGGCGTTGTCCGCGTCGGTCGTGGTTTCAAAGGTGAGGTTTTGAATCCTGGCGTAGTCGGGCTTCGCGGTCATGTGGCTGACTACTACCATTACGATGGCCGAGACAACCGTGATCAGCACGCTGAAATACTGGAAGTAGATGTTGTTCATGATCCATAGGAACGAACCCGTGGCATATCCGTCCTTGAACCCCTCCAGGCCCATCGTGACCGGGGTGTCCACCAACATGCGGAACAAGCCCATCGCGAAACCCACTACCATGGCCCATAGCGCGCCCTGCGCGTTCAGCCGCTTGAAGAAGACGCCGAAAAAGAAGACCACGAAAATCGGCGGGGCCATGTACCCCTGTACCGTCTGCAGGTAGTTGTAGAGGCCCTGCGCGCCCCGGATTACCGGGATCCATAACAGGGCGATGAGCACCATGATTCCGGTGGCGATGCGGCCGGTACGCACAAGCTGATGCTGGCTGGCGGCGGGCTTCCACTTCTGATAGAGATCCACCGTGAAAAGCGTGGAACAGGCATTGAACACCCCGGCCAGCGACCCCATCAGCGCCGAAAGCAACCCGGCCACCACAATGCCGCGCAGTCCGGGCGGCAGCAGGTATTGCACCATCATCGGAAACGACCCTTGCGCCGCCGCAGGAATGGCTTTGCCGTCCGGGCCGATCATCGACGCCAGTTCGGGAATCTTGCCGCTGCGGGCCAGAGCATAGCAGACCAGCCCGGGAACAATGAACAGGTAGACCGGGGACAGCTTCAGGAACGCCGCGAAGATGCTGCCGCGCCGGGCGTTGGCCTGGTCCGGAGCGCCCAGAGCGCGCTGCACGATATATTGGTCCGTACACCAATACCACAAGCCGATGATGGGCGCGCAGAACAACATCCCCAGCCAGGGGAAGTTGCCGTTGAAGTACCACGCCTCTTTCACGATCTGTCCGCCTGAGCCGGTTTCGATCACCGGCGCCCAGGTTCCCGTCACCCCGGCAGGGATCAGCGGCTTCCAGAGATTGAACATGTCGGAACCGCACCAGTGGCGGAGTTCGCCCCACCCGCCCAGTCTGTGCAGCCCGTAAAACGTGAGCATCCCGGAACCCATGATCAGCACGATCACCTGCACCGCATCGTTATAAGCCACCGCGCGCATGCCGCCCAGCGTAGTGTACAAGCCGGTCAGCACGATCACCAGCACGGAGCCGATCCAGAAACTGTCGATTTCGATGCCGCCCAGGCTCAGGCGCATTTCCGGAAACAGCGTGCCGAAAACCACGCCTCCGGCAAAAATTCCAACCGCGATTTTGGACACGATGAAAGTAATGATGGAGACGATGGAAAGCACGTACCGGGAACCGGTGCTGAACCGCCGCTCCAGGAATTCCGGCATGGTGAAGACCATGGACCGCATGTAAAAGGGCACGAAGACCCAGCCCAGCACCAACAGACACCAGGCGTGCAGTTCGTAGTGAGCCAGGGCCACGCCGCTGGTGGCGCCGGCGCCGGCCAGCCCGACCACATGCTCCGATCCGATGTTGGAGGCGAAGATGGACGCGCCGATGATCCACCACCCCAGGTTGCGGCCGGCCAGAAAGTAGTCCGCCGCCGAGTCCTTGGCTTTACGCACCACCCACCAGGCCACGCACAACAGAATGCTGAAGTAGAGCCCGATCACAAGCCAGTCGATTTCGGTGAGATTCGATCTCGTCATGGCGGCAAACAACGGGGTTGGATAGTTCATGAATTGTCCTTCAGAACAGGGTAGTTCAAATTCGGGCGGAACGGGAAATGGCGGACGGGAAATGGCGGACGGGAAATGGCCGGAGTGCGATCATTGATTGCATCGGGTATCTTGAAGCCATGGCGAGCATCACCGTACGAAGACTCGACGAAAGAGCGTCTGCGCGTCCGGGCCGGCGCGCCAATTTGCTTTTATTCCGGCACCCGAAACCGTAGTGCTGGTTGGACCAAATGAAAACATTCGAACAATTCGTATCCGAGTCCGCGAAACACGGCAGCGTGAATCTGATTTTTGAATCTGGTATGCACTCGCTCGTTAATGATCTTGAAGGCATCGTAAAGGCACTTCAACATGCCGGAGTGAAATTTGAAGTAGTTGGCGGCGTTGCCGTCAATGCTCATATCCTGGCATTACAGCGCAGTCGTTCGTTTGTAACCCGGGATATCTACCTGCTGGTCAATCGAGGCGACCTGCAGAGAATTGCCGAGGCCGCGGTATCGCTCGGTTATCATGCCAGGAAAATGATGGGGGGATACACGCTGATCCGGCCTGAACAGGAGCTCGGCGAAGCTATTCATTTGATTTTCGCCGGCGAACGGTCCAAGTCAACCCAACCCCTGCCGCACCCGGCCCTTAACCCCGAAGATAAACACCTGTTCGGCATTACGATTCCCGTGGCTCCGTTGACGGATCTGCTTCAAATGAAGCTGAGCTCTCTTCGTCCGAAAGATATCATCCACCTTGAAACACTGGATGAAGTCGGCCTTATCACGCCGGTTGTGGAACGAGGATTATCGCCAATATTACGGGAGCGATTGAAAGAAGCGCGGGAACAAATTGCCGAAAATAAGCCGGACGTTGAGGGATAAACTCGCAGACGGCCAGGCGCGAGCTAACAAGGCAGTTTCTTGCCCGCGCCAAGAGCGTTCGGCTTGGGCCTACCAAAATCCTCGAATCTGGCGGCATGGAAGGACTCGTTCGGGAAGTTCTCCGTCGAAAGCGCCGTCGGGTTGACGCCTAAGAAAATCAACAATGCGGAAACACTTCAACGGCGAATGCCCAAAGTGCGGGAAGCGTTGGCTGGTGGAAAGGCACAAGCTGATAATGCGTGACAAGGACGACATTCACTGCACTTGCGCGGAAATCGTCAATCAGTGGAACGGAGGCGAGATGTATACCGCCGAAGAGATTACGTCAGACTAACCGTAACAACACGGATTTGCTCATGGAAGTTGGCATTATCGCGATGGTCTTCGGCCTCATCATGTTTGGAATTTATCAAGCTTTACACAATGAGCAAGAAGGACCCACCGAGGCCACTGTTTTTGGCTGGTCGTTGCGGTTATTGTTGCGATCAGCTTATACTTGACGGCGACCCGTGGCTGTAGCCCTGAGCCATTCGCGTAAAACTTCAAACTGACCACTACCCACTTGCGCACTTGCCAGATGCCGGCTGTTCAAAGGCTGCGACGCCACACCAACGAGGGGGACCAAAAGGGGGAACTCGGCCCAAAAGCCTGGAATCGTCCTGGTATCATCAACTCAGAGCCCTTTGGCAGACCGCATTGCCGCCTTCGGCGCAGCGGTCCTGCTTACAGGGAGGTAATACGTTTTACCGGAGGCTTCATGCAGAAAATGGCCATCCATAAAACCAGCGATCTTCTCATGATTTGCGGCTCGCGGCTGAAACTCTGCTCGGCCAAACCCTCGAAGAAGACGAAACGTTCGTACTGCGGGCCTCGAAGGGATACGTCATCAGCGAAGGTCCCGCGGACGAGGCTCGGGAACAGGCTTTCAGCCGGCTGTTTGAGCGGATCGATAAGACCGCAAAGCGAGCCGAGGGTGTGCCCGAGGAGGAAATCGACACCGCAATCGATGAGGCAGTCGATCACGTACGCCACCACCGTGAATGAGAATCACTCTGGATACTACGGTCCTGATTCGAACAAACGCTAAAGCCACGGGCCCTGCTAGGTGCTAGGTGGTGCCCCGCTTGGCGGTCAATTCGTTAGTCATCGGCATGGCGAGCGCCAACTCACCGTGCCCCCTCGACGAGCCTTGAGATCCACTTGTGGCGCTACAATAGGTCAAAGAGATTGTTTCGAAGCTTTGCGAGAAGTTCTGCGTTGCGCGGCAGCCATTCCACGAATTGGCGATGGAAGAGTCGCGTGTGATCCGACCAAAGAACAATGGCGGGCGCGTCCCGGGACCGACCACAAACCGTCGGCTTCGCAGCCCGGCTGCTCCGATACCTTGACCTTCGACCTATCCTGGATGTATGCTCTAAACCTGGATGTATGCTCAACGGTAGAAGGTTGAGGTATCGATGCCGTCTCCGCGTTTCCCCATTCCGCAAGGCACGCTCGACATGCTGCTTCTCCAAATCCTCTCGCTCGAACCCGCCCATGGGTACGGCATAGCGCAACGCCTGGAGCAGATCTCGTGTTCCGTGGTCCAGGTCAACCAAGGCTCGCTCTATCCAGCCCTCCACCGCCTGCAGCAGAAGGGCTGGCTGCGCGCCGCTTGGAAACAGTCGGAGACCGGCCGGGAGGCCAAGTTCTACTCCC
Source organism: Candidatus Acidiferrales bacterium (assembly GCA_035570275.1). Lineage (GTDB taxonomy): Bacteria > Acidobacteriota > Terriglobia > Bryobacterales > Bryobacteraceae > DATMNI01. The sequence continues at coordinate 1,975 of DATMNI010000252.1, read as the reverse complement.
TTACGCCCGCCGGCCGCCGCCAGCTTGCGGTCGAGAAGGATAGCTGGGCGCGCCTGTCCGGCGCCGTCAACCTGATCTTCGAGGAGGGCAGCCGATGATCCGGCTCTTCAACTGGTTCCGGCGCGGGTCGCTCGAGCGTGGACTCGCCCGCGAACTCCAATACCATTTGGATCGTCGCGTTGCCGACCTCACCGCCACCGGCATTCCCGAAGCCGAGGCCCGCCGCCAGGTGGCGGTGGAACTCGGACTAGCCCAAGTCCGCGAGGAAGTCCGCGACGTCTGGCTCACCCGCTGGCTCCGCGATTTCCTTTACGACCTCCGCTACTCCGCCCGCTCGCTCCGTCACAGTCCGGGTTTTACCGCCGCCGTTCTGCTCTCGCTCGCCCTCGGCATCGGCGCCACCACCGCGATCTATTCCCTGGTCGATCAGGTGATCCTTCACGCGCTGCCCGTCCGCGAGCCCGGGCGCCTGGTTCTGGTGGATTGGAATGGCGACGACCTCATCACCGGCGCCACCGGCTCCTTTAACCTGATGCCTTACCCCATCTGCCGCGAACTCCAGCAGCAGACCCGCTTCCTTAACGGCGTCCTCTGCCGCGCCGAAATCCAGGTCAACCTGACAGCCGGTGGCGGATCGGGGTCCCCGGACAGCCCGCATTTGGCCGGCTGGGGTGAGGATCCATGGCCCGTCGCCGCCGAGATCGTCTCCGGCAGCTACTTCTCCGTGCTCGGCGTCGGCCCCGCGCTCGGCCGCGTCATCGAACCCGAAGACGATGCCGCGCCCGGCGCCGGTCCGGTGGTGGTGCTCTCGTATGACTTCTGGCAGGCGCAGTTCGGCGGCGCCGCCGATATCGTCGGCCGCAAGGTCCTGATCGGCAGTCACCCCATGACCGTTGTCTGGGTGGCCGCCGCCGGCTTCCGCGGCGTCGACGTCGGCGCCGTGCCGGCCATCTGGATTCCCACGTCCATGTACGCGGAGGCGAACCTCGATACCGATGAGGATCTCCTCAAAGGCCCCGCCCGCTGGCTGCAGATCCTCGCCCGCCTCCGCCCCGGTGTCTCCGCCGCGCAGGCGCAGGCCGGCCTCCTTCCCTGGTTCCGGCCCTGGCTCGAGGACAGCGCCCGCCGCCCCGGTTTCCCGGTCATCACCGCTGAGAAGCGCCGCCTCTACCTGGCGTCGAGCCTCATCCTCACTCCCGCTCCCCAGGGCCACTCGCCGCTGCGCCGCAGCCTTTCCCAGCCGCTCTGGCTCCTGTTCGCCGCCACCGGAGTGCTGCTCGGCCTCGCCTGCCTCAATGTCGCCGGACTTTTTCTCGCGCGCGGATCTGCACGCGGCCGCGAGATCGGCACCCGGCTCGCGCTCGGCGCCTCGCGCGGACGTATCGGCCGCCAACTCCTGGCCGATAGCCTTCTTCTCGCCGTCGCCGGCGGTGTGCTTGGAATCGCGCTCGCGATGCCCGCCATGCGCGCCCTCATCGCCTTCATGCCCCGCGACCTGGCCGCCAACGCGCTCCGTCCGAACCTCAGCCTCCGCCTCCTCGGGTTTGCGCTGCTGACCAGCTTCGCCGCCGGCCTGCTCAGCGGCCTCGCGCCCGCCCTGCACGCCGGCCGCGACAACGTCGTCAACTCGCTCCGCGAGCGCGGCGGCACCGGCTTCGGCGGCGTCCGCCTCCGCAAGACGATCGTCACCCTCCAGGTGGCCTTCTCCCTCATCCTCCTCATCGGCGCCGCCCTCTTCCTGCGCACGCTCACCGGCCTGGTGGCCAAAGGGCCGGGATTCGATACGTCCAACCTCCTCTCCTTCGCCATCGCTCCGCTGCAGAATGGCTATTCTCGCGCCGACGCCTCGCGCCTGGTCCGCCGCCTCGACAGCCAAGTCCGCGCCTTGCCGGCCGCCCGTTCCTCCGCCACTGCCCGATTTGCCGTCCTCACCGGCGGCCACGTGAGCAACAGAGTGACCATCCAGAGCGATCGC
>DATMNI010000251.1:0-82853 GCA_035570275.1 Candidatus Acidiferrales bacterium | reverse complement strand
CCATGCCGCCGTACATGCCTCCACCCATGCCGCCGCCGTACATGCCTCCCCCCATGCCGCCATTCATGCCGCCGCCCATTCCTCCCATCATGCTCATCTGGCTCAGAGCCATGAGCGCCGAGGTATTGCCGCTGTACAGTGCCATGATGGCCAGGGCCAAGGTCTCGGCGCGGGCATATTTCAAACGGTAGACGTAGGTGTTCACGGCGCCGGCCGAGGTCTTCACCGCGATGTCCAGTTTCTTGATCCATTCCTCCACCTGGGTAAAGATACCGGGGTTGGGGGCAACCGCAATGATGGTGTTGATGCGGTCCACGGGAATGAATTTCACCGACGCGCTTTTGTCGGAAAGCGAGTAGGCCTTGAAGACGGATTCCAGCTCTTTTTGCAGTTCGCTGGGCCGGCTGTTTTCCACGTCGAAGAGCCGCACTCTCTGGCCGGCGAATGTGTCGCTATCGAACAGGTTCAGCAGTTCCATGTAGCGCTTCATGCTGCGCGCGTTGTCCTGGATGATCAGCAGGTTGGCCGGATCGTATGGAGTAGCGATGCCGCCTTCGCCGAGGAAAGGCTGCATCAGCTTGGCGGTCTCGGCGGCGGTGGCGTACTTCAGAAAGACGAGGTTCAGGATCATGCGCTCATCGTCGGGCAGCGTCTTGGGGTCGGCATTGACCGCCGGGCTCAGCGGAAGCTGCGAAATCTTGTTCATGGGCACGATGCGGTACAAATCGCCCACTTTCACGATGGTGGCGCCGTTGATGCGCAGGATGGTTTCGAGCAACTGCATCTCATCCACCGGCTTCACTTCGCCGTAGGTATAGATGGTCACGGAGCCTTGCACGGCGGGATCTTTGATGTAGTTGATCTTCAGCCGCTTGGCCAGAACGTCGATCATCTCGACCAGCGAAGCGTTGGGCAGCATGAAGGCGCCGCTATCGGTGAGTCGCGGGGCCGTGGCCGGCGCCACCTGGGGCAGTGTGGTGGGCGGGGCGGTCTGTGGCTGCTGCCCGGCCGCAGGCTGCCCGGTCTGTGGCTGCCCGGTTTGTGGCTGCCCGGCCGGGGGCACTGGTTTGGCCGCCTGCGCCGGTTTCGGCGGCTCCTCCGGGGGCGTAAATATTCTCGATGGCGCGATGCCCTGGCCGGACAGAACTTGCGCGGAGACGATGATGGCCAGGGCGCGTGCCACCGAGATCGGCCGAAAACGGATAAAGAGGCGCATTCCGATTGGTCCTATCTGGCTTAGTCCTGTTTGGCCGGGCTCCTGGCCAGTTGCCGGTCCCAGGCCGCCTGCTCCATTTCATCCAGGTCCGCCTTGTTCTTTTCCCACCTGTAGACGCCAAACGGGCCGGGGCGTTCGAAGCGGATGGTGTCGCCGCTGGCGGTGGCTTTGGTGCCGGCGCTCAGGTCCGGCGCCGGGGCGGGCTTGTTGTCCGGGCCCGCTTGCGGCACTGCATCCCTCTTGACTGGGACATCCTGTAGACGGGCGACGCCGAAGGGAGTCTGGCGATAGATCCACTTCTTCCCTTGAGCATCGGTGTAGCGAAACGTGCCGGGTTCGGTTTCCACGGCGCCTTTGGGAACGCCTGACCTACCGCTCACGGACGGTCGAGCGACAAGTCGCGGCTCCGCAACTTTGGGGTCGGACGCGGAAAGAACCGTCACCACAGCGAAGACTGCACTGAGTAATTTCATTGATTGAATTCCTTTTAAATCACTTTCCGATCGGATCCCAACGGCAGGCTGAGCCAAACGGAGTCGCGTAAGCCACCTTGCGAAACCCGTCGGCCACGGCGCCATCGGGAGTGCTGTCGTTCGGGTTACATACCTTGAAACCCTGCGGCGTCAAGTCCCCCGGCCCGGTCGGCGTCTTGATCACCGGCGGGGGCGGCGGAGGCTGCGTCAAGGCGGATACCACCGGCGCATTGGCAGACGCGCTCCGATCCAGCAATTCGTCCAGCCGTCTATGAACCAGCCCGCCGTTCCATTCGAAAACGATCTCTTGTATAGAGACGTCTACCAGCTTGAATTGGCCGATGGTCTCACCGGGTTTTACGGACTTTTGGGGAGAATTGGCGGCCTCACTGAGGATGGCGGTGACGCCATCCAGGTTCATCTGGCCGTAGTAGTGCGGCAGCGCGGGCATAGGCGGTGGCGGCGGCGGCGGTGGCGGCGCCGGAATCTCCACGTTAGGATTCCGCGAGGGATCGAACAGATCCTTTTGTGCGATCGCGTTGTATCCGGCCGAAAGCACCGCTTCCACAGCCGGCAGCGGAGTGTATGGCCGCTCGGCTGCCGGCTTCACGGGCGCCGAATGCAGTGTAGCGGCTTCGCGGTTCCTGGCCGCCCGCCACTCATTCCGCAACTGGAAGCCCGCGAAGATCGCCACCACCGCCAGGACCACATCGAGGATTACGATTTTTCGGTTCAAAACGCGCTCGCTCCCCGCCGCTCCGGAATCAGCTTCCTGGGCACGACTCCGGAGAGGCTCAGCCGCACCTGGATGTTTTTCTTCTTGTCGTTGCCGCCGGTGATTTGAATCGAATTGGTGGCCAGCAGTTCGGGCTCGTTGGCCAGGGCCGTCAGGAAGTTCACCAACTGCTCGATCCCGCAGGAGAAAGCCACGGTCACGGAGACCTCGGCGTAATCGTTGGCCATCGCCTTCCAGCGCCAGTCTTCCATGCCGCGCGCATCGATTCCGTTGGCGGCGCCCACGCTGCGGATCACTTCCTGCAGCAGCGCCTGCGCCTGGGGAACCGTGTCGGCCTTGAGCATGCCCTTTTCGCGGGATTCCAATTCGGCGGTGGCTTGCTTGAGCACGGCTTCCTTGCTGCTCACCGTGGCCGCTATTTCGCGCAGCCGCTGCAAGCGCTTTTCCGCCATCGGAATGGAATCGGTGGGGCCGACGACGGCTGCCTGATGGTCGCCATATACACCGAAGCGCAGGATGGCAATGCCCACCAAACCGCCCAACAGGATGAGGAGCGATCGCCGGTCGAGAGTTCCAAGCGTCACGGCTTCCTCCAGCTCACTTCGTCCTCCCGCTCACTCTCCCGCTCACTCTCCAGGTCACTTCTTCCTCCGGTTGGTGCGGAACTGGAAGGATTCGCCGGCGCCGGTGCGCCCCTGCGTCAGGGTCTCGGTGCCTTCCAGAAAGGGCGACGAATCGAGGATTTTCACCAGCGGCGCCACCTGCGGGGCCTCGCCGCCGAGCCTCACCGAATCCCTGGCGATGTCGATCATGTTGGTCCAGGCCGGCGGCTCCACCAGGCGGGTCAATTCGTTAAGGGTGTCCAGATCGGTGCGGGTTTGCTGGCGGAAGCGGTCGAGCAGTTGGGCGCGCGCGCGCACTCGATCGGCTTCCCGGTCGAGGGCCGCGGCGCGCTTGGCTCGAGGTTCCCAACGGGCGATTTCGGCGTTGAGTTTCCGCATATACTGGCGGTCCGTCCAGGCAGAGTAGGCCGCCGTGGCGCCGGCCAACAGAAGCAACACGGCCGCCAGAATCAGGGTGGGAATGAACACGGCCCGCGAACTAAAGCGCCGGTGCTCGGGCGGCAGCACATTCGCCGACGGCGCGAAGCGCGGACAAGCCCCAGCCAACGCCGTGGCATATGGCAGTGCATTGCGGGAAAGGTCGTTCTCTATCGGGTTCAGGTCAGGCTTGGGAAGAAGGTCTTCGAGTTTGCGGGTGGCCGTCTCCGGCGGCAGGCGCAATTCGGAAAGCGACAGCACCACGGCACGCTCCGGGGCCAGGTCGAACTCCGCGGAGAAGACGGGGCGCGATGGGCTTTCGCCGTACACTTCCCAAGCGCCCGAAGCGGCGCGGCTGAGCGCCACGAAGCCCTCCGCGGCAGCGGCGCCGTTCAGCCGGATGGCAGCGTGTACCGCCGCGGCCGAGAAGGTGAAACTGGAAACGGCGATGCCGGCCGCGTTGAAGAGCTCGACATAACGTTCCACGGTGTCGCGCCTGGCAATCCCCACCATCACCGCACCCGGGGCCAGCGCGGTCGACCCCCAGGTGACGTCTTCGTCGCCGTATGGGTGCAGCGAATCCAACTGGAGACGGATGGCGTTTTCGAAGTCTTTGCCGGCGACTCCAGGGAGAGCCAGTTGGCGCACGATGACTTCGCGGCGCGGCAGCAGCACGGTGGCGCTGAGATGGCCGACGCCCAGGGATTTCAGAAAGGCCGAGTACTCCGCGCCCCACTCGGCCGCGGGCCGGGCGCCGAAGTTTTCGATGGACAGGCGGCCCAGCACGTGGATGCGGGACGGCCGCACGCGCGCGGCTACCACTTCCAGACTGGTGGCGCCGATTTCGATGCCGACGCCGGAACCGAATGCCAGCAGCTTGCGAAGATCGGCGGAGATGGGGAGGGCGACGGGCATGGGTTAGAAGGGATGCCGGATGGCAGTGGCCAGTGGCCGGTGGCCGGTGGCCAGTGGCTGGTGAAAGGCAGCGTGCCCGGTGCGGTGTTCACCGACCACCGGCCACCGCCCACCGGCCACCGGCATCTGTCTCTCAGGCATCTGTCTCTCAAGCATCAGTTGCTCCAAGTGGTGTCGTACCACCGCAGAATGTGGATCCTGGAATCGTAGCCTGGGGGCATGTACTTCACTTGCGCGGCCACCGTGCGCTTGAGGTCCGAGAGTTGACCGTTGGGCAGCAGCACCCGGGCGGTGGCGCGGTAGGTGATGATTGAATTGCCCTCCAGCCGGAGGAAGGCCGCGCCGGCGCCCATGAGCGGCGTCAATTCGGCAAGCTGGCGCTCGTCCAACGGGTTGATCCGGCGCCGCTCCACAAGCAGGTAAATGGCATCGGGCGGCAGGCCAATGGCAGCGAGCACCGCTGGGTTGGCGGTGTTGGCGTCCACGCGGTCTCCCGAACCGAAGGTGCTCACACAATCGATCAGACCGCTGCGGTGAATCAGCCGGGGGCTGCCGGCGGGGCCGCTCGATGCCTGTCCCACCAAAGCCACCGGCAGGAATGCCGGGGAGGAAACCTGCCATCCGGATCTGGCATCCGGCATCCGGTCTTGAGCCGCGGGCACGTAGGTTCCGTAATAGATTTCGGGGGTAACGCCTTTCACTTGAAGCAATTCCTCGGTCTCTTGGAAAGACGCATGGCTGGCCCGAAAAGACGGTGTGAGTGAAAGATAGTACGAATCGAAAAGGCTGCCTCCGGGGGTTCGCCAATCGACAATGCCTAAAGCGATCTCCTGCGCCCGCGCCGGTTCCACACCCAGCGCCTCCAGCAGGCGGAAAAGCTTGTCCGGCGCCGCGGTGTTGATGTCCAGCTTGGCGGCCTCCGGGATGATCTCCACATGCGCCATGCCAGTTGGAAAATGATAGTCCACCGCCGTCGCGAACCTGGGGAGGGTGCGCTGGCTGGGATTGAGAGTGGACCACATCAACTCCAGCATGGCCCGGTCGATGGCGCCGGTGGCCAGGTAATAGCTGCGGAGTTCGTCGATCACCGTGGAGGTGCGTTCGGTCTCGCCGCGCACGCTGCTGGCGAGCGAAAGGGCAATGGCGGCCAGGGCCGCGGAGATCCACAGCACCGTCAGCAGCGCGCTGCCGGCTTGGGAAGTGGCGGATTTTGGCCTACTGGAAACCAAGGTCGGCATAAGGGATCTCCGGGTCGCGGTGCAAGCGGATGGGTGCGGTGAACGCGATGGGCTGCAAACGCCCGGGGTCGGGCTCCAGCGGCGCCATGTCGACGCGCACGCCCATGGGCCAGGTTTTGCCTGCCCAAATGGGACGCCACATGGGTGCAAGGTTAGCTTCGGCAGGCGGCGTCAGGTAGGTGAACCGGCAGTAAGCGAGTTTGTCTGCCAGGACGAAAGAGTCGGGCTTGGGCGTGACGGACGCAAAACGCAATCCGGCGCCGCCGGCTCCCCCTCCAGTGCAAAACTGGCCGGCGCCGGCAGCGCCGGTATACGGAATTTCGTTCACCACCAGCCGGACGCCCGCAGAGCCCTCGCCGGGGATGACGAAGACTTCCAGAATCTGCGGGTGGCCGCGCCATGCCTGCTGCAGCGAGAACGTCGAGACCAGCCGCATCACCTGAGGCTCACCCTGAAAAAAAACTGCTTTGGTGGCCCCGGGTGCCCCGCCGGTTGTCCCACCGCATGTCGCAAGCACGGGCATCATGCCTTCGAGCTGTTCTTCCAGGATGCGTTGCGCGCCGGCTACCCTGCGGTTGTCCATGAGCCTGGTTTGCGTTTTGCCATAGGCGCCGAACCCCATGCGCAGGGCCATCAGCAGGCCAACGGAAAGCATGCTGAGCAGCGTGGTGGCCACCAGAAGCTCAATGAGTGTGACGCCGCGCCGTCTTGTGGGGCAGGTTGTTAACCTGCGGCGGATTGGCAATCCGCCTGTTGGGGTTGCGCGTGCTGCCGGCAGGCGGATTAACAATCCGCCGCAGGTTAACAACCTGCCCCACAAACGTTTCATCGGCCCACACCCGGCGTGATATCGGCCTGGCGCAGAGTGCGCCTGCGATAGCTTTCCAGCGCAAACGTGCGGCGCTGTTCGGCGGCCATCCACCAGACTTCCAACTGAATGCGGTCCAAGCCGAAATCGCCGGGCGCGGGGGAAGGTGCGGCTTCGGCGAGCGTCACGAAGGCGCGCCAGCCGGCTTGCAGTCCGCCGGTCAGGGCTTTGTCGAACTCGCCGGCGATCAATGTGTTCCGCGGCGCGCGCTCGTCCACCAGCAGGTCATTCATGCGCAAACGGGCCAGTTGGACCACGCGGTCGTAGTCCCGCAATCGGGCGGCATTGCGGGTGGAGGTGGAGATTCCCGACAGCAGCCCGATCACCGCCACTCCCATGATGGTGGTGGCGACGATCATTTCCAGCAGCGTGAATCCGCGGCGGCGCCTCACTCTTTAGTGACGCTTTCCACGCGCGGAAAGCCGGTCATGGGATCGAGCCGTACGATTCGGTGCAAACCGCGGCGGTTGCCGAGTTGGATGCCGATGCCGGGAACGGTGGCGCCGGGCAGGAGCAGCAATCGCCGGGCGTCCTCGGCGTCTTCCTGCACCGCGGGAAGGATGGCCTCGATGGCGATGCCATCCGGCATTTTCAGCTCTCGGGTGAAGCCCGGTTCGTTGGAATACATCGTGAGGCGGTTCTCCCTGGGTGAAATAGTCAGCTCAATGGGCTGCTGGCGGCGCTCCACGCGGTTGACGGCCCCGTTGAGGAACACGGCGACGGAATCGGTGGCCGAGATCAGACGCGCGCTCTCGATGCCGGCCGCGGCAGACGGGTAGGAAATGGCGGCGATGAGGCCGATAATGGCTACCACCACCAGCATTTCGATGAGCGTGACGCCGCGACACCGCTCCCTGACGGTCGCGGCTCGGCAGGCGCTCGCACCCCTTCGTGCCGAGGCGCGACCATTAGGGAGCGGTGCGCTACTGGCTCTTCCAACTGACAATGTCGGCATTCAATCCTTCGCCGCCGGGCTGGCCATCGCCGCCGAGACAGATGATATCCGGCTCGTCGCCATGCTCGCCCGGGAACTTGTAGACATAGTCGTGGGCCCAGGGGTCTTTGGGGATATCCTGCGGCATGTACGGCCCGTTCCACTGGTTGACGTCCGCCGGTTTCACGCGTAAGGCGATCAGACCCTGCTCCGTGGTTGGGAATACGCCGGTGTCCAGTTTGTATGTGCCCAGGGCCGTCATGAAGCCCGAGATTTGGGCCCGCGCCGCGGTGATGCGGGCCGTATCCGCCTTCTTAAAGAGGCTGGGGCCGACCAGCGCTACAAACAGTCCGATGATGGTCACCACCACCAGCATTTCGATCAAGGTGACGCCGGCCTGGCCGCGCCGTCGGGTTCGTCTGCGGGGTTGCAACATATTTACACCACCATTTTAAATAGCCACGTCGTTAATGCTGGTGATAGCCAGCAGCATGCTCAAAATCAAGGCGCCCACGATGACGCCCATTACCAGGATCACCACCGGCTCAAAGACCGAGGTGAAGCGCCGTATGGAGGCGCGCGTATCATTTTCGTAAATATCGGCCATGCGGGCAAACATTTGGTCCAGCCGGCCGGTTTCTTCGCCTACGGTCAGCAAATGGGCGGCCAGCGGCGGAAATACGCCGGCCTTGCGCATGGGAACGGCGATGCCCTCACCGCGCTTCACGCCCATGGCCACCCTGCCCAGCGCGGCCGCGACCATCTTGTTATTCAGCGTGGCGGCGGCGATGCCGATGGATTGCACCAGCGGCACGGTGTTCGCCACCAGCGTCGCCATGGCACGGGCAAACCGCGCGGTTTCGGCCTTGAGCAGAGCATCGCCCAACAACGGAGTCTTGAGGCGCACGCGGTCCCACCACAAGCGCCCGGCGGTGGTGTTGGTGTAGGTGCGCCAGAGGATCACGGCCGCCAGCAGCGCTCCAACGCCCAACCACCACCAGGCTTTAATGAAGGCGCTGGCGTCCAGCATGATCTGGGTGGGCAGCGGGATCTTCATGTTCGATCCCGTGAAGACGGTGGCGAAGCGCGGAACCACGAAGGTGATCAGGATCAGAATGGAGCTCAACCCAACCACGGCCAGAAGGGCCGGATAGATCATGGAGGCGATGATGTAGTTGCGCAGATCGTCGCGGGAGCGCTCGAATTCGGCCAGGCGTTCGAAGATCGCGGCCATGGCGCCGGAGGCTTCGCCGGCCCGCACCATGTTGACGTAGAGATCGGAGAAGTGCTCGGGGTGCGTAGCCAGGCTGTCGGCCATCGACCGGCCGCTTTTGAGCACGCGCAGGATGTCCAGAATGATGAAGCGGAAGTTGGGCCGCTCGGTGATTTCGGCGGTGATGGTGAGGGCGCGGTCCAGCGGCACACCGGACGTGAGCAGGGTGGAGATCTCCTGGGTGAAGAAGAGGACGTCACGCCGGCCGCGGCCGAAACTGGGCAGCTTGATCTCAAGCGAAGAGCCCTTGGGCTGCACGCCGACGTAGATCGGGGTGAGGCCCTGCTTGCGGAGCTCGCGGGCGATGACCTTTTCGTTGTCGCCCGAAAGGCTGCCGCTGCGCAGCTTGCCGTCCGAGGCCACCGCTCTGAAGAAGAAAGTGGACATTAGAAAACCAGGTGGCCGGTGGCCAGTGACCAGCGGCCGGTGAAAACACGCGCTGCGCGCGCGCAGCGAAACCGGCCACTGGCCACCGGCCACCATCTTAAAACCGGCCACCGGCCACCGACCACTGACCACCGCATTTAAAACTCCTGCGTGACGCGCATGACTTCATCCACCGTAGTAACGCCATCGCGGATTTTCCTCCAGCCGTCCTCGCGCAGGTTGCGCATGCCGTTGCGGCGCGCGGCTTGGGTGAGGATGGAGGCGTCGGCGTTGGCCATGATCAGCTTGCGAATCTCGTCGTCCACGTCCATCATTTCGAAGATGCCCATGCGCGAGCTGTAACCGCGGCCGTTGCATTCCGCGCAGCCGGCGCCGCGCCAGGTGTGCAGGCGTTCGCCTTCGGGGGAAAGCGCGGTCCCGGCCGGCTGCTTGCAATGCGGGCAGATGACGCGCACCAGGCGCTGCGCCAGCACGGCCACCAGGGACGACGTCAGCAGGTAGTTCTCCACGCCCATATCGGTGAGGCGCGTGATGGCACTGGGCGCGTCGTTGGTGTGCAGGGTGGAAAACACCAGGTGTCCGGTGAGGGCGGCCCGGATGGCGATGTCAGCGGTCTCGCGGTCGCGGATTTCACCGACCATGATCACGTCGGGATCCTGGCGCACGATGTGGCGCAGGCCGGCGGCGAAGGTAAGCCCGATCTGCGGGTTGACGTGGATCTGGTTGATCCCGTCCATCTGGTATTCCACCGGGTCTTCGATGGTGATGATCTTCTTATCGGGAAGATTGATGCGCTTGAGCGCGGAATAGAGCGTGGTGGACTTGCCGCTGCCGGTTGGCCCTGTCACCAGGAAAATGCCGTGCGGCAGGCTGGTGAAGTGTTCCATGCGCGCCAGCATTCTGTCGTCGAAGCCCAGGCGGCGAAGGTCGTAGAAATCGCCCGCGGAACGGTCCAGCAGCCTCATCACCAGGCTTTCGCCGTAGAGCGTGGGCAGGGTGGAGACGCGCAGGTCCACTTCGCGGCCCAGGATCTTGATCTTGATGCGGCCATCTTGCGGCAGGCGGCGCTCGGCGATATTGAGCTTGGCCATCAGTTTGAGGCGCGAGGTGATGGCGGCCTTCAATTCGCGCGGCGGGGGTTCCTGATTGAACAGCACGCCATCCACGCGGAAGCGCACGCGGAATTCCTTTTCGAAAGGCTCGATGTGGATGTCGCTGGCGCGCCTTTCGATGGCGTCGCCGATCATGGCATTGACCAGCCGGATGACCGGCGCTTCGCTGGCCATGTCGCGCAAGTGCTCGAGATCGGCCGAGGCCTGCTCGTCGTCGCCATCGCCCGCCAGCACCTGGCGCTCGCTTTCCCCGTAGAACTTTTCGATGGCGTCCAGAATTTCCTGCTCGGGCGCCAGCGCCGTTTGGATCTGCAGGCCCGAGTAGGCGCGCACCGCCGCGATAGTTTCGAAATCCAGCGGATCGGCCATGGCGATGGTGAGGGTGGAATCCACCAACGCCACCGGGAACGCCCGGCACTGCCGCAGGAAGCGGTGGGACAGGCCTTCGATTTCGGGCGCTTCGGGCGGCGCGGTGTCCACTGCAACCAGCGGAACGCCGAGCTGATCGGAAAGCGCCGCCAGCACATCGCGTTGTGCCAGCAGGCCCATATCCACCAGGATTTTCCCGAGCTTGTCGCCGCGCTCCTTCTGCAGTTCAAGGGCGCGCTCCAGGTCTTCGGCCTGGAACTTGCCGCGCTCCAGGAGGATTTCGCCCAGCCGCAGGTAGCGCGGTCCCGTCATTCCGGATAAGCCGCCGGCAGTCCCGGTGGCGGTCTCCGACTCGGGAACGGGGGGAAGCGTAGCGGCCACTTATTGTTCTTCCGTTTTGATCTGGCCGTTCAGTATGTCTCTACGGCTGGCGCTCATCAACACCTGGGCCGGCAGACCGGTTGTGTCCTCGTAAGGGAGATACAGCAGACGGACGGCGACCACGATCTGCTGGCTGTCCGGAATCTGTGTCAGGGCCAAGGCGGAATTCTTCATCATGTCCGCCATGGCCTGCTTCAATAGCGGCAGGCGGGCCGACTTGCGCCTATGCACGGCGGCGACTTCCTCTTTGGTCATCTGCTGATGGAAAGGATTGATGCGGGGCGTGATGATCAGACTCATCTCGGATGTGAAGACGGCGCCGTAGCCATCCAGGTAGAGGCCGCGAGTGGTTCCCAGAATGTCGATGGGGTCGTTGGGGCCGCCGATGGAGGCGAGTTGCATATCGAAGCGGCTCTCCAGTTCCTTGAGGTTCTGCGGCGCGATCTTCGTAGTCTTGGCCGGGTTCGGAAGCGTGGGATTCACGGCCGCCGTGGAAACCGTCCGAACCGGTTTGGGGAGTTGCGCGCCAAGCGGGTAGGCGGCCAACAGGAACAAGGCCAGCTTTAACAAGGCCGAATTTCTCATTTGACTTCTCCGTTGATTTCTCCGCCACCCAGCGGCGGCATTCCGTAAGCCGCGGAAGTCAGCACGCGAGAGCGCTTCTCGGTCCAGTCGTATTCGGCTGCGGCCAGCAGCAGTTTCTTGCGGAAGTCTTCCTGGAGACCAGCCACCAGTTGCGCGGTTTTCTGAGTCTGGCGGGATTCGATTTCACCCACGGCTTTGGTGACGGCGGCATCGATGCGGGTTTGGATTTCGGCATCGGAGACCGGCTGCACACGCCCGGCGCCGGCCACTACGGCTGTGGCTTTGGGCGGGTCTGGGACCCGCCCTACGGGAGCCGTCCGCATCACTGCGGAAACTAAAAGGGCGGCGGACAACATGGCCGCTGACGCAAAGCCCAGGTGCGCGGAGGAGCCCCAGAATGCGGCCCACCAACGGCGCCACGGCGACGGTTCGAAAACCTTGTCGGAGACGAAAGCGATGCGCTGGGGCATCTCTTCGTCGCGCAGCGAAAACAGGGCGGCCTGGGTCAATTGCAGCCGGTCCAGCTCTTCGCGGCAGACCTGGCAACTCTTGACGTGGGCCTCCACCTCCCGGTGCCGCGGGTTAGGCAGTTCCTTGAGAAAATAGTCTTTCAGTTCGATCGTGGCACAGGCATGATTGCCTGCGTTTGGCGAATTACTCATGACACACCTCGCTCATGACTTGCCCCGCTCATGACACACCTCTCATGACACACCTCGGGCCGTAACCGGAGCCAGTTCCGTTTTGAGGAGTTCGAGCGCCGTATACAGGCGCGACTTAATGGTAGAAACCGGGCAGGCGAGGATTTCGGCCATCTCCTCAAACTTGAAGCCCTGGTAGATTTTAAGGACGACCGCTTCGCGCTGGTCCGGCGAGAGATGGTCCAGCGCGGAAGCCACCGCCAGGCTTAATTCGACGGGGAATACCGGGCTGCCGCCCACGGTGATCTGGTGCCCGGTGGACTCCGGCTCCATCTCTTCGACATCGGTTTCGGGCTTGCGCTTGCGAAACATCGAGTAGGCCTCGTTGTGCGCGATGCGGTACAGCCACGGGGCGAAACGCGCCGGGTCGTCGAGCTTGCGGAGGTTCTGGTAGGCTTTCAAGAAAACATCCTGCGTCAGGTCCAGAGCGTCTTCCCGATTGGCCGTAATTCGCAGGAGGTAATTATAAACACGTTTCTCCCACCGGGAGACGAGAAGGTTAAAGCTCTCCACGCTGCCCCGGGTTGCCTGCCGAATCAGGTCGGTGTCTTCAACCGCCCGAAAGATCAAATCTGGCTCCTTGTAACTAGACGCACCCAGCCCCGAAAAAGTCGAGCCGGCGTATGGAACCAGTTTAGCTTGGGGACAGGGGAGGGACCCTGTGAGCACGTTTCTGTGCAAGCCGTCATACTGCGTTCCCCCGAACTGTTAAGCACTTAGGTGGGGGCGCCGGGGGCTCGCTGGAACTTCGAGGCCGCTCCTCCGGGTGTATTACATCACTCCGAGGTTTCTCTTCTCCAAGACGATCCGCGTGGATTGTTCGGCCGCCATCTGGCCCGTTCTTTCCAGCCCTCGGATTGCGACGCCAAAGAGACCCGTGGCTGCCGGTCCTGCCGAGTGCCTGCCTCCATGGAGCCTCGCGCGCCGTCCGGTTCCGTCAATAGAAGCTGCGCCAGATCTTCCGCCTCCAGGTCGAGCGATTCAAGGCCGAGGTCTTTGCGTATCTCGATCAGCGCATCGCCGAATTGAGCGCGCGCCTCCGGCAGAGGGAGTTCCTGCAATGCGGCGTGGGCCTTCACCACCGCCGTGCTGGCGTGCAGCACCAACAGGTGATTCACGTCCTGCATTCTCCGCGACAATCGGGCCGCACCTTTAGGCGCCTCGCCGGGCCGAAGCAGTTCTTCCCACAGGCCAATGAACAGCTTGTACGCCTCAGCCTTGTCAGCGCGGCACTGAGCTTTCCTGCCCTGTGCTCCCGCGCGGCCAATGCTTCCCGCGATGATCATGGCGGCCAACAGACAGGCCACCGCCCCGATGGCGGCCACCATGGCGACCTGGAAATCCAGCCGCAGGAAAAGCGCCAGTAAGCGCGTGACTCCAAAATAACCGGCTACTCCCAGGCCGCCAACCAGAGCCAGAACCAAAAGAGCTCCAAAAGTCTTGCCGAGAAACCGCATTGGAATACCTCCTTGACAAATTGATGCGTCTTTATCTGCACGGCCTGCCAGAGCCTTGTCATATCATACGGGCACAGCCTCTATCGCCACAAACGCCGGTCAATTCTTTCCTTACCGGAGAGCCCGTCAGTCCACCAGTTTGAGCGTTCCGAAAACCTCCGGGACGTGAAAGGTAGGACGGTGAGTCGGTTGCCAGACGATCGCCTTGTGGTTGGGGCGCGCTCCTTGAGAACGGAAAAAATTGACTCGGAGCGTGTTCCCGGCAGTGGCGGGGCGCGGATCCACGGCGGCATACGGAATCCGCATGAAACCGTACCACGTTTTCGTCGCCTGATCGATACGCGCCGAGGTTTGGAATCCGGAGTTCCACGCCCATCCGTCTTCGTGGCGCGGGGCGTCGAGATCGATATCCAGATCGACCCATTCTCCTTGCGGTGAGATCTCGAATTCCTTATACCGCCGGATGTTCTTGGAATCCGAACCGATGAAGACCTCCGCCACATCCCACTTCCACAGCTCATTGGTCTCGGTTTCTGTCTTTGGCTCGGGTTTCAGGTTGAGTTGCTCGTAGGGGCAAATGAAAAGAAAATACAAATCCCGGCCCGTCCAGCGCGACCGGATTTCGGTCCGGTATCCCGGCACGGGATTTCCCGAGCGGTCGCGCTCGGCGAGAATCGCGGGGACTCCGCGCCAAAAGCCGGAGTTCGGGTCCGTGTCGGCGGAAGTATCGCGCTGTGCCTGTTTACTGGCGATCTGGTCGGACCCGATGGCCAAGCCAGTGGTCAAGGCCAGAAGGCAGGCAGTGCCGGCAAATCGCTTCATGTGTTTGCTCCTGGAGGGCTGATCCCGATCTAGGCGGAGAGACCAATCAGGCGGCTCGCGTTCTCTCCGTACACTTTCCGCAGGACCTGGTCGCTTAGCCCCAAGCCGTAGATCCGCCAACGGCCCTGCGGTGGAATCGCTGCCGGGGCGTAGTCGAAATACTCATCCTCGGTTTCGAGAGTACGGTAGTAGATTTCGTAGAGTGCGTCGCCGAAGGTCTGCTGCGGTGTGCTGGTGCCGGCGCTGGCGTCCGTGCCGAATACGATGCGGTCCTGGTACTTGTCGAAGAATTTCCGCGCCAACCGCGGTTGCCGGCCTAACTCTCCAATTCGGGCTGCGATATCCACGAACATATTCGGATGGCTGTCCAGACATTCCGAAACGTATGTCAGATCTTCCGAATTCGCCACGTGCAGGCAGACGAACTGGGTGCGCGGGTGCCGCCGCATCACATTGCGCCGCGCCTCCTGCAGTTCGCGATTGCCGGGGAAATCCTTTCCATGGAAGGACCAGTCCGGGTGCGCGTGCAACTCCTCCCAACGCTCGTTGAAGCGGTCGATCGGCAGGAAGAAGGCTTCCGGATCGGAGGTGTGGATGGCCACCGGCATCTTCAGAGATCCGACGGCCTCCCACATGGGGTCGAAACGCGGGTCGTCGATACGAACCAGCTTCCCGCTTCCCCGCTCGCGCAGGAAAAGACCGAGGGTTTTCAGCACCTTCAGCCCTTTCGCGCCGGCCTTGTGGGCGTCCTCGATCTGGTCCGCCTGGAACTTGGAATACCCGGCATCGGAGGCCTTGTTCCAGACCGGTTCGGTGAAGACGATGAAACGTCCGGGGTGCGCCGTTGGGAGTTTGCCTATCGCCTCGCGCAGACCCTCTCCGTAGCCTCCCGTCACGTTCACCATGGTTCGAACATTCTTACGGTCCATGACGGCGAGACAATTAGCCGGATCCATGCTGAAGCGGATCGCGCCGATGTTCGCGCCGCCCGCGGCGAAGGTGATGTGGGTGTGAAAGTCGATCACCGGAAAACGCGAGCGCGGAACGTGCGTCTCGGACGCGTGCAGCATGCTCTTGGGCTCATACCGCTCCAGCGGCATATCCCGCGCCGTGTCCGTCGGCGTCGCCCCCGGCGCCGGAGAGGTTTGTGGCGCTCCGTGTGCCGATCTGAGGCGGAAGAAAAACCCCGCGCCCGGAAGCATCATGACTTGCCTGCGGTTCATGGTTCTCGCTCCTATCGGAGGTCAGAGTGTTTCCACTTTACGACGCCCTTCCTCCGTTTGGCAAGGCGCGGTCTTGTGGGGCAAGTTGCCAACCGTTCCAGCGTCAAGCCATGCGCCCGCCGGCGGCATGAGTCGCTGCCAAATCCAGATGTCGCCGGTTAGCCAAGTCCGCGCCAGCCTGCGAGGCCGAGTCCGCTTGGCCGCAGAGTAGAATGCGAGTGTAGGAAGACGCTGGGGAGCCAAACCGCCGGAATCGGCGGTTCCGGGTTTTTTGCCACTGATTTTAAAGGCATTAATTTCGCGAACCGCCGAAGCCGGCGGTTTTGTTTATTGGGGAGCTAATGATAATCGATGCGTGAGAACCCTTTCTTCCGCGAACTGCCAGCTTGTCTGAAGTACCAGGTACGCTCAGATTCTGCGACTTTTTCGGCGATTCTGGCGGGACTCCACTTTTGGGTCGCGCACTCTGGCCGAGCCCCTACGTGCAAAGTCACGATGCCCGTTGATGCCCGCGCTACGATTCCCACGCTACTTGAAAATCTCCCCACGCAACGGCGCTTCGATCGGCGTGCCCAGTTTCTCCGCCGCCGTGGCGTGCTCGATGGCGCGGGCCGAGTCTCCTCCCCGGAGATATAGTTCGGCAAGCCGGCGGTGGACGCCGCCGCGGCTCGGATCGAAGCCCAACGCGCGGGCATACGCCTCGATGGCTTGAGCCGCCATTCCTTTGGCCTGGTACGCCGTGCCCTGCTCGATGCAAATGTCCGCCTGGAGCCCCTGGTAAAACGCCGACGCGGGGAACTCCTTGCCGTCCGGCAACACCAGTCGCAGAGCCTGCAAGGCCTTATCGCTGGCATGCTGGGCGTTATACAGCCGGGCCAGGCTCAGGTAGGCCTCGGGCCGCGACGCATCCAGCGCGATGGCCTTACGGCAGAGATCCTCAGCTTCGGCGAACCGCTGCCTCTTGCCGTACAATGCTGCCAGTGCGACATACATCTCCGGCGTCACGAACTGGGAGTGAATGGAGCTTTCGAGCTCGCCCATGGCCGAGTCTTCCTGCTTCAGGTCCAGGTAGGCAAGAGCCAGGTAATAGTGAGCGGGAGTCATCGTGGCATCGATCTGAAGGGCCTTGCGGTTCAACTCCACCGAAGCGGCAGGATCTCCCAGCTTGCGGCGCGCCTCACCCAGCAGTGAGAGGAAATGCGGGACATTCGGCCGTTCCTTGAGGCCGCGCTCCAACTGTTCCCTGGCCTTCTGGTTGAGACCCTGGTCGAGGTAGATTCTGGCGAGGTAAAAGCGCGCCCACAGCAGGTTGGGGTCAAGGTCGAGGGCCTGCTGCAACTCCGCTTTGGCCTCCGCGAGCATGCTGGTCGAGCCTTGCGCGAGATAGGCCTGGCCGAGCAGCATGTGGGCGGGCGCGGACCGCGGGTCGGAAGCCAGCGCGGCCCTGCATTCGCGGACGGCCTGCTCCGCCTTGCCCTGCCGCAGGTGTTCGGCGGCCGCCCGAAGCTGCGCCGCTTCGCGCTCGCCGGCCGCGGCGGGTGTCTGCCCCCAGAGCGGCCGGGCCAAGGCCAGCGCGAGGAATAATGTCGTTGCGAGGCGCGGCGGCACGGTCAGATTATAACAGCAGGGGCTACGCCGGCTCTCGTGAGGCAGGTTGCCAACCGGTTTGCTAACCACGGTTGTTAATCTTCGGCGGATTGCTAAACCGCCTGCGCGATGCACAGCGAGCCGGCCGACCTCCGCCGCAACTGTCCGCATCGTTGCGTCAAAGTCGCCGGGTTTCCAGACAGGCATCCGCGGCATTCGGTGAGGATAGAATGAGAATATGGTGCTCAGCGCACAGGAAGAATCGCTAATCAGTGTGGTCCGGGCACTCCCGCCGGAAGAAGCTGGGAAGGTCCTGAATTGGGCTTGTCAACTTGCCGATCTTACGGGCGGGCGCATGATCGAGTGGTCCGATTCCTGGACTGACGAAGATCTCGCCGACGCTACAGCCGCTGCCGTGCAGCGCTTCGAGGATCAGGAGCGGGAAGACCATTGAAGCCTGAAGACGTCGTCGTGGGCGCATTTCCCGGCGCCCAGGTGACAAAGACTCGTCCCGCAGTGGTGCTCTCGACGGAAGACTACCATCGACATAGGCCCGACGTGGTGGTGGGCCTCATCACCTCTCAGCCTCCGAAGCCGTTGACCCCGACCGACTGCGCGTTGCGTGATTGGAGGCAAGCGGGGCTACATTCGGCGTCGTACTTCAGGCTGTTTCCCGTCACTCTACCCCAGCGCGAAGTCCGGCTGATCGGAAGACTCTCCGATTCGGACTGGGAGTCGGTGCGGGCATGTTTTAGGGTTGGGTTCGGCGGCGAGTAGTTCCCGGCCGGCCCGGAGCAGTCGTCAGGCACGCTGCTCGGCCCTGCCAACCCCTCAGCGCTTCGCGTCGGCCTCGTCCAACGTCAGCACCTGGTTGGCGCGAGCATTTTCGATTACCTGCTTTTTCCCGCTGGGCCAGGCGATCTCCAGCCGGGTGATGTTCGCCTCGCTGCCCAAGCCGAAAAACAGGCGCACGTCGCTGGTGCTCAGATAGCTGCCGTACGGGTTGATCTCGCGCAACTGGGTGCGGCCGCCGCTCCACACCCGCACCTTGCAGCCGATTCCGAAGCGATTGCTCTCGCGGCCCCGGGCGCGGACGGCGATCCAATGGTTGCGGTTTCCCCCGTCATTGCGCAGCAGCATGGGCCGGCCGCCGGCATCCGTCACCACGATATCCAGATCGCCGTCATTATCGAAATCCGCCACCGCGGCGCCGCGCCCCACGTGCTGGATGCGGAACGCCGGGCCGCTTTCGGCCGAGACGTCGCGGAAATGCCCACCGCCCGAATTCCGGTACAGCAGGTCGGTCTGCCGGTAAGAGAGCTGCGGATCGTAGAGCTTCACATTGTCGGTGACGTGCCCGTTGGCGATGTAAATATCCAGATTGCCGTCGTTGTCGTAGTCGAACGCCTTGGTTCCGAATCCCAAGGTCTCCACGCTGGACGGCAATCCCGCTTTCAGCGTCGTGTCTTCGAACAGCAGCTTTCCCAGATTACGGAAGAATGGGTTGTACTGGCGCGAAAAAGCCGTGAAGAAGATGTCCGGCAAGCCGTCGCCGTCCAGGTCGGCAATCTCCGCGCCCATGCCATTCAGCGTCTTGCCGTTCATGTCGAATCCCACACCGGCGCCGTACGCGATGTCGTCGAAGGTGCCGTTGCCTTTATTGCGGTAAAGAAAATTGCGGACGCCATCGTTGGCCACGAATATATCGGGCCAGCCGTCGCCATCAATGTCGCCGATCGCCACGCCCAGCCCCTTGCCCGCCGGGTTCGCCACGCCGGCCTTCCGCCCAACCTCGGTGAAAGTGCCATCCCGGTTGTTGTGGTAGAGCAGGGCCGGCATGCCGTCGAACTGCTGCGGGTCGCAGTACATGCGGTAGCCCGGTTTCTGGTAACCGCAGTACGGCGCGGTCTTGATATCGTAATCCACGTAGCGGGCCACGAATAAATCCAGGTAGCCGTCGCGATCGTAGTCCACCCAGGCCGCGCTGCTGCTCCACCCACCGCCCGCGACCCCCGCCTTCGCAGTCACATCCGTGAACGTGCCGTCGCCGTTGTTGTGAAAAAGCTGGTTGCCGCCATAGCCGGTGACGTATATATCGAGCCAGCCGTCGTTATCATAGTCGCCCACGGTCACGCCGGTGGCGAACATTCCGTTGCCCGCCACGCCGGCCTTTGCCGTGACGTCTTCGAACTTTCCGTTGCCAAGGTTCCGGTACAGGGCGTTGCCCGGCGATCGCTTGCCGTGCCCAAGGTCGGCTCCGTTGGCAAAAAACAAGTCGGGCCACCCATCGTTGTCGAAATCGATGACGCCCACACCAGAGCCGAACGTCTCGAACATGTGCTTCTCCGCCGACGCGCCGTTCTCGTGGCGGAATGTAATCCCCGCCTCGGCCGCCACGTCGTTGAACTGCACGCCGGCCCGCGCGCCGGCCGCATCCTTGGGCTGGGGCGGGGGCTGGGGCGGGGGCTGCCGCTTCGGCGCCTGATCCTCGTAGATGGCGATCTTGTGCGTGCGGTACTGCTGCGCGAGCTGCGAGCCGGATGTCCGGAACGTGATCACCTTGGATTCCTGCCGGGGCATGTGGCAATCGATGCAGTTGCCGGCCTTCGCCGTCCGCTTGTGCTGCGGCGCCGGATGGCAAGTGGCACAGTGCGCCGACATCGCCACCAGGTCCCTCTCCACACGGTGGATATTGTGGCAGGTACCACATGACATCCCGGGGCTGTTCCGATAGCACTGGCTCTGCCGCAGCAGGCCTGCCTGGTTGCCGTGGACATCGGCTTCCGCGCCACCGCCACCGCCATCGCCATCGCCCAGGCCCGAATGGCAGGCTGCGCAGAGAGCCACCTTGCCGTCGCGGTCCAGATTCGCCGGATTGCGGATGCCGGGATGTTGGTCGGCGGGTCCGTGGCATTTCTGGCAGGTGATGCCCGCCTCGAACTGGCCCGCCCTGGCGCCCTCGGTGGCGTGGCATTTCAGGCACTGCGGGGGAATGACGCGCTCGAAGTGCACTTCCCCATCCGGGTAACCGGGGCTGTTCATCCATCCCCCGGTAAGGGCCAGGTAGGAGACAGGCAACTGGTAGAGCAGCCCGCCCTTCCAATAGAGATAGCTTTGCCCGCGCCGCCCCGAGCCCAGCACCAGATCGAAGCGCTCACTGTGCGTACGGCCGCGATCGAAGGCAGTCTGGTAGAAGGCGTCTCCCTTCCGCTCCATGCGGAAAGAGACTCCAGGTACGGCTGTCTGGAGGATATTGTGGCCTTCCGTGAAACTGCCGAGGATAGTCGTGGAATTGGCGGGACTAGAGGTGAGGAAGTGGGCGGTCTGCTGGAAGGACGGTACGATGGTCTGATGACAGGGACCGCATGGCGCGGCCCCCATCATCAGGGCAATTCCGAGAATCACCAATGTCGATCTACCACGATAAGCGAAGTTTCAAACCGACCTGCCGGGCACCCTGCCGTTCCGGGTTATAGAACGGTTCCTCGGCAGTGAACTGCCCGGGATTCGGCTGGTTGATGGCGGTGTTGGGAGTCGGCGGTGTGCCGTTTCCCAGACTGGGGTGGTTAAAGATATTCGAAAACTGTCCAGTCAAGGTGGCCTTGAGCCGCTCCTTGATGTGGAAGTCCTTGGAGAGACTGGCGTGCATCACGTAGATTCCGGGCCCGACCAAGGTGTTGGCACCGCAGTTGCCGAACTGGCCCGCCTGGGGGATGGCGAAGGCCGCCGGATTGAACCACTGGTTCCAGGTGCGAGTCCCGTTCGACAGGTTGCCGTTGGAGAGGCAGTCCGGCAGGCCGCCGGAGGTGTTGGTGTTGGACGGATTGGTGCCGGTGAAGGACGGCGAGAAGTAGGTACCGGAAGCCAGAGTCCCGATGGTCTGGAGATTCCAGCCGCCCACGATGGCATCGACCACCCCGGGAGCGCCGGCCAGAAACTGGCGTCCCTTCCCAAGGGGAATCAGCCAGGTGGCAGAGATCGGGATGTACTGGCGCCGCGCGTAAGGATCGCGCGCCCAGCGGTCCAGGTTGTACGGGTTCTCGGTGATGCCGTAATTGTACATGGTGTTCGACCAGGTCCAACTGGCGTCGAAAGTGACCTGGCCCATCCGCTTCGACACTTCCAACTGAGCCGAGTTATAGCGCAACTGGCCGTCCTGCCGGTATTCGGTAACGCCCGTAAACGGCTGAATGGGATACGCAGCCGAAGTGAATGCCGTAGTGCTGGCCTTCGGCTTGTCCACGTTCAAGCTGTAATTCAGACCCGAGCCGCGGGTACCAATGTAGGAAGCGCGCAAGCCGAGACCGCGCCATTCCCGCTCCAGCGTCAGGTTGAACTGGCGGATGGCGCCAAAGTCCTGCTTCTGAGGATAGGCGGTAATGCTCTGATTGGGAATCGCCGCCAACGACAGGCTGCTCGGAAACGCGTTGGGGAACGAAAGCAGGGGCACGCCGTCGGTGATGGTGTTGGTGTAGGTCTGGGTGATCTGGTAGGGACCGCCGTTATTCAGCCAGGAGTTATAGCCGAACGACTCGCTAAACTCGCCGTAGCCGCCGCGTATGACTGTCTTGTCGTTCAGACGGTACGCGAAAGAAGCGCGGGGACGGAAGTTGTGCATATCGGGAGAGGGCACGGGATTGCCGGCTACGATATTGATGTTGGACGGATACAATGGGCTGATCGCCGCCAATCCTTTCTGGCTGACGATCACCTGGTTCGCGGTCGGGTTGTAATTGTACATCAGACCGTCTTTGTAAGTCGGAACCGTGGTAAGGTCCCACCGCAGCCCGAACTCCAGCGTCAACTTGTCGGTTATCTTGAAGCTGTCGCTGATAAAGGGCGCTATCACATCTTGAGTGGAATAACGGTTAACCAGCGGGTTCACCAGGCGGCTGGACTGGAAGGGTTCCCCCAGCAGGAAATCGGCAAAGGCCACGCCCGTGATCGAGCCGTTAAAGGTGTAACTCCCATATACGGCGGTTGAGATGGTTGCATTGCCGAGGAAAAACAGGTGCATGAGGTTGGCGCCGAACTTCACCACATGCTTCCCATGGGACCAGGTGGCGCTGTCGTTCAGCGTATAGATGCCGCTGTTGTTGGAAATGTTGCCGCTAGCCCCGCCGGCGCCCATGGACAACGTCGAAAGACCCGAGACGGTCATGGTCGGAAACCCTTGAGACTTGAAGCCCCCGGTGTTCACGCCCTGCAGGCCGAGTAACTGGTCCGCCAGGTCGCCGGTGAGAGGTTTCACGTTCAGTTCCGGTTCCCCGGCGTGCTGAAGGTCAGTCTGGTAGCCGAAAGTCAGGCTATTGACCAGGTTGGTCTTCACCACCCAGGTGTCGGAAGCCGCTATCTGTCCCTGGTTACGTGCGGAAGTGGTATTTAACGCGGGTTGCACTCCGGCGGAGACGTATGGCGTAATGCGGCGCATGAAGCGGAAATAGAGGTTGTTGTTTTGCGTCAGCTTGTGATCGATGCGGAAGAACGGCCAGTCGCCCTTATACAAATCGTTGTTGTACGGGAAGAACCAAACGTAGTTGTTGCTCAGGGCCGCGTTCGTCGGATTCACGTAGTAGGTGTTCACCACGTTCTGAGCCGTGCCATTGATGCGGTTGGCCGGAATAATCTGGTTGGGGAATGGCGCGTTCGTGGTCGGATCTTTGATGGTGGCAAACTGGCTAAAGTTGCCGGATCTCTCGAGGGTGGTCGGCATGGTCTGGATTTCGTTGGTGCCGAGCGGGATCTTCTGGTGCATCCATCCCACAAAGAAGAACGTACGGTTCTTGATAATGCGCCCGCCCACCTGCGCCTCGAATTCATGGAACAGGTAGGGGATCTTTTTGGTGGCTGGAATGGTGTCGTTGCTGGCGTTCAGCGTGCTGTTCTCGTTCTTGTAGTACGCATCGCCGTGGAAATCGTTGCCGCCGTGCTTGGAAATCATGTTGAAGCTTCCGGCCCGGCCGCTGTCCACATCGGCGTTCACTGTGGTCACCTGAACCGTCTCGTAGAAGTTCGGGTTGTCCATCTGGTCGCCGCTGGTGTCGTTGGGAATACCGTCAAAAGCGTAGGTCTGCTTATTCCTGTCAGAGATGCCCGCCATCACCATCGCCCAACCGTTGCCCTGTATGTTCGGCATGGTCGTCATCAAGGCAAACGGCGATGGATAGATATCCACGAATGGCGTGGCTGGATACTTCTTGGCCGTGTCCAGTTCGCCGCTGATGGTGCCCGTCTCGGTCTGGATCACCGCGGCGCCGGCTTCGACCGTGATCGATTCGGTGGCGGCACCCACTTCCAAGGCTATATCCAGGCGGCGCACCTGCCCGGCTTCCATCTGCACGTCCTGGGCAAGGAAGCTTTTGAACCCCGCCGCATCGGCCTTCACACGGTAGAGTGTGGGCTTGAGGTCGGGGACCTCAAAATTTCCATTCGCATCGCTGGTCAGCGCGCGGGCTTGGATGTTGGTTTGGATTTCGGTGACGGTGATTTGAGCGTTGGGAACAGATGCTCCCGACGAGTCTTTGATGACTCCTCGCAGCACAGCCCGATCAGTTTGCGCAAAGAGAGTGGTCCCGGCCAAAAGGCAAAGACACACGCGCGCCGGCCTTGAAAGCATATTCTAACTCCGTGTTCTGAGACTGAGGCTGGCGGAAGTATAGCAAAGACGATCCCGTCAAGCAACTCAGCTTTTCATTCCGCTTTTCATTCCGCTTTTCATTCGGCTTTTTATTCGGTGTCCCGAATATACGATCTGTCCGGTTGACCCATCGCCCGGCGTGGCAGCTACCGCGCTTTGCTCGTGTTTCTCGCGCCGGATGCGGTCGCGGCGCAATCTCGCTTTGTGAAGGTCGCTGCGGCTGCCGCTCATGCTCTTTCCTCTACCCCGCCAGCAGGTTCTGCAGAAATGCCTGTTCGATCACCCAATGGCCGAACACCTGTCGTCCTTGATTGGTGAAAGTGCCGGCGGACAAGACGCCTGCCAGTTCCAGCGGGTCGGGCTTATGGTGGTTCACTTGCAGGTTCTGCAGCAGGGCGGCAGTCGCTTTGGTGAGTTCGGCCTGCAGGGCGGCGGCATCCTGCTCGTTGGTGCAGCGCACGCTCAGTTTGGCGGCGTAATGGTTGCCCTCCACCACGAACTCGATGGTGGTCGATTCTGCGCGCTCCAGGCTCTTGGCAAATCTCTGGGCGTCATCCGGCAGTTTCGTGCCGGACCTCACGATGGAGGGTGGAAGGGAGGCCCAGACCGGCGCATTCGGTATATCGGGACCCTGTCGGGAAGCAACCTCAGTCATGCGCAACGCCGCCGATTCGTCGCTGGACACAGCCAGCGCCATCAGGTTGGATTGCACCGGTAAGAAGGAGATGTGCCGGGACGGATCACTTCCGGCCATCCGGCAAAGCAGGTTAATGCAGCTTCCTCCCTGGGTCTGGACGTACTTCTTGAGGCTGGTCCACTCGAAGCGGCCGCTCAACAGCATGTATTTACCCGCCGGGGCGAAGGCGAGCAGGGCCGAGTCCAGGTCCTGCTTGTAGTCAAACTCGGTCTGCTGGACGAACTTCTTGTAATCGGCATCCTCTCCCACCTTGGAACCATCGAGCAGTGCCAGGATGCCGCCGCGGCGCAGTTCGCTGAAATCAATGTAGACGATCAGTGCGTCCTGCACCGGCAGGCGCTGGAGCATGTTCATTACCGTGAGGGCGCGCGAGCGATACCAATTCAGGCCTCCGAGGGAGGCGGCACACAGCGTTGCTACCATCAGCACCAACAGCCATGCGCGCAGTTTTTGAGTCACGAATGCAGTATCACATAGAAACAGATGCCGGATGCTCGCTGCGCTCGGATGCCGGTGGCCGGTGAACCCACAACCACCGGGCCACCGGCGTCTGAGATCCGTTTCTAATCCACCGGCCACCGGCATCCGGCATCCGTTTCTAATTGCTTTAAGTCACCGCCGCGGCGGTAAGGGCGCGCGATTCCTTCCAAAGGCGGATGTATGGCGCCAGGTCGCGCATCATACCGGCGAAATCCGGAAAGGTGAGAGACTGGGCGCCGTCGCTGACGGCTTTTTCGGGCCACGGGTGAACTTCGACGATCAACCCATCGGCGCCGATCGCCACGGCGGCGCGGGAAAGCGGCGGGACCAGGCTTCGTTTACCGGTGGCATGGCTGGGGTCGAGGACCACCGGGAGGTGCGTCAACTCATGGAGCACGGGAACGGCGGCGATGTCGCAAGTATTCCGGGTGGCGGTCTCAAAAGTTCGGATGCCGCGCTCGCACAGGATGACGTCGGGGTTGCCGTGGGCCACAATGTATTCGGCCGACATCAACAATTCCTTGATGGTGGAACTGAGACCGCGCTTGAGCAGAACCGGGCGACCGCAACCGCCGAGCGATTTCAGCAGCGCAAAGTTCTGCATGTTGCGGGCCCCCACCTGCATGCAGTCGGCATATTCGGCGACCAGTTCCACGTCCCGGTCGCTCATGACTTCGGTGATGATGCCGAGGCCGGTGGCCTGCCGGGCCTTACGCAAAAGTTTGAGGCCTTCCAACTCCATACCCTGGAAATCATATGGCGACGTGCGCGGCTTGAATGCGCCGCCGCGCAGCATGCGGGCGCCGGAAGCCGCGACGAATTCGGCGGTTTCCATGATTTGCTTCTCGCTTTCCACCGAGCAGGGTCCGGCCATCACGATGAACTCGTCGCCGCCCACTTCCAATCCGTTGACCTTGATCGCCGAGCGGCCTTTCTTGAATTCCTTGCTCACGAATTTGTACGGCGCCGAGATTCGCACCGCGCGCTCGACTCCCGGAAAAGCCTCCAGAGATTCCAGGCACGCCGTGACGTCGCCAACCCCGACGACTCCAATCACAACCCGCTCCTCGCCTTCGATGGAGTGGACCTTATATCCAAAGTCGGCAATCCGCTCGCGCACGCGGTCGATTTCCTGCCGGGTGGCGTGGGGGCGCATGGAAATAATCATTTGTTGGCTCCTTCTTTCAAACTTTCAGTAAAACAAAAACCCACCCTTGCGAGTGGGTTGGCCGGGAACTGGATTTCGTAACGAAGTCTTGACCAACGCCACTTCTAACGGATCTGGCTAAACATTTGGCTAAACCACCAGGGCCGGTAAGTAAACACGTTGGGGAAGGCAGACTGCATCAAAATCAGAGTATACACCGCGGGGATTGCAGAATGCAAGGAAGGGCAACAGATCGTTAATGTTAACACCACCACCAGATGGCGGTGTATCGGTTCTAGCCGGGCAGCAGTTCGCTCTCGCGAGTCAATGAATCCGCCTGTTCGATCTCGTGCCGCAGGGCGAATTCCAGGCCGCGCATAATGCGCTCGTCCCCGGTAACGCGGTTGTACCAGTTCCGCAAGTGAACCAGGAAAGCAAAGTCCAGGACTGTCAACAGCGCCACCACACCAGCATCTATCAGGTTCATACTTATGATTAGAACCGATCCATACCCAGGTTCATAGGCCTATTGGTAACCCCGCCGTAATAGAACCCCCGCGATCTTCCGGGAAAATCCTTGACCGGCCGCGCTTAATGCCTTGATCTCTATAGAGATAGAGAATAGTACGATTGACGAGTTCTTCCGTTGCCGGAGGCCGTAATAGACTGCCAGGCTCCTTACGTGGCACGGGCGCTACCCGACCCGACCTTGCGCAACTCGATCACCAGGCGTAAGGCGTCATTCACCTCTCTTTCGCTGCGGAAGGCCTTTCGGACATCGGGGTCCAACAGAACAAGATTTGTTCCGGCGTGGTAGCGTTTCGCGTACTTCCCGCGCACCCCTCCGTTCAGCAACTGGCGAAGATCATATTCGGGGCGCAACTTGTCGCTCACTTTACTCTTGGGTTTCTTCAAAGGTTCTTTTCTCACTTCGGGTCAATTTGGAGCTCTGGTCGAGGTCTACGATAATCGGTAACGATCGATAAGCCGATCCTGGCGGCAATGGTTCGCGCCAGCGCCTCGAAATCGCGGTAGGCTTCCGTGACTTGCCCATACGGCCCACCCGGACTGAGAATTTCAATTCTGTCCGAGAACCAATTGATGCGGACCGGAGCGTTCGTGCCCTCGTACGATCGATGCATGATGGCATTTCGTGCCAACTGTTGAATGGCAACGATTGGGTACGCCGCGTGCGCCACATCAACGGCCCCAGAAATGAAATCACGGGCCGTTTCGATGTGGGCAACCAGTCTCTCCTCCGCCATTCGGATGAGCTCGGGCAGCGGTCCACTGATCGCCGCCGAGTCCCTCACCGGGTCCGCCAGTTCCGTCCCATCGAACCTGAGGAACTGCACGTAAGCTCCTGGTATTTGGGCCATTGGGTCTCTGCCGAGGACCAGCACACCCAGCACGGTTGGGATCGCTTGCGATGCCTCCCCAACCGCGAGCCGCAGGGAAGCTAGTTGCTGTTCGACAGTCCTTTGGTTCTGCTCGATCACCTCCGCGGCAACGCTCGCCCTCAGATACGTATTACGAAACAGTTCCAGATCGAGGTCCCCCGTCGTAGCATGCCGCATGGGGCGGATGTCGAACGGCAAGTCTCCCGATCGTCGTTTCTCCGTGAGGCGGCGCTCCTCCTCGGGAGTGGCAATGGCCCGCCGAGGTCCCACGCGGACCCATACGCGACCCTTATACCGAACGGGGGGAGCATCCGACGGCTCGACCAACACGACCGCGATTTCACAGTGATTCAGGCTGCGCTTCTGGACGGTGATTGATGGAAACGGAACGATGTCCTGACGCATATCCGCCAGGGTCCGCAGCAATTCATCCGTAATCGCCAAACCGGCGCACGAGCCATCGTCTTTGGCGCCGATGAGCAAAACACCGGGCGCACCGTGATTCGGCAGATCGTTCGCAAACGCGCAAATGGCCTGCCTGACCTTGTCCGGGTCGGCGAGCGACTGCTTGCGCTCTGACCGGTCCGATTCCACATCGGCCAGCGGCCTTTCCAACTCTTCATCCGTCATCTGACGCAAGTCTAACGCACAACCGCCGACTGCTTTAGATTCCCCCGCAGCATCTCTTGAACTTCTTGCCGCTCCCCACAAGGGCACGGCTCATTTCGCCCGATCCTTTGTCTGGTAACCGAAGCGGGCGCGGGGGTTGATGCGGACGTGCCACGCGGCATGGCAGTGGCGTTCGACGCCGCCGCGGCTTTGGCCTGTGGCCGGAACTCTGCCGCCCCCTCGTTAGGTCCCCGATCTTTGTATAGATCGGCGAGCCGCCCTTCTAGTTCCGCGCGGTCCCTGACATCTACGATCGAAAGCCCTTCCCGCAGAAGCTGTTCCGATCGGTTCAAGTCCTTCATCTCCGTGTGTGTAAAGCGGTAGCAGTCCGACCAGCCGATCCAACCCCATCCCCAGCCGGGATCGGTGTTCAACCAGTCCCGATAGAGCGCTTCCGCTTTGCCCGTCTCGCCCAGTTCGAAATAGGACTCCGCCAGGGAGCGCCGCCAGTTCCGGGTCATGTCATTCCAGATCCTGAATCCAATTAAACAACGATTGGCTCCCGCCGAACCGGTCATCGAATTCCTCGATTGACTGCATACGGGCTTTGTCCAGTATGTGCAGCACGTCCTTCCACGCATCGAGCCAGATGCGGCAGGCCGCCACGGCGCCGGAAGATGCCTTCAGATCATACCCTGCCTGCATCTTGTCATCCAGCAACTCGAAAGAAGGTTTATCGGGGAACCAGCGCTGCCATAAGGCCGCCAGACAAATCCAGATCCAATCGCTTTCCATGCCCCGCTTTGTTCCGGCCCGTTTGTTCCCGAAATGGTCGCTGCTTCAACAGTGGTACGGCGATCTCTTCAGCCGAGAGGGCCTGCTCGCAAAGCCGTTCCAGCGAGGGCCGGTCGATATCCACACCAAGGACCGCAACCTGGCCAGCAGTTCCTCATCGGTGAGACGCATGGCATCGGAACGCAGCGGTCTTCCGGCGGCCAGTTTGCGGTACGCGGCATCCGACGCCATCTGTCGTTCCACGACTCTCTCCATCGCAACCCAGGAGATCATGCGCCACCCCTTGGAAGGCCCCGCCCGAGGCCCGTCCTGCCAGTCTAACCCACCTGCCACGCCCACCTCCCGCACCCAGCCAAACCGGTGCCAAATGATAGACTTTTTACTTGATGCCTAAAGCGACATATCTGGAGTGCAGCCTGTGTGCCACCAAGCGCGACGCCGGCGTAGTGGCCAATCTTTGCGAGTGCGGCGGGCCGCTGCTGGTGCGGTACGATCTCGATCTGATCCGCCCTCGCTGGAAGCGGCGGGATGTGGGTAACGGGCCGGCCAACATGTGGCGGTACTCGCCCGTGTTGCCGCCCGCGGATTCGTCCATCGTTACGCTCGGGGAGGGCTGGACACCGCTGGTGCAGGCCAGGCGGCTGGGCGCGCGGATCGGCGCCGAGGCGCTTTGGGTGAAGGACGAAGGGCTCAACCCCACCGGCTCGTTCAAGGCGCGCGGCCTGGCCTGCGCCGTCTCCATGTGCGTGGAGTTGGGAATCAAGAAGGTCGCCATACCCTCAGCCGGTAACGCCGCCAGCGCCATGGCGGCCTACGCGGCGGCGGCGGGGATTGAGGCCCATATCTTCATGCCGCGCGACGTGCCGCAGGCCAATTACCTGGAATGCAAAGCGTACGGCGCGCAGGTGACCCTGATCGATGGCTTGATCAGCGATTGCGCCCGCACCGTGGCTGAGCGCGGCCCGCAGGAAGGCTGGTTCGACGTCAGCACGCTCAAGGAACCGTACCGCATCGAAGGCAAGAAAACCATGGGCTACGAAGTGGCGGAGCAGTTGGGATGGGAACTGCCCGACGCCATCTTCTACCCCACCGGCGGCGGTGTGGGCATGATCGGCATGTGGAAGGCCTTCGACGAAATGGAGAAGCTCGGCTGGATCGGCGGCCGCCGGCCCAAGATGATCGCGGTACAGGCCGAGGGATGCCAGCCGGTGGTTCGCGCCTTCGAGCAAAACCAGCCGCGAAGCATTTTCTACGAGAACGCCCACACTGTGGCGGCCGGGCTGCGCGTGCCCAAGCCGCTGGGCGATTTCCTGGTGCTCGAAGCCGTGCGCGCCTCGGGCGGCACCGCCATCGCGGTGAGCGACGAAGAAATGCTGACGGCCGGCATCCAACTGGCTAGCGATGAGGGCATCTACGCGGCCCCGGAAGGCGCGGCCTGCGTGACGGCTTGCGAAAAACTGCTGGCTTCGGGATTCCTCAAGCGCACCGACCGCATCGTGCTCTACAACACGGGCTCGGGTCTGAAGTACCCGGAAGCCTATGCCACGCGTTTTCCGCGCACGGCCGCCAGCGAGCAGGATAAGCTGGGCGGGCTGATCACACCGCGATGATCACACCGAGGTGACAGACAATGCCGAAGGAATTAGCGCTGGCCGCTCTCGACGCCGTGGCGCGCCGCGGCGTGACTTATGCCGACGTGCGCGCCATCGAAACCAGCGAGCGCGATATCGCCACCAAGAACGGCAAGATCGGGCACGTGGGCAGCTCCGAATCGGCAGGCGTAGGCATCCGCGTGCTGGCCCATGGCTGCTGGGGCTTCGCTGCCACCGACGATTTGAGCCGCGATGGCGTGGAATCCGCCGCCCGGCTGGCGCTCCAGATCGCCCAGGCCGGCACCGCCGCCAAGAAGCGCGATGTCGCCCTGGCGCCCGAAGACCGTTTCGAAGCCACCTGGGTGTCGCCCATCGCCATCGACCCCTTCGCCGTGCCGGCCGATCAAAACCTGGCGGTCCTGCTGGCGGTGGACGCTGAATTGCGGCGCAACTCCGGCGTCAACCTGGCCGAGGCCTCCATGCACTTCGAGCGCCGCCGCCAGGTCTTCGCCTCCACGCTCGGCAGCCTTATCGACCAGACCCGGTATCTCTCCGGCGCCGGTTATTCGGCGCTCAGCTACCGGGAGGGCGAGATCCAAAAGCGGTCGTACCCTAATTCCTTCGGCGGCCAATACCAACTCAAGGGCTACGAACTGGTGGCGGAGTTGGGGCTCCTCGAGAACGCGCCGCGCGTGGCCGAGGAGGCGGTGGCGCTGCACGCGGCCGATCAATGTCCCGCCGGCGAATTCGACCTGATACTGGAAAGCTCGCAACTCGGCCTGCAGATTCACGAATCCATCGGCCACCCCATCGAACTCGACCGGGTGCTGGGCACCGAGGCCAACTATGCGGGCATGAGCTTCCTCACGCTCGACCAGCTCGACCACCTTCGCTACGGCTCGGAAATCGTCAACGTGGTGTGTGACGCGCGCGCCGAACACGGTCCGGGATTGGGCACGTTCGCGTTCGATGACGAAGGCGTGCCGGCGCAGCGCAACGACATCATTCGCGCCGGGCGGTTTGTGGGCTATATGACGTCGCGCGAGACGGCGGCCGAAATCGGGCAACCGCGCTCCAACGGCTGCATGCGCGCCGACGGATGGTCGCGCCTGCCGTTGATCCGCATGACCAACGTGAGCCTGGAGCCCGGGGAGCAATCGTTGGAGGAGGTCTTCGACGTGGATCACGGCATCTACATGGAGACCAACCGAAGCTGGTCGATCGACGACAAGCGCTACAACTTTCAGTTCGGCTGCGAGGTGGGCTGGGAGATTCGTCATGGTAAGCGCGTCCGAATGCTCAAGAACCCGAGCTACAGCGGCATCTCGACGGAGTTCTGGAACGCCTGTGACGCCATCGCCAACCGCGACCACTGGACACTGTGGGGCGTGCCCAATTGCGGCAAAGGACAGCCGGAGCAGGTGATGGGTACGGGCCACGGCGCCAGCCCGTCGCGTTTCCGCAAGATAAAGGTTGGGAGCGCGTATGCCGGATAAGGGAGCGCCGGCTAAGGGAACGCCGGCTGAGGAAATCTTCAGCCAGGTGGTGGACGCTGCCCGCGCGCTGGGTGTAACCGAAATCGAAGCCATCATCGGGAGCGATTACGAAGCGCTGACGCGGTTCGCCAACAACGGGATCCACCAAAATGTGGCCGAGCGCACCACGCAGCTTTCGGTGCGTCCGCTGATTGATGGCCGCACGGCGCGGGCCTCCACCAACCGGCTGGACCGGGACGACATCCGCGCGGTGGTGGAGCAGTCCGTGGCCCTGGCGCGGCTGATGGAGCCGGATGCCGACCTGCTGCCCCTGGCCGAACCCGCAGACTGCCCCCCCATTGGGCCAGGCCCGGCCCGGCATTTCGAAGCCACCGCGCAGGCCACGCCGGAGGAGCGCGCGCGGGCGGTGGCTGCCGCTATCGGCGTGGTGGAATCGGCGGGCCAGACCGCGGCCGGCATCTATTCCACCGGCGAATCGGTCTTCGCGCTCTTCAATTCGCGCGGCGTGGCCTGCCGCCACTCCGAAACCCTGGCGCGGTTCTCCATCACCGCCATGGCCGGCGGCAGTTCCGGCTGGGCCAAGGCCAGCGCTTGCAATCTGGCGGACCTGGACCCGCTCCAACTGGCGCAAACCGCGGCCCGCAAGGCGGCGGAATCGGGCGATCCCCGCGAGTTGCCGCCTGACCGTTACACCGTGATCCTGGAACCGGCCGCGGTGCTCGACCTGGTGGGCCAGATGTTCGGCGACTTCAGCGCTACCGCCATTCGCGACGGCCGCAGCTTTTTGAACGACCGCATCGGCCACAAGCTTTTCGGCGAGAACATCACCATCCACGACGATGCGCTTCACGCCGCGCAATCGGGCGCGCCATTCGATGGCGAAGGCGTGCCGCGCCGCCGCCTCACGCTGGTGGACCGCGGCGTGGTGCGCGAGATCGCCTATAGCCGCCAGGCCGCCGCACTGGAACGTGTTGCGCCCACGGGCCACGGACTGCCCCTGCCCAACGAATACGGCGAAGCGCCCGCGAACATCGTGATTTCGGGTGGCAACACCAGCGTGGACGAAATGGTCGCATCCACCGAACGCGGAATCCTGGTGACGCGCCTCTGGTACATCCGCGAGGTGGACCCCTACGAAAAGATTTTCACCGGCATGACCCGCGACGGCACGTTCCTGGTGGAAGCCGGCCGCGTGACCGCCGGCGTGCGCAATTTCCGCTTCAACGTCGGGCTGATGGAGATGCTCTCGAACGTAGAGGCGATCGGCCCGGCAATGCGCGCTTCGGGCGAGGAAGCCTTCGACATGGTAGCCCCGGCGATGAAGGTGCGGGGATTTAACTTTACGGAAGTGACACGGTTTTGAAGTCCTTGCAATGGTGACACCTGGCACGCGAGGATTGCTCCTCAACTCGCGCAACGGCCGGGCGAGCATCAAACCTGTTTTCCCGATCCACGGCGCAGCGTGGCTATGCGGTCGGATTTGATTCCTTCAAAACGTTCTCGCGAACCGTCGGGCCAGCGGACCACCACGGCCTCGATCTCCGGTTTATCGCCAAGTCCGAAATGCGCGCGGACATCATGGGAGCTGAGATAGCTGGAATCCGTATGGACGCGGCGCCATAACGGGTCCTGGCCATGCCTCAACACAGCGACGCGCGCACCGATGGCGAACCGGTTAGTGCCTGCCGACTCGAGCTTCAGGACGAGCCAGTGGCCGCTCTTGGCCGCCTGGTTACGAAGCAGGCGCACGGGCCCGTTGTTGTTGGTTACAAGAATGTCGAGAGCCCCGTCGTTATCGATATCGCCGATTGCGGCCGCACGGCTGACTTCATTAACCTGGAACGCCGCTCCGGCAAGGCCAGAGGTCTCACGAAATGGTTTCCCGCGGCCCTGGTTGTGAAACAACTGCTTGCGTTGAGCATAACGGGACATTCCACCGCGATCGGATCCCGAGAGCGCCACCGCGCCGTTAGCGATGAAGAGATCCAGCCAGCCATCGTTGTCATAGTCAAACCACTGCACGCCGAAACCGGTGTAGCCGAACGTAGATTGAAGGAGGCCAACTTCGGCAGTCACGTCATCGAACTGGCCCGGCGCGTTGCCGCGAAATGCAGTGACACCCTCGCCGGTGAGGTTAGTCACGAGTAGCATCTCGCCACCGTCGTTTTGGACGTCCGCGAGAGTCACGCCCATGCCTGCTTTGGCTAGCCCGTCGCCGCTGTAGGCCACGCCATGTTCGAGCGCCGATTCACGAAACGTGCCGTCGCCCTGGTTCAGCCAAAGGTGATTCTGGGCGGTATCATTAGCCACATAAATGTCGGCACGGCCGTCGCCGTCGAAATCGGCGCTCAGAACGCCGAGGGCCGGCCCGTATACACTGTTGATGCGGGAGGGCTCGGTGACATCCTCGAATCGCCCATTCCGCAAATTTCGAAAGAGCCGGGAGGGCACCGCATGGTACATCTTAGGCGTGCAATAGTCCGGTTCGCCAGTAGGGGAAAAACAGCCACGATTGCCTTTGACTGTAAAATCGACGTAGTTGCAGACAAACAGATCGAGATAACCATCGCCATCGAAATCCACCCAGGCAGCGCTGGTCGACCAATGCGGATCCCCGACTCCCGCCTCCAGCGTGACATCGGTAAACGTCCCATCACCGTTGTTGTGATATAGCACGTTATTTCCGAAGTTTGTCACATACAGGTCAAGAAAGCCATCGTTATCGTAGTCCCCTGCAGCCACGCCCATACCGTAACCGATGTGCCCCACACCGGCCTTTTCGGTAACATCGACGAAGCGCAGTTCGCCGGTCTCCGCCAGCATGTTCTTGAATAGCCGATTGCCGGGCTTCCAGCCAGGTGGAGGCGGGGAGACAAGCTTGCCCGCGGGGTCGAGGCGCGTGCCCTGGACTAGATAAATGTCCAGATCGCCATCATTGTCGTAGTCGAACAGGGCGGCGCCGGCGCCCATAATCTCCGGCATGTAATGATGGCCGGTGGCAAAATTGAAATGATGAAAGTTGAGACCGGCCTCGGCTGCCGCGTCACGGAACATCGGCGGTTCGGCGGCCCGGGCGACGGGCAGGGCGCTGGGCAGGTGGATAGCGCCGGCGGCGAGACCTTTCAGGAAATGGCGGCGGTTGAATGTCATCGCCTGTCAGTGGAGCGCTTTCAGATCGCGGTCGATGCTGGTAAGCATCTCTGATTGGCCGTGCGCAACGGCTGCATCGTGCGCTTTTTGGAAATATGCCAGCGCATGCGCACGATCGCCCGCGCGCTCATACGTTGCGGCCAGCGCATATAGATAGAAAGTGGTCTGGTCGTCCTCGGGAGAAAGCGCCCTCAGGAATTGCTGGATGGCCTCATCGTATCTCTGCCCGTTCACTAAGATGCGACCCAAATGAAAGCGCGCGAGGGGATAGTCCGGCCGGTCCGCGATCGCTTGGCGAAATTCTTTGGCGGCATCGTCCAGGTGGCCCTCTTGCTCGTAAATCGCACCTAGATTGTTGTGGGCCTCCGCATAATCCGGGTTGATGTCGAGAGCCTTACGAAATGCCTCTTCGGCGCCGGCGTAATTCTGCTGTTTGAAAAGGAGGACTCCATCGTTATACCAGGCGTCGGAGCGGCCCGGGTCCAGCGCGATGGCGGCTTCAAAGTGCTGCTGAGCCTTTGCCGGGTCGGCCATCCGCGCGAACAGCGATATGAGATTGATGTGTACCTGCACGTCGCGGGGATCGACGGCGAGAGCGGCTTCATTCTCGCCAACGGCTTCCTGCAGCAGCCCAGCCTTTTCCAACTCGGCGGCGCGCTGCAGGTGAGCCTGGACGCCCATGTTGAGCTCGTGAATGCGCTTGAATAAGGGATCGTCGAGAGGCGCTTCAACGGTCACATTTTTCGCGTAGACCGTGAGGTGCCGTCCCATTTCGGCCTTATTGCCCAGCAGGCGCAGTTCGCCGGCCAGCGCGAAGTGAGCGGCCCCGTATGCCGGAAAGACCTCGCACGCTTTGCCATACGATTGCAGTGCCGCGGTATGCTCGCGTTTCGCCGTCTGCACCCGGCCGAGCCCGTACCACGCCTGAGCACAGTCGGGATGCCTGTCGAGGATACGGTAGTAATGCGCGCCCGCGTCATCCCATTTCGCGAGCGCCGTCAGGCAGTCTGCCAGACGCAACTCCGTAACCAGATCGTCAGGTCGAATCCGAAGCGCGATTTGAAATGATTCTACAGCGGAATCGAACTGGCCCTGCGCCATCTCGACCGCGCCCAGCAGGTAGACCCAGTCGAAATTCCGCGGTTCCAGGAGGTGCGCGCGTGAATATACGGGCCCCGCTGCATCGTACTGACTGTAGGCGTGCAGCGTCATGGCTAGCATACCGGCGGCTTGCGCGTCGCGCGGGCGCGCCCTGGCCGCGGCCGCGGCTTGCTCAATCTGGGCTCGAATGACCGGAAGAAAACCAGAGGTATTGACGAGCGGCAGATCGGGAATGCCGGCACCGTAAAGCGCGTATGCCAGGAAAACCCAAGAGAGCCGCATCATAACGAGGTGCTGCTATACCCGGCGCACACCGCTTAGAACTGGATACGCAGACCAAATCGAAACTGCCGTTCGTCGATGCCCTCGCGCGCCAGGTCGGTCACGCCATTGTTCAGCGTCATGAACGGTCCGGGGTCAATCACACGGCCGGTCCTCTGATCGATGGAGTTGGCGTCGCCGAGACTGCTGTCGGGGTTGGAAAAATGAGGCGTGTTCGTAAAGTTGAAAACCTCGGCGCGGAACTGGATATGGAGCCGCTCTTTAACGGCAAAATCGCGAAACAAGCCGAAATCCCAGTTGAAGACGCCGGGGCCGCGCAGGTTATTGAAACCGGAAGTGCCGAGGGACTGCCGGCAATCGCCCGGACTGTTCGGATTCATTACGTCGGCGAACGCCGAGGGGTCGTACCAGAAACCGGATTTGTTGCCAATCTTATTCGGCGTTCCGACGATGTCCACCATGGTCGGGGAATTGCCCGGCCAGGCCGCGTCGCAGTTCCCCGACACGTTAAAGGGCGAGCCGTCAAACACGCTGACGATATTGTTCACCTGCCACCCGGAAACGATTCCGGTGATCGCACCTTTGCCGGCTGCCCACTTTTGGCCGTGGCCGAACGGCAGGTCCCAGATACTGGTGATGGCGAGGTTCTGATTGTGATCGTAGCCGGTCAACGCGCGGTTCATGCTCAGGTAGCTCATCGATTGAATGGCTGGTGTTCCGGAGCTGGCATCGACCAGATTGATCGCCTTACCCCAGGTGTGGTTAACACTCAACATCAGGCCGTGGGCAAACCGCCGCTGGACGGACGTCTGGAGAGAATCGAAGTGGCCCGTGCCTAGCGGTTCCAGAAACGTGGTTGCGGCAGTTCGTCCGTATCGCTGCAAGAGCGGCTCTGAGTCAGTATTGGTGAAGGGAGTCTGCGCGGCATTAATGTCGATAAACCCGAGCTGACGAACAGAACGCGTCGCCACGTAGCCGGTCTGTGCCGTGAAACCCCAACCCAGCTCTTTCTGCAGCGTAAAATTCCACGACTGAATATAGCCGCGGTGCAGATTTTGGGGCTGGCCTCCGAACCCGACATTCAGCGGGATATCGATGACTCCGTTACCAAGACCTGGCGCTGCGGGGAGCGATGGGATTCCCCTGGCCAGCGTAGTCGCGGGAGTGAATTTGTTCGGCGGTTGGATTCCAAACGGCTCCATGACGGGGTAGTTGTTACGTTGCAGCTCCATGGCTTCGTATGGATCGTTGGTCATTCCATAGCCGGCCCGGATCACGAACGTATTCGTGGCGCGCCAGGCGATGCCGAGGCGCGGGGAAAAGCGCTTCTTGCTGATGTCGGCGCCGCAGTTGCCGGGAACCGAACCGACGCCGCAGATCAGCACCTTGTTGATCGTCGGGTCGTAGCGTTCCAGGCCGCGATCGGCGCGGGAGGGATAGGGAAAATACTCCCAACGCACGCCGTAGCTGAGGGTCAGCCTCGGGGTTACGTTCCAGCGGTCGCGAATATAGGCGCTGTATAGCATCGATCGTATCGAGTACACGTCGGGAAACTGCAGTGATTTGCTTGCCTGGTCGGCCACCCCGAGCAGGAGCGACGCGTAACTGTTGGCGCGGTTCGTCGAGGTGGCGCTGCTGCACACCGGCGGGTCCTTGCAGAGTGCCGTAGTGCTGCGGCCAAAATCGAAGCCGCCCTGGGATCCGTAAAACGAGCCCCCGCCGATCCACTCCGCCTGCGTCTGGTTGAGGCCCTGGCGGTAAATATCACCGCCGAACCGTACATTATGCCGGCCGTGGGTCCAGTTCAGGTTCACCACGTATTGGTATTGCGGATCGTGCCGGTAATAAGGCATGAAGTTCGTATCGTTGCCGGCGATCGCGAAATCGCTGGTGCCTCCGTTAAACTGAAACTCGGGCCAGCCGCTCTCAAATTTGCGAGTACCATTCGTCCCGGGGATCCCCAGGACATCAGCGCCCACGTTCTTACCGAGTCCCACCTGCTCGGAGATGGTACCCTGCCTGGTAAAGCCGAAGTAGGCATCCATGACGAAGGCCGGGGTGAATGTGTAGGTCCCCCCGAATGTCGCACTGTATGTCTCGCCGTGCCCGTTGCCCGGATTGCTGCTGCCGCCTATAGGAGTTCCCTGCAGATCCGTTCCAAAAACGGTCGGAGTGAAATCTGTATAATGCAGAAAACTGAAGCGTCCGAAGACATTCAGTTTGTTGCTCACGCTCCAATTGACCTTGCTATCGAGGGTGTTACGGTTAAAGGCGAACCCGCCCGAAGCAAAATAGTTATTGGTGAGACCCGGCAGGTTTGGCGCCGGGAAGAGGCTGTTGATCTTCTGCGCAATCAGCGCGCTCGGCGTGTTCAGCAGGCTTCGAGGAATGATATTCTGGCAGCTCGGATTGGTAGCCGTGTTGCAGCGCGGGTCGCCGGGCGCCGCCATCGGCAGCCGTTTCGAGGTGTCCGCCAGTGTAGTCCCCGTGGCGTCGGTGTAGGGGTTATAAATGACGATCCCGCTCGACAGAAACTCAGAAAAGTCCCCGGCCTTCATGGCAGTGGTCGGCACCGTCACCTTCTTTTGGACGTTGCGGTGATCGTAGCTGCCTTCATAGCTCAGGAAGTAGAATAACTTGTCCTTCTTGATCGGTCCACCTACTGTGCCGCCGAACTGGTTGTAAACCAGCTTTGGTTTTTGCGATTGGCCCGCAGGGACCGATTCCGGCCATGCCTTCAGATGCTGGTCACTGTGATATTCAAATGCCGATCCGTGTAGCTGGTTGGTGCCGCTCTTGATCTGCACGTTGATGGCGGCGCCGCCGGCCAACCCCTGCTCGGCGTCGTAGCTGCTGGTTACCACGTTGACTTCCTGGATGGACTCGAGCGCAGGGACATATGAAACGATGTGCGGCAACTGCACGGTTGTCGAGCTCACGCCGTCGATGCGGGTATTGTTCTGATCGTCACTGGTGCCATTGACGTGGAATTCCAGGGAGCGCGAGGGGTTCGATGGAATGGAGTGCGAATTAAAGGGGGGCGAAATACCGGGAATCGTGCGGTATAGCTGCTGGTAATTGCGGCCAATCGGAACCGGCAGGTTCTCGAGCTCCACCGAACTGACTGACGAGCGCGTTTCGGCGCGATCCGTCTGCAACGCCAGTGCCTCTTCTGTAATAGTGACCGATTGTTCGATGCTGCCGACTTCAAGCGCGGCATCGTCGCGAGTGACGTTATTCAGGCTGATCGTCACACCGCGCCTTTCGTAAGTCTTGAATCCCGAGACGGAGACTTTGACGATGTAGCTGCCCGGCTGCAGAGCGATAAATTGATACATCCCACTGGAATCGCTGGCAGTGGTCGTCACCACCCCGGTATCCTGGTCAGTGACCGTGACCGCCGCCTTTGGAATTACCGCGCCGTTAGGATCGGTAACGTTGCCGACCAGCGATCCGTACAAGACTTGGGCGGACGCTGGAGGCGCCCATATCGGAGCCGCAATTGCGATCGCCACAAGCGCGCAAAACCACAAGGTTTTGTGAAATCTATTCCGAATGTCTTGCATTGAGGATCTCCTTTGCCGCTAGCGAAGTCACACTTCGCCGCCAGAGAATCGGGAGCGTTCGCCCTTTGTCCTCGTTGCGTAGGGCGTCTCTTCGGCGCCCACCCTCGCCCCCGCGCCCACCGGTCACCCCCCCGGTGAACTGGCAGAAATGCTATCACCGCTGGTTGCCCAATACAAGCCTCAGTCTTGTGTTATGCCTCAGTCTTGTGTAATTGCGTACTCCTGCCTTGCGTTTTCCCGGTCTGGCAGGTGGAAACGCCGCCGGCGACTGCGAGTTTTACAGAATTCGCCAAGGCAACTCATCGCGCCCTCCTGGCTCGGTATGTTGGAGTACTTCGAAAGCTCCGGCAAGTGCGCTTTCTTCAAGGTTTGGACAGTTGCCGGGGCGATCGTGAGGGAGGTTCTTTCAAGGTCGTTTCCATCTTAGCGATCCGTTCTGCTAACTCGTCATGCTGCGGTTTGCTGGCATAGGGTTCCGCGATCTTCCGCA
The DNA here is from genome assembly GCA_035570275.1 of Candidatus Acidiferrales bacterium. Classification (GTDB taxonomy): domain Bacteria; phylum Acidobacteriota; class Terriglobia; order Bryobacterales; family Bryobacteraceae; genus DATMNI01. The sequence goes on along the minus strand of DATMNI010000251.1, from coordinate 42,094 downwards.
GGATCGCCTCGGGGTTCGTGAGCTCCCGACATTGCCGGGCGAACTCAAACGACTTTTGGAAGCTCGCATAGTCGCGAAGGGCGACGCTCTGGCATTCCTGCGGACGGTTGCCTTCTTCGAAAAAGGCTCGCGTCGAATTCTCCGGCTAGAAGCGGGGTTGACGTGTCCGGGTTGGATGAGGCGCGGCACCGGTTCGACTGGCGTCGTTTTCAGCGCGGAGACCAGTTCGCGCGACAACGTAGCTGTCTTCATCGCGAACGGGTTCGCAAGGCCGGGGGATCGCACCATCGCGACGTCAGGAGATGCGTAACTTCCGCGGCACGTCGTATGCGCGAGAGGCGACCAACAAGACGCCGCCGAACATGAGTGTGTCCGCAAAATAGTTCAAATCCTCGACATCGGGCTTCGAAATCATGATGGCGAGGTATAGGGATACGACGAGCAGGACGACCCACGCGCCGAGTGCGGCCGCCGATTGTCGCGAAATATTTCTTACACACATTGCTCCCGCGCCGATGACCAGCGCTATTCCCGTCAGTACAGTCCAGAAGTGCGCGAACGGAATCCAGAGGGGCGTCACTTTGACAAGCGGGACCGCAGGGACGCACTCGGGGTGCAGAAAGTGCTCAATGCCGTAGAACATTGAGACAAGGGCAATCAAATAGAGCGCGCCGGTCGCGACGCGATTCTCACGAGGCGTTCGTTCCTGCGCGCCGCTCGTGATGGCCAGGAGTGCCGCGCCTGCGCTGAATGCCAACTCCCTCGCGACAAGCGTCCATGCGATCCGATTTTGCGGCGCGGCGATGGCACTCGGGAGGTCCATCATCGCCACGAAGCAGAAGAACATGATTCCGAGGAGCGTCGCCGATAGGCGAATCCCAACCCGAAAAATAAAGCTGAGGGCCGCGGCGATCAGGGCTACACCAACGAAATAGGTCCAGAAGAGCTTGCCGGGCATCCACGCTGGAACGAGTTGCATGATCGCTTGAGGCGACGTCAGGTGTTCCGCGCCAAAGACCGCGATCGGAACGGCCAGAGAAACGCGGCCAAGCGGATGGGCCTTGTCGAGTCCCCGCGCTATCCAGAATTCTCGACCGACCACTACGAAAGCGGCAATCAGGAACGCTACCAGTGTGAAATAGGGTCCCAGCACCTGCGTCGAACTCATAGCTATTCGAGTATTGTCACGCGAACGCTCGGGGGAATCAATCACCACTTGCTGCTACTTCGGCAAGGCCACTTACGCGATGCGAAGCGAGCGTACCAGCGTTTTGGGGCCGCGCCTGCTGGCAAGACCCCAATCAGGCTGGCCCGCTGCCGCTGCCAATCTGCCCCACAGTGCGCCGCCACTCCTCCCTCCCTGGGAGTAGAATACTGTTGTGAAGATTCCTCGCCGGGACGTTCTCAAATTCGCGGCCTTGGCCGCCTCCACCGTCTCCCACAGCAGGGCTGCCACCACCAAGCCCGGGATGCCCGGCCCCTTCCCTGGCCGGGTTATCGGCGTCGCCCACCCCGCGTGTATCGTGAGCGGTGTCTACCAGGCGGAGCCCGTACGAAGGATGATGGAAAAGGGTATGACCGCCCTTACGGGCGCGCCCGCCTGGACCGACGCATGGCGCAGTTTTTTTGAAAAAGGCGATGTCGTCGGCATCAAAGTCAGCCCGGTTGGCGGGGCCAAACTCTGTTCCGATGCCGCGGTCCTCCACGGCATCCTCCAGGGTCTGAAGGACGCCGGCGTGGCCGAGCGCGACATCGTGGTGTTCAACCGGTACCGCCAGGAAACCTACGACGCCGGTATCGACAAATGGGTCCCTCCCGGCGTGCGGATGCAGTTCGCTTCCGAAGCCTATAACGACGTGCAATTGGACATGGAAGGGTACGATCCCGATCACTTCATGGAGATGGCCCTGATCAAGCCCGGTGAGAACTTAAGCGATCCTCGTTTCCGCCGGTCCTATGTCTGCAAAGTAGTTACTCGCCAGATCAATAAGTTCATTAACTTGCCGGTGCTGAAACATCACCAGTCGGCCGGCGTCACCATCGCCCTCAAGAATATGTCTCACGGCATGGTGAATAATGTCAACCGCAGCCACTTGACTCCTACCGGCAACGCCTGCGGCATATTTATCCCATCCGTTGTCAGCCTGCCCGTGATCCGGGAAAAAGCCGTACTCCATATCTGCGACGCCGTGAAGGCGTCCTATCACGGCGGTCCCGGCGCCCGCCCGCAGTACGTCTGGGAGCACAAGACGATGTACTTTTCCACCGATCCGGTGGCCCTGGACAAGACCGGCCTGAAAGTAATTGACGCCAAGCGTGCCGAAGTGGGCATGGCTCCCGTGGCGCTCTCCAGGCCCGATGACGCCAGCCACTACCTCAACTGCCAGGTGGAACACATCGAGATTGCCGGTTCGCTCGGCTTGGGTGTCTTCGACGACAAGAAGATCGAAGTCAAGCGATTTACTCTGTAGCAGCCGCGGTTATAGACCCCCGCGAGCCTCCGGTTCGCCAGCCGGAGCCTCGCCTGTGCTAGCCTGAAACTTGCCATGCCATCTTTCCATGCGTTGAGAGCCGCCGTCTGCACCGCCGTCTGCTGCCTGTTCGCACAAGCGCAGGACACGCCCCCCAATCCGGCGCAAACCAACCCGGCACAGACCAACCCGGCGCCAACCAACCAGACGAAAGGCATGCCGCCCAGAGCCACGCCGGCCGAGTATCAGACCCAGGCCCAGGCCGGCACGGTCACGATCGCGGCCGAGTTTAAAGGGCACTCCGTCCCCACCATGCAAGGGCCTCTCACCTCGGAAGACTATGTGGTGGTGGAAACGGCGCTGTTCGGACCGCCCGAGGCGCGGATCAAGCTGTCGGCCGAAGACTTTTCGCTTCGCATCAACGCGAAAAAAGCGCCCTTGCCCAGTCTGCCTTACGGGTTGGTGGTCGGGTCCGTCAAAGATCCCGAGTGGGAGCCGCCGGTTCCAGTCGAGAAGAAGTCGAAAACCGGCTTGAACACCGGCGGAAAGGGCGACCAGGGCGATTCCACTCCTGCGCCGGTCAAAATCCCGATCGAGGTGCAGCGCGCCATGGCACAGCGCGTTCAAAAGGCATCCTTACCGGAGGGTGACCGCGCCCTTCCCCAGGCCGGGCTGCTTTTCTTCCAATATCGAGGCAACGCCCGGAGCATCCATTCGGTCGAGCTGATTTATACTGGCCCCGCCGGAAAAGTCACCTTGCCGCTCCAACCGTAACTTGTGGGTCCGGTTGTTACGTGGGACAGGCCATCGTTGTCTGTGGCCTGTCGAGCCCGAGTCCGATTGTTAGCCGGTTGTTAAGACCAGTTGACCCGCGGACACTCGCATGTTAGCCGATTGTTAAACCAGCCGGGCATTGTTACTCCGCCTTCTCCTTGGATGCGGAGCGCTCGCGGCCTGGTGAATTTGACTCACTCCAGCAGCCCGTAACATATGTAACTCCAGCAACCGCGCCGCCTGTCTCCGTCCGCCAGCCGGACGCCGCGGAATACCGGCCGCCACCATGCCACCGGCCACCAGCCACCGGCCACTGGCCACCCGCCACCGGCATCCGGCATCTGTCTCCCCCGGCCCGCCTGATACGATGGTTGGCGGAGGACCAGCCCATGTCTGCCGCAACCATCACGGCTCCCGTTACCGATTCGCAGGAGTCCGTTCTCACCCGCGAGGCCGTGGAGTTCATCGCCGGCCTGGCCAGAACGTTCGAGCCGCGCCGTCAGGAGTTACTGGAGGCCAGACGCCGGCGCCAGCGCGAACTCGATGCCGGCGAGCTGCCCGATTTCTTGCCGGCAACGGCCCACATCCGTGAAAGCGAGTGGACCGTGGCGCCGATTCCGGCCGACCTGCAGGACCGCCGCGTCGAGATCACCGGGCCGGTAGACCGGAAGATGATCATCAACGCGTTGAACTCCGGCGCCAACGTGTTCATGGCCGATTTCGAGGATTCCAATTCGCCCACGTGGCAAAATACCATTGACGGGCAATTCAATCTGCGCGACGCCGTGCGCGGCGCCATCAGTTTCACCAGCCCGGAAGGAAAGCGCTACGACGTTGCGGAACGCCCCGCTGTGCTCAAGGTGCGGCCGCGTGGATGGCACCTGGAAGAGAAACACTTTCTGGTGGATGCCAGGCCCGTCTCGGCCTCGCTGTTCGATTTCGGCCTCTTCTTCTTTCACAACGTCCATGCCCTGATCGCCAAGGGTACAGGGCCTTATTTTTACCTGCCCAAGATGGAAAGCCATCTGGAAGCGCGGCTGTGGAACGACGTCTTTCTGGCGGCGCAACAGGAGCTGGGGGTGGCTCCGGGCACCATCCGGGCCACGGTTCTGATTGAGACGATTCTGGCCGCCTTTGAGATGGACGAAATTCTCTGGGAACTGCGCCAGCATTCCGCGGGGCTGAACTGCGGCCGTTGGGATTACATTTTCAGCTTCATCAAAAAGTTCCGCAACCGGCCGGATTTCGTTTTGCCGGACCGCGCGCAGGTGACGATGGAGCGCCATTTCCTGAGCTCGTACGTGAACCTGCTCATCGCCACGTGCCACCGCCGCGGCATCCACGCCATGGGCGGTATGGCGGCGCAAATCCCCATCAAGAACGATCCGGCGGCCAACGAGGCGGCGCTCTCCCGGGTGCGGCAGGACAAGCTGCGGGAAGTGAAGGCCGGGCACGATGGCACGTGGGTGGCGCATCCGGGCCTGGTGGCGCTGGCCAAGGAGATCTTCGATGCCGGTATGCCGGCTCCTAACCAGATTGACCGGAAGAGCGTGAGCCACGTGACCGCGGCCGATTTGTTGAGCGTGCCCTCGGGCGAAATCACCGAAGAGGGGTTAGCGCGCAACATCGATGTGGGATTGCAGTATCTGGCCGCATGGCTGCGGGGCAACGGCTGCGTGCCCATTTACAACTTGATGGAAGACGCCGCCACCGCCGAGATTTGCCGGGCGCAAGTGTGGCAGTGGATGAAGCACGGGGCCAGGATGGGCGGTGGCAAGCAGAGCGACGGAAGAGCCGTCACGGTGCCGCTGGTTCGTGAGGTTGTGAAGCAGCAGTGCGAGAAACTGGCCGCTATCGTTCCGCAGCAGGCGCTCCGCCAGGCGGCCGATCTGTACGAGCAGATGATGACCAACCCGGACTTCCCGGAGTTCCTGACGCTCGGTGCGTACCAACTGCTGGATTGACGGGCCGCTATGCGCTTGTTCGCTGCCCCACGCCACCGCTCCCTAACTGTCGCGGCTCCGATCAGAGCCGTGACCGTAAGGGAGCGGTGCCCCGCGGCCTCTCACATGAATGCGGCCTCTCACATGAACGCCGCCTCTCACATGAACGCCGCCTCTCACATGAACGCCGCCTCTCACATGAATGCCGCCTCTTCCAGAGCCGTGACCGTCAGGGAGCGGTGCCGCGCCCGGCCGGTGGTGGTGCTGTTCGCGGTGCTACTCTCCGCGGCGTTGCTGTGCGGGGCGGACGACGGTGCCAATTTCCGCGAGGCCGTGGCCGCGTTCCAGCGTGGCGACTTTGTTGCGGCCGAACAGCAGGCGCGGGCGGCCCTGCAAACACGCCCGAATGACGGACTGGCGCTGAGCCTGCTCGGTGCGGCGCTGGATAACCAACAGAGACTGAAGGAAGCCGATGAGTGCCACCGCCGCGCGGTGGCCGCGGCGCCTCGCTCGGAGGATGCCTGGAGCAACTATGGGAACCACTTGTTGCGCGCGGGTGATACCGAGGGCGGCCGCCAAGCCTACCTGAAGGTCGTCGGGCTCGATCCCTCGCACTTCAACGCCGCGGTCCAACTGGCGCGGCTGGCGCTGAAGCGCAAGGCCGGCGCGGAGGCGCTGGGATATCTGCAGCGGCTGCCGGCGAACCAGCAGGAAGTCCCAAACATCGCCGTGCTACGGTTGGAGGCGCTGTATCTGGCCGGGGATTCCGCCCAAGCCGCGGCGCTGTTGTCGCGATTGTCCCCTGCGGCCGAAGGCGATGCCGCGCTTAGCTTCGCGATGGGTTTGGCGCTGGCCAACGCCGGCCAGTTCGAGCCGGCTGAGACTTGCTTCACGCGCGTACTGGCCGGCGCGCCCGCGGATTTCAACGTGCTCTACAACCTGGGCATCGCCGCTGGCCTGGCTCACCATTACGAGCGGGCGCGCGAGGTGCTGGAGACCGCTCGCAGCCAACAGCCGCGGAACGTGGAAGTGCTCTTCCGCCTGGCGGTGGTGCACGACGCGCTGAAGCAAACCGATGCTGCCGTCCGGCTGCTGGCGCAAGCTGCCGAGTTGGCGCCGCAGCGCGCGGATGTGCAGAGGTTGCTGGCCGTCACCACCGGCGATCTGGGCGCGCTGCCCGACGCCGTGGCCGCCTGGGACCGCTATCTGAAACTGGAGCCGAACGACGACACCGCCCGCCGCGAACGAGGCTTCACGGCCATGCGCACGGGGCAAGTGCAGGCGGGCATCGCCGACCTCACCTGGTATGTGGCGCGGCACCCCGACGACCCGGTGGGGTACTACGAACTTGGCGTGGCCGAGCGCGAGACCAACCCGGTGCAGGGGCTGGCGCATCTGGACCAAGCCGTGGCGCTGAAATCGGATTTCGCGGCGGCGCGTTCGGCTCGCGGCAGCGTCTACTACCAACTGGGCAAGCCAGAGGCTGCGGTGAAAGACCTGGAATTGGCGGCGAATCTGCGGCCGGACGATGCCCTCACACTGGACCGGCTGGGGCAAACCTATGTGGCGTTGGACCGTCCGGCGGAAGCGGTGCGAGTTCTGCGAAAGGCCGCGGAACTGGCACCGGACGACTCCAAGACTCAGCTTCATCTGGCGCGTGCGCTGGCCGATGCCGGGCAGGCCGGCGAATCCAAGGCGGCGATGGACCGTTTTCGCCAGTTGGGTCCCGCGACCAAGGCAGGCGTGCCGGCCGGGTTGGTGGACTTTCTGAGCCTCACACCCGAACAGCGCCGGGCCGACTACCGCGTGCGCGTGCAAAAGGCCGTGCGCGAACACCCGGACGAAGCGGCGGCGCAAGTGGCCTGGCTGAAGCTGCTGCTGGAAGACGGAAAGACGGAGGAAGCGGCAGCCACGGTGAGCCGGATCGCGGGCTTGAAACCCGGCCCGGCAGCGGCCGCCGACGCCGGGCGCGCGCTGCTGGAATTCCGGCAGTTCGCGCCCGCACAGGAACTGCTGCAAGTGGCCGCAGCGGCCGGAGCCGCGGCCGATGTGGAACCGGACATCGCGTTGGCGCGGGCACAACTGCTGGCAGCGTCCGGATCGCCAGCGGAGGCGGTTGCGGCTTTGGAACAGACCTACGCCGAGGCGTCGCAGCGCCCCGATTGGTACCGGCAGGCGGCCGCGTTCCTGATCGTGAACGGCAAGGCAAGCGCAGCCCTGAAGCTGGTAAATCGGGCGATGCGCCTGCTGCCGGGGAACCGAGAGCTTCTGCTCACCAAAGCCGTCACGCTGGAATTAGGCGGCGGAACGGCCGAAGCCGAACCCCTGCTGCGCGACCTTCAATCCCGCTGGCCGGAGTGGGCTCCGGCCTGGGTGGCGCACGGGATCATTCTGGCGGCGCACCAGAAACCCGAGGAAGCCCGGCAGGCTCTGGAGATGGCGGTGGCGCTCGGCGCCCGTAGCCCAGAGATCCGCACAGCCCTGGCGGCCGGCGATGCGCGCCCGCTGCTCAACAGACTCTTCCAGCAGAAGCCGCCGGAGGATTGGTAGAAACGGATTGGTGGGGCTGCGCCTTTGCGGCATAGCCGAAACAACTGTTTTCCCGGACCTCGATGGTTTGGCCAAAGAACTGATACTGCTCCAGTCGTTTGACTCGCATCCTCGTGACCTTCGATTTGCTCCGCGGCCCGACCCCAACTCGCAAGGCCTGCCGTATTGAAGGGAATCCGCGACGCATCTATGGCCTCCTCTGGGCTTCGGCTGCTCCTTCCAACTCGCACCTCCGAGGTCCTCGATCTCAATTGCTTTGGCCGCGTGATTGAGGATGGCTTCTGCAGCCCGTACTCGGACCGAAGCCGGGGTCGCTGGATCACCCAGCCAGCCCAACCACAGGTGATAAAGGTTCTTGCTGCGCACCTGTTACAATTTGGGGAAGCAAGATCCACCCGAACTGGAACCAGAGAGAATTCACGCCGTAGGCTCTTGCTTCTAAGGAAGAGTATGCCAGCCGAGGAGAAGCCGCCATCATGGCCGACGCTTGCAGATCAACTTCGGGCGGCGCAGACCGTCAAGGGGAGCGCCCTCGAAAGGCTCATCCGGGACCACCAGGATTTTAGTATGCTTCGACCGGAAGAGGCCCATGACAATCTGCGACTGCCTCCGTGGCTGAGGGTCTATTGGCGAAAGCTGCACCCTGACGCCGATTATTCGGGCCCAGGCGGCGGATATCCGCATACCTTATCCGACCTCCACGAGTGGATGATCCAACACCCGGACCTGCGCACTCCCCCAGCCGATGTCGAGGACCCGGCGGACCCGCGCCCTGTTTCGCCATACACCAGCGGCAGCGGCGGAAAAGGAGGCGGCCATGGCCACTAACGTAAGACTTTCCGGGGCGCAGACCGGCCACCGCAGCGAGTCCAACGTTTGCATTAACGGCAGCAACCTGCTGCAACTCGCGGGGGGATGCAACAGCACAACCGCGAGCAACGAGCAGTTCTATTCCTCCGATGGAGGCAGCAGTTGGTCGCAGTCGAGCCTGCCAACAGTGAGTGGCGATAATAGACAGGGCGACCCGGCCGTGGGTTGGACTTCGGATGGAACGGCATGGGCACTCGCTGTTGGCATTGGTTCGACGGGCAACGTTATACGCAGCTTCAAGTCAACCGACACCAACCACCAGACTTGGACCTTCGATGCGATCCTCTCCGGGCTGCAGACAAACGTCGACAGACCAAGCTTGTGGATCGACCGCGCAGCGTCTCCGTACAAAGATAATTTATACGCTCTCTGGTGGGACTTGAACACTGGCGCCACGTACGTTGCGAGGCGTGCCGGCCCGAGCGGGACGTGGCAGGCGCCACAGCAATTGAGCGGCCCAGAAACCACCGGCGGCGCCTATGGCGGTGACATCAAGACAAACGCCTTCGGCGATGTCTTCGCCTTCTGGCCGAGCTGGGGAAAACAGAAACTGTTCGTTGCAAAGTCGACAGACGGCGGCGTGCAATTTGGAGCGCCCGTCCCGATCGCGACGACAAATGCAAGTTTCAACATAGGGATACCGGCTGAAGCCAGCCGGGGGGCGCTGATGGCCATCTTTGCAGGCGCATATCGAACTGCAACCAAGGATATGGTTTATGCCGTCTGGATGGATCTAGCGGGTGGCTCGGGATGCAATTCGCCAGGCAACGCGCCTGGATCGAACCCTGCATCCAGTTGCAAGACCCGTATCTTCTTTTCCCGGTCTCGCGATGGCGCCGCGAATTGGGATCCACCAGTCAAGATCAACGATCAGGGGTCGCTGAACGACCAGTTCCATCCGCGCCTGACTGTCGACGAGAGAAACGGCGATCTGGTCGTGATCTACTACGACACGGTGGCCGATTCAGGCCGCGTCAAGGCGGACGTCTGGATGCAGTCTTCGACAGACGACGGCGGCAGTTGGAGCCCGGCGGTCAAAATCACCACTGCCCAGACCGACGAGACGTCCTCGGGTGCGGACAGCGGGAACCAGTATGGCGACTACCTCGGTTTGACGGGTCTTAACGGCCAGTACTTTGCCTGCTGGACGGACCGCCGAAGCGGGGGCAGCGAAGAGATCTGGGGCGCGCCTTTCAGGCTGGTTCAGCAGGCCTGCCGCTTCATCATCAACCGGTCCACACTCGGGCAGGATGAAATCGACGCGAGGCGCAAACAACCGCGGAACACACCAAACGGGTTGCCGGTCCCGGACGCTATCCGGGTCGCGGTGGATGGGTTCACGAAATCGGAAATCGGGGTCGCAGGCCCGGGTACGACTCTCACTGTAGCGCCGCCGGTAAGCGGCATGACCATCACCTGTACCGGCAACATAGCCGACAGCGGCGACTACGGACCGGAAGTGCAGCGATTCACTTTCTTCTACAACGTCGATTTCCCGGATGACAGCGCCTTCAGTTTCGCCGGTCTGTCCGAGATCGAGACCCTCAACGTTTCAGTCGCTACCGTTTCCGCCTCCGCACAGATTGAATTGATCAAACAGCCCAACCCGTTCATCCTTCATGGAGATCCGGCGTGGCTGAGCGTGGATCTGCGGGTATTTGTCGTGCGGCCGGGGGACACCTGGTTCGGAGTTACCTTTCCGGAAAGCAGCGATGCGACGGCCGCCCCACCGTTTATCCAAAACGTGATCACAGCATTGACGGCCGGACAGGGCACCGCCGGCGGTCAATCCTTCAGCGATCCAAACGTTCTCACGCCGGACGAGGATAAGTCGAAGCTTTACATCTCGACATTCGACAATAATGATGTCAGAGTCTATAATTTCGCCCTGGCAAGAGTTCACTACATCGGCCTGAGCGGCGCGACTGGCGTACGCGTGTTCTTTCGCTTGTTTCAAACTCAAACTACGTATGTGCCTTTCGATTATCCGCCGGGTGGTCGCTACCGGCGGGCTCTCAATAATCCCCACGGCCAACCGATCCCGCTCGCCGGTATCGAGGGCGGCGAGTATGTGACCATTCCATGCTTCGCAGAAGCGCGTATCGATACCAAGGTGCAGGGCATGGACAAGCAAACCGACGATCCGAACGTTCAATCGTTCACCGCGCACGCAGACGGATCCGAGGTCGATGCCTATTTCGGGTGCTGGCTCGACACCAATCAACCTCTCAAGCCGGATGGCACCACGGCGAACACCATCATCCCGCTTCAACCTCCCTCATCTAATGTGGATGGGCCTTACATCGATCCCACGGTCCCCCAGGTGACCCTCCAGGGAGCCATCACCCGAAATTCACACCAGTGTCTGATTGCCGAGATTGCGTTCGATGGGGTGCCCATTCCGGTTGGCAAAGATCCCTCCAACTGGGATAAACTCGCGCAACGCAACATCACCTGGAGCGACATCGGCTCGGCGCAAGCCCTGACCACGTTTGAAATACGGCCAACGCCCGCCGGACTCCCTCTCGGGAAGACGCCGGATGAGTTGATGATCGATTGGGGTAACGTGCCGGACGGAAGTTTTGCGTCGATCTATTTACCCGCCGTCAACGTCGATGATATTCTGTCGACGGCTAGCAGGATGTACACGACCCACAGGTTGGTTCGCGTTGACGATCATACGCTGGGATGCCGCACCGGGGGCGTCACGTACATTCCGATACCCGCCGGCTTGGGGATCGGCTATGCCGGCCTCCTGTCGATCGATCCGTCCGCAACAGTGCTGGTAGGACAGGTCTACAAGGTTTATGTCCGTCAACTGACAAACGCCTCCGCCACTCCGCCGCCCCCGCCTCCGGCGCTCACGACTGTGGTGATCACGACGACTCCTGGCGCCACGACAGCACCGGCGGAGATTGAATGGCGGCGAGTGCTGGGAGGATTCCAGCTTACGATCCCAGTCAAAGTGAAGAACAACGAATTGCGGCTGACAGAGGAGCGAGAACTGTCGGTGCTGCGCTGGATCGCCGAGTCGATTCCTCTAACCAACCGCTGGTATCCGGTCTTCCACCGCTATCTGGACCAGATCGGGGGGCGTGTCAAGGTCTTCGGCGGCGATCCGACGAAGATTTTGCCGTCGCCTACCGGGCAGCCGGGGCACAAGCGCCATCATCGCCATCATGAGCGCGAAGAGCGAATGGCTTTCACGGGCAAGATTGCCGGTCTGATCTTTGATCGCTTCGGCGACTTCGAGGGCTTCCTGCTCGACACCGAAGAATGCGAACGCGAATTCTTCAGCCGCGAGAAGGATATCGAGAGGCTGGTGGAGCGCGTGTGGCGTGAGCGTTTGCGAGTCACGGTCTGGACGGAATGCGAGAGTCCGCACCGGCCGCTGTCGATCATCGTCCGCCAACCGCCGGTGCCATTTGAGAGCTGATCGCTCTCTGCCGGCTCGGGAGAAAGAATTGTAGCTGACCGGGAAAAATCGTTGACGCCGAACAGATGATTGTTCGAAAGACCCCATGTGGTCCGACAGACGCCGGTGGACGGCGTAAGCTTGTCAGTCTCCGTTGGGGCCGCGAACTCCTCCCTCCCGCAGCCGCAATCTCCTGCTGGAAGCGGTTCAGCACTTCTCTTCCGTAGCTCAGTTGGAAGAGATGCTAACGAAGCCCAACGATATTACGCGGCCGTGGGCGTGGCCGGGCCAGCGTTTTTTGGTAGACACTAGAGTTAATGTCCGATACTCATCCTTTCCCCCGCCGCACCCGGCGCGACTGGTTGAAAGCCGTTCCCGCGGCGGCGGCGTACCCCCTGGGTCAAGCAGTGGGTCCGGCACTGGCCCAAACTGCCGGCAGCCCCAGCCGGCCCAATATCATCCTGATCATTTCGGACCAGTTCCGATGGGATTGCGTGGGCGCCATGGGACTCAACCCGATGGGGCTCACCCCGAATCTCGACAAGATGGCGGGCCGCGGCGTGCTTTTCCGCTCTGCCTTCTGCAATCAACCGGTATGCGCGCCGGCCCGCGGGAGCATCTTCACGGGCCAGTACCCGAGCCGCCATGGCGTCTGGAAGAACGGAATCGGCCTGCCCGAAGATGCCAACACGCTGTCCAAATCGCTGCGGGGAGCCGGTTACACCGCCAACTATATCGGCAAGTGGCACCTAGCGCCGCCGGGCGCTGGCGAGGCCAATTCCATCGAGGCGCGCGGCCCGGTGGCAGCGCAGCATCGCGGCGGTTTTCTGGATTTGTGGGAGGGCGCCAACGCGTTGGAGTTTACCTCCCACGCCTATGAAGGCGATCTCTTCGACAACGACGGCAAGCCGATCCACTTTTCCGGCCAGTACCGAACCGACTTCATGACCCAGCGCGCGCAACGTTTTCTGCGGTCGGCCAAATCGCCGTTCCTGCTCACGCTGTCGTATCTCGAAGTCCATCACCAGAACGATTCCGACACCTACGACCCGCCCAAAGAGTACAAGGGCCGCTATCCGAATCCCTTCATCCCTCCCGACTTGCGTCCGCTGCCAGGTTCCTGGCCCAGCCAGTTGTCCGACTACTTCGCCTGCGTGGCGAAGATGGACGAGACGGTGGGCACTATCCGCGAGACGCTGGCCGAAACCGGGCTGGACACCCACACCATTCTGATCTTCACCAGCGATCATGCCTGCCACTTCAAGACGCGCAACGCCGAATACAAGCGGAGCCCGCACGAGAGCTCGATTCACATCCCGCTGATTGTGGAAGGCCCGGGCTTGAACCGGGGCTTGCAGATTCCGGAACTGGTGAGCCAGGTAGACCTGATGCCCACGCTGCTGGAGGCGGCCGGGGTGCCTATACCCGACGGCGTGCAGGGCCGCAGTTGGCTGCCGCTGCTGGCCCGCCGCGGCGAAGGTTGGCAAAACGACACCTGGCGCAACGAGGTGTACTTCGAGATGTCGGAGTTCGTCACCGGCCGCGGCCTGCGCACTCCGCAATACACCTATGCGGTGATGGCCCCGAAGACACCAGGCTGGAAGGCGGTGCCCGGAGCCGACAAGTACGTCGAGTACATGCTGTACGACAACCACGCCGATCCCTGCCAGCACGTCAACCTGGCGGGCCGCACGGGGTACCAGCAGATAGCCGCCGACCTGCGGCAGCGGTTGCTGGCGCGCATCCAGGAGGCCAGCGGCACCCGGCCGGCGATTGAGCCGAGTTGGTTTCCGTACTCGTAAGCGGCTCGTTGGTGGGGCCACTGGCACCAGACACTCCCCTTGTTCCTAGGACATTTTTGCCCGACAATAAGAAGTGTGCGAGGCAACGAGTTTGTGCGGCGCATCCAGGCATTGGGCAAAAAGCGCGGCATGGAAGTCCGGTGGGCAGCTCATCGCGGCAAGGGCAGCCACGGACTTCTCTACTTCGGACCGGAAATGACTACCGTGCGCGACCTGAAGGATGAAATCGACAAACGTGCTCTTCACAAGATGCTCCAGCAACTCGGTCTGAGCGAGAAAGATTTCGACTAGAGGAGGGAACCGTGCGTACGTTTGTGTACCCAGCGAGATTCGAGCGTGGCGGCAGGCCGGGCGTTGTCGTGGTTACTTTCCGGGATGTGCCGGAGGCGATCACGCAGGGGAAGGGCGCGAAGGACGCGATCTGGCAGGCGGCGGATTGTTTGGAAGAGGCGATCGCCGGAAGGATTGCCGGCGGGCGGGAGATCCCGAAGGCATCGAGAGCGGCTCGGGGCGAACGGCCGATCCCCGTCCCGGCGCCGATGGCTGCGAAAGCCGCACTCTATCTCACCATGAGAGAGGCGGGAATCACCAACGTGGAGTTGGCGCGCAAACTCGGTTGCGACGAGAAGGAGGTGCGGCGCATGCTCGATCCCCGGCACCCCACTAAGCTGCCGCGCATCAGGGAAGCGCTAGACGCGCTGGGAAAGCGTCTCGTCGTGAGCGTTGAGGAAGCGGCATGACGGCCTACTGGCTGTGACGTACAGTCCATCGACGCCCTGTAGTTTAATGGGAGAGTAACCCTGCAATTTGAATCCGGTTCTTGGGCGGGGCCGTCGATGCGCGCCACGACAAGGCGCCACGAAAGGAGCTAGTTGACGAGAATCATGACTCTAGGGCCAGTCGGCGGTTCGATTTTGAGTTGGATCAGCGACACGTGGCAGCCTAACGGTGGCCAAGTCGTTGAAGAGATCGGTGCCGTCGTCGCCACATCAAAAGGCTTAGTCCGGTCAGAGAACCGGGATCGGTGCCTTATCGTTCGATCGAGAGTCCAGGGGTTCGTGTGCTTCGTGGTTTGCGATGGCATCGGGGGCCTGGCGAACGGCGGCCGAGCGGCAGAGATCGCGGTGTCCCGTTTCGTGGAGAGCCTCGTGGACGATCCGACCGCTGATTTAAAGGCGCGATTGGTCCACGCAACTGAGGCAGCGAATGCCGAGGTCCATGGTCGCTATTCCGAAAAGGGGGGCACCACTCTTGCAGCGGTACTTTTGGATCGAAATAATAGGCATTACGGCGTGACCGCAGGCGACACGCGGATTTATGCGCTTAAGGGGAGAACCCGCGTGGAGCAAATCAGCAGCGATGACACCATCGCGGGTGAGCTTCAGCGCATCAAAGGCGTCAACGTGCCGCAGGAAGACGTTGGTCGTGCGGCGCGCCAACTTGCGCAAATACATCGGCATGGGTCCGGGAATTCAGCCCCGTATTTACGATTCCATATCCGTAGACCAGGCTGGCTGGCTGCGGTGAAGCGAGCTGTTGGGAATCATTTGCTTCATGGGAGGCATCGAGCACTCGTCTCAGACACAGGAGGCATCAATCACAGACTTTTATCGAAACCTGGGCAAGTGGTAAAGTTGACGGCTGGCGATCGTTATATCCAGATTGCCTACGATGGTCTCATGTTTCGAGTCCAAGACTCGTCAGACGGAGTCTTCATAAACAATGTGCCTTGTCGTGTCGGAGTGACAATGCCGGAATCTTGTGTCGTCACAATCGGCACCGATTCGAGCCGCGTCTTCTATTTGTTTGATGTTTCCCATCCGGAGGTTGTCCTATGACTGCTCATCTTCACGATTCCGGTGACATCCTACACGACCGATACAGAATAGACTCCTACTTGGCGGAAGGCGGGATGCAGCAGGTCTATAAGGCGACTGATCTATCTTTTGAAAGGCCCGTCGCTCTGAAAGTGCCAAAGAATGAATCGGCAGAGAAAAGATTCGCGCGAAGTGCGCAGATGAGTGCGCGAGTGAACCATCCAAACGTGGCGAAGACACTCGATTACTTTGAAGAGGCTGGGAGAGCTTATTTGATCGAGGAACTCATTGATGGTGTAGACCTCAGTACAGCATTCAAGGAACGGTTTATTTATCTCGATCCTCATCTTGCGGCTCATTTAGTGCACCATCTTGCAAAGGGCGTTGCTGCGTCTCATCATGCTGAGGTCTACCACCGCGATTTGAAGCCGAGCAACATTATGGTATCTAACGACCCTAATCTGAGCGAGGTAAGAATAACCGATTTTGGCATAGCGAAACTCGCGGAAGAGGAAATTGCCCAGAATATCCATGATGACACGTCAATAATTGCGTCGCAGACACTTGTTGGCGCATTGCCCTACATGGCTCCCGAGGTGATCGAAGATCACAAAAAAGCCAGCAAGCCCGCGGACGTTTGGGCACTCGGAGCCATGCTGCACTTCTTCATTGCTGGTGAGCCTCCCTACGGTTTTGGTCTCGCAGCCGTTCCGAAGATCCTCACCGCATTGCCACCCGGTCCGCCGAGTTTTTTCGCAAATGCGAAGCAGTTCCGCCCTTTAACGGAAGAACTGTGGGCTGTGGTCACGAAGTGCCTCAGCAAGGCTCCGAATAGCAGGCCGACAGCAAACGAACTCATCAAGATGTGCTCAGTACTCTGCTATTCTTCGGCCCCACGAAAGTCCGGCGTTATCGAGAGCTTCAAGAATAGCAGTGGATCTTGGGGAACCATCACAGGCGATGATGGCGAGGCTGTATTTTTCCACGCTGACAGCAGCTACTCAAAGGTCCGGTTGCGTAGAGGCCAACGGGTCGATTTTGCGTGTTTCCCAGGTACGCCGCGCCCTCGGGCGTTTTCCCGTGCTTCCAATCAACGAGACCTAACGGTCGCAGCTCTGAGTGCAACTCTAACTAAGTCTAAGAAATGCCCGCAAGCATGACCAGCCGGCGGGATTGGTTGATCGCAGTCGAAACTGCTTGCGCGACCAATGCGAAAAGGCAGCCTGTCAAAGTGGCGCAGGCGGTTTCACATGGAATCGCGATTCGGAGCGGCGGCTGCGGGTGCTAATCAAAAGCAGCGCCTTATGACCGCGCTTCGTGCCGCAACTGAACCGGCGCCAGCAGCCCCAGGAACTGCGACAAAATCGACGCGCACACCAGCGGCACAACCCGAGGCCGATGAACACGGCGGGTACGGGTAGTGCTCTGCCACCCAGCCGGCGATCATCGTGAAGACCATGCCGCCGAAGCCGGAACCCGGACGCGCAATGGCCCGGTTCCACCCTTATTCGGGTCGTTTTGTGCCTTGCGTCGTCGCAATAAACTCATCCACCTTGTCGAACAAGAGATCGAGCGAGCCGTAGCGGGCCTGCGGAAAGATGGCCCAACTCAGCGAAATCGGCAGACGAATCGATCCGTTTCCCACCTTGAGGGACGGTGGCACTTTAATCACAGCCACACTCGATAGTTCGTCGCTAAGGTCCTGAATCGAACCGGCCCGTTTGATTGACGCCAAGAATGCGGCACCCTTCCAGCGGACCAGCCGGTCCGCTGGCAAGAGCGCTTCCTTAAGGTGCTGATTGACGAACCGGAGAATCGTGTGCCGGGCATCCTCGCCGAACCGGCTGGCGATGGAGCTTTCTTTATGCAGAAGAAAGACCACCGCATAGTCGGCAGCCCTCGGATCGGGGCTCTTTCTCTCCAGTTGGACGATCGCTTCCGGCTCCGTTCCGGGCGCAGGGGACAACCTGGCCTTGGCAGTCTGGATTTGGCCTTCAACCCCCCGGATCGCTTCCGAAGGCTGCTTCTGCGGGTTTGCGGATGCTTCCCGGACGGAATGGAGGCAATCCAACGGGTTGGATTTCAAGCTGCGCACGTCCTGCCCTGGGGATGGCGGCTCGATCCGCCGCTGAATCTGCCGGAGCGTAACCGAGCCGGCTTTCGGCACCGATAGACCGGCCACGGCGGCACTGGCGATTTCCAGGACGTCACAGGGAAGCAGCGGCTGTCCCAACCGGTGCAACAACCCGGCAATCACCTGCCGGCTGCCGGATTCGCCGTCACCGTGAGGCCAATTCCCGAGTACCATCCGAAGGGCCTGCAGCAACGCCTCCGTGAGCGCTTCCCGATT
Source organism: Candidatus Acidiferrales bacterium (assembly GCA_035570275.1). GTDB lineage: Bacteria > Acidobacteriota > Terriglobia > Bryobacterales > Bryobacteraceae > DATMNI01. Next base: position 24,102 of record DATMNI010000251.1, on the reverse strand, counting down.
TTCCGCAAATTGCCCCTGATCCGCGTCGCACTTATGGTTGTCGCGAATGGTTCCGGCATCCGGTTCGATCGCGGCCAGAGCTTCATTGGCGATGGCGGCGACGTCTGAGGGTGTCAGCGAGCCTTCGAGGCGATGCAGCAGCCCGTCAATCGCAATCTGGCTGCCTTCCTGCGATTCTCCGGCGTTTAGAGCCATGCCCGCCAGCAGCGCCCTTAGAGCCTCGAGGAACGCGTTTGAGAGCTCGGCCTGCAGCGCGGCCGTGTGCTGCCGTTCTTCCTGCTGCCCATGGCGAGCCTTGGCGTCCTGCTCCAGCGCAGTCAAGGCATCGCCGGCGATTTCAAGCACGTCAAACGGTACCAGCGGTCCATCCAGGCGGCTCGCCAACCCTGCCATCAGGCCCTCGCCGCTTCCATCCACCCGGGCAGTCTCGCTTTGCCGTGGCCAGGCCCCGAGCAGCGTCTGCAACGCCCGCAGCGATGCTTTCGAAAGCTCAGCCACCCGGTCCGCTTCCTGCGACTGCTCCTCGTTCTGCCGATATTGGCCCCGGCCGGCTTCGGCGTCCTCTTCGATCGCGGTCACTGCGTCCGTGGCGATTTCGATCACGTCAAAGGGCTGGAGCGGACCTTCGAGCCGGCGCAGCAGACCGGCGACCACGCGTTTGGCTGGGGCATCTGGCTCGACGGCAGTTTCGTTTTGGAACTGCAAACCCTGGAGCAGCAGGCGCAGGGCCTGTACCGCGGCTTGTGAGATTTCGGGCTGGTTGCCGGCGGCCGGCGTTCCGTCCTGGTCGTCCGCGATTGCTTCCGTCCCGTGGCGGACCTTGAATATCGACTTCATGGCTGCAGACCCGGCATTTCCGTTCCGCCGGTCAGTTCCCTAAACACCAGCACGGTCCCGCTGACCGTGCCGGGTCCATCGCCGATGAGCGAAATCCGTTGTTCAACGACGGTCGAACTGCCGTCCTTCCGTGTCAGCAGCCTGACCTGCCGGGCAGGGGACTCGTTGACGGCCTCGATCAGGGCCGGCAAGGATGGTAATTCCATCGGCAGTCCGCTGGCAACGTCCCGGACCCGATATACTTCGGTGATATCCAGACCCGCGGCCTCGGACTGTGTCCACCCGCCGATTCGCCCGGCTGCCGCATTGACCAACTTCACGACACCGATGGCGTCGGCGGCGATCACCCCATCGGTGATACTGGCCAAAATGGTGGCCAGCCAACGCTCGCTGTCCTCGATACGCTTCTCCACGCGATGGCGGTACAGGGCGATCTCGACTCCCGAAAACAAGTCCCGATCTTCGAAGGGTTTGAGGATATAGGCGAAAGGCTCCGTTATTTTGGCCCGGCGAAGCGTGGCCTGATCGGCATGCGCCGTCAGGTAAATCACCGGGATGTCGTAGAGTGCCCGAACCATTCGGGCTGCCTCCACGCCGTCTCCCTGCCCTTTCAGCACGATATCCATCAGGACGAGATCGGGCGAGGTCCGCTGGATGCCCGCCATGGCTTCGTCGCGGCTGGCTGCGATACCCGCTACCGTGTATCCGTTAGACTCCAGCGTCATCCGGATGTCTTCGGCGACAATCCTTTCGTCTTCTACGATAAAAACCCGTTTGCTCATGGATTAGTCCTCGATTCACTTCTCCCCCACCAGGGGGAAGACCACGCTCACGCAAAAACCCGGCTTGCGGTCCATCTGCACGGCGCCACTCAACTGTTCCGTCAGGAGCCTTACCAGTTCCAGCCCAAAAGACGACCCTTGGACAGGCGTGGATTCCGGCGCAGCGCCAAGGCCTGAATCCTCCACCTTCAGGAGCCAGGACTCTTCCGAGAAACGCCGGAACACAATCCGCAGGTCGCCGCGCCCTTCCGCAACAAAGACATGCTTGGCCGAATTGGATATCAATTCCGTGAGCATCAGCGCGCACGGAATGGCAATATCGATGGGGAGAACCACCGATTCCACATCGTACGCGATCCGCACGCGCCTGGACGACAGGCCGTACGCATGCAGGAGCTGCTCGGCAAGCCGTGGAACATATTCGGAGAAGTTAATCCCGGCCAGGTCTCCGGAGCGGTACAGGGTTTCGTGCACCAGGGCCATGGCTTTGACCCGGTGCTGGGTGTCCTCGATCACGTGCCTGGCTTCAGGGTCCTTGAGGTTCCGCGAATTCAGCTTCAGCAGGCTGCATACAATCTGAAGATTGTTCTTGACGCGATGATGAATCTCGCGGAGTAGCGCGTCCTTCTCCTTGAGCGACGCCTCGATTCGCTGCTGGGCGTGTGCCGCCTCCGTGATGTCCCGGAAGACCACGACCGAGCCTACCAGTTGGCCGTTTTCGACCTTTGGCGTGCTCACGAATTCAACTGGAAAATATCTGCCGTCGGCAGACCAGAACATATCGCCGGTTTCGCGATGTTCCTTTCCGTCGCGCATAGCGCCCAGGATGCCGCATTCGATGCGGGGATACGGTGTCCCATCGGCGTGCGCATGGCGAACCAATTCGTGCATATCCTGTCCGATCAACCCGGAACTGTCGCAGCCGAGCATACGTGCCGCGGCGAGATTGGCGAACGTGAAGTTGCCGTCCGTGTCCAGCCCTAGAATGCCTTCGCCCGCGCATTGCAGGATGAGTTCGCTGCGGAGCTGCAATAGCTCCATTAGCTTGGCGTTGACCTTTTGCTCCGTGATGTCCGAGAAACAGCCATCAACATAGCGGTTCCCAGCCCTTTCATAACTGTTTACGGCCCGGTCATGAATCCAGATGAATTGCCCGTCGTTTCTCCGCAGCCGGTATACTACGTTGTACGGCCGCGCGTCCGTGAGAAGTTCCGCATACGCCTCTTGTACCCTTTGACGGTCCTCCGGATGGACTAACCTGGACCAGGCATCCGGCTGACACAGCTCTTGTGGCGTGTACCCATACGTGATTTCGCACTTGGGGCTGACGAAAACGCGATCGCCGCCGGCGTCCGCGGTCCAGAGCACGTCCGGTATGTTAGCCACCAGCGTCCGGTACTTGAGTTCGTTCTCCTGCAAAGCCTGCTCGGCGCGTTTGCGGTCCGTGATATCAACCACGGTCCCCTCGATCGACACAGGGTGTCCATTCTCGTCCTCAATCAGCCCGATGTTGGCCAGCACCCAAATGGGCTCTCCACTCTTCCGTTTGAGCCGAAGGTCAGTATTGACGACTGATCCTGCCTTGAAGAGGTGGTCCAATGCGGACCGTTGTTCGCCGGCGTCGTAAAAGATGTCAGACACAGTTCCCATTTGGAATTCCGCCGCCGACTGATGCCCGAGAATCCGCAAGAAGGCCGCATTGCAGTCGAGCGAACGTCCGTCAGGCAGGGCGCGGAACACTCCAGCCAGGTTGCGCAGGAACAGGAGCCGATAGCGCTCTTCGGACTCCGCCAGCGCCGCTTCCGCGTGCTTTCGCGTGGTGACGTCCGAGAAAACGCCGGCGGCGAACAGGCTGCCATCCTGCTCGCAAGTCGGCGCCGTCCGGTCATGCAGCCAGATCCACTGTCCGTCCCTGCGCTGGAACTGATATTCCATATCGAAGGGCCGGCCCGCTTCAAAAAGAGCTCGGACCGCCTCTTCTACCCGCGCCGAATCGGCCGGGTGGATACGTGAGATCCAGAGGCTGCGATCCGCCCCGAGTGTCTCCCCCGACGTGTAGCCGAGAATGGCTTTCACGTTGGGGCTTATGTAGGTTACCCTGCCGCTGTTGTCGGAGGTCCAGGTCACATCGGGCAGGTTGGCAATCAGCCGCCGGTATTTTTCCTCGGCCCGGCGGGCGGACTCCTCGGCCTGCTTACGCTGGGTGATGTCGCGGGAGAAACTACAAGAGAACTCGCTGCCATCGAATTCGATATGCGATGCCGATATCTCAACTGGAATGATCTCGCGGTCCTTGCGGCGGCGCCGCGATTCGAGGCTCAAAGACCCCGCGGCCGTCAGCCGGCCCCAGGTGGCGCGATAGAGGTCCTCGGTAAGGTCGGGATCCAGATCCAATATGCTCAAGGAGAGCAGTTCCTGCCGCGAATAGCCGAGCGTCTGGCAAGCCGTATCATTGGCATAGGCGATACTGCTGTCAGGATCGAGCCACATAACCGATAATGGGGCCTTATCCATACACGCCTGGGTGAGGTGCAGAAGCCGATCGGCCCGCTTGCGCTCCGTGATGTTCTCAAATGACGCGCCAAAGCAATCGTTCCCGATGCTGTAAGCGGAGATGGAAAACCATCTCTCCAAGGGATGGACACCAATCTCAAACTTCTCCGGCCTGCCGGTCAGGGTCACCCTGGCATAAATCTCGAGGAGCTCCGGATTAGACTGGAACAGGCCGGGAATGACCTCAGAGGCTTTGCGTCCGGCGACTCCCTTCAATCCGGTCACTGACTCGAAGGCGCTGTTCACAGCCAGATACAGGAAGTCATGCGGCTGCTTGTTTTCGAACAGCATTTTGCAGGACGCATACCCCTCGCGCATGTTCTCGAAAAGCGAGCGATACCGCTCTTCGCTGGCGCGCAAGGCTGCTTCCGCGGCCCGGCGTTCGGTTACATCCTGCTTGATGGCGATGAAGCTTGATATCGTGCCGCTGCCGTCGCGTACCGGGGTGATGGTCATCTCCTCCGTGTAGCGGGTGCCGTCCTTCCGGCGGTTGATGAGTTCACCGTGCCAGGCTCGCCCGTCGAGGATTGTCTTCCATAGTTCTTTGTAAAACCGGGAGTCCTGCGTGCCCGACTTCACGATGCGTGGGTTTTGGCCAATGGCTTCGGCGGCGCAGTAGCCCGTCATCCTGGTGAAGGCCGGATTGACGTATCGGATCTTCCCGGTGGCATCGGTGATCACGATGGCGTCGACGGCCTGCTCGATCGCACTGGCCAGGCTGATTTTGTCTAAGTCTACGGGCGGACAGCCGCCACTCGGGGAACCAGCGGAATCATATTGGAGCTCGTGCACATGGGCCTCTTCGTTCTGCTGTCCTTATCGGCACAATCAGGGCAAGGCTTTAGCCCGGAAGCGGGGATGTGCGGCAGGTTGGTAACCGGCGTCGGATCGGCAATCCGGCGGTCGCACCTATCGGGCACGGCCGCAAAACGCTGGTACGCTCGCTTCGCATCGCGCTGGCGGATTAACAATCCGCTGCAGGTTAACAACCTGCCCCACAGGGACCCTGCAATTCTGATAACATCAGGCCGAAGGCTGGTGAGTATGGCTTACGAGGTTTCGAGACGATATTTCTTTTTTGGCTCCCTGCTGGCCGGCGCGGTGCCGCGGGCGGGGTTTGGCAGCACTGCCTCGCTGAAGGCGCTTGGATACAAGTCGCCCAACGAGAAGTTGAACGTGGCCTCGATCGGCGCGGGCGGCAAGGCTGCCAGCGATATTCGTGGTTGTGCCGCTTCGGAAAACATCGTGGCGCTGTGCGACGTGGATGACAAGCAGGCAGCGGCCATCTACAAGACTTTCGAAAAGCCGCCGAAGTACAAAGACTTCCGCAAGATGCTGGACAAGGAAGGCAGCGGCATCGACGCGGTGATCGTGACCATTCCCGACCACATGCACGCCACCGCCGCCATGCATTGCATGGAGCGCGGCAAGCACGTATACGTGCAAAAGCCGCTGGCGCATACCATCTGGGAGTGCCGGCAGTTGGCGGAAGCCGCCAACCGGTATAAGGTTGCAACCCAGATGGGCAACCAGGGCTACTCCAACGAAGGCACCAGGCAGTGCGCGGAGATGATCTGGTCGGGCGAAATCGGCAACGTGACGGAAGTGCATGCCTGGACGGACCGGCCGATCTGGCCGCAGGGAGTCACCGAGATTCCGGCGGAAACTCCGGTCCCTGGCACGCTCGATTGGGACCTGTGGCTGGGAATCGCCAACCAGCGGGCGTTCACGGCGGGCGGCACGGGCTACCCGGCGGGCTTTGCCGACGGCGGCTTCTATCTGCCGGCCAACTGGCGCGGGTTCTACGATTTCGGCTGCGGCGCGCTGGGCGACATGGCTTGCCACATCTTCGGCGCTTCCAACATGGCGCTGAAGCTGGGGGCTCCCACGTCGGTGGAGTGCATCAAGAAGGAAGGCCCCAGCCCGTTCATGTTCCCCAAGAAATCCGTGATCCGGTTCGACTTCCCGGCGCGCGGGTCCATGCCCGCGGTGAAGCTGTTCTGGTACGACGCCTTGAAGGAGGCGCCGAAGATTGCAGGCGTGCCGGAGGGCGAGTACCTGGGCGACTTGCCCACGCCCGCGCGTCCCCAGGGACAAGGTGGCGCTGGCCGGGGCGGCCGCGGTCAAGGCGGCGGCATGCAGGCGCCGCGCACAGAAGGCACGGGCCGCGTATTCAACTGGGCCCAGATCGAAGCGCTGCAACAGAACCCGCCCACGCGCCCGGCGACGCCCGATGGCAGCCTGTTTGTAGGCGACAAGGGCATGATCACAACTGGCACTTACGGCGAGCAGACGCGCCTGCTGCCGGTGGAGAAGATGAAGGATTACACCTTCCCGCAACCGATTCTGACGCGATCGCCGGGCCACTATCACGACTGGATCCGTGCCTGTAAGGGCGGGGAAGCGGCTTGTTCCAACTTCAACGTGTCCGGCCCGTTCACCGAATGGATCGCACTGGGCGTGATCTCGCTGCACTTTGAAGGCAAGCTGGAATGGGATCCGGTGAAAATGCGGATTACGAACAACGCCGAAGCCAACAAGTACCTCAAGCCGAGCTTCCGCAAGGGCTGGTCGTTTGTGTAAAGAAGTAATCAGTAGTCAGTAATCAGTAATCAGTAGCCGGGGAGTCCGAATGGGAACAGCGGCTGGGAGCCTTCGCCGCGCCCGGCGGCTTGCATACTTCACGCTGGTCTATAACGGCGTATTGGCGTCGTTAAAATAACGCCGTTTCCGCCAAACCTTCAGATAGCCAGGCCGCCGTGCGAGCGGAATGCCGATTAATACTCCACCTTGTCCGGCCGGCCCGCCCACTCCACGAAAGGCCGCGAAGCCTGCTGGTCCGCCACGTGAATCATCGGGATGGTTCGCTCGCCGTGCGGCACTTCGATTTGCCGGTAAATGAAGGAATCGTCGAAGCCGGCTGCGGCGGCCTCGCGCTGGGTGGCGGCGAAGAAGACGCGCGCGGGGCGAGCCCAGAAGATGGCGCCCAGGCACATGGGGCAAGGTTCGCAGGAAGTGTACAGGTCGCAACCGGTGAGTTGGAAGTCACCCAGCACGCGGCAGGCTTCGCGGATGGCCACCACCTCGGCGTGAGCGGTGGGATCGCTGGTTCGGGTCACCTGGTTGGCTCCCGTGGCAATGACGATGCCGTCCCTGACCACCAATGCCCCGAAGGGTCCCCCCTCGCGGCGTACATTTTCTATTGCCAGGTCGATAGCCTGCTTCATGAAAGAGTTGTTCATGCAGCCCTTAGGCGGCGCAAAGTGCCACCCAATAGCCTACACGATAAATGCCACTTGAAGATTCGCCGGGTTGGACCATCGCCGGGCCAGGTCCGGACAAGGTCAAGGAAGACAGTCACGATGATGCGCTACCGGCTTTTGGTCTTCTTGCGGGCCAGTATGCTAACGGGCAGGCGTCGCACGTGCTGGGACTCGGCCCGGAAAAACCCACACAGGCCAGGAGGCAGGTACTACCGGCGCGATATCCAATGGGCGATGGTGTCGTTCAGGAACCTGGCATCGGCCGGATTGCTGGCGGCGCCGGCGGTGTGTCCCCAGAGCGACGGGATCGGCGCCAGCGTGACGCCGCGGATGAAGGCGGCCTCGTAGCGCGCGTCCCCGATCGGAAAGTACAGATCCGTTTCCGAGGGCATGTACAGCAGCGGAACCTTGATGGAGCGGAGGGCGCGCTCCACATCGCCACCGAAACCGGGCGTCGCACCCACGTCGTGCTTCTGCCAGGTGCGTGCCTGCAGAATGTAGTCGTTGGCATCGGCGGCGAAGCGCGTACGGAACCCGTTCATGACCTGCTCGAAGGTGGTACCGGGCGGCGCGGCGGCGCGCCACAATTCCCGCCGCCACCATTCCTGTGAATACAGCCAGGCGGCCCACACCATACCGAACGCCGCCAGACCCTGAGTGGGCGGGGCGGTGTAATCGCCGCCCCGGAACGCAACATCGGCGGTGAGCGCGGCGATCTGTCCTTCCAGGCGCACTACGCCGTGCGGGTACGTTTTCGCCGTGCCGGAGGTGGCTACGATGCGCTCCGCGAAGTCCGGGTAGGTTACCGCCCATTGGAAGGATTGCTGCGCGCCCATGGAGAAGCCGACGATCGCGCGAAGGTGCGTGACCTTGAGATCCTCCATAAGCAGGCGGTGCACGGCTTCGACATTGTCGCGAATGGTTACGACGGGAAAACGCGGACCGTGATACGGCTCCGGCGTGTTGCTGGGCGAGGAGGAACGCCCATTGCCGAACAGTTCGGTGGCCACCAGGAAGAGCCGCCCAGGGTCGAGCGCGCGACCAGGCCCGATCAGCCACTGATAGCCGTGGAAGTTTGCCATGTAGTGCGAGGGAAGCAGCACGACGTTGTCCCTGGCGGCGTTCGGATGGCCGTAGGTTCCGTAGACGATCAGTGCCCGCGGCAGCGTCACGCCGCTCTCGGTGCGGAAGTTGGAGATGGCAAACTCATGGCGCTCGGCGGTGGCGGCAGTGGTGGGCGCGGCGTTTTGAGCGGCGTTTTGAGCGGCATTCTGAGCGATCAGTAATGGTGCGAGGGGGAGGAGAAGAATGAGAGTTTTCATGCTCGCAGACGCGCTTGGGATTGGAATGGAACTTATCTTAGCACTCCTGCTGGCCGGGTCGCCGGGGCGCGTAGCGGCAAACCGGCAGGACGCTTCCGGTCGGTATGCGATAACTCATTTGTTCTCAATGTGCCTTGTCTGAAAAGCCGGCACGATCCTTCCGGTTTCGGCAGGAGGGCCAGGCGGGGTTGCCTGACTACACTAGATATCTTAAAAAAGATCGCCGGGAGGGTGCTCCTCCCAAATCCTATGATGGCATATGGGATGCGAGAAGCGCAGGGGCCCGGGCGGAGCGATTCCGCGCAAGCGGCTGACAAATAAATTGGTTACGAGCCGGAGGATTTCCTGAAAAAACGTGTGACCGCGTGTTGTCCGGTTTCGCGAAAGGGCGGAATCTGCTCCTGCGCGAATGGTAGGATGGGTGGCGATGCACCGGGCAGTCCTCGACACCAATGTGCTGATTTCGGCATTGCGATCAAGAAGCGGTGCATCTTTCAAGCTGATCAATCTGTTGGGAGACCCGCGATGGCAACCCATCGTTTCGGTTGCGCTGGTCCTCGAGTACGAGGAGATTGCCAGGCGGGAAACCGATCGACTCGGGCTGGCAGAGTGGGTGGCCGAAAGCATTATCGACATGTTCTGGCGATTGGGTTCACAACATCTGATCCGATTCCGCCTGCGCCCAGTGCTGAGCGACCCTGACGATGATTTCCTGCTGGAACTTGCGGTGGCGAGCCAAGCCGATTTTATCGTGACGTACAACCTGCGCGATTTCCGCGGCGCGGAGGCCTACGGTGTGCGAACCGTGACACCGGGCGAGTTTTTGAGGACAATAGGAGCGTGGCCATGATCAGAACCATTTCACTTCCCGAGGAGATTCTCCGGCAGGCGGAGGAGTTGGCTGCCCGCGAGAGTATCTCCATCGAAGAGCTGGTTTCGGCGGCATTGTCAGAGCAGTTTGCGGGCGTTCGATACCTCCGGCGGCGCGGCGAGCGGGCTAGCGGCGAGAGGTTTAGGGAGGCCCTCGATCAGATCCCCGACACCGAGCCCGAACCTTACGATCGATTGCCATAGGTGCCCACATCAGATGAGGGTTGACCCGTAGATCGCAATCTTCTGGAACCCTGGGTCACCATCTTTGCGCATACCCTTCAGGTGCATCTCGATTGCGCCCTTGATAAGCTGCTCCACTTCTTGACGGGTTTCGGCCACAGCCACGAAGCCGGGCAGGTCCGGGACGTAAGCGCCATAACTGGCCGGGCCTTTCTCGATCAGCACGGCGTAATTCATCGTTAGGCCACTTCGGCGTAATCCACTTGGGTGGTTGGCTCTGGGATCGGGTCGCCGTCTTCCCTCATACCCTCCAGGTGAAACTCGATGCCTTCACGGACGAGTTGCTTAATTTCCTCAAGCGTATCGGCGGTAGCCACACAGCCCGGAAGGTCAGGGACGTAAGCGCAGTAATTGCCGCCGGGTACTTTTTCGATCACGATGGCATACTTGACGCTCATCAGTGCTTGCCGTTCTCGCCGCGCTCCAGGAAGGCCCTCAGTAACTCTTCGTTCTGCAGTTGCGCCGCCGCGATCTGGGTCATCTTTTCGTCGAACTCCGCATTGCGCTTGCGTTGACTGCGGGCGTCCGGAACCGCCAGGCGGACGGCGCGGTCTAATCGCCGGTCGATGCGCGTCATCGTCTGCTTATGTTCCGCGAGCATCATCGCGTGGTCGGACATCATCCGGTCGTGCTGTGCCAACCATTGGTCGTGGTCCATAAAAACCCCGTGAGCCTGTATTGTGTTCGCCTACGAGCGTAGCGCATAAACGACGATGGCCTCTTGGCCACCTGAATTGCACTGTGACACAAACAGCAGCGTTCGGGCGAGTATAGTGGTCCCAGGATTTCAGACCAGGCAATAAGCTAAGATTTTCGGCGGAGTCGTTGACAAGGAGAGGTCGATGACGACGACGAGAGAACAGCACAGCCCGCAGTGCAAAGCACGAGTGGCGATCGAGGCAATCCGTGGCCAGAAGACGCTCAGCCAGTTGGGATCGCACTGCAAGGTGCATCCCATCCAGATCGCGAAATGGAGGAAGGCCGCACTGGAGCAGATGCCGGAATTTTTCGTGGATGGCCGGAAGAACGGCTCCCGCGTGTACTGTTCATCCAGCACCTGCTGAGGGGAGTGACGGTGGAGCGCGTCAATCAGGTGTGGAGCACGGACATCACGTACATCAGGATGGCGCTCATCACTCTTGAAAGTCGCTTGTGGAAGTTCGGCTGCGCGCCAACTCCCGGCGGGCGGATTGCCAATCCGCCGCAGGTTAACAACCTGCCTCACAATACTTGTTACTATTGAGTCCGAGCGATGAGGTTCCTGCATACCGCCGATTGGCACATCGGCAAGACCCTGGTTGGACGCTCCCGGCTGGATGAGCAGGAACAGGTGTCCGCGGAGATCGTGGATATCGCCAAACGCGAGCGCATCGACTGCGTACTGATGGCCGGAGACATTTTCGATTCGCCGGCTCCGACCGCCGACGCGCAGCGCCTGGTTTGCGACGCGCTGGCCGAGATTGCCGGCGCTGGTATGGCGGCGGCCATAGTGGGCGGCAATCACGATCACCGGCGGGTGGCGGCCCTGCGCAAGCTGGCTGGCCGCTTGCAGATCTTCATACGCCCCGGCCCGCGCGATGGCGACGAGGGTGGCGTGATCACGTTCCCGAAGAACGGAGAGCAGGCAAAAATCGCCATGCTGTCCTGGATCCCGGAGTCGCGAATCGTGGATAGCCGCCAGATTCAGCGTCCTAGAAACGAGTGGAACCAGGTCTATGCGGAGTATGTCGCGGCACGTTGCAGCGGTTTGGCAAAGGGCTTTGCCGCGAACACAATCAACATTCTGCTGGCCCACTTGTTTGTGGATGGCGGAGAGGCCACCGGGAGCGAGCGTCAGGCGCATGTCTCCCAGGCATTCGCGGTCAGGCCCGATCAACTGCCGCCGGCGCATTACATCGCTCTCGGGCACCTGCATAGGCCGCAGGAGGTTGCGGCGGCGTCGCAGTATGACAATGGGCGGCGCTGTGTCTTTGGGCGGTGTGTCTATGCGGGATCTCCGCTGCAATTGGATTTCGGGGAGTGCGGGCAGCAGAAGCGGGTGGTCATCGTGGACGCCAGGGTGGCATCTCCAACCAACGTGGAGAGCATCGCTCTGGTCTCGGGACGTAAACTGCGCGACGTGGTCACGACCATCGACCGGTTGCCATCGGTGGCGGGCGAAGTGGGCAGCGACTTTCTGCGGGTGGTGGTGAGGGCCCGCGCGAGAATTTCCGGTCTGTCGCAGCACGTCTCGGCGGCGCTGCCGAACGCGCTCGCGGTGGAGCAGGACCTTATGACGACGCCGGCCGTTGTCCCGCCCTCGCCCGACCAACGGAGCCCGCGCGAACGCTTCCGGCAGTTTCTGCGGGAACAAAAGAACCTGGCCGTTTCGCCGGAGATGCTGGAGGCGTTTGACCGGCTGTATGACGAGGTAAAGCATGCGGCCGATGAAGCTTGAACTCAAAGGCTTCACTTCGTACCGCGAACGGACCGAAATCGATTTCCGGCGCTTCGATCTCTTCGCGATCACGGGGCAGACCGGCGCCGGAAAGACTTCCCTGCTGGATGCCATGACCTATGCACTCTACGGCAAGACCTCGCGTCTGAACCGAGCGGGCAAAGACCTGATCAGCCAGGGTGGGAGCGCGATGTCCGTATCGCTGCACTTCCGGGCCGGGTGCGACGAATACCGCGTGAGCCGCGCGATGCATTGGTCCACTGCCACCCCTTGGTCCCCTGCCACCACTACGGTGCGTCTCGAAAAGCTGGAGCAAGGGAAGTGGCACATCGTCACCGGCGGCGCCGGAGAGATCGGCCAGAGAGTGGAGCGCATCATCGGGCTGGATTTTGACGCCTTTACGAAGTCTGTGATCCTTCCGCAGGGGAAGTTCGATCAGTTCCTGCGGGGCAGCCGGAAGGAGCAGCGCGAGACGCTGAACGATCTGCTGGATGTGGAAGTCTACCAGCGGATGGTGCAGTCGGCAAACGGAAAGAAAAGTGTTGCCGCCGAGCTGGCGAGCGCGAAACAGGCGGAATTGGACCCGGCGGCGACGGGCGAGGCCAAGGCCGAGTACGATCGGGAACTGGCGGCGCTGGCAGCGGAGGAGGAGCGCGCGGCGGACGCGGTCGCCGGTTTGCAGCAGGCTTTACCGCACGCCTTGACGCTGCGTGAGAAGCGCAGGGCGCGGCAAGCGGCTGGAGTAGAACTTCGGGCGACACGGACCCGGATGGCGGAGGCCGAGGCTGCCCGGCGGAATGCGCTGCGGGAACGCGATTGCCGGCACGCGGTTGTCGAAGCGCTGAAGCATGAGATCGCCCTCCTGCGGTATGACGGTGAATCGCACGTGCGGCTGGCGCGGACGGAGGAGAAAGCCATTCAGCGTGACCAGCGGATCACGGAACTCGCCTTTCAGCAGCGCAAGAGGAGCATCGAAGAAACGAAGCTGGAAGCAGCGGAGAAGGCGGTTAGCGCTGGCGAAAAATCGCTGGCCCGTGGCACTGCGCGCCTGGCAGAGACCGAGGAGTTGCGGAGATCGGCGAAGGCGGCGTTCAGTGAGCTGACGTCACGGCACGGATCGGCGGACGCGGCGGAGCAGGCCGCCGACGAACTGGATCAGTCGCGGTCCGCGGACGGTGAAATTCCCAAACTACGGGAAGCTTTGGCGTGCCTCGAAGCCCGCGCGGCGGCATCCCCTGCCGAGGGCGAGGCTGCCCGGCGGGCCGTCGCCGAAGCTGAAACGGAGGGGGAGGGGGCGCTGGCGCGATATGAGCATTGGCGGGCGCGGGACCGGGCCGCGGGGCTTCGACACGACCTCAAGCCGGGCGATCCTTGCCCAGTGTGCGAACAGACGGTTCAATCCCTGCCAACACCGCCGGACGCGCGCGAGTTGGCGAGGGCTCGCGGCCGATGGGATGCAGCGGAGTTGGCGCTCGAAAAGAGGCGCGCCGGTCTGGCGGCGTGGCGGGCTGAAGCCGATGCGCTTCCGGGCAGGATCGACCTGGAGCGGCGGAAATGCGAACTGTTGAGGTCCGCCGGCGAGTCCGCAGCCGGCCGCGCATCCCGGATTCTCGGCATACCCGCGAACGGAAGCGCGCCCGGCCGGGAAGATGACAGACGACGAAAAACGATCGTCCGCCCCACCTCTGGCGCGGCCAGCTTGCTGCGTGTGCTGTCGGAGAGAATTCGGACCGCGGAGTCAGCCGCCATGGAAGCACAGGCCAGCTATGAACGGGCGCTTGGGGACGAGCGGCGCGCTGCGCAGGCGCTACAGGATGGCCAGCACAATCGAAAGCTGATACTCAGCCAGATTGCGAACATCGACGACCAGGCCGTCTCTCTTCGGAAAGAAATCGCCAGGCTCGAGGAGGATCTGCCGGGCGCGCAACCGCTCCCACAGATCGCCGCCCAGGTGAGGGTCCTGGACGACGCCAGGCAGAAATGCGCGGCCCTAGAAGCCTCACTGTCCGGGCGGCAGAATGAGCTGAAACAGGCGGAGGAATCGGCGGTTCGCTGCGCCAAGGACGTGGAGGCGCTGCAGAACGCAGAAATCAAATGCGCCACGGCCATCGAAGAATTGGATCTGGAGATTGGGAGGGAGAGAGAGCAGGTGCGCGGCCTTCTGGGCAGTCTCAAACTCAAAGCGCCGGATTCCCAGGATGAAGCCGCGCAGATCGCCAGCGTGCGGGTTGCCGCGCAGAAGGATCTGGAAGCCGCGCAGGCACGGGTGCAGCGGTGCCGGTTCGCGAATCAGTCGATTGACGAGAAGATCGCGCGCAACCAGCGGCTTGGTGAGGAGATCGCGCGGTACCAGGCCGAGGAAGCCTTGTATCGGGATCTGGCGACCTGGCTGAACGCCGGCAATTTCCAGCAGTACCTGATGAATTCCGCATTCGAGCGTCTGGCGCATGAGGGTTCCAGGCATCTGAAGGAGCTTTCGAATGGACGATACACCTTTGTGTATAACGCCAGAGAGTTCCAGGCGATCGACAAATGGAATGGCGACGAAGCGCGATCGGTCAATACGCTAAGCGGGGGCGAGTCTTTTCTGGCTTCGCTGTCACTGGCGCTGGCGCTGGCGGAGAGCATTGCCGAACTCAACCCCGCGGGCGGTGCGGTGGCGCTGGAATCGCTCTTCCTGGACGAGGGTTTTTCCACTCTGGATGCCGAGAGCCAGAGCCGTGTGGCGGATGCATTGCAGGTGTTACAGGGCGGCACGCGGCTGATCGGAGTGATTACCCACGTACAGGCACTGGCCGATCAGATGCCCGCCAGAATTGAAATCGAAAGGACGCTGAGCGGCAGCCGCGTGCGGCAGGTTAAGGAGTGAAATGCGGGGGAGTGAACGGCGCCTCATGCCTTCGAGGTGAAACTCGATGGCTTCCCGCATCAGTTGCCTGGTTTCTTCGAGTTTATCGGCAGCGGCCACGCAGCCCGGAAAGTCCGGCACGTAGGCGCGGGTGCTGCCGGTACTTTTTCGATCACGATGGCGTACTTCATCAATGCTTCCCGTTTCCGCCGCGTTCCAGGAACCTCTTTAGCAACTCCTCGTTTACCAGTTGTGCCGCTGCGATCTGCGTCATTTTCAGGTCGAATTCGGCGTTCCGCGCGCGCTGACGGCGGGCTTCCAGGACGCTTAGGCGGATTGCCCTGCGGAGAGTCCTCTCGGTCTTCTCCTGGCTGGCCTGGAGCTTTGACTGTCTTGCATCGAAGTCTCCCATCATCCGGTCGTGTTGTTCAAGCCATTGTTGGTGGTCCATATGCGTCTCAGGCGGCCTCGACCGCAGCGGCAGCGATTGTTGGTTCCGGAATTGGGTCGCCGTCCTCACGCATGGCCTGGAGGTGCATCCCGATCGCGCCCTTGATGAGGTGTTCCACTTCCTCGCGGGTTTCGGCTACAGCTACGCAGCCACGCAAGTCCAGGACGTAAGCGCCATAACTGGCAGGGCCTTTCTCGATCAGTACGGTGTAGTTCATCTCCCTTCCTGCGAGACCAGCTGCCATCAGTCCTCTTCGATCAACCGGATGAGTTCGCGCACTCTCATCATCTGTCCGATGGCCGCTTGACCACTCAAATCGATTGTGACACAAACGGCCTGGTTCAGGAACGTGCGCAGTCAGGCCGTTGCGCCGTGAACGGAGTGGTCCATGGAGTCTTTCGGGAGGGTGTCCAAGGCCTTGAAGTGGGACATCGGGTTGTGTCGTCTGTCACCAGCCCGCGTTTGACCCTCGCCATGGTTCTCTCTTCGAGCCATCGCATGATGGTGGGCATCGCGGTGTGCCGTTGGAAGATCGCCTGGACGTGATTGGGCATGACCACGCACGCGTGGAGTTGGTTGAAGCGGCGAACCGCCTCCCATCGAGGAGAGGCATGACCGACCACGAAAGGCGATGGTCCGTCCCACCTGCAATCCGCCCTACCAACCTGCCCCACAAATGGCTACGGCCAGCGCGGCGGCTCCCAGAAACGTACCGAACGGCAGCTCGTAGGTGGCGGCGTCCTTGCCGGTTAGTTTGATGTAGCTGTAGCCGATCAACGAGCCGGCGACGGAACCGAGAACCAAGGTCAGCAGGGCCGCCTGCAAACCAAGAAAGCTGCCGATCATCGCCACCAGTTTCACGTCGCCGAAACCGAGACCATCGCGATGCCGGATTTTGCCATACAGCCAGCCGGTGCTCCAGAGAATGAACGCGGGCAAGAACGCTCCGGAAGCGGAAGCGGCCAACCAAACGGGCGGGCCGGTCAGTTTTTCCAGGCCGGCGAAGGACAACATCATTTGGGTAGGAAGGTCTGAAACCGGCACGAATGCGGCGAACGCCAATCCGATGATGATGCCGCCTTTGGTCAGCTCATCCGGAAGCAGCCGCTTCTCCAGATCGGAAAAGATCAGCGCCACTAGAATTGCCGAAAAGACGCACGTCTTCAGCGCTGCCGCGATGTGACCCCGATCGGGCGGCCCCATCTGCAGAACGATGGTGAAAAACAACGCGCCCGTGAGCGACTCCACCAGCGGATAGCGCCAGGAAATGTGCTTGCCGCAGTGGCGGCAGCGGCCTCGCAGAACCAGGTAGCTGACCACGGGAATGTTGTCGTACCAGGCAATCGGCTTGCGGCAGCGGACGCAGTGCGAGCGCGGCCTCACGACGGAGCGGTTGCGCGGCCATCGGTGAATGCAGACGTTCAGAAAGCTGCCGATCAGCAGGCCGAACAGGAATGCGAGACTGGCTTCAATCAAGAGAGAGCACCTGCCGGTAAACTTCCATGGTATGGCGAACCATCTGGTCCACGGTAAACCGGTCCATAACGGTCTGACGCGCCGCGCGGCCCAAACGCCCGACCAGATCGGGGCTGGCCAGCAGCCTTTTTATGGCGGCGGCGATGGCGGTGGGTTCATTCGGCACCAGAATGCCGTTCTCGCCGTCGCGAATTACTTCCAGCAGGCCGCCGACCTTGCTGGCGATCACCGGCACGCCTGCCGACATGGCCAGCAGCGCCCCGGAGCCGAGCCCTTCGGAGTCCGAGAGGTAGAGCAAGACGCCAGCGTCGCGAAGGTCGCGTTCCAGGTTGACTGTTGGCCGGAGCGTCACGCCCGCCAGTTCCGCGGCTGCCGAGGCCAGCGCGGTTATAACGCCTGGCACAACCACTCCCTGACGGTCATGGCTCTGACTGCGACGGTCATGGCTCTGACCGGTTGCTTTGGCTAGGACCGTGATATTGGTGGTTGCGCGGGTGCTGACCTGGAGCAGCGGCACGCCATCGTAGACTACGCTGATTTTCCCAGCCGGCACGCCGCCTTGAAGCAGCACCGATTTGACGTATTCCGAAACTGCGATGAAGCGCGTGGGGCGGCGGTATTTCCAGCGGGATCGGACAGCAAAGGCCACGCGCCGGGAGACTACCAGGGGGACGACCTTGGGGACGACCGGAATCATCACTCCTATCAACGCGGCCAGCGTGTGGCTCCGGGCATCGTGCGCATGCACCAGGTCGTAGCGCCGGGCGGCGAGGAGCGCGCGAACCAGGCTCAGAGGCTCGACGCGCCAGCCTTTGTCGCGGGCGGCGGCGAAGAGCAAGGCGTCTTCCGGGGCCAAGAGCGTGGATTCCACCCCGGCTTGAGACAGGCCCTCGATCAGACGGAGCACCTGCCATTGGCCTCCGCGCATTTCTTTGCCGGTATCGAGATGGAGGATGCGCATCAGCGGTCAGTTCGGCTGGCGGCTTACAAGAGGCGGATTAGCAATCCGCCGCAGGTTGGCAACCTGCCCCACAAAAATTAACAACCTGCCCCACAAGAGACTCCATTAGCTCATGTTTCTCGCTTTGGCATACTTCAGAAACGTGTAGAAGGCCGCCATGTAGCAGATGATCAGGCCTTCGACCCCGTCCAGAAAGCCGCGCTGGAAGAAGTAGGCCTTGGCGAAGGTCCACGGCGGGTCGACGATCATCTTCCAGATGGGCACCTTCACCTTGCGCGAAACCAGTTCTTCGGCGGCCAGCGTGGTGTAACGGTCCAGCGTGCGCAGGTGTTCGGAGAGGGAGTCGCAGGTGAAATGCAGGATGTTGCTCTGCAAGTGACCCACCGGGCCTTTGGTTTGCACGGTTTCATGCACGAAATCGCCCACCCATTTGGCTCGGCGGCGGTCGTAAAGGCGCACCTTGCGGTCGGGGTACCAGCCGGAATGCAGAATCCAGCGGCCCAGGTATTGGGCCTGGCGCGGCATGATGTAGGCATGGCACTGCGGCCCGGTCTTCTTGAGGTTCCAGATTTCGGCTTCCAGGCCTTCGCTTAACGCCTCGTCGGCATCCAGCGAAAGAATCCAGTCGTAGGTGGCCTGCCCGGCGGCCCAGTTTTTCTGGCCGGCGTATCCGCGCCATCCGGCCTCAATCACTCGCGCCCCCAGGTTGGTGGCCAGTTCCACGGTACGGTCGGTGGAACCGCTATCCAGGATCAGGATTTCATCGCAGCACCGCAGGCTCTCGATGGCGCGCACAATCTTGCGCTCCTCATTGAGCGTGATGATGGTGGCGGTAATCTTCATGGCGGATCACAACCCGCCGGGGCTGATGGGCGCCCACGAAAAACAGAGCACGAAAATGGCGAGCGCCATCCAACCCAGCCGGGTACGGTGGCTGTCCAGCACCGTGGGATCGTAGACCACCGGATGGTTTCTGCCCAGCCACAGCAGCAGCAGCGCCCAGAAGAACCAGGGCCACCACAGCAGCCCCAAGGGCAGAAGCATGAGGCACAACGCGACGGACGCCATTCGATGGCGCCGCGGGAAGAACGAATAGAAAATGTGGCCGCCATCCAGTTGGCCGATGGGCAGCAGATTCAGGGCGGTGACGGACATTCCCACCCAGGCCGCGCGGGCTACGGGGTGCAGGTATATGTCGACCGAGGCCACCGATGGGAAAATGGCGCGCTCCAGCAGCCATTCCAGGCCAGGCACACTGAAGTACATGCTGCCCTGGTGCGCGATCCCGGGAATGATTTTGGAAAATGCCAGCCCCACCGCCAGAGCCGGCACCAGGAACACAAACCCGGCGATGGGCCCGGCGACGCCGATATCGAAAAGCGCCTTCTTGGTATAAATCGGCGACCGCACCCGAATGAACGCCCCGAAGGTCCCCATCAGGGGCGAGGGCAGGAAATACGGCAGGCTGGCATCCACGCGATGGAACAGCGCCGCCAGGTAGTGGCCGAATTCGTGGGCCAGCAGAATGGATAGCAGGGTCAGCGAAAATGGCAGCCCGCGGAGCAGCACAGCGGGGTGACGCCAGAAAACCGTGTAGAGGACGAAGCTGTGCTCAATGTCGAAGGGCACGCCGCGGTTGAAATCCATCTGCATGGCCGCGCCCACCAGCGTCGTGGTCAGCAGCGTGGTTGCAAATAGAAGACCGTAAAGCCAGTAACGCTCGTGGGGGCGGGCGGCCGGTACGGAATAAGACTCTCCTGTGGCGCTTTCGGCGTAGAGAGGGTAAGGCGCCGGAGAGAAATCCTGGGATGACACGATAGACTGCCGGCGTGCAGCGACCGACTCTACTGCAGCGTCTGTAACTCCTTGCCCGGCTTGAAACGGACGGCCTTCCCGGGCGGGATGGAAACCTCCGCGCCGGTTCGCGGGTTACGGCCGATCCCGGTCTTACGCGGCTTTACGTTGAAGACGCCGAAGCCGCGCAGTTCGATGCGGTCCCCTTGCTCCAGCGCTTTCTTCATGGATTCAAAGACCGTCTCCACCGCCATTTCGGCCTTCGTTTTGGTGATGCCGGTCCGGTTGACGACCTCATTGATGATGTCCAGCTTGATCAAAACAGCCTCCTGCTCCCCGCGCGGGGGCGTTTCTGGTTCCCCCATCAGTCAACCACATGATAGGATTGAATTTATACTCATGTCAAGCGAGGGGGCTTTGGGGTACATGGCGCCGGTCACGAGCGAGGACTTCCGGCGCGCCTGCGGGCGCTTCGCCACCGGCGTCACCATTGCCAGCGTCCTGGACGCCCAAGGCGCGCCGCACGGCCTGACCGTGAATTCTTTCGCGTCGGTTTCACTGGAGCCACCGCTGGTGCTGATTTGCCTGGGCCACGCGGTCTCGATCATCGAGCACTTTCGGGCAGCTAAGTACTTCGGAATCAACGTGCTGGCTGAGGGACAGAGAGACCTTTCCGACCGCTTCGCGCGCAAGGGCCAGGACCGCTTCGACGGCTTGGAATGGCAGCCGGGCGAAACCGGCGTGCCGCTTCTGGAGGGCGTGCTGGCCGCGGTGGAGTGCGCGGTGCATCAGCGCTTCACCTCCGGCGATCACGATGTGTTCGTGGGTGAAATGTTGAGCGCCCGCGTGGCCAAGGGCGATCCGCTGATTTATTTTGCCAGCCGCTACCAGGAATTGGCAAAGTAGGTTCGGGAGGCGAATTAACAATCCGCCGCGCCCTCGAAAGTCGCTTGGAAAGTTCGTCCGCGCGCCAACTCGCGGCGGGCGGATTGCCAATCCGCCGCAGGTTGGCAACCGGTTTGGCAACCTGCCCCACTTACATCTTCGCCACGTCCACCCAATTGTCGTCCGGCTTGCGGCCGAGCAGCTTGTTATATGGGTCAATGCCGGCGCGGGTGGGCTTATCGTTGACCAGGATGATGAACTTCTGCGGGCTGGCGGCGATGCGGTGCTTGGCCAGATACAACTCCTTTTCGTGACCCTTGCCGCCGCTGAATACGCCGATATCGATCAGATCGTTCACGCTCGCCGCGGCGCAGGATGCCCTTCATCACCGCCAGGTGATCGAGCATATCGATGGCCGGCATCTTGGGATAGACGCCAAATTCCTGCGGCAGATAGCCGAGAATGCGGCGGACCTCATCCTTGTGCTTGAGGACGTCCAAGTCATCCAACCAGATCTCGCCGGAATCGGCATCCTGCAAGGTGGCCACGGTACGCATCAGGGTGGATTTACCGGCGCCGTTGGGACCTGGCAGACCGAACCTGTTGGCGCCGATGGACAGGCTCAGACTGTTCAGAGCGCGCGGGAACGTTTCATGCCATCCGGATGGCCGTGAAGAACCGGCCGGAGCTGCAGGTAAAGACGCGACAGGGATATTGGGCCCTACAGCAGTAGAATCCCCATCGGGCCAACGGCATCAGGCCAGCGGAATCCGGCGCCGCCACTGCTGGATGTTAAGAGCGGCATCGCCCTCAACCATGTGGCGGTCCGCGCTCATCGGTGTTCATCGGCGGCCTGATTCTTTTTTTCCACGAAACTGGCGGCGGCATTGAGTTGCGCCGGAAGCGAGGCTTATGCCCCGCTGCGGCCAGCGAACAGAATTGGCGGCCATCATCCCTTGGCGGTTGACCAAAATTGAGCCGCGGCGGCCATCGGCGGCATCCAAAAACAAGACATTTTATGAGTCAATCACGAAACCCGCTTTCCGGCGATTCGCTGGACCGGCTATTCCGGAATGCCCGGACCTATGGCGAGTGGCTTCCCGATCCCGTGCCGGCGGAAGTTCTCCGCCAGGTCTATGAACTCACCAGGCTCGGACCCACCAGCGCCAACTCCACGCCTGCGCGGTTCGTGTTTCTTACCACCGCGGAATCGAAGGCGCGGCTCCTGCCGGCGCTGATGCCGTCGAATGTGGAGAAGACACGCACGGCTCCGGTTACCACCATCGTGGCCTGGGACAGCCAGTTCTACGAGAAGATGGGCAAACTGTTTCCGCAGTCGAAACTGGGCGAAATGTTTGCGGCTAATCCGGCATTACGCGACGAGACGGCTTTCCGGAACAGTTCGCTGCAAGGCGGCTACTTCATCCTGGCGGCGCGGGCGCTGGGCCTGGACTGCGGTCCCATGTCCGGGTTTGACGCGCAGAAAGTCAACGCCGAGTTTTTTCCGGACGGCAAGTGGAAAGCAAATTTCCTTTGCAATCTCGGCTACGGTGACCCGGCCAGGCTGCGCGACCGGAACCCGCGCTTGGAATTCGAAGAGGCGTGCGTGATAATTTAAGGTCGCGGCAGGTTCCGTGAAATGCATCATGCAGGGCCGCGGCTACCGAGGTCAAACATGAAACGTCGCGACTTGCTGGCCGGCTTCGCCCTGGCGGGAATCGAGCTGGATGCTCAGGACAACGCACGGGACAACCCGGCGGTTACAGCGGAAAGTTCGCTCTACATTCCCAAAGCTCACCTGGTGGAGGACCGGAAGTTCCTTCACGATTTCATGGATGAGTTCTCGTTTGTGGACCTGGTCACGGCTGCGCCGGAGCCAGGCGGCTTGCCTGCAATCCGGATTACGCACATCCCAGTGCTGCTGAACCGAACCGCGGGCAAGTATGGCACCATTCGCGGCCACATCTCACGCCAGAATCCGCAGAGCAAGACCTTCGAACGCCGGCCGCCCGCGGTGATCGCTTTCCGCGGCCCGCACTCTTACATCTCGCCCACATGGTACGCCAAGACCGAAGTGGTGCCCACCTGGAATTTTACCGTGGTCCACGCCTCGGGAAAGCTCAAGCCAATCGCCGAACCGAAAGCGATCCATGACTTGCTGGCACAGCTCATCCACAAGTTCGAGAACTCCCCGAGCTCCGCTTACGATTTCGCCAGTCTGCCCGACAGTTACACCTACCCGATGATCTCGCAGATTATCGGTTTCGAGATGGAAATTGAGGTGCTGGAGGGCAAGTTCAAGCTCGGCCAGGAACGCAGCGAGGCTGACAAACAGGGCGTTCTGAAGGGCCTTCAGTCAGCCAAGGGGCCGCGCTCCATCCACGATTTCACGGACAGTTTTTACCGGCGGCCGGTTTGACCCCGGCGGGCGCCTGCCGAGGGCGATAGCCGGTAAGAGAAGGCTTGACCGGAGCAATCCTAAACACTGCGCCGTCAGGGAGGATCCATCCCTGCCGATATTTTTCGCTTGACTGCCTTGCGGGCTATTGCTAATGTACTAGCAGTTGCTAGTGGAATAGCATCCGAGAGAGGCTTTGGATGAACGAAGACATTGGAACTCAACTCGGCCGCAGGGAGCGCCAGATCGTGGAGGTTCTCTATCGGCTTGGAAAGGCTGGCGTAGCGGAGGTCCTGGCGGAATTGCCGGACCCGCCCAGCTATTCCGCCGTTCGCGGAATGTTGACCCTGCTGGAGGAGAAGGGACACGTCCGCCACAAACGGGACGGGATGCGCTACGTCTACACGCCCGCGGTCGCTCCCGCAAAGGCGCGGCAGTCGGCTCTGCGGCAGCTTGTATCCACATTTTTCGCGGGGTCGCCAATGGCTGCCGCGGCTGCGCTTCTGGAGATGTCCGGCGAGGGGCTATCTGCTGAGGAAAGGGATCAACTGTCGGCGCTGATTGCCCGGCGCGAAAAGGAGGGACGGTGACCACGCCGTTTGAATTTCGTCCCGTCTTGTTTGCAGTGTTCTGGAAATCCGGCATCGCGCTGGGCGCTGCGCTGTGCATAAGCCGGATGCTAAGGAACAGATCGGCGGATCTGCGCCGGTTGGTGTTCTCCACCACAATCGTCGCCATGTTTGCCGCGGCGGCAGCGACGCCTATGCTGCCACGCTGGACAGCGGTGACGCCGCTCTGGTTCCCCTTCCAGCGCCCCGCGCCCGCAGCTGTGGCCGAGCCCTCGCTGCGTTCGCCGGTGGTCGACGATTCTACGGAACTAACAGCCTCGGTTAGCCGACCGATGCCACCTCAAACTTCATCTCGCCGAATCGACCTCAACGCCTGGCTGATTCCCTTGCTATGGTTCGCTGGTACGGCGACG
>DATMNI010000250.1:0-21423 GCA_035570275.1 Candidatus Acidiferrales bacterium | reverse complement strand
GGGCATGACCATTAACTGCGCCCGCTGCCACAACCACAAGTTCGACCCCATCCTGCAGTCCGATTTCTACAGTCTGCAGGCGGTCTTCGCCGGCGCTAAGGGCAAGGATGTCGACATCACCACGCCGGAGGAAAAAGGAGCGTGGCAGGCCGCCGACCAAGCCTACAAGAAGCGCCTTGCGCCCATCACCGACGCCCTGAAGGCGCTGGCCAAACCTTTCGAACAGCAGATCGCCGAAGAGCGCAAGGCCAAACTCGACCCTGCGCTGCTCGCGGCCCTTAACATCCCGAAGGACAAACGCACCGCCGAGCAGAAAAAGCAGGCGGCCGACGCCGAAACCCAGATCAAGCCTGCCTGGGACGAAGTGGTTGCCGCCATGCCCGCGCCCGTGAAGGCCGACCGCGCCAGCCTGCGCCAGCAACTCCACGAAGTGGAAGCCACCGCGCCCGATCCGCTGCCGGCCGCCTACGCCTTCGTCAACACAGGAGAGCCCGCGCCGCCATGCTACGTCCTGCGCCTGGGAGATCCGCACAGCCCGCTCGACGCGGTTGCGCCCTCGGTCCCGCTGGTGATCCGGGCCGGTTTGCAAATCCTCGCCGAAACGCCCGGCCGCCGCACCGCTTTCGCCACTTGGCTGGCTTCGAAGGATAACCCGCTCACCGCCCGCGTGATGGTGAACCGCATCTGGCAGTACCGTTTCGGCGAAGGCCTGGTGCGCACCCCCAACGATTTCGGAACCATGGGCGATAAGCCGGAGAGCCACGCGCTGCTGGACTGGCTGGCCGCCGAATTCATGGCGCGCGGCTGGAATGTCAAAGCCATTGACCGGCTAATCGTCACTTCCAGCGGGTACCTCCAGTCATCCGCGCCCGACCAGGCGAAGTCGCAAATCGACCCGCAGAACCGGCTTTTCTGGCGCATGAATCGCAAACGCTTCGATGCCGAAACCATTCGCGACGCCACGCTTTCCGCGGCCGGCACGCTCAATCCGAAAATTGGCGGACGGCCCGTGCGCATCCCGATCGAGCCCGAAGTCTACGACCTCATCTTCACCGAATCGGAGCGCGATGGCCTGTGGCCCGTCAGCGCCGATAGCAGTGTGCGCAACCGCCGCGGCATTTACCTCTACAACAAGCGCAGCGTGCGGCTGCCGATGTTCAACGCCTTCGACCAGCCCGACGCCATTACGTCCTGCCCGGTCCGCTCCGTCTCCACGCACGCCCTGCAAGCCCTCTCGCTGATGAATTCGGACGCCATGCAGGAGGTCTCGCAAGCCTTCGCCGCGCGCCTTGAGACATCCTGCGGCAATCGCCGCGACTGCCAGATTACGACGGCCTGGCGGCTGGCTCTGTCCCGCCCGCCCCGGGCCGAAGAGACACGGCTGGCGAAACAGTTTTTCCAAACCGGCGGCACGCTGCCGGATTTCTGCCTGGCGCTGTTTAATCGAAATGAGTTCATCTATGTACCCTAAGTCAGGCGCCCACTTCCAACCTGCGGTCACTCGCCGCGATGTTCTGGTCCGCGCCGCGCACGGTTTCGGTTCGCTGGCACTGGCTTCGCTGCTTGCCCCGCCGGGGCGCGCGGACACTCGTGCCAACCCGCTGGCCGCCAAGCCGCCGCACTTCGCCCCCAAGGCCAAGTCGGTGATCTTCCTCTTTATGGTGGGCGGCCCCAGCCAGGTGGATACATTCGACCCCAAGCCCGCGCTCGAGAAGTACAACGGCCAGCCCTTGCCTGCCAGCTACGGCACCATCGTCAGCCAGTTCACCAAGGGCGATACGCCGCTGCTGCGCAGCCCGTGGAAATTCCAGCGGTATGGCCAGTGCGGCCGCGAGGTCTCCACGCTGTTCCCCAACATCGCGCAATGCGTGGACGACCTGTGCTTCGTGCGCAGCTTCTATACCGACAGCACGGTGCACGCACCCGCCATGTACCAGGTCAACACCGGCCGCATCCTGATGGGCTACCCCAGCATGGGCTCATGGGTCACCTACGGCTTGGGCAGCGAAAGCGAAAACCTGCCGGCGTACGTGGTGATGCCGCAGCCCGAAGGCACGCCGGAGGGCGGCACGCCGTGCTGGGGCGCCGGTTTCCTGCCGGCCGTCTACCAGGGAACCGTGTTCCGCTCCGGCGCCAGCCCCATCCTCAACCTGCGCCCGCCCGAAGGCGTCACCCCGCAGCGCCAGCGCCACACGCTCGACTTTCTGCAGAGGATGAATGAGCTTGACACAATTGATGGCGACAGCGAAATGGCGGCGCGCATCAGTTCCTACGAACTGGCTTTCCGGATGCAAAGTGCCGCGCCCGAAGCCGTGGACCTCAGCAAGGAGACTGAGGCCACAAGAAAACTTTACGGCCTGGACCAGAAGCGCACCAACGAATTCGGCACCCGCTGCCTGCTGACGCGACGCCTGGTGGAGCGCGGCGTCCGCTTCATCCAACTCTATTCCGGCGGCGGCCCGGTTTCGGTGCAATGGGACGCGCACAAGGACCTGATCGGCAACCACGAAAAGATGTGCGGCATGACGGACCTGCCCGTGGCCGGCCTGTTGCGCGACCTGAAGCAGCGCGGCCTGCTGGACACGACCCTGGTGATCTGGGGCGCCGAATTCGGCCGCCTGCCGATGTCGCAAGGCGGCGATGGCCGCGACCACAACCCCCACGGCTTCACCATGTGGTTCGCCGGCGGCGGCGTCAAACCCGGCACCGTCATCGGCGAAACCGACGAGATGGGCCTCCGCGGCGTCGGCACCCGCTACCCCATGCGCGACTTCCACGCGACTATTCTGCACCTTTTGGGCCTGGACCAGAACCGGCTCTGGTTCCTGCACAACGGACGGAATGAGAAGCTGACGGATTTCGGCGGAACGGTGATTAAGGAGATGCTGGCGTAGTAGGCTTGAGCTATGGCGCTTCTCGGACTGACCGCCGAAGGTGTAGGGCCATTCGAACGGCTGGATCTCGATCTATCCGATGGGCACGGCAACCCGCATCTTGGACCGCATATTCTGGCCGGTGTCAATGGGTCCGGAAAGTCGACTGTTCTGCGTGCGATTGCCTGGGGCATGAATCTCGGGAAAGGTGGCTTTCCCAACGACGATTGGCAGCATCTTGTTCGCGGATACCCGGCCTCCAGGGTATTGCTTCGGCAGAAGTATGGTTCGGAGGAACCCCAGGCATTCGGCCGCTGGCAGGGTGGCTCCGAATCCGCTAAACCCGGCCCACCGTCTGGATTTCAGTGGCTCGATTCCACGGCGAGAGCCTGGGGAGTGCCAAGCAGCCGCCTGATTGACAGCACCAGCAGTGGCTATCCGCACCCGCCTTTGCGCATGTCGAATATCGCTGCCTATTCGCCTACGAAATCGCTGCGGCATTTAGCGAGCCCCAACCTTACCGCCACGCTGGCAGATCCAGACCTTGACGCTCTAGCTTTTGAA
Organism: Candidatus Acidiferrales bacterium; assembly: GCA_035570275.1. Taxonomy (GTDB): domain Bacteria; phylum Acidobacteriota; class Terriglobia; order Bryobacterales; family Bryobacteraceae; genus DATMNI01. Next base: position 17,986 of record DATMNI010000250.1, on the reverse strand, counting down.
AAGACCGTCCACAATGAAGCTATTCAGGCATGGCTGCTCAGCCTCTACAGCAAGAAGGCTATCGCAAGAGAGCGCCAGCAGCCAACCGAGGAATACACGCGCGCACTAGATCGTTTTGAGTCCGCTCTGCGGCTGATCTACCGGGAAGACGTCTGGTTTGACGTTGAGATCGAACCAGCCTTGGAACCCAGGTTACGAATCGCAGGGCGCAGCCTCAACTTTTCTCAATTGCCGGACGGTGTTCGTGCCACGGTGGGATGGATTGCGGATTTCATGATGCGACAGGACGCAACCAGATGGGACCCGCGTCTGGAAGGGCTGCGGCCGGGGATTTTGCTGCTCGATGAAGTGGATGCTCACCTGCATCCGCTCTGGCAGAGGCGGCTGCTGCCGGCGATGCGCCAGGCCCTGCCCGATGTGCAGATCATCGTCACTTCCCATTCTCCTTTTGTTATTTCCTCTTGCCCGGGATCTCGTGTTCACGTCTTCGAAGTCGATGAGAATGGCCGGGCACACAATCGGCCTCCGGTCGACTCACCAATCGGCGAGAGCGTCCTCACTACTCTGAAAGAAATCTTTGGCGTCAACAGCCGTTTTGACATCCAGACCGAGGCTGAGTTGGATGAGTGGAATCGCCTGAAGAGGCAAGACGTCGCACATCAGCTTTCACTTGACGAAGAGCGCAGGCTTTTGGAACTCACTGAAATCCTGAGCCAGCGCAGCGAGGAACTCCGCTCTCTGGTTGCCAGCCCCCGCGAAATCCCTCCGGCCGTTTTGGAATCGCTCCTCCAGCGCTAGTAGTATGGTCCACACACCGAGGCACTCCGGGGAGCCACCCGCGTTCACGCAACGAAAACCGGAGTGGACGGCACGTTTCCAGGAGATCCACGCCGGTAGCCGGACCGGCGATTGGGCCACGAGAAACGCGAAGCAACTCCTGAGGCAACACCTCTATTCACTGGCTTACGGAGAGTGCGTTTACTGCGAGAGCGCCCTGGACGTCACGGCCGAACTCCAGATCGAACACTACCATTCCAAGAACTGCTACCCGGAACGGGCATTCGAATGGACGAATCTACTGCCGGCCTGCACCAAGTGCAACGTCGCCAAGGCAGAGCACGATCACGAAGGCTCGCTCCTCAAACCTGACCTGGAACATCCGGAGCCGTTCTTCTGGCTCCACCCCGATACCGGCGAACTGCAACCGCACCCTACCCTTGACGATGCGGACAAGCAGCGCGCACTGGCAACAATCCGCCTCTGCAATCTGCAGCGGCCGGCTCTTTGTACCCAGCGGGCGGACATGTTGCAGCGCGTGTCTCGATGGCTTTCACGGCTCTCGCTGGAGACCGCCCCATCATCCATGCTTCGCGACGAGTGGAACGAGTTCACCGACCCGCGAGGCCAGTGCAAGTTCGTACTCCGCCACAAACTGAGGCAAGCGGGGCTTCACTTGCTTGCTGAGCTGGACCGGCAAAATTTCGAGACCTAAGCCACCGCGCCTTCACCGCACCGGTGCGAGGGTCTGGACCAGAACCGGCTCATCCACGATGGCTGGTTACAATCCTCTCAAGAGGACAATCTCAAGAGGACAATATGAACCAGGCACCGGCAATGCCTCCGATAACAACGATCACGAGGAAGCATGCCAGGATACAGAGCATCCAAGTGGAAAGTGGATTAGCCTGCGGCCGGGGAAAACAGAGGATGCAATCCGGTTCTGCGCAATGTTGGCGAACCGTCGGCGCGGGCAGTCCGGGTGTGTGAGATTCGTCGATTTCGGCATGAACTTCGAGAGGTTTCGCAGGCAACTCGATGACATCGCCTGCCAAGACTGGATCCGGTTTCCGTGCAAGCGCAGTACCGAAGGCGGCCATTTACGATGACCTCCTGCCGCCAAAGAAACAACCAACGGGATCCACAATGAAGATCATGATCCTATTCGTTAGTGTTCCGCCCAACGCCATAGTAGTGGCGCCACCGGTCGCAAACCGCGAGGGGTTCACATAGGCGGCCAGACCAAAACCGCCCAAACAGCGGACCGGGATGTTCGATTGCATAAATGTAGTATACCGCGCTTCTGTATCCTCATCAGTTCAATTGTACCGGATTTGGTTCATAACATGACTAAGTAACAGAGTAGGGCCCGCTGAACAGCCCGCTTTGAGACGGAGAGAGGGTTTCGAGCATACTTTGGTCAGCCTCCGAGGCCCGATGGGTTTCGATGTCCGCAATGCAAGGGAGACTAGTTACTGCGCCGGCGCTCCCCGGCCGCCTCCCCCGGGCGGCGGATGCAACTCGTAGCCCTGCGGGGGCTCCGCACCCATCAGGTAGCGGACGAAATAGTCCCAGCGGCGCCGCACCATGTAAGGTTCGTTGCCAAAACCGTGGCCGCGGTTGGGCAGCATGATCAGGTCGAAATCCTTGTTCGCCTTGATCAACTCATTCACCACCAGCAGCGTGTTGTACGGCGGCACGTTGGTGTCCATTGTGCCGTGCGCCAGCAGCAGGTGGCCCTTCAGATTCCTGGCGATGTTCTGGTTGGCCTGGCTGTCATAGTTCGTAGTGCCGTCGGGTCTGCGTTCCAGCAGTCCCTGCCACTTCTCGGCCCAATCGTCTTCGTAGACGCGGTTGTCGTGGTTGCCCGCTTCGGAGATTCCCACCTTGAAGAAATCCGGGTAACGGAACATGGCGTCGGCCGTGGCATAACCGCCGCCGGAGTGGCCGTAAATGCCCGCGCGTTCAATGTCAATCCAGGAATACCGCTTCGCCAGTTCCTTCATGCCGGCCACCTGGTCGGGCAAGGTGTTGTCGCCCATGTCGCCGAAATAGGCTTCGTGGAATTTCTTGGAGCGCCACGGCGTTCCCATGCCATCGATTTCCACCACGATGAAGCCGAGTTCCGCCAGTGCCTGCGCATCGCCCCGGCCGGTCGAAAAATTCCGGCTGCCCACACTGCCGGTCTGCGGACCAGGGTAAATGTGGTTGACGATCGGGTATCTCTTGATAGCGTCGAAGTAGGTTGGCTTGTACATCAGCCCGTACAGATCCGTGACGCCGTCGCGCGCCTTCACGCTGATGGGCGTGGGCGGTTTCCACCCGGTCGCCAACAGCCGTGAGATGTCGGCGCGTTCCAGCGGCGTAATCAGTTTGCCGGCGGCATCGCGCAGCAGAGCGACCGGCGGAACATCGGGCCTGGAGTAGCTATCTGCGAAGTACCGGCCATCGGGAGACAGGCTGATATCGTGCGCTGCGTCCTCGGGCGTCAGCAGCGTCTGGTTCTTGCCGTCGAAAGCCGCGCGGTAGAAGTGGATGAAATAGGGGTCGCGGCCCTTTTCCTTGCCCACACCCAGAAAGTACGCCATGCGCTCTTTCTCATCCACCCGCAGCAATTGGGTGACGTTGCCTTCGCCGGCGGTAATCCGGTTCTTCAGCTTGCCGGATTCGAGATCGTAAAGATAGAGGTGACCCCAGTTGTCGCGCTCCGAAAACCAGATCGCCTCATTGGAGGCCGGCAGGTATTTCCAATTGATGCGGCCGTTGCCGGATTCGAAAAAGGTGGGGACCTTTTCCTCCAGCACTTTGCGAACAGCGCCGGTGAGCGCGTCGGCCACGCGGAGTTCCTCCACCTTGTGGTCGCGCGAGGTGGAAACGAAGGCCACGTGGCTGCCGTCCGGGCTCCACTGCACGTCGCCCCAATCGCCCCGGCAAGCCAGGTCGTCGCAGAGGCTGGACCGGTGCTGGTCCGGCGGCATCTGCAGCCGCACCACATGAGGGTCGGCCACGTCGATAATCACGCGATGGATCATGGCGACCACATCGTCGCCCGGCAGCGGGTACTTCCAGGCCGAGAGATTGGGATGGCCCACGCGCGTATCCACCAGGTACATTTCGCCGACGCCGCGCTGGTCCTGCTGAAAGGTCGCCACCTTCCTGGAATCCGGCGACCAGAGGACGATCGGCCGCTCGCTCTTGCTCCACCCGGCGTTGTCGGTCGCGTAGCCGAAATCCTTCACTCCGTCTTTCGTGAGCTGAGTCTCGGCTCCATTGGCGACGTCGCGAACCCAGAGATTGAAATCGCGGATGAAGGCAGCGCGCTTCTTGTCGGGGGACAGCACCTCGTTGCGCCCCCCAACGGGCCCCGGGGGCACTGCAGTGGGTAACCCAGCCGCCACCCCGGTTGGTAACCCAGGGGCCACCCCCGCGCCCCCGCCGCGTCCACCCCTGCCGCGTCCACCACCGGCCGGCCGCGATGCCGCGGAGTCCGGTGCGCAGTGGCTGCCTTGCACGTCGCAGTTCCAGGCGCGGCCCGCGGCGCTGAATTTGACCGCCTGCCGGTCTGGAGTGAATTCAATCTCGGTAAATGGTAAGTGCCCGGCGTCGTATTTGGCGCCCGCCGCGGCCGAGAGTGCGGACGCCAGGCTCTTATGGTCGAAGGCGGCAACCCGCGCAGCTTTCACCGGATCGACCAGCACGAACTCGCTGCCGGCCGCGGTGGTAACGCGGTACCAGAATTGGCCGCCGGCCAGCCAGTTGGGCCGCACCCCGCCGCGGTCCACCAGCGGATTCGTATTGTAGTTCATGAACTTTTCGGCGCGGGCGTAGTCGGCCGTTGTGATAGCCCTGGGTTGCAGGGCCGGTTGAAGAGCCGGTTGTTGGGCCAAACCGGAAAACGCAGCCAAAGCGAGTATTGGAAGCGGACGGGTTGTCATTACGGCGCATTATAGCGCACCGATGCAACCTATTGATTCTACGTTGATCGTACGGTGCTTAAACGTATGGTTTTATGCGTCGGACTGGCGATTCTGGCGGCCGGCTCGCTCTACGTGGCCTGGCGAGCGCACAGGCAACTTTGGCCGCCGTCCACGGCGCCAGACCATTCCGTAACAACCGGGCTGGAGGCATACAAACGCGAGTTGCAGCGCTCGCGCGAGCACTCACGGAACGTATGGAGAATGGTGGCGTCGCTCATACCCGGCGCAGTTGTCTTCGCTCTGCCTGTCATCGGTCCATTCCTGCGGAAAGCGCTTGAAGACCCCAAAATGGTCCTGACCAACGCTCTGCCTGTATGCGTATTGTTCGCCACCTGGCTTGCATTTCTGCTTCCGGTTCGGAGGCGCAGGCTGCGGAAGATTCAAGGGGAGATCGATATGGTGGATCAGTTGGCCCACTCCGGCATCGACTCGCCTGGCCAGCGCGGGAACTGATCGCGGCTTGGAACGAGGCGCGGTATGCCGAGAATACCTGAAGGCTTAGCGGTAAGCATATCGATCTGGACTGGCGTCGGTACCGCGCTGGGCATAGCGATGGGAGACATGGGTCTGTGGATACCTGCTGGTGTCGCCATTGGCGTTTTGGGATGTCCGAAACCAGGCGAAGTAGTTCGTGACGCCGCAGAGTTTACCCGAAGCTCGCCAATTCCAGGATCGTCGCCGGTCCGGAAGTAATCCACTTGAGCGAGACGCCGTCTCGTTGAAGTGCACCCAAGCTCCCTGGAAACGGCCTTCGAGGAGATCGGGCCAGCGCGGCTGAAACTCTCCCTCGTCGCTTCGTCGAAGGCGACTTGGGACCAATGATGATGCCGGGTTTCGTTCGGGCGCCACCGAGTTTCGTTCGGGCGCCAATTGGAGCGGAACAGCCGCGGGAGCCGCCCTGTACGAGTGGTGCGTCCCACGAAATCAAACAGGTGAACCAATAACCGTTCTGGCCCGGAAGCTCTGAAAAAAAGCAGGCGTGCAACGCGTATGGGTGTGCTCAATGTATACTTGAAACCCAGGAGGCGAGCATGCAGATCTCGTTTGGCGTGGCCGTGATGAACTCAAGAGCGAACCTCATTCTTCTAGCTGCGATTGCTCTTGCTGCCTGCTCGTCGAGACCTGAGCAGGCTACGGTTATGGCTCCGGTTATGAAGGTCGACAAACCGTTTGCTGCCGCGGGAAGTATCGAAATGCGTCTGGACGGCGGCGATTACATCATCCGAGCCAGCCCGGATGAACACGTCCGCGTCTCGTTTGCAGGCAATACCGGTAATGCCGCCGCCGATTTGGAGACCAGTGGCACGCGTGCGAATCTGGCAATCAGAGATACGCCGCATAGCAATTTTCGAGCGATCGTCGAAGTCCCGGCAACGGTGGACCTTACCGTCCATCTTAGTGGCGGCAATCTCGAGGTCGCCGCGATCACAGGGAACAAGGATATTGACAGCAAGGCGGGGAACGTCGGGATTGCGATACCAAACTCTAATGATTACGGTACTGTGGACGCTGCCGTCAAGGTTGGGGATCTCAACGCCGGACCCTTTGGCGATTCTGCGTCAGGACTGTCGCCGCACCTCAAATGGTCGGGATCCGGCAAGTACACGTTGCGCGCCAGTCTCGGCGCCGGCAACTTGGAACTGAAGCACTAACCTTGTCGAACGATTTTCTCGTCATCCAGATAGCGGTTCAAATGCGCCTGTACACGCAGGAGGGCCTCATCGCTTCGCTTGGACCCGCCGTCACTTGCCGGCGATCTGCGGCGTCTGTTCACCGATCCTGGAGGAATAGATGATGAATTTGAACGGGTCGGTGTTCTGGTGCTTCTCCATCAGCTTGAGGTAGACAAGCCGTTTGGCGTTCGCAACCGACGAACTGCCATCAAACCGTTTTCCGGACGATTCAAACAGGGAGGCTGCGAGCTCGTATTTGCCGTCGGCAGCCAGGCGTTCTACCGCCTTCACCAATTGACTTTCCGTAATTCCGAGATAGTCGACCAATAGAGCTGCCCGATCGGCGCTGGTGAGATGTTCGAGTCCCTGTAGGTCAGGCTGCCAATACCCTACATTTTGGTCGTAAAGGCGGTCGATGACGTGTTCGCGCATGATGAGATAAGGCTGATAGACATCCGGCTGATCCTTGATCAACCCTGGCGGAATCAGATTTGCCTGGTGTATTGCGCCGCGCTCCTCGCCGCGCCGTATCGCACTCAGGACCTGCTCTCGAAGCCATACCAGGTCAGGTTTGAGCAGTGCGAGCATGGAAACGGAGGTAAAATTTCGCGTCAGCGGCTCGTGACCATGCAACAGGTGCTGGGGATGCGCCGCAATAAGGATGTCGATGGCGTCGAGCAGCCCTTGGAAATCGCCTTCCGGAACAAAAGGAGCACCGAGGTACGGCATGATGAAGTCGCCAACGAACATCACACCGACTTCCGGCAAATGGAGGAACATGCCATCGTGAGTTTCTCCTCCTCGGATTGGGATGAGTTCGATGCGCGTGCCCCCGATCTTCAGCTCCGTACGGGTCGCGATGGTGACATCCGGTTTGAAGGCACGGACATTCTCGAGGTTGAAGCGTTCACCGAAGAACAGTTTGTCGAAAATCCCCGGCGCTTCGGCCATCCGCGCAAGCTCCTCCTGGTAATTGTTCCGCGCATAGAAACGCGGGCGCGGATTCAAACCGCGGAAATAGGAGTGGCCTCCCACGTGGTCCCAATGAGCGTGGGTAACGAAGATGGTCGTCAGTGGTGGAGGACCAGGGATTTCCGCCTGCAATGCCTCATAAGCGGCCTTCGCCGAATCCGGCCGCGTACCGGCATCGATGCCAATGAGTTCTCGCCTGTCGTCGGATACAACGAAATAGTATTCGGTAAACTCGAAGCCCGTTAACACATATACCCGTCCTGGCACAATCGCAGCGATACGCCGCGGGGCAAAGGTATGGCCAGTGGCGGCGTCCTCGGAGAAGGGTGTGATCAGCGTGATGGGTCGGCTCCAGTCCTTGTAGCCGCTCCTTTTTAGGTGCTCCTCCGCCTTCGCCCGTTCTCCCCTCGCCAGCGCCAGCTTTCCGAGGTGGTAGTCGACTTCCCGCAACCAGCCTGCATGAGGCGCCTTGGCGGCGTTATCCAGGCACCAGGTAAGTTCGGCCTCGGCTGCTTTGCTCTGATGGAAGAAGCCAGGGAGTTCCGACTGAACGACACCAGCGATCCAGTTGACCACGAAGACCTGGCCGCCCGACATTTGCCTGGCCCGGTCGAGCATCGCTGTTGTGTCGTTCACGTAACCGATCCTGTGGAGCGGCGAAACGGAAGGTGCGTGCTGGGCTCGCAACAGCGCGATGGCGCTCAGGTAGAGCGATTTCTGAGGATTGGTCAGCTGCCGCTCGAATTCCTTGAATCGAGCCGACAAGAACTCCGCGCCCTCACCCTGCAGGTTCAGGTTTGAGTACTGCGCCATAAGGAGGAAGAGCAACTGTGGGTCTTTCGGCGGCGCAACGCTGTTGATGGCCTTCAAGTACTCGAGCTCGGGGGGATGAGCGGGACTCCCGGCTTGATTCTGGGGGTTCGTGTCAGCGCGCACTCTCCGGAGGTTGGTCAGGACTAGTGCGAACGTGAGCAGTGCTGCCAACGAATAAATGGCAAGACGCATAAAAACCTACCTTTCATGGGAATTCTCATCCCCTGCAAGAATAGATGTATATGCATCTATTGTGGCTGCACAAAACTTTGCGCCATGATGGCGCCTTTCGTGACTCGAGACACGGTCTCTTTCATTTCTTTCCACGCGGCTTCCCCAAGTTGGTTGCGAAGTCTCGATTCAGCCAGGTCCCAGTGCGGTTTGGCCTTTGCGATCTGTCGCTTGCCCGCTGCCGAAAGACTAAAGAGGCGCTCTCGTTTGTCTGCTCCCGGTTTAACGCTGATCCAGCCTCGCTCTTGCATGCGGTCCAAGGTCCGAGTCAGTGTTGTACTGTCCATTACAAAGCCTTCGCTCAGCCGTTTTTGATTCACCTCCCCGGTTGCAGCCAACGCTGTGAGAAGTCCGAATTGTGTGACTTCCAGACCTGCCTTCTTTAGTTCCTGGTCATAAATCCGCGTTACGATCCGCGTTGCGCGACGAAGGTTCTGGCAAGCGCAAGGCAGGTCAAAGAACCCTTCTGCAGAGGCCGGTTCGGGCGCGTCACTTCTCATAATGTATGTATATACAACTATTGCGGCATGCGCGTCAAGTTCGCTCCGCCTCCTCCCACAGCCGCCTCCCTGCACCGCTGCCTGCGGACGATTCCGGCGGGCGAACATTGTTGAATGAAATCGTTCGCCGGGGTTGAGCGCCTCCTGTATCGTTCGGCCGCCACGGCCGGATGACGAAGGACACGACATTGACCTGCTGGTGGTCGATCCGGCTCAGCGCAACACCGCCGGCTCTTTATAGCCCGCCCTCTATAATGAAGGTTTCATGACCAGCGAATTGATCTGTTTCGATCGCGCGTGCCGGGCGCGGTACGCCATCACCGAGGTCCTCTACAACTGCCCGAAATGCGGTGGCCTGCTGGAGGCGGTGTACGGCAGCCCGGCGCAAACGGCCGGGGAGCTGAAGGCGCTTTGGAGAGGCCGCCGCACCTCCAACGCGCCGCTGGACCAGAGCGGAGTGTGGCGTTACCGGGAATTCATCCCCTTTCTGGACGATTTCGCAGGCGCGGTGACGCTGCGCGAAGGCAACACACCCTTGCTGCCGGGCCGGCTGGCGGCGCAATACGGGGGCCTCGACGCCATCGCGTTCAAGCATCAGGGCTTCAACCCCACCGGATCGTTCAAGGACAACGGCATGACCTGCGGGGTGGCGCAGGCGCTGCGCCTCGGGATGACGCGCGTGGCGTGCGTCTCCACGGGCAACACATCCGCCTCCATGGCGGCCTACGCCAGCGCCGCCGGTCTCAAACCGGTGATCTTCATCCCGCACGGCAATATCGCGTTCGGCAAACTGGCCCAGGCGCTGGAATATGGGGCCAAAACCATTCAAGTAGACGCCAACTTCGACCAGATTCTGGCGCTGGTGCGCCAATTGGCCGAGCGGCTGGGGATCTACCTGCTGAATTCCATCAATCCCTTCCGCATCGAGGGCCAGAAAACCATCATGGCTGAGATGATGGACCAGCGGGACTGGCAGGTGCCCGATTGGGTGGTGCTCCCCGGCGGCAACCTGGGCAACATTTCGGCATTTGGCAAAGGCCTGCGGGAAATGAAAGAGTTGGGCCTGATCGGGAAGTTGCCCCGCCTGGCGGTGATTCAGGCCGAGGGCGCCGCGCCGTTCTATGCGTTGATGCGGGCACCGGACCGCAGCCGTTTGCACCCGGTGGAGCACCCCCAGACCCTGGCCACGGCCATCAAGATTGGAGACCCGGTTTCCTGGCCGAAGGCGCTCCTGGAGGTGACGGTTTCCAACGGAGTGGTGGAAAAAGTGACGGAGCAGGAGATCGCCGATGCCAAGGCGGTGATTGGAAGGTGCGGAATCGGTTGTGAACCGGCTTCGGCAGCCACCCTGGCGGGCATCCGTAAGCTGACTTCCGCAGGTGTGATCGCTGGGGATGCCGACGTGGTCGCGGTCCTGACCGGCAACGTCCTGAAAGACGCCGATTATATCCACCAATACCATACTGGAGTATTAAGGATGCCGGATGGAGCATTGGTACAGCCGACGTTCGGCAATCCACCTGTGGTATTACCCAACGATGCGGATGAAATTGCAAGGTTCCTGGATCACTAGCAATCAGGCGGGTCACCTCCCGCAAGCGCTGAAGACCCGATAATATTCACGTGCCCCGCAACTGGGACGACCACTACTCCAACACTCCAAACCTCGCCCGAGACCCTGCCCCGCTGCTGGTCGAGGTAGCCGACATGCTGCCGCCCGGCCACGCACTCGATCTCGCCTGCGGCCCCGGCCGCAACGCTCTCTACCTGGCCCGGCTGGGCTGGCAAGTCACCGCCGTGGATTCCTCACCGGCCGCCATTGGCCTGCTGACCGAACGCGCCGGCGGTCTCGCCATCCATGCCCATCTCGCCGATTTGGCCCAGCACCAGTTCGCCATAGCCCCCGCGGCCTATGACCTTATATGCGACTTCCTCTATTTGCAACGCGACCTGTTTCCATCGATCCGCGACGGCGTTCGCCCCGGCGGCATGTTCGCCGGCGCCATCCTTCTCTTCGACGAGAGCCGGCTGTTCGACCAAAGCCAGCCCTCGGCTATTTCCATGCGTCCCGGCGAACTGCGCGCAGAATTTCACGGCTGGAAGATTCTGTTTTATTCCGAAGGCGCCGAACCGAACCATACGCGCCGCGCCGCCCGCATCATCGCACGCCGGGCTTGATCTGAAAAAGGGCGGTATCCTTGACGGATTTCGGCCCGGCGAACGCGGCCAGACCACTTACTCGTATCGCAAGGCTACGATCGGGTCGATGCTGGTGGCGCGGCGGGCGGGGATGTAGATGGCCAGCACTGCCGCGGCAAGCAAGACCAGCGGGATGCCGAGGAACGTGGCAGGGTCGCTGGCCGGCACGCCAAAAATCAGCAGCGCCATAAGCAGTACTTTACTCTGCCGCGAAACGGTAGCCCACCCAGGGTTCGGTGAGGATGTACTTCGGCTTGGCCGGGTTGGCCTCGATTTTCTTGCGCACCTGGTTGATGAATACGCGCAGGTACTCCGGTTCGTCGCCGTAGTCCGGCCCCCAGACGGCTTGCAGAAGCTCGCGATGGCTCACCGGCTTGCCCGCATGCGTTACCAGATGCCGGAGCAGTTCGAATTCTTTCGGCGTGAGGCGTACGTCCTTGCCGTTGGCGTGCACCCGGCGGGTATCGAAATCGATCTCCAGGTCCGGCGAACTGAACCCGCGGGGACCGCCCTCGGGCGAAGAAGACCGGCGTAGGGCCGCGCGAATTCGCGCCAGCAGCTCTTCGATGCCGAATGGCTTGGTGACGTAATCGTCGGCGCCGGCATCCAACGCCGCCACTTTGTCTTTTTCCGTGTTGCGAACCGAGAGAATAATCACCGGGATGTCCGAACCCGCGCGGATCGCCCGGCACGTCTCCAGTCCTCCCATGCCGGGCATGTTCATGTCCAGCAGCACCAGGTTGGGCATCTCCTGCGGAAGCCGTTCCAGGGCTTCTTCACCCGTGCGCGCTTCCATCACTTCGTAACTGTGGCCGACCAGCGTGGCCTTCATGACGCGCCGGATCTGCGGATCGTCGTCCACCACCAGAATTCTGCCGAAGCTCAAGTTTGGCGGCCTCCGCCGCTGACCGGCAGCGAGAAGTAAAATACCGACCCCTGGCCCGGTTCGCTTTCCACCCAGATCCGTTCCCCGTGCGCCTCCACAATGCCCTTGGCTATCGCCAAACCCATTCCGGTTCCGTTGGTGTCGAAGCGATGGCGTCTGCCACGAAAGAACTTGTCGAAAATGAGGACCCGCTCATTTTCTTCGATTCCCGGACCCCGGTCCGCGATTCCGATAACGATCTTCCCACCTTTCTGCTCCCCTGAAACGGAGATCGGTGTGCCCTCGGGTGAATACTTTACCGCATTCTCGACAATCTGCTTCACCACTTGCTGTACAAATTCCGCATCCACGTCGGCCGGCGGCAGATTCTCTGCAACCTGCACCGTCAAGGGCCGCCCTTTCAGCGATCCCGGCAACTCCGCCAGGGCGCCCGAGATCAGGTCGGGTACCGAGGTCGGCTGCTTGTCCAGGTGCATCTTCCCGGCCTCAATGCGAGCCATGGCTACCACCTCGGCCGCCAGATGGTTCAGCCGGTCCGCTTCTTCATTGATGATGGTGAGCAATTCGTTCTCGGCCCCGCCCCCGCTGGCCGCGCCCGCCCCCGCAACCGCCCCGCCCCCACTCGCCGCGCCCAGCAGGCTGGTTACGGCCGCCTTGATCCCAGTGAGCGGCGTCTTGATATCGTGCGCCAGCGAATCCAGCAGGGCCGATTTCAAAACCTCGCTTTGCCGCGCCGCCTCGGCCTGGCTGGCGTCTTCCAGGGCGCGCGCCTTTTCAATGGTGATGGCGATCAGGTTGACGATGGCCCGCACCGTTTGCTCCGAAGGCAGCGGGCCAATCAGCGCCATGCTCCCGAGCGGCCTGCCGCCAAGCCGCACTGGCGACGTAGCCAACGTCCGTTCGGCGTCGATCGACAGATCGTCAACCTCCGCGGCAGCCAGCAGGGCGTGATCGGAGACCGGACTGCTCTCCGGACCCGAGCGGAAAAACTCGCCCGTCGGGTGGTAGTAGAAAGCCGCCGCGCCGCATTCGAAAACCTGTACCACGCGGTTGACGAACTCGCGAATGGTCTTTCGCGTAGTCCCGCTCAGCATCATCGCCTGCACCAGGGCATAAAGGCGTCCGATTTCCAAACCCCCGGCCTCGGCTTCCGCGGTGCGGCGGCGCGCGCGGGCGGAAAGCTGGCTGGCCGTTACGGCGGTCACCATGAACGCCAGATACGCCACCAGATTCTGTGGGTCGTTAATCGTAAAGGTACCGACGGGCGGCAAGAAGTGGTAGTTGAAGCCCAGAACCGCCACCACCGATGCCACAGTGGCTTCCGCCAGGCCCCAGCGCGTGGAGAGGCCCAGGATGGCAAGCAACAAGGTAAGCGCCACCGTCGTGTTGTTGACCGGCACCAGGAAACGGTACACCGCGAGGACGGCGACGATGAGCAGAACCGACGCGGCAAACCGGACCGGCGCTGGCGATTTTGCGGTGGCGCCCCCGCTCATGCCAACACCGGCACGGGTGTTGTGAGGCAGGTTGGTAGGGGCACCCACTGGGTCCGGCGGATTGTTAATCCGCCTGTGGGGCAGGTTGTTAACCTGCGGCGGATTGTTAATCCGCCTGCGCGATGCGGCAGCGAGCCAGCAGGCGCTGCAGCCTTTCCCGTGAGGGCTTGTAGCAGCTCGCTGCAGGCGGATTGCCAATCCGCCGCAGGTTGCCAACCTGCCCCACAAATGCTCACGCAAACACCCGCCGGAAAAACTCGCGCGTCCGCCGCCGAATCTCATGTAGTGTGACATCCAGCCGCTGCTCGTGCAAGTGTTCCGGAGTCCACCGCCGCACCAGGTTGGTCAGCACTTCGAACTGTGAGCGTGCGCTCGGCAGGCTGCCCTCGGCGTGGCCCGTGGATACGCGCTGCCCGTGATCCAGCGCCCGGTAGAAAGTGGCGGCGTCGCGCAGGAAATCCGCATCCTCGCGCTCCAGGTGGCCCATCTTTTCGTTCACGTCGATGCGCGCGGGCGTGTTCAACACCGGATAGAAAATGCCCGCGGCCTTGAGCCGCAGATACATCAGTGCGAAATCGATATCGTAATAACCGCCGATGCCGGCCTTCAGCGGATTGCGCGGGCCCTGTTCCCGCTCCAGGCGGGCGCGCATTTCGGCCAGTTCCTTGCGCGAGCGCATGCTCTGCCCGTAGCGCCGCCAATCCACGTCCTGCAGCTCATGCAGAAAGTCGGTGGCGCGCTCCACGTTGCCGGCGAGGCCCCGCGATTTCATGTAACTGATGCCTTCCCAGGCCTCGGCGTGGCCGGCGAAATAAGCTTTGTACGCGCCCTCGGTTTGCACCAGATCGCCGGCGCGGCCGTTGGGCCGCAGGCGCGTATCGATGGCGAACATCACCCCTTCGCCGGTGTAGGCGCTCAGCGTCTGGATCATGCGCTCGGCCACGCCGGTCCAGAAGACCTGTTCGTCGAAATCGGCGTCGGGAATCGCGAAAACCAGGTCGGCATCCGAGCCCAGGTCGAACTCCCGCACCCCCAGACGGCCCAGCGCAATCACCATCATCTGTCCCGATGGCGTGTAAGACGCGCTGGCCGGCGGCGGCGCTTCCGCCTGCGCGATGCCGTAGGCAGCGCCGATCACGCGCTCGGCCAGCAGTGACGTCTGCACCAGCGTGTAGAAAATCGGCGCCGATCGCAAAATGCTCTCGCACTGGATACGCAGCATCTGGCTGCGGTAGAAGCGGCGTAGCGCGGCCGCGTCCTCCAGCGTCCCAACCTCAATCTGCACCGGCTCGCCGATTTCGTCGAGCAGTTCCGGATAGCGCAGCAACTGGTCGCCAAAGTGGCCGCTGTGTTTGAAGATGTCGAGCACCGCCGCAGCCAGCCCGGCGTCGGATTCCAGCCGCCCCAGCCCAACCGGCGACTCGATCGCCCGTTCCAGGAAGTGCTCCAGCCGTTCGCGGCCGCGTGGCAGATCGGCCGCCGCAATGGCTTGGGCCAATCGCGGCGCGCGGCCTTCCAGGAGCCGGGCCAGGTTGCTGGCCGGCGTCAACAATTCCACTTCCTCCTGCAGCGTCACGGGCACCGGAACGGTATAGTAGAGCGGCTTGTGCGCATGCACCACGCGGTCGTAGATTTCGCGTACGGCGCGCAGATGCTCGTCCAGCTTCTGTGGCAGCGTTTCGCCGTTGAGCGCTTCGCCGGTTCCATCGTGTGGCATTCGCGCCGCCAGCAGATTCAGCCGTTCCGGGTCGGATGGCAGCGTATGAGTCTGGCGGTCCTCTTCCACCTGCAGGCGATGTTCGATATACCTCAGGAACTGGTAGGCAGCCAGGAGCCGCGCGTATTCCAGGTCCGAAAGATAGCCCTTGTCGCGCAGCCGGAACAGCGCGAACATGGTGCCGCCGTGGCGCACCCATTGCTCCCGCCCGCCGTGCAGCCGCTGCAGGCACTGGGCCAGAAACTCGATGTCTCGAATGCCGCCGGGCGTGAGCTTGACATCCAGCCCGCTCTGCAACCCGCGCTTGGCGGCCAGTTTTTCGCCGATGCGCTGGCGGGTTTCCGAAACCGCCTCCACCGCGCGAAAGTCCAGCGAGCTCTGGTAGATCAGCGGCTCCACGAACTCCAGCAACGCCGCGCCGGCTTCCGGTTCGCCGGCCGAGACGCGGGCTTTGATCAGCATCTGCTTTTCCCAATCGCGGGCGCGCCCGGCGTAATACTCACGCGCGCCGTCTTCCGACATGCAGATCTCGCCCAACGTGCCGTCGGGCCGCAGCCGCAGATCCACACGGTAGCACGGGCCTTCGGCGGAGTAGGCCGAGAGCAGCGCCGTGTACTGGTTGGCCACCTTTTTGTAGAACTCCTTATTGCTCAGACTGTTGCTCAGACTGTTGCTCAAGCTGGTGCTCAGACTGTTGCTCGGGCCGTTGCTCGCGCCGTTGCTCAGGCTGCGGACGCCTTCGGTTTGGCCGTTGCCCGCATAGACGAACATCAGATCGATATCCGAACTGTAGTTGAGTTCGTTGCCCCCAAGCTTGCCCAGCGAGATCACCGACAAGCCGCAGGGCCGGCCATCGGCTAGCCGCGGCTCCCCGTAGCGCTCCACAAACTCGGCTCGGATGGCGCGGTAGGCCACGTCCAGAATCGCGTCGGCCAAATGCGACAGTTCCTCCGTCACGTTGGATAGCGTGGCGAAGCCCAGCACGTCGCGCAACAGGATGCGCAGCAGTTGGCGCCGCCGGAACCGCGCCAGATCGGCGGCTGAGGGCGCATCGGTGTGTCCGTGGCCCAGGAAATCGAACAGCCGTATTTCGTATTCCTCCACCGTGAGCACACGGTACAGGCTTCCCGAATTGGCCACTTGCAGGATGCGTTCCGGGTTCTTCAGAACCGCCTCGGAAAGGAATTTACTGTATGAAAAGAGGTTCACCGCGCAGCGCAGCGCGGCCGGCGAGCTGCAGATGCGGTCGAACGCGGAGACCGATTCCTGGCGCAGGCATTCCAGAAAATGGATGGCCGCCGCCGGGTCCGGAACCGAAGCCAGCAATAGTTGAATGCGCGTGGCCACGCGTTCCGGAAGCCCCGCGGCAAGACGGCGTCCGTTTTCCAATGTTTGCATGCGTCAGGCTAACTTGGCCACGACTGCGATTATATCGTCCGGCTGCACCTGGCCGGGCGAGAGCACCATGGTATAGAAACCGCTGATGCCCCAGCGGGGCGACGCGTAATCGCCGGCCCGCACCTGGTCGTCGGTCAGTTCGTGTTTCAGAGCGGGGCCGTAAATGTCGAGCTGGGTGCAAGGGCCGCGCGGTTGTGTAACCTCCAGCAGCGCGCTGCCGGCCCGGATCTGGTCACCCACCCGGATATCGCGGATGGCGAGGCCGCGCGTGGTCAGGTTTTCTCCCAGCGCCCCATAAAACAGCGGGTACCCGCGCGCCGTGAGTTCGTCCACCACCTCCGACGCAATGATCAATACCGCTTTGCGCGGCCCGCCATGGATCTGCGGATGACTATGAAAATCACCCTCGATCCCCAGCGGGCCGACCACGCCCTGCGCGATCGGCCGCTTCGGCAAGCCGCCGAAAGACACGTTGATTTGTACGATGGTCCCTTGCATGTTTTGTGGGGCAGGTTGTCAACCTGCGGCGGATTGTTAATCCGCCTGCGCGATGCGTAGCGAGCCGTCCAGCCGCGGCCCGGAGGGTCGATCGACAAGTCGCGGCTGCTGTTTCTTAGATGTCATAGTACAGCGCGAACTCGTACGGATGCGGCCGCAACCGCACCGCCTCCGCCTCGTTCTTCCGCTTGTAATCGATGAACGTCTCGATCAGCTCCTCGGTGAACACGTCCCCGCGCATCAGGAATCCATGGTCGTCGCCGAGACAGCTCAACGCTTCGTCAAGCGAACCGGGCATCGAGGGCACGCTCTTCATCTCCTCGGGCGACAGATCGTAGATGTCCTTGTCCAGCGGTTCGCCCGGGTCGATTTTGTTGAGCACGCCATCCAGGCCGGCCATCAGCATCGCCGCGAATGCCAGGTAGGGGTTGGCCGCGGGATCCGGTGGGCGGAACTCCACCCGCTTCGCCTTCGGGCTGGCCGAATACATCGGGATGCGGCACGCCGCCGAGCGGTTGCGCCGCGAATAGGCCAGGTTCACCGGCGCTTCGTATCCCGGCACCAGCCGTTTGTAGCTGTTAGTGGTGGGCGCGATGATCGCCGAAAGCGCGCGCGCGTGCTTCAGCAGCCCGCCGATATAGTGCAGCGCCATGTCGCTCATCCCCGCATAGCTGTCGCCCGCGAATAAAGGCTTGCCGTCCTTCCAAAGGCTCTGGTGGCAATGCATGCCGCTGCCGTTGTCCGCGAAGAGAGGCTTGGGCATGAACGTCACCGTCTTGCCGTACTGGTTGGCCACGTTGCGGATGACGTATTTGTACAGCATCATGTTGTCGGCCGACTTCAGCAGCG
>DATMNI010000249.1:0-6590 GCA_035570275.1 Candidatus Acidiferrales bacterium | reverse complement strand
CACCTGGGGCACCATCTCGGGGTTGCCGAACGGGCTCAGGCCCAGGGAATCGCCCTGAATCAGGAGCCGCAGCATCGACCCGCCCGTCTTCACCACGGCCACCTCCAGCTTGTCGTTGGAGAGAAGATACACCGGCCGGTTGTACACCGTACTTTCTTTCAGGGCGGGAGACGTCTGCGCCAGCGCGCACACGCAGGCGCAGCAAAGCGCCGCCGCCAGAACTGCAATCAGGATTCCCCGGCTCCCAGGAACCCCTCGTCGTATCGCTATTCGTTGGCTGGACATGTTGTTTGCCCCTTCTACGGAAATCTTCGATGCTGAAGAGAACGATTGGTTACTGTTTGCATCCGGACCCCGGCCTTTACGGCTTGGACCTTGCGGTATGGGCACTTAATCCAGTGCCAGACGGAGCCAAGGACACCTTCCCCGATCTCGGTGCGGAGCAGCCGATGAAGCAGACGTAAACCGCGGTCGTCAAGACAAGCCATCGTCCGTTCATCGTCAACATTCCCTCCCTTCCGGGCGACCGACTTGTGGACCTAGGCAAAACTAATGTTATGTCGAAACGAGAGGCTGAACGTAACCCGGGGTTGGCCGGGTGCGCGGTACGCCTCCCGGTATCGCGCGGAAATCGAAGTGGGCTTGCACGATGTGGAGACGTATCCCGCAAGGTGTAGTATGAACCGTTGGAGGGAGCTTGAATGAAGACTGCCGTATCACGACGCAGAGCGCTGCAGGTAGCAATGGCACCCGCGGTTCTGGCCGGAGCGCAAGTAAATGACCTTGCCCCGATGGTATCCAGAGTCTATCCGGGACCCGACGGCAAACTGGTCTATGTGCCCGATGAACAGGGAAACACGATCCCTGATTCCTCTTACGCGGGATATGGCGGCGGCGGAGTGCCGATTCCGACCGTGCCGGTGAAGGAGACGGTCTGGCCGGTTGCCGGGGACAACACGGCGAACATTCAGGCGGCCATCGACAAGGTGTCGGCGCTGCCGCTGGATAGGTACGGGTTCCGCGGCACTGTGCTGCTGAGGGCGGGTTATTACAGGATGGCGACGCCGATCCTGATTCAAGCCAGCGGCGTGGTGCTGCGCGGCGAGGGTATGGGCGATACGGGCACGGTTCTCATCGGCACGGGGACCGGACGCGTCGCGGGCGTGGGTGGCGGGGCTCCGGGCGGCGGTCCGGCCGGCGCACCCGCGGCTCCTGCCGGCGCTCCTGCCGCCGCCCAGGGAGGCGCACAGGGAGCTGCTCCGGGTGGTGGCCGCGGCGGTGTCCCCGGTGGCGCTCCGGGTGGCGGTCGCGGCGGTGGTCCGGGTGGCTTCGGCGGCGGTCAACCCACCCTCATCAAGATTGCCGGGGCTTCCGGTGTGACAACGAAGGATGAAACCAAGCAGATTGTCACCGACGATTACGTGCCGGTGGGCGCGCGCAGCTTCAAATTGGCATCGGCGCGCGGCTTCAAGGCGGGCGATACGGTGATTGTGCGGCGCATTGGAAACCAGGAATGGATCGATGCGGTAGGCATGAACGGCGAGAACCCACAGAGCCGGTGGCGCCCGTTCAACGTGGATTGGGATCGCGTGGTGGTAGACGTCCAGGGCAACACGATTACCATCGATGCGCCTGTCAGTTGCGCCATCGAGAAGCGCTGGGGGGGAGGCGAAGTGGTCAAATATGAAGACCCCGGACGCATCCAGAGGGTGGGCGTGGAGAATCTTCGCGGCATGTCGGAATTCGACCCGGCGAAGCGCACCAGGGAATACGGCAATATGGACCGCCCGAACTACATCGCCGAGGAGTACTACGCCGACGAGGACCACTACAGCAACTTCATTACCTTCGACAACATGAAGAACGGCTGGGTGCGGAATGCCACGGCGCTGCATTTTGTTTACAGTATGGTGGGCACCTCGCGCGGGTCCAAGTGGGTCACGGTGCAAGACTGCGTGTCGCGTGAACCGATCTCCCGGAGGATGGGAGCAAGGAGGTTTACGTTCGCGTTGCGCGGACAGCTCGCGCTGGTGCAGCGTTGTTACTCAGACAAGGGGCGCCACTCGTTTATGATGGGCCAGCCGAGCGCGAG
Source organism: Candidatus Acidiferrales bacterium (assembly GCA_035570275.1). Classification (GTDB taxonomy): domain Bacteria; phylum Acidobacteriota; class Terriglobia; order Bryobacterales; family Bryobacteraceae; genus DATMNI01. Next base: position 4,498 of record DATMNI010000249.1, on the reverse strand, counting down.
CAACAATGTATTCCTCGATTGCATAGCGACGAACCCATACTCCTCGAGCGAACCGCACGAGCAGTGGGCGACAGGCGGCCTTTACGACAATATCCAAGCCCCCTTGACTGCGCGTTTCTGGAAGAACATCAACATCGGTTGGGCGGGGGCGAACACGGTGTTCTGGAATTGCGAGGGATACTTCCTGGTTCAGAAGCCGCCGACGGCACAGAACTTCTCGTTCGGCCACATCGGGGTCGACGCCGTGGTGTTCAACATTCCGCTGCAAGACCCGGCGAAGGAGGGAGGATTCATCGAGTCGTTGGACCGGCACGTGACGCCGCGCAGCCTGTATCTGACCCAGCTTCGTGAGCGGCTAGGGGAAGCGGCGGTACGGAACATCGCCGCCTCCAGCCAGACCCCCTGAATCGGCCTGGAGGGATTTGCCGGAAAGGAAAACTCCAGTGTGATCCGGGCCGGCTGAGCTGACGGCATGGGGCGCGGGGGAGGGCTGTAGACTCGCATCGTCTCCGAGGACTTCACATCACGATCGGATACGCAGGTTCCGGCCGTGCGGCGTCGGCCGGAACCGGGCCACCGCGTTCGCCACGAGAAGGCTGCCGGAGAGACACCAATCGTGGTATACGTCATGCACGTGAGAAATCTGGTTTCAAGAACATGTTGCGCCCTGGTCGTCTGGCTGCCTTGGCCGGTTCTAATGGCGCAGAGCACGCCGGATGTTCCAAACAAAGTCGCAGCGCTCGAACAGCAGGTGCAGAAGCATCTGCAGGAACAGAAACCGCAGCTCGCCATTCCCGTACTGCGGGAAATTATTTCGCTCGATCCGAAGAACCTCAACGCTCAGGCAAACCTCGGCGTACTGGTATTTTTTCAGGGTAACTACGCGGAAGCGATCCCGCATATGCAGGCCGCCTTGCAGGTGCAGCCAGGCGTCTGGAGGATCGAGGCGCTGTTGGGTATCGCCGAGAAGCGGACCGGGAACCCCGGCGAAGCGCTGAACCACCTGGAACGCGCATTCTCGAATCTAGATGAGAAGAAGATCCGGATTGAGGCTGGTCTGGAACTGGTCGAACTCTATTCGGCGTCGGGGCAACTCGACAAGGCTCTGTCCGTGGCCGCCAGGATGGGAGAGCTGTCGCCGCAAGACCCGCAAATTCTGTTCGCCACGCACCAGCTTTCGCGGCAGATGATGTACCAGAGTCTGCTGGCCATGATGATGGCTGCGCCGGATTCCGCGGAGATGCACATGCTCATGGCCGGCGAACTTGGCCGGCAGGGCGATCGCGCCAATTCGATCGCGCAGTATCGCGAGGCGCTCCGCTTGAATCCCAAGCTCCCCGGCGCGCACTTTGAACTGGCCGAGCAGCTCCGGACGGCGTCGGATGCCGCGATGAATGCCCAGGCGGAAGTCGAATTCAAAGCCGCTATCCAGGTGAACGAGTACGACGAGTTGTCCTGGCGCCAGCTCGGTGGAGTCCTGTCGCTGAAGGGCGATCTCAAGGGGGCGGAGACGCATTACAGAAAAGCGCTTGCTCTCCAGCCCAAGGATGCGGAGGCAAAGACCGGTCTGGCGATCGTCTTGATTTCGCTGAATCGGACCAATGAAGCCATTTCGCTTTTGGAAAGCGCAGTGAAGGACGATCCGACCAATACCGTGGCGCACTTCCGTCTGAGCGGCCTTTATCGGCGTACGGGCCGGACCGCGGATGCGCAGCGTGAGATGGATGCCTTCCGTCACTACCAGGATGTGAAAGACAAACTGGAGAAGGTCTTCAAGCAACTGGCGGGGCAAGGCAGGCCCATGTGAGCCGCCGTTCCCGCATCATCGGGCCGGCCATCGCGATCGTCCTGGGAGCGGCTGTCCTCGGAATCGGTCTTCGGGCGCAGTCTGGCAAGCGCGGCGCTCCGCCTCCTGAACCCGCCGGACAGAGCCGCGCCAAACCGGAGGCGGGCGTTCCCGAGATGGTGGATATCACTGCTTCCACCGGAATTCGCTTCAATCATCTGGCTTCGCCGGATAAGAAATACATCGTGGAATCGATGAGCGGCGGCGTGGCGATGATCGATTACGATCGCGATGGCTGGCCGGACATCTACTTCACCAACGCGCCCGACGTGGTCATGCAACTGGCCGGCAAGAAGGCGCGTAGCTCCCTGTTCCACAACAATCGTGACGGCACATTTACCGACGTCACCGACAAGGCGGGCGTCGGTTTTCCCTGTTGGGCGAATGGCGCCGTGGTAGGCGACTACAACAATGATGGCTGGCCGGATTTATTCGTGACTTGTTTTGGGGGCGTGGTTCTGTACCGCAACAACGGCAACGGGACGTTTAGCGATGTCACGCAGGCGGCGGGGCTGGGGGCCGATTCCCTCTGGGCGATGGGCGCCGCTTTTGGCGACTATGACGGCGATGGCTTGCCGGACCTGTTCGTGTCTCACTATGCCGCCTACAATCTGCGCGACCTGCCGGCCTTCGGCGCCATGGTGAACTGCCAGTATCACGGCATCAAGGTCCAGTGCGGGCCGGCCGGCCTGAAAGGGTCGCCCGATTCCCTCTATCGCAACAACGGCAACGGAACCTTCAACGATGTTTCCAAACAGGCTGGCGTGGATGATCCTCAAAACCTGCTCGGCCTCACGGCCGTCTGGTCGGACTTCAATAACGATGGGAAGATCGAACTTTTCGTGGCCAATGACGGCGCGCAAAACTACCTCTACCAGAACGACGGCAAAGGCCACTTTACCGATGTGAGTTACCCGGCCGGTGTGGCTCTGGATCCCAATGGCAGGGCCTTGGCCAATATGGGAGTGGCGCTGGGAGACTATTTGCACACCGGGCATCCGTCGATCGCCATCACGCACTTCAGCGAGCAGTACCTGGAACTCTTCCGCAATGACGGTCAGTTGACCTTCACCGACGTTTCGGATATTTCACGAATCGCACGTTCCACCATGTACGTCGTGGGCTGGGGAGACGCCTTCTTCGATTACGACAACGACGGCTGGCTTGACCTCATCGCGGTCAACGGTCATGTGTATCCGCAGGTCGATCGGGCCGACATCGGAGTTCGCTACCGCCAGCCAACCCAGTTGTTCCTGAATCAACGTGACGGCACCTTCCGGGATGTCAGCGACCAAGCCGGCGCGGCGCTCAGGGTCCCGCGCGTGGGACGTGGCCTAGCGATCGGCGACCTGTTTAACGACGGCGTCCAGGAAGTTGTGGTCGAAAATCTCGAAGGTGAGCCCGTAATCTTTCGCCCCAAAGGCGGACCGCGCCATCACTGGATCAGTCTCGAAATGGCCGGAACGAAAAGCAATCGACTGGCCTTGAACACGCGAGTAAGGATCACCGCCGGCGAACTCGTCCAGACCGATGAAGTGAGGAGTTCGGGGAGTTATCTGTCGCAGAGCGATCTGCGTCTTCACTTCGGACTCGCCGATCGCAGTCGTGCCGACAAAGTAGAAATCTTCTGGTTGTCGGGCAGAACTGAAACCTTGGCCGGCCTTGAGGCGGACCGCTTCTACTGCGTCAAAGAGGGTGACGGCGTCGTCCCCTGTGCCGCAATCCGCCCCACACCCGGTTCTGGACCAAGTGAAGACAAGGGGCGCAAGCAAAAGTAATGAACATTGTAAACGCTCTCTACTCGTTGTCATGACACGAAGGCCCGTCCTGCCTTTAGGGGCGAGTCTAACGACTGCTTGACTCGACCAGGCGGTTTCGATATACTGCAAACGCTTTCGGGGAGGGGACCATGAAGACGATTTCCCTGGGTGGGGTACTCGCATTGTGCACCGGCCTTTTCTGCGGATATTCCGGTATCGCGTGGGGCCAAGCCACCAATTCTGGAGACGTCACCGGCAGCGTGACCGATCCTTCGGGCGCCGTTGTGCCCGGCGTGAGGGTACTTGTCAAAGATATTGACAAGAACACGGAGCGCACTTTCGTCACGAACGATGCCGGCGTTTACGACACCGGTCCGCTCGTACCTTCCGATCAGTACCTGATCACGTTTTCAAAGGAGGGCTTTGCGACGTTGCAGCGCGGGCCTTTAATTCTGAGATCCGGTGTCACCGGAATAAACGTTCAATTGACAATCGGGCAAGCCACACAACAGATCAGTATTGTGGAAACCGGGGCGCCCCTGCTGGAGACGACCACCGCGGAAATCTCCTCGACGGTGCCGCAGGAAACCCTGAAGCTCCTGCCGCAGACCGGCGGAATTCCGGATTGGCAGTCGTTCCTGACGTTCCTCCCGGGCACTCGCGGCAACGGGACCAACAACAACAGCCCCGGAATGGGAGGCGTGTCGGTCAACGGAAGTATGCCGTTTTCCAATGCGCTGCTGGACGGGGCGTCCACCAGTTCACCGATGAGCAATAACGTCATCAACACGCCGATCTTCGACACCCTGGGCGAAGTGAAGATGAGCAGTTCAGCCTTCTCCGCGCAGTACGGAGGCGGCGGCATGGTTTATAACCAGATCAGCAAGGGCGG
>DATMNI010000248.1:0-4070 GCA_035570275.1 Candidatus Acidiferrales bacterium | reverse complement strand
CCCGAAGGCCCGGAAGGCTTCCGCGCGGGCGCTCTCAAAAGCTCGTTGGAGTTCGCCCGCCGTATTCACGCGCCGGATGGAGTGCCCGCCGCCCCCGGCCGTAGCCTTAATCAGCAAAGGATAGCCCAGGCGCTCGGCGTGGCGGCGGGCATCGGCCAGCGTTTCCACCGGCCCGCCGCTCCATGCCGGTACCGCTATCTGGGCCTGTTCCGCCAGCCGTTTGCCCGAGATTCTGTCGCCCAGCCGCCGCATCGCGTCGCCGTCCGGACCGATGAAGGTAATGTCGAGCTCGCTGCAAAGGTCGGCGAGGGCCGCGTGCCCGGCAACAAAGCCCCATCCGGCCCAGACCGCGTCCGCGCGCGCCTCCACCAATGCCCGCTTGAGCCGCGCGTAATCGACGTAGCTGCTCTTGACCTGCCCGGTGCCGGGGTCAACCGTTTGGGCGGCTCCGAGAGACACCGCCTCATCCGCCTCGCGAACGAACATCGCATGGCGGTCCGGCTCCGTGAAGAGCGCGATGGTGCGCAACCCTGTGCCGTGCTCCAGGCTGAACTCGCGTGCCGCATAGATGAAGCGCATGGCGGCTTCTCCACGATTGACGATAGCCACACGTTGAAATTCGCGCTGCATAATGACTCCGATTCTCCGATGGCCGCTACCACCGGGTTAGGTTTGTTGCTACACCAGTTTTGTGTTAAACCAGGACGGCTTGCAATGCCCTCAGTGGCCCGGCATCGACCGTGCCGGGCTGTCCCACGGTGCGGTAGCCGCGAAGCTGCACATAACGGTTTCCTCGGGCGTCCACAACCTCCGCATCGAAGCTTCCCGGCTCCGCGTTGGGAGTTACCACGGCATATAACCGGCCGTCCGTCTGATCCGGCCGGTCCGAATTGTCCGGCGCACGCCACACGCGCACGCTATCGATGTGTTGCGGCAGACCCATGCGGCCTTGCCCGCTGATTTCCCACAGCCCCGCGGTCTGGAAACAGAGTTCGATCAGCCGGGGCGCCATCTGTGTGGAGCGCTCCGCCGGGTGATGATTCGCCGGCAAGTTTCCGGCGTTCTGCCCGACAATGCGGTGTTCATCCATCCACGCCCGCTCCACAACCTGGTAAGCCGGGCCGTGGAAGTAAACGTGATAGATATCGGCGGCAACCACCACCTCGCCCGCGGGCTTGCCGGGCACCGGTGCCATGCCCGCAGGGGACGGCTGTTTCGCCAACCGGACACGGGCGGTAAAGTGGGTAGTCACTTGCGGCTCGGTTTGGTTCGGCAGCGTGCGGCTGCCGGTCAACCGGCAATCCGCCACCACTTCATCACCCTGCGCATAGAACGTGGACTGGATAGTCAGCGTGCGCGGCTGGTTCCGGTAAAACTTGAACGGCGCCAGGAAGTTCACGTCTTCGATGCCCTCCAACTGCCAACCCGGAAGCATCCACAGGGCAGCTTCGGCAAACCCCTCAACCCCCATAACGCCGGGCAGCACCGGAGTGCCGTCAATCTGGTGATCGTGCAGGAACGGTTGCGTCGCCGGATCGAGCGCAGTCTCGATGGTAAGTCCGCCGTAGAGGCTCAGGCCCGCGATTCTACCGATCATCGGCCCGTGCCCGCCCTGGGCTTCCACCGCTGCCATATCCAGCCCGCCAGTGGCGTCCCACTCGTTCAGCATGACGCCCAAACGCTGACCGACCACGATTTCGCCTCGCGCCGCGCCCATGGTCAGTTCCCGTCGGATGAACGGAATGCCCGCTTCGGCCGGCAGCATATCGATACCCGCCAGTTCCATCATCTTGGGAATCGAGCCGCGCGTGGCCATTCCAATGCCTCCCCACGCGGTCCAATCGATGACGATGCCGCGCGTACCCGGCCGGGTGGTGCGGAAGCTCGAGGTGATCTTGCACAGCAGGTCGTTGGCGGAGCTGTAATCCGCCTGTCCGGCGTTGCCGAAGCGGCCCGCGACCGAGCTGAAAGCCACGGTGGCGGCGAGCGGCATGTCGCCGATGGCGTGCAGAAGATGGAACCAGCCATCGCTCTTCACGTCGAACACCAGATTGAACTCACGCGGGTCTTTGTCCGGCAGGAAGTGGCTGCGCTCGATGCCTGCGGCGTGCAGCAGTACGTCGATCCTCCCGCTGCGCTCGCGCACCTGGCGCACGGCTGCAGCCACGGCTTCCCCGTCCGTGAGGTTGACGCTGAAATAGTGGGCCGTGCCGCCGGCGGCCCGCACGGCATCAATGGCGCTGAGCGCCGCATTGGCGCGCTCCAGGCCGGCCAGTTCCTTCTCCACTAGCGCCGGCGTGGCTCGTTCGCCGCGCGCTTGCATACGGGCAAACAGGTCGCGCTTAAGATTGTCTTTGTCGTTGACGAAGCGCTGAATGTCGGCATTGTTCGGATTGGGCTCAGGCACCATATCGAGCAGGTAGAACGTACCGCCGGAAGCCGCCGCCAGGTCGGCCGTGATGGCCGAGACGATGCTCCCCGCCGCCCCCGTGATCAGAAATACGCTGTCCTGGTTCAGCGCCATGCCCACCTGTCCGTCGGCCACGGGCTGTTCTTGCAACCCGATGGCCCAGCGCTGCCCTCCCTGATACCCGATTTCGATGGCGCCCGGGTCGCGCAGGGTTTCCTCGATGAGAATTTGGGCGGCTTCGGCCGGGGCCTGTTCCACCGCGAAATCCACCACTTTGACCAGCGCCTCCAGGCGCTCCCGCTTGAAAGTCTTGGTAAAGCCCGCCACGGCGCCGCCCAGGGGCGCCACGGCTCCAGCCTCGTCGTAACCGTGGCGTCCGCCGAGCCGCGTCGCCGATATCAGGAATGTGCCCGGCGATGCAAACCGGTCGTACAAAGCCCGCATCGTGGTATAGAGCGACTTCAGCCTTATCCGCAGGGCTTCGTGCCAGTCTGCCGGCTGCATATCGCCCAGGCTCCCTTCGTGGTCCAGTGCGGGCAGCCAGTAAACTCCCTGCACCGGACCGGCGGCTTTCCACTTGTTGAGGAGACTGACGAGCGCATCGGCATCGGGTGTGCCGGTAATCCGGAGGACTTCCACACCCATGGCCTGGAGTCGGGCCGCCAGCGCGTCGGCCACTCCTCCGTTGTCCGGCATCAGGATCACGCGGCTGCCGGCGCCGGGTGATGCACCGGTAAGTTTACAGAGGGACAGCGCCGGCCGTAAGACCGCCACTGGCACGCGGCGAGGGATACGGTCCGCCGCGTCGAAGTTGGCGGGGGCCGGACGCGCCGGAGCCGGCGGCGCCTGAGCAATCGGCAACGCCGCCTGCCCATTGTGCGCGAACTGAATCACGTGCGCCAACGTCGGAAAGTCGCGAAGCTTGAGAGTGGCGTCGCGCGTAATCCCAAAGGCAGCCCGCACCGACGCGAACATCTCCGCCTGCTTCACGGTATCGATGCCCAGATCGGCTTCCAGGTCCAAATCCAGATCCAACATCTCTTTGGGATAACCCGTCTTGGCAGCGGCGATCTCCAGGACCTTCTCCAGAATTGCGTCGTCCGAGGCCGCCTGCCCGGCGACGGCCTGCACGGCGACGGCCTGTTCGGCGACGGCCTGCACGGGCACCGCCGCCGAGGGGACCGGCGACGACGTGGGAACGTCCGCCGCGGGCACGTCCGGCGCCGGCACGGATGCAGCGTTGCTGGTTGGCGGCACTGCCGTGGGCGCCAGATCCGGCCGCCTTTCATGGACGAACCCGATGACATGGGCCAGCGTGGGGAAATCGCGGAGCTTGATCTTGTCGTCACGCGAAATGCCATACGTCGCGCGGATGGCCGCAAACATCTCCGCCTGTTTGACTGTGTCCACACCCAGGTCTGCTTCCAAGTCCAGATCCAGGTCCAGCATGTCGCGCGGATACCCGGTCTTTTCCACGGCCAGGTCCAGAATGCTTTCTTGAACCGGATCGCCGGCCTGATCGGGGACCAACACAGCAGCCGGCACCGCTACGGGTGTGACTTCGGGTGCTGCTTTGGCTGCGGCCACCGGCGTTTCCGGGGCAAGCTTCGGACACCGATCGTGCACGAACCCGATGACGTGGGCCAGCGTGGGGAAATCG
>DATMNI010000247.1:0-60671 GCA_035570275.1 Candidatus Acidiferrales bacterium | reverse complement strand
CTCTGGTCTGGTATTCTCAAAACAAAGCAGTACCAATTTGTTCGATTAGGAGACTGGATGCCAAAGCAACTCGACCCTGCCATCTTGGAAATGGCGTTAATCGGTTATGCCGAACAGCGCCGTGAAATCGAAAATGCCATTGCAGCGATTCGCAGTCAGATGGGAAAACGCTCAACACCCATCACGACCGATGGAGCCAAGGCAAAACGCACGCTGTCGGTAGCGGCACGGAAGCGGATTGCGTCGGCTCAGAAGAAACGATGGAAGGAATTCCACCAACAAAAAGCTGAAGCGCAGACACCGGCGGCGGCGCCGAAGAGAAAAATGTCACCCGCACGGAAAGCCGCACTGGTGGCGAATCTGGCCAAGGCACGGGCGGCTAAAGCTGAGAAGAAAGCAGCCGCAGCGGCAGGCTAGCCAATTGACGAACGTCCACCTGGCAATCGGCGCCCAGACATCGTGCAGAACGGTTCTCACAGTTCAGAACAGTTCTCCGAGAGGTAAATCGATGTTCGGGCCGCGGGTGCGTAACACGCCGTCTCTGGCTTCCCAACTTCCGCCGGCAGTATGCACGGTTCCGGTGCGTCTTCGCGGGTCGATGACCCAGACGAAGTCCACGCCGAAAGCCAGATAGTCGTCGATTCTTTCCTGCAGATCGCTGGCACGATCGTCTTTGGAGAGAATTTCCACCACCAGAAAGGGAGGCGTCCGGAAGACTTCTTCTTCGGGCTCCGCGCCGATGTAGACGCAGACATCGGGCACGCGAAACCGCGTCGCCTTCACTTGAACGCGCTGTTCGGGAAAGCAATACGTCTGGAGGGTACCCTCGTGCGCTGCAAAAAAGACCACCAGCTTTCTCTGCAACTTGCTATGCGTTTTTTCGCCCAAATTCCGCTCCACAATGACACCATCCACGTATTCGCGATCGCCGTCATCGAAGCTGGTGTTCAGGTATTCCTCGACCGACACCAGGGTGGGGTGTGTCTGCATGAGAACATTCTAGCGCAGGCGGCCTTGGGTTGCCCGCTGAGAAACGGATGCCGGATGCTCGCCTGGCTCGGATGCCGGATGCCGGTGAAAAGACGCAGGGCCGCCGTGTTCACCGGCCACCGGGCACCGGCCACCGGCCACCGGCATCCGGTCCAGCCCGTGGATTTCGGGCCAATAAGAAGATAGGATGAAAGACGGGTCTCGTCAATGCCGGCCAGCGTAGTCTCCATTTCCGGACGCCGTGAAGGTACGTATGTGCTCCTGGAGACGGCTCTGCCGCAACGGCCGCCACGGAATATCGGTGTGATTCTGATCGATACTGCCGAGGATCGGGGATGGGTCCGGCTGCGGGAGCGCTACGACGGACTGGCGGAGCCGGACGACGCGGAGGTGCTGGAAGCGCTGGATGAAGACATCCGCGTGAAGTTGGCCGAGAGCGGCGCCCAGGCGTTCCTGCAATCGCTCGAAGATTCGCTTTCCAACGTGCTCCGTGTCAGCGAGCGGCAAACCGTGGCCGTGGACGCTTTCACGCGCGTGCTGGACCGCCTCTACACGGAGCACGTGGAGACGGTTGCAGTGCAGCCCTTCCGGACCCACATACCACTCTACAGCCTGCGCGCGGCGGCCGGCAGCCTGGGCGAAGAGATGCAATCGGCCGCCGAGGATTGGGTCCCCGCGCCAGCCGGCATGAGGCTCACGGTGGACCTCTTTGTGGGCCGTGTGGTGGGCCGCTCCATGGAACCGCGCATCCCGGACGGCAGCCTCAATCTCTTCCGCCTCAACCCGGTCGGCTCGCGGCAGAACAAGATCCTGCTGATCGAGCGTTTTGGTGTACTGGACGATACCGCCCGCTACACCGTAAAAAAATATACCAGCAAGAAGGTATATCGTGGTGAAGACGAGTGGCAGCACGAACAGATCCGGCTGGAGCCGCTGAATCCCGAGTTTGAAGCCTGGGACGTGGACCCGGAAGGCTTCGCCGTGGTCGCCGAATGGCTGCGCGTCATCGAGTGAACCCTAATCGGCGATGGACAGTTTCTCCGAACTGCTGCTTGACTGGTACCACCGCGGCCACCGCGACTTGCCTTGGCGGGCGGCCCCCGATGGTGCAGTTTCAGGGCCCGATGGTGCAGTTTCAGGGCCCGATGGTGCGGTTTCAGGGCCCGATGGTGCGGTTTCAGGATATGATCCGTACCGCATCTGGGTGTCGGAAATCATGCTGCAGCAGACCCGGGCGCAGGCCGTAATCCCGTACTACCAGCGCTTCCTGAAACGATTCCCCACAGTGGAAGCGCTGGCGGCTGCGCCGGAACCGGATGTGCTGGCGCTGTGGAGCGGCCTCGGCTACTATTCACGCGCCCGCAATCTGCGGCGGGCGGCGCAGGAGATGGTGGCGGCGGGCGGGTTTCCGCGCGAGTACGCGGGGCTGCGGGCAATGCCGGGCATCGGCGATTACACCGCCGCGGCCATTGCCAGCATCGCCTTCGGCCTGCCCCACGCGGTGCTGGATGGCAACGTAATGCGCGTGGTGGCGCGGGTGGAAAACGATGCCGCCGATATTGGCGCCGCCGGCACGCGCGCGCGGTTCCGAGCCATCGCGCAGGCGTGGCTGGACCCCGGGCACGCCGGACCGTTCAATCAGGCGCTGATGGAACTGGGCGCCACCGTTTGTCTGCCCGCCAAGCCGCTCTGCCCGGCCTGCCCGGTGGCTGCCGGGTGCCGCGGGCGTGAAGCCGGCACGGTGGATCGGCTTCCCGTCAAGCTGCGCCGGAAGGCGCCGGTGCGGATTGAGGGCGTGCTGCTGGTGGTGCGCCACCGGGGCCGCGTTCTGCTGCGCCAGAGGGACGCGGACGCCAGGCGCATGGCCGGCTTTTGGGACCTGCCGTCACCGGAGCACCTGCCGGGGGCGCGCCTGGGCGAGCACCTGGGGGAGATCCGCCACACCATCACGCACCACCACTACACGTTGGAGGTGCGGTCAGCCGGCGTTAGCGTGGCTGGGCCGGAGTGGGGCTGGTTTCGGCCCGCCGAATTGACCGCCATTCCCCTCAGCACGACGGCTCGCAAAGCGTTGCGGGTGGCAGGAATGCTCTGATGGCTTTGGTTAGCGGGCGTCTGTTTACAACTTGTTATGGTTTGGTAAAACCTTGCAGATTAAGGACAATTCACCATCGAAATCGAGTAAATTACTGGAGACGGGGGTTATAGCAGTTATACATGTTGCGAACAAGAAAACTGATTTTCGCCAAGAGCGCGGTGGTGATGGGGGCCATCCCATTCATCATCTGGGCCTACGAGTTCGGACCGGATGCGGGCTATTGCGGAGTCCCCGGCGAGGGCGCCAGTTGCGCCACCATCGGGTGTCACACCGGCACCGCGAATGACCCCAGTAACAAGGGAAGTGTCGGAGTCAATTTTCCGAATGGACAGGTCTATACGCCTGGCGTGAAGCAGCATCTTACGGTGACCATATCGGATCCAGCCACCTCGCAAAAGGCGTGGGGTTTCCAACTTACCGCCCGGCCTTCCAGTGCCGCCAAGACACAGGCCGGGAGCTTTCAATCCACGGATCAGTTCACCTTGCTGATGTGCGCCTCGGCCAACCTGTTCAACCAGCAGGTAATCAATTTCGTGTCTGGAGGCACGCAAACGTGTCCCGCGCCGGGGCCGCCGCCGTTATATCCACTGCAGTACATCGAGCACAGTCAAGCGGGCTACAACGCCACCAACGGTCAAGCCAATTCGGCAACGTACCAGTTCGATTGGACACCGCCCTCCTCCGATGTGGGCAACATCATATTCTACGTTGCTGGCAATGCGGGGCCACCCGGACCTGTTCCTACCCAGAATGGCGCTCACATCTACACCAAGACCTACACGCTCACCGCGGCGGCGGCGACCGGTAACATCCCAACCATCCCGGCCGGCGGCGTGGTCAGCGCCGGGGCGTTCGGAGGCTTCACGTCGGTGGCGCCCGGTTCGTGGATGGAGATCTTTGGCTCGAATCTTTCGGCGACCACGCGCGGATGGGCAGGCAGCGATTTTACCGGCACCAAGGCGCCCGTCTCGCTGGATAACGTGAAGGTGACCATTGGCGGCCAGGCCGCATTCATCGACTTCATCAGTCCGGAACAGGTGAACGCCCAGGTCCCCACAGGTACGCCCACGGGGTCTCAGCAGATGACGGTAACGAACTCCAACGGCACCAGTTCGGCATACAACATCACGGTGAACGCGGTGGAACCGGGGCTTCTGGGGCCGTCCAATTTTCGGGTCAACGGCAAGCAGTACGCGGTGGCGCAGTTTTCCGACGGCTCGTTCGTAATGCCGCCAGGCTCCCTGGCCGGTTTCACCACGCGGCAAGCCAAGCCGGGCGAGACGATTGTGATTTACGGCGTTGGGTTCGGGCCCGTGCTGGATTCGGGGAACCTGGACATTCCCGCCGGTACCATTGTCACGGGCTTGAACAAGCTGTCGACTGCTTGCACCATGTCGATCGGCGGGTCGGCGGCCACGCTGAGCTATCAGGGCCTGGCGGCCGGCTTTGTGGGCCTGTACCAGTTCAACGTGATCGTGCCCAACATCGCCAACAACGATCTGGCGCCCCTGACGTTCGCCTTGAACGGCGTCGCCGGTTCGCAGACGCTCTTCCTGGCCGTACACAATTGAGGCGTATACAAATTGATGAAGCAGAAGCCCGCCGCGCTCACGCTAACGTAGGTCGGCTAACATAGCTCAGTGGAGCAATTCGCGCTCGAATTCGAACTGACGCCCGAGCGGCGAATCCTGACCGTCAGCGAACTGAACGCGGCCGTGCGCGCCGTACTCGACCAGGAGTTTCGCGACGTGTGGGTTTCGGGCGAGATCTCCGGCATCAAGCTGGCCACCAGCGGCCACTATTATTTCACCCTCAAGGAGCGCGACGCCCAGGTGAAGTGCGTGGCCTTCCGGTCCGCGCACCGCTACTGGAAATTCAAGCCGCAGGATGGCCTGGCGGTGCTGGCGCGCGGGCGCATCGACGTCTATGAGGCGCGCGGCGAATACCAGTTGCTGGTGGAGATGCTGGAGCCGCAGGGCCTGGGCGCGCTGCAACTGGCCTTCGAACAGCTCAAGCGAAAGCTCGCCGCGGAGGGCTTGTTCGATGCCGGGCGAAAGCGGCCGCTGCCGCGCTTTCCGCGTCGCATCGGCATTGTGACGTCACCTCGGGGCGCCGCCATCGCGGATATGGTGCAGATTCTCTCGCGCCGCTTCCCGGGGCTCCACATCCGCATTTTCCCGGCGTTAGTTCAAGGCGAGGGCTCGGTGGAGGAAGTCTGCCGCGGCATCGAGTACTTCAGCCGGACCCAGTGGCCCGACCTGGTCATTGTGGGGCGCGGCGGCGGGTCGCTCGAAGACCTTTGGACGTTCAACGAGGAAGCCGTGGCGCGCGCGATCGCGGCATGTTCGATGCCGGTGGTCTCGGCTGTGGGCCACGAAACCGATGTCACCATCGCCGACTACGTGGCGGATCTGCGCGCCCCCACGCCCTCGGCCGCGGCCGAACTGGTAATCTGCACCCGCCAGGAACTGCTGGAACGAATCGCCGCGCTGCACGCCAACACCGCGCAGGCCATGCGCTACCGTCTGGCCATGCTGGAGCGTCGCCTGCGGCAGCAGGGGATCGACCGCGCCCTGAGCCCGCTGCACCGGCGGGTGGGCCGCGGCCTGCAGCGCATCGACGAGCAGGAGTACCGCATGCGGGAGCGCATGCGCGCCGCCATTGACGGCCGCGAGCGCGCGCGGCGCGGCCTGGAGACGCGGCTGCGACGGTTCGACATCCGGCCCCGTCTGGCCGCCGACCGGCGTCGCCTGGAGGCCGCCGAGGCCTCCGCCATTCAAACCATGCGGGGCCGCCTGGCGCGGCGGCGCGGCACGCTCGACCAGCTTTCGGCCAAGCTGTCGCAGTTGAGCCCGCTGCGCATTCTGGAGCGCGGCTACGCCATCGTGTCCAACCAGAGCGGCATCGTGAAGGATGCGGAGGCGGCGCCGGCAGGGTCGGGAATCCACGTCCGGCTGGCCAAGGGCGAACTGGACGCCAAAGTGTTGTAGACGCGATGCCTGGCGCGGGCACGCCTGAAGCGCAGGTGCGCGGGGTTGGCTTCGCCGGTCAATACAGGTCGCGCGCACGGATTCGGAACCGGGCCAGTTTCAGCGCCGTCAGGCCGAGGGCGTGGACAGGGTCGGCGTCATCGGGCGACCACCGGTCGACGACATGGTACTGTCCGTTCTTCACTCCTTCGAAAATCCAGCGCGCGCCGCCGGGCGCGGCGAAATTCTCGTCCGGCTCCGGCCAGGCGGGCAGCTTCCAAAAGTTCGCGCTCTCCCAGGCGGCTACCCATGATTGGGTTTTGGCCCGGGTCAGCCACGAGACGCCTAGCGGTTGATTCTGCCGGGTTCATGCCCGCCCTCGCCGGTGGTCATCCGCGAGTTCAGCCAGCCCGACCGGCTGGTCCGCACCACCAGCCGGACGGCGATGGGATGGTGAAACGCCCTTAGCCAGACAAACCGGTAAACTTCCGCCTTCGGATCGTGCAAAGACAGTTCCCAAAGCGAAGGTTCGTGCAGAGCCTTCAGATGCCTGGAATACCAATTCGCTTTGGATTCGGGAACGCCCGGCGGAAAATACTGCTGCGCGGGCAGTACAGCCGCTGCGAGAGTCAGGATGCAGAAGGCGGCAGCCAGGCGCATGGCGGTCACCTTCATGTTACACGAGCATGTTACACGAGGTCTGTGATGCCGGATAATCGAACGCCGACTAAGCGGTGATCCCCAAACCACCAGTCCGCCCGAGGCCCTTTACGATTTTTCCGCGCCGCCGAGCGCCGTCACATGCGCCACCGCCGCCGATGCCAGGCCCTCCAGGCTGTAACCGCCTTCCAGCATCGAGACCACGCGGCCGCCGGCGTGCCGGTCGGCGATGCCCATTACGGCGCGGGTAAGGTCGGCGAAGTCGCGGTCGGTGAGGGTGAATTGGCCGAGCAAATCGCCGATACGCGAATCGAAGCCGGCCGAGATCAGCAGCAACTCGGGGCGGAACCTCCCGGCAGCGGGCACCAGCGAGTTTTCCACCGCGCCCAGGATTTGGCGGCGGCCCGACCCGGCGGGGAACGGGAAGTTCATGGTGGCGCCTTCGGCCGCGCCTTCGCCGGTTTCGTCGGCGCGGCCGGTGCCCGGATACAACGGCCACTGATGGGTGCTGAAGAAGAAGACCGAGGGATCGGCGTAGAAAATGTCCTGCGTGCCGTTGCCGTGGTGCACGTCCCAATCCACGATCATCACGCGTTCCAGACCGTACTTGCGCTGGGCGTATCGCGCCGCGATGGCTACGTTGTTGAGCAGGCAGAAGCCCATGCCGCGGCTGGCGTTGGCATGGTGGCCGGGAGGCCGCACCGCGCAGAAAGCGTTGCGCGCCCGGCCGGCGATGACGGCATCGACCGCGTTCAACACGCCGCCCACGGCCTGCGAGGCGATGTTCCAGGAGTTGGGCGTGATGTCCGTATCGCCCGTGCTTAGAACCGGGCTGCCGGATTCCACGTCGTGTTTCGCGGTCCGCAGATACTCGGGCGTGTGGCAGAGCAGCAGTTCCTCCGGCGTGGCGGCGCGCCGGTCCACGTGCAGCGTCTGGTTCACCAGGCCGGCGCGGACCAGGCCTTCCATCACGGCATCAAATCGCTCCGGCCGTTCCGGGTGCTGGCGGCCCGCCAGATGCTCGCGGTAGATGGGATCGGCCAGAAGCGCAGTCTTGTCCGGCATGTCTAAACTCCGCATTTCTATACTCCACGGCGGTTCCCGTACAGGTCCACGTGCAGGCGCGGGCTGAAACGGAAACCCTCTTCTTTACAGATCTCCGCCAGCCAGATGGCGCGCTGGCGCAACCGCTCGCGGTCGATACCCTCAGGCATCAGGATGACGCGTCCCCGGTCGGCCTTCAAGTCCGCCACCAGGCAGCGGACCTCCGCGAGGTCGTCCGGCTTTTCGATCACGAACTTGAGCTGGTAGTCGTAGCGCGCCATCAGTTGCGCCAGCATGGCGGGCTGGATGCGCAGACGGTCGTGCTGCGCGGCCCAACGGGGGTCGTCCGGGGTCGAATTGGAAAGCTTGGGGCTGATGCTCATCAAGTGGCAGGCCACGGGGTGGAAGACCGTGCCGGCGGTTTCAATGGTGATGTGCAGGCCCAGGCCGTGCAGGCGTTCGGTGAGGGGAATGATTTCAGGGGCGATCATCGGCTCGCCGCCGGTCACCACCACGTGTCGGGCGGGATGCGCCTTCACTTCGTCCAGGATCTGGTCCAGTGTGAGCTCGGTGCCCTCGGGCAGCCACGAAGTGTATGGGGTGTCGCACCAGCCGCAGCGCAGATTGCAGCCGCTGGTACGGATGAAGACCGAGGGAACTCCGGCCAGCGAGCCCTCGCCCTGAATGGAATAGAACAGCTCAGCGATCTTCAATGCCGGCCTCTTGGAACCCCTTGCGGCGCAGCAGACAGGCGTCACACTGGCCGCACGGGCGGCCGGCTGCATCGGGGTCGTAGCAACTGAACGTCAGGCCAAACGGGATGTCCAGTTCGCGGCCTAGTTTGACGATTTCAGCCTTGCTGAGCCGCAACAGGGGAGTGTGGATCCGTAGGCGGGTGCGGCCCTCCACCGCGGCCCTGGTGGCCAGATTGGCCATGCGTTCGTAGGCTTCGATGTACTCCGGCCGGCAATCGGGATAGCCGGAATAGTCGAGCGCGTTGACGCCGATGAAAATGTCGGAGCTTTCCAGCACCTCGGCCCAGGCCAGCGCGAAGGAGAGGAAGATGGTGTTGCGGGCCGGGACGTACGTGACGGGGATGCCGTGGCTCATCTCGGCAGCCGAGCGGGATTTGGGGACGGCGATATCGCCGGTCAGGGCGGATCCGCCAAACGCGTCCAGGCCGAGGCTGGTGACCAGGTGGCGCACCGCGCCGAGCCGGGCCGCCACCCGCGCGGCGGCTTCGAGTTCGACCTTGTGGCGTTGGCCGTAGTCGAAGGAGAGGGCGTAGCAGGCGTAACCCTCGCGGCGGGCCAGAGCCAGGCAGACGGCGGAATCCAGGCCTCCACTCAGGAGGCAGACGGCGCGCTTCATTGGTTTCTTCCAGTGTAACGTTTGGGACATGGCGGGCGCCCGGCGCCGAGCCCACAGGGGGTGGGTGGGGAAACATGCCAAACGCAAATTAGATCCTCTGCCGGCCGTTGGCCACGCCGGCGGCCGCGCGCGACATCGCTCCCATCGGAGCCACGACCGTAAGGGAGTGGTTGCTTCCGTAACTCGGGCCGGCTCGCTGCCGCATCGCCCGGGCGGATTAACAATCCGCCGCAGATTGGCAATCTGCCCCACAAAAAGTTTGTGCCGCTGCTGTTGACAATCGACAACAATCGGAGTATCGTCTGCTGTAGATGTCCGACACTATGCGTCACCGGCCGCATGATGGGGAAGCGTGATATGAACTGGCACGATCTGACGTTGCGCTTGCGCGCTTTGGCGTTTCACAAGCAGGTGGAGCGAGATCTGGAAGATGAGCTCGATCTCCATATCGAGATGCAGGCGCGGAAAAACGAGGCGGCCGGGATGAACGCGGCGGAAGCCCGGCGCCGCGCCCGTATTCAGTTTGGCGGCGCCACCCAAGTCAGGGAGGAATGCCGCGACGCTCGCCGGGTCGGGCTCATCGAAACAACCTGGCAGGATGTCCGGTACGCCATACGGGGCTTCCGGCGCTCGCCCATTCTTGTCCTGACGGTGGTGGCGACCATCGCCCTCGGGCTCGGTCTCAATACGGCGCTTTTCACCATCTTCAATGCCACCTACTTTCGACCTATAGGCGTGCACGATCCCCATTCGTTGTACGAGTTCCTCTGGGCCGATCGCGCCGGTCCTCACGACTACACCTGGCCGGAGTATCGGGAATTCCTGAGGGAGAATCCGGCCTTTTCAGAGGCCTTGGGGTATCGGCACACCGAAGCGCGCATGGACGGCCGCACCATGCTGGGCACCTTGGTCACGGGAGAGTATTTCCGGGTCTTGGGGGTGGGCGCGGCCCGTGGCCGAACGCTGCTCCCGGGAGACTCTGCGGCTCCAGGACGCGAACCGGTGATCGTACTCAGTTACCAGGCGTGGAAGAGCCGCTTCTCGGGGGATCCCGATATCGTCGGAAGGAAAGTGCTGCTTCGCGGATACCCGTTCGAAGTGGTGGGCGTCGCTTCCGCCGGATTCGCGGGCCTTGGGAGCAGACCGGCCGACTTCTGGGCGCCGTTGACCATGGGCATTCGGTTCGACGCCGGGCCCGACCTCTTTGGTCCCCAAAACCCGCGTTCGCTTTCCATCGTGGGACGTTTGAAGGCGGAGTTCGGCGTGCGCCAGGCTCAAGCAGGCCTCACCCTATGGGCGCAACGGTTCACAGCGGCCGGTCCAAGTGGGGCGAAGGCTGTACAGACGATCATGTTGTCTCGCGCTACAGCCAAGCCATTGAACCTGAAGACGGTCCTGGTGTTCTCGCCGATTCTGGTTGCCTTTTCGCTGGTTCTGCTGATGGCCTGTTCCAACGTGGCGAACATGATGTTAGCCCGCGCGATGTCGCGGCAGCGGGAGATCGGCATTCGCCTTTCCCTGGGCGCGTCCCGCGGCCGCCTGATCCGGCAACTGCTCACGGAGAGCCTTCTTCTGGCTCTCCCGTCGGCGGTCGCCGGAGTCATGGTTTCGCAGGCGGCCATTCGAGTTTGCATAGCGGTCCTGCTGGCGACGCTACCGCCTGGAGTCCCGGATTTCGGCGCCAGGCTCCCGGAGTTAACCTGGGACATTCGGGTGTTCGCCTTCTCTTTGGCCTTTGCCTTGATATCAGCGGTCCTGTTCGGCCTGGCTCCTGCGATGCAGGCCACGCGAGGCAGCATCATGCAGGCGGCGAAGGGCGATTTTAACAACGGTGGGAGCCCCTCGCGGCTTCGCAACTCACTGGTGGTTGGCCAGGTCACGGTTTGCGTGCTGATCCTGGTTACTGCCGGCACCCTGCTGCGGGGCGTCGACCGAATCCACAGCCTGGACACTGCCCTCAGTACGCGGAATACCATCAAGATCGTAGTGCCAGAGAAATCCCGTGAGTTGGTCCTCAACCAACTTGCTTCGGAACCCTCGGTGGAGATTCTTGCCGCAGCCGGGAATGCGCCGGTGGAAAGGAAACCCACGGTTCCGATAAGGCCCGCCGCCGGCGGCACGGTCCTGAATACGGCCGCCAACAATGTCTCGCCGGAATACTTCGCGCTGTTCGAAATACCGATTGTGCGCGGCCGCAACTTCACAGCCGGCGAAGCACGCTCGGGAGCACCCGTCGCCGTAATCAGCCAAACCATGGCCCAGCGGCTCTGGCCCCATCAGGAGGCGGTAGGCCGGTCCCTGCGCCTGGTTCCGGATCAACGGACCGAACCCGGCTTGCGGCGGTTCCAGGCAGTAAACGTCATCGGAATCGCGCGCGATGAGATCAGCCGCTGGATTCTCAGCGGTGAGGACAACAGCCTGGTATATTTTCCCACCAATCCACGCGCGCCGGGCAACGAGCTGTTGGTTAGCGCCTACGGCGATTTTGAGACTGCCCGACGAAAGATAGAGGCCGATCTTACCGCCACCGATCCCAATGCGGTGGAAGAGATTCGGAAGATCCAAATCCGCGAGTGGGTTGCCGAAGATGCTTACTACACGTTAAGGTTGGCGTATTGGTTGTCGTCGGCAATCGGACTGTTGGCGCTGCTGCTGACGCTCTCCGGCCTTTACGGCGTTCTCTCCTATGTGATTTCACAACGCACGAAAGAGATCGGCATCCGCATGGCGATGGGCGCGAGTTCGAGCGCGGTGACAGGTCTGGTATTGAAACAGTCGATGAGGCTGGCGATCATCGGAACGCTGGCCGGTGGCGTGCTCGCGATGGGAGTGTCCAGAATCTTAGCTTCGATCCTGGTCGTGATCAACACCTTCGATGGCGCCGCGTACATCGGGGGAGTGCCTCTGGTTCTAGCCGCTTGCGCGGCGGCGGCTTATTTCCCGTCGCGGCGCGCATCGCGTATCGATCCGCTGATTACGCTGCGGTACGATTGAAAGCCGGCAAACCCGGGAACGGTCCGCGGTCTGCAAGCGCTCCGGCTCGATACATAAGAGCCCCCGCGGCCGGAGGGTGCCGCGGGAGGATGCCGCCGGAGGCTAGCGCCCGTTCTCAGCTTGCGGCCTGCATTACGTTCACCCTGGCAGGGGCCTCTTGCCGATGGTGCCAATGCAACCATGCCATGCTCACACTGCGGACCAGTTCTTTGCGCTCAAACGGCTTCGCCAGTACATCGTATGCCCCCAGATTCAGGGCCTCAGCCCAGAGTCTTTCGTCCGCCAGCCGGGATGTGACAATCAACGGCGGTGCATCCTGCAGAACCCTCAATTCTTCCAGCACGTCAATCCATGTACCCGGCGATAAATCCCGCTCACAAATAACGACGCCAATTTCCCGTCGGCGTATGACCGCCAGTGCAGACGCAAGGCTGTCGGTTTTGTGCAGTTGCCACTTTGAATGATTGAAAACCGCTTGCAGCGAAAAGTAATCCTCTTCAAGAGGGCTGACGCAAAGAACGGTCACGACCCTGGTCGGATTCGTGACTCCTATAGGCTGCTTCTTCATTGACGAGGTCTCCTAACCCGGATCATCCGGATCTGACGGACAGTTTCTCAGTAATTCCACCCCGGTTGCACTCTAACCACCAGAGGCGGGACGTAGCGTACCAAATCGCAGCAGCTATGCTGCGGTGCTATCCGACTTGCTTCCGCCGCTCAAGGCTCTTTCGTTCAACGCACGTTCGGCTTGGAACCAATCTTCTTCGGCCGATCCTGCTGGACAACCCCGCTTTAACCACAGGTCATAGGCGAATATGGCAATTGTGCCGTGCTCCGGGTTGACGGTTGGACGGCTTGCCTGTGGCTCTACAACTGCGGGAGTTTTCCTGGTTTCTGTTCCTGGTTTGGACATAGATCGTAGCCCCTCCGTTGGAGCCTGTCATTGACAGAGATCGAATCCCCGCCTGGTACGCATGCACAGTTTTGTTAAGGACCTTTCATGTGCACGCTGATGGCCGCAACTGGGCGAACCAGCACCACTGGTTCGTGGGCGTTTATCTAAGCGCGGCACGAGGCCAGCGTAGGGCCGATTGTTTTCAATCTGAAAAAGGATGACGGCGCACTGTTTTCCCGAGACACAGCGATTTTGTACTAGTCCGAAAGTCCGGTCTCCCGATTTACACCCTGGCAGTTTTGAGTAGTTCAGATCGTCAAATCATGCGCAAAAGTGACCTGATGACTTTCGACGCATGTAACTTTTACCCTACCAGTACTGGTACTTCGGTTGCAGCGAAACTGAACATTGGAGCACGCCCTCGCCAGATAACGCGGTCTCCCCGCCGACCGGGTCTGCAGCGAAGCCGGGCTTTGCCCTACCCGCGCGGCCGAAGTGCTGCAAGCGATGTCGCCACGTCAAGAAGGTTGTCTTGGTTGATTGCCGTCACCACCTCGAACCATTCCTCGTCCACCGTCTCCGGGTGGAGCGCACCGGCGATGGCGCCACCAATAGAGGCTACCGAGTCTGAGTCTCCGCCGAGGTTCGCAGCCAACAAAGCGGTCTCGGTCGCGGACCCGGTGACCAGAGCCAGACTGATGGCAAGGGGAACGATGTTTTGCGGCTTGCCGGGGAAATACCGCTGCGCAATCTCATCCACGACCAGATGTTTCCTACTTGCGAGATCCGAATAGATGTTCTGAATGGACCCCGCGATGGTGGATGTTTCGTCAGAAGGCCGCAGGGCTTCAGCCTGTTTGGAAGCTTCCAGCGCAACGGTCAGCACCTCGGCCCTTGGCCGGCCTTCCAGCGCCGCTGAGACACTACCGGCCACCGCGGCAGCCGCGCCAATAGCCAGTTGTCCGCCGTGAGTAGGAGCAGCGCATTCATAGGCGCCCCGAATCAGGTCAGCCAGCCTGTTCGAAGGGTAAATCACGCCGACCGGCGCGGTGCGCATGGCCGCTCCGCAACCTTCGCCACCCGAAGCGATTCGGGCCGGGTCGCCAATCTGCAAAAAGGTCCACATCGAAACGCCTGGGTGGACCGACTTTTTGCATTGCATCAGTTCCTTGCCGATTGCCTGGTGGCAGACGTCACCTTCCCGTATTAGTGCCCGCGCCACGGCTAATGTTTGTTCGGTATCGTCCGTGGTCTCGCCAATGCGCCATTCATAACGTTTACCGCAGTAGCGAGGTATGACGTCTCCGGGCGGGCCCTCGAATCCCGATATCCCGCCGGGATACCACTTATGAACGTCGGCCCGGGCCAATGTCTCCGTTTGCTTGCCTATGGCGTCGCCGGTTGCCAGGCCTTTGAAGCAGCCGATTACGCGTTCCTCAAATCGCATAGACACACCAGACTTTCCAAGTCTCTCATGCTCGAAGAGGTAGGCAGAAAGGCGCTACGAAATGAAGCTGCGGACTGAGGTGTGCGACATTGAAGTGGAGATACCGGCGTATGACGCCCGATTCGGAGCCGCGACTTGTCGCTCGACCGTTAGGGAGCGGATGCCGCACACGGCGATTAAGGATCGGGGACTCGAACACGGACATGGCGTCACCCTGCTCGGCCACGACATACTGGATGGCCGCCGAAACGTGCTGTGGCTTCCACAGCCATCGCGTGCTCCCATGGCGTGCCCATCGCTTTACGGTTTGGTCCATCCAGCCTCATCTGATTCAGGCGGCGGCTAACGTAAGCTTTGAAATCGCTCATGACCCGCTCCGGCGTTACTTCCGCTTCTACCACCGCGTGCACGTGATTGCTCCGCACGTGAGCCGCCAGCAGGCTCCAGCCGCGATGCACACACACTTCTTGAATCGCTTCCAACACGGCGTTGCGCCTGATCTGATCCAAGTGATAGGGAGCCTGATCCATACGTTCCATCCCGGCTGCGGCGCGCGTGGAATCCCCTACCAGGGTCGGGGTTCCGGGCACATTGTGGGCGCGATCGACGGAGCCCGATTCGCTGCCGTGCAGGTGGCATCCGTAGCAGGCAAAGGTTATCAGGTAATTCACGAACCGTAGCTCCAATGTACCGCTCCCTAACGGTCGCGGCTCCGCCTGAGTACTTCTACGCTAGGATTCTTTCAACTGGCCAGCATTTGAGCGACTGTCCCACTTCTATGTCGCACACCCTGCGGTTGACGATCCGCACCGCGGCCCTTTACTGTGTGCTATAACTTCGCCGGAAATACAGTTGTGCCGTCGCCGCATCGGTGGAAACTGGAACTCCGGCAGCGGTGGCAGATCGGCAGACCTTTCATAAGCTTCGCCCTGAGGGCGGCAACGCGCCGCACCGTATTGCAAAGTGGTAGATTTGCCATCAGTGCCCGCGTTTTCGTGTCTCTCAATCCTCGTACGGCAGGCTGGCTCGAAACCACTGCTGCCGGCGGCCGTCGTGGCAACTGTCGCCATCGGAGTCTGCAGCACGGTCGCACTCTTTAGCGTATTCTCGTCGATGCTTCTGCGCGGCCTGCCATACCCGGCCGCTGGCCGAATCGTCATCGTGGGGAGTGTCTCCAGCGAAAACCAGGCGCCAGGTCGGATATCGCTGGCTGACGCCGCGTCCTTTAGGGCCGGCACGAACTCACTATCCCAACTGGCGACCTTCTGGCCGATGCAGCAGACCGCCGAGTTGGGTTCATCAGTCCGTTCCGTAAAAGCCACGTTCATGTCGCCGGAATTCTTCTCGGTATTCGCGGTAAAGCCGAAGCTGGGTAGACGCCCCGAGATCCAATCGGCACAAACTGGCGCCGCTTGGGGCGCAGTGCTCAGCCACCGTTTTTGGGTTTCAGAGTTCGGCGCAAGTCCTCTGGTTCTGGGCCTGCCGATTCGGACCCAGGACAAGATCTATGAAGTGGTCGCCGTGATGCCGGCGGAGTTTGGTTATCCGGATGGCACCGATGTCTGGCTGCCGCTGGAATCCTGGGACCAGGACGCCCGGTTGAGAGATCGTAGCGGACGTTACCTGCTGGCTGCCGGGCTGCTCGCGCCAGGTGCTTCGCTGCCGGGACTGCAGAGTGCCCTGGATGTGATCTCGCTGCGGCTCGCGAAGGAATTTCCGCAGACAAACCAAGGCGTTCGTGCAAGGGCTGTGACGCTTCGCCAGTCGGAGATCGGCGAGGTCCGCCCGTACCTCACGCTCATGCTTGCCGTGACGAGTTGTTTGATGCTGATTTGTTGCGGTAACGTGGCCGGCCTGTTGTTCGCTCGGGCGGCAACCCGACGGCATGAGATCGCGGTGCGGCTCGCTTTGGGCGCATCCCGGGTGACGCTGTTGAGACAGTTGTTGGCAGAGTCTCTGGTCCTGGGCACTGCAGGCGGCGTGATCGGCACCTGGGGAGCGCTGATGATCTTGCCGCTGGTTCGAAATCGAATGTCGGCGCATCTGCCCGAGTGGGTTCGAATCGAAGTCGACTGGACAGTTCTAGGCTTCGCCGTGATGCTGACGATTCTGGCCAGCGTAATATCGGGTTTATCTCCCGCCTACCGCAGCCTCCGCCTGGCTTTCATGGATGAGCTACGCGCCCGGGGTGTCGCCGGGGGTGTCGCCAAGGGTGTCTATGGCAGGCGGCGAGAGTACCGAGCGGTGCAGCGCTTCGTTGTTTCCGGAGAGATTGCTCTATCGTTCACTCTCATTGTGGCAGCCTTGCTCCTTTCCCGGTCCTTCCGAAACCTCAGCGCTGTTGATTCGGGAATGCAACTGAACAACGTTGTCGTCGCGCATATCGTCCCCTACTCGCCGGCTGGATCAACCCCAACTGTGGCAGACCGTCTGAGCCGTCTGTTGGCCGGGTTGAAAACGATCCCCGGCATTACGGCGGTTGGAGGCGCCAACATTCTTCCATTCACGCGTGACGCCAATATGCGGGGAGATGCATCCGCACTCTTTCGGAAGCCCTCCGAAGTAGCTCAGTCCGGAGTAGTAAAGGAGGATGAGTTGCGCGGCGCGCTGTTTGGCTCGGTCGCACCGGGCTACTTCGCGTCCATGGGCATTCCGTTGCTCCGAGGTAGAGTTTTCAGTGAACGAGACGGTCCAACCGACCCTCGGGTCGTGGTCGTGAGCCAGAGTCTGGCAAACGCTTCTTGGCACGACGATAGTCCCCTGGGGCGGCAAGTCCGATTTGGAGATTGGGCAGGCACCATCGTGGGCGTTGTCGGAAACGTGAAGTACAGCCCCTTCGAAGAAGGCGCATCTATGGAGATCTATTCCCCATTTCTTCAGCAGCCTCCGGGGCAGTTTCATCTGACACTCCACTTTCGACAAGACCCAAAATCCAGCCTGAACACGGTCAGAGACGTCATTCACCGAATCGATCGTAGCCTTACTTCAGTTCAAAGCATGGATGACGTCAAGCACAATTACCTCTGGCGCCAAAGCCTCTGGAGCTTTTTGTCTACGGCCCTGGGCGTCGCCGCCCTGGTGCTGATTGGCGCGGGAATCTTCGGGCTGATGACGTTCGTCACCCGGGAACGGCTATATGAGATCGGTATCCGGGCTGCCCTGGGGGCCACGCCCATGAACGCGGCCGCCGCGGTGCTTTGGGACGGCCTTCGGCTGGTTGGCGTGGGCCTTCTGGTGGGAATTCCTTCGTCCCTTGCCGCCACTCGCTTTCTTCAGGGATTGCTTTTCGGAGTTGCCCCGACGGATGTCTCGACCTTCCTGTACTCTTGCGGTTTCCTCACGCTGATTGCGGTCCTCGCCTGTGCCTTGCCGGTGTCGCTCGCGGTCCACGTCGATCCCGCGGTAGCCCTGCGGTCGGAATGACGACGCAAGGTTCCGTCTAATCCCGCGTGGCTCTCAATTCAGCCTGGCCGGAAAGGCCGCGCCCGGCCTCCTAAACTTTTAGTTGACAAACCTCGAATTCCGCCGCATACTCCTAATTGTTTAGGAGGCGAAGTTGCCCAGAAGAAAAACTCGCGAGCAGCCGCTCACCCCTCTGGAACTGGAGATCATGAACGTGCTGTGGGAAACCGGACCCGCCAACGTTCAGTCGGTGCAGGCCGGCATCAAGTCCGGCATCCCGTCCGGAATCAAAGGCCGCGAGCTTGCCTATACCACCGTGCAGACCATGCTGAATGTGCTGCATCGCAAGGGTAAGGTCAAGCGCCAGCTCAAGGAGCGCGCCTACATTTACCGTCCCGTTTTCAGCCGCCAGAAGGCCGTTACGCAAGCGGTCGGCGAAATGCTTGACCGCTTTTTTGGAGGTTCAGCCGATGGTCTGGTGCTGAACCTGGTCAAAACCCGTCACTTGACCCCGGAGAGACTGGCGCAGATTCAGAAACTGGTCGAGCGCCCCGTCGAGGAAACTATTGGGGATCCACATGGAAGCGAGGAGCCACATGGAAACGATTAGCCGCTATCTGCTTACCTTCTTACTGAATTCGATCTGGCAGATCCCCCTGGCCGCCGCCCTGGCGGCACTGTTCTGCCGGCTCATGCGCAACGGCCCCGCCAGCCACCGCCATGCCGTCTGGGCGGCGGCTTTGCTGGCCGCGACGCTGCTGCCCCTGGCCAGCCTCCGAAACGGCGAAACCGCCGCGGGTCCGCAATTCGCCATCCCCTTCACGGTTCAGGACCTGGCGCCCGCCCTGGCTACGCCCGGCAAGCCCACCGCCGCGCCCGCGCCTGCCGCGCCCGCGGCGCGTTCCCGAACGGTCTCCTTTGCCGAAACCACCGCCACCTTCCTGGTGGGCGCGTATCTGCTCTTCGTCCTCTTCCGTCTGGCCCGCCTGGCGTGGGCCTGCATGAGAACGCTGCAGACACGGCAGAACGCGCAGGCCGGCGCCGTGCCGCTTCTGGTGGAAGATGTGTGGAGGCACTGCCAGCAGGCGTTCGGTCTCACCGGTGTTGCACTGCTCTCCTCCGGCCAGGTCTCGGGGCCAGTGGCCGCCGGCCGAACCATCATCCTGCCGGACTCCCTGCTCCCGGAGACGTCCGAAGACGTGCTCACCACCGCCATCGGCCACGAAATGGCGCATATCGCCCGGCGCGATTTCGCCTGCAACCTGGTCTATGAGTTGCTGTATCTGCCGGTGAGTTTCCACCCCGCGGCCTGGCTGATCCATCGCAGCATCGAACGGACGCGCGAGATGGCCTGCGACGAACTGGTCACGCATCGGCTTCTGGATGCCGGGGTCTACGCCCGCTCCATCATGAGCATCGCCACCGGCATGACGGCGATGCCGCGGCCCGGCTACGGGCTCGGAGTTTTCGACGGCGACATCCTGGAGGAGCGAATCCGGCGGCTGGTTGAACATCCCGGTGTCGAGCGGACCGTGGCCAACCTGAAACGCGCCCGCCTGCTGCTGGCCGCCGGACTTTCGGCGCTAGCCATTTGCGCCGTGCTCGCCTCCAGCCTGGCTCTTACGGCCCGCGCGCAAGGCGGCGCCAGCGCGGCCATGAAACTGGCGGAGGCCGCTTACAATCGCGGCGATTTCCAGGCCGCGGTGCAGAACTTCGAGAACGCCGTGAAGCTGGACCCGGCCAACGTCAACCCGAAGCTGTTCTTGGCCAACGCCCTGTTGCAGCAGTGCGAACCCAGGCCTCTGCCGGGTCAGTCCGCCGCTCCCTGGCTGGCTGCCGCACGCCAGCAATATCTGGACGTTCTGACTCGCGAGCCACGGAATTCCCCGGCTCTCGACGGCTTGCTGGGCCTGGCAGTCAACACCAGTCAATTTGGCGAAGCCCATGACTGGGCTATGAAGGCAATTCAAGCCGACCCGAAGGACAAAGGCGCCTATTACACGGCCGCCTTCGTAGATTGGCGGCTGGTCTACCCCGACTACGCGAACGCCAGAACGGCAGCCGGCATGAAGCCGCAGGACCCGGGCATCATCCCGGACGCCGGTGCCCGCAAAAAACTGCGCGACCAGCACCAGTCCCGGATCGAAGACGGTTTCCGCATGCTCCAGGTCGCGCTCGCCATCGACCCCAACTACGCCGATGCCATGGCCTACATGAACCTGCTGTACCGCATCGAATCCGGTATCGTGGATACCGCCGCCGAATCCGCCGGCATGGTGGCCAAGGCCGACGAGTGGGTCGGGAAAGCGCTGGCCGCCAAGCGCCAGCAGGCCCGCAATGGCCAAAGTCTGCGCAAACAACTGGACCCGCAGCCCGAGGCGGCAACGATCAATGTGGATGGTCCGCCTCCCGCGCCCCCGGCCTTCGCCCCGCCCCCACCACCGCCGCCTCCGCCCCCGCCCGCATCTGCCGGCGCCGCGCTCGCCCAAGCCCTGCCGGAACTGCAGCCGCTCACACAAGTAAACCCGGTCTATCCGCCCCTGGCCAAGCAAGCCGGGATCTCGGGAACGGTAACCCTGGTTGCGACCGTTCGTCAGGATGGCCATGTAGATGAACTCTGGGCCGCCACTGGCCACCCCTTATTGATACCGGCGGCACTCGAGGCCGTCCGCCAATGGACCTATCCGCCGCAGTCCGCGAGAACCAAAACAAAGGTGCAGATTTTGTTTGCGAACCAGTAACCTTACGTATTTTCGCTGGGGGCGTTTCCCCTCGGGCCCCCAGCGGATTTTGCGGAAAGTCTACCGTGCCGCTGTAAGAAGTGGCGGGTGGGTTCGCCGCGTTGGCCAGCGGTGACTGAAATCGGTTAATCCGCGGCGGATTGCTAATCCGCCTGCCGCGCCCCGTGATAGAATCCTGTCCCATGCCCTCCAGCCCCCTCTCCCGCCGCAGGCTCATGCTGACCGGCGCCGCCATCGCCACGCAACCCTCCGTCCGCCCCCAAGACACAAACCCGCCGCTCACCGCGGGCCAGGTGATCGAACGCATCCAGCAGAACGTGGCCATTCCCTGGCTCGCCCAAACCGTCGACAGAATCGTTGCCGGGACTGCGGAGACACCAGTGAAAGGCATCGCCGTCACCATGATGGCGACCCTCGATGTGGTCCAGCGCGCTGCCGCCTCCGGGCAGAATATGGTGATCACCCATGAGCCGACGTTCTACACTCACCAGGACCGCACCGACAACCTCACCCAGGACGCCACCTACCAGTTCAAGCTCGATTTCCTGCGCCGGCACAACATGGTGTCGTTCCACTTCCACGACCATTGGCACGCCCGCCGCCCCGATGGCATCGCCACCGGCATGGTCCGCGAATTGAGCTGGGAGAAGAATGCCGATCCCGAAAACCCGCGCCTCTTCACGTTTCCCGGCACACCGCTCGCCCGGTTCGCGCAGGCCATGCAGTCGCGCCTCAAGATTCGGACGATGCGTGTCGTGGGCGACCCCAACCTGCCGATCCATCGCGTCATCGCCAGTTGGGGCAATGTGAGCCTCATGCCGGGCATCCCGTTTCTCTCGCGGCCGGACGTGGATGTCCTGGTGCTCGGAGAAACCCACGAGTGGGAACTGGTGGAATACGCGCAGGACATGATCGCATCCGGCAAGAAGAAGGCGCTCATCGTGCTCGGCCACGTGGTGTCGGAGCAGGCCGGGATGAAGTACTGCGCCGACTGGCTGAAGGGCTTCATCACGGAAGTCCCCATCGAGTTCGTCCCCGCCGCCGAGCCCTTCTGGCGGCCCGCTTAGCCCAAGCCCGGTTAGCCCAAGCCGGTTAGCCCAAGCCGGTTAGCCCAAGCCCGGTTAGCTCCCGGCCGGCGACTTACTAACTCCCAATCCTCGGAAGTCGAAAAGTCCGGCTACTCACATTCAATTCGGAGTGGGTTGCCAGGCGAAGTCGCCTTCGCAAAGCGGCTCGAAAAGAAGCGCAGTCCGCGCGGCGGCCGGCCATCGGAAAGCCGGTTCTGCCTCTACCCCAATTGGGCCGCCTCCCCTACGATGGCGTTAACCAGCGGGATGCCCTCGAAGCCCTCGCGCTGTTTCCCTCCTGATCCTGTGTCCCTCCTTATATGGAAGGCGGCGGTCTGTTGGCGAGTGGCGCGTCAGGCGGAAGGTCCACCAGCGGCTGATTCTGCCGCACACCGGGCGGTTGGCGGCGGCGATGGCGCGGTTGCCGGCCTATTGCGGCACGCGCATTGCTATATAATCTAGCCATGTCCGAAACTCCAGTTCCACGCAGAGCTTTTCTCGGCGGCGCTACCGCCATGACCGCCCTTTCGTATTCCCGCGTCTTCGGCGCCAATGACCGGATTCAGGTCGGCCTGATCGGCTGTGGCGAGCGCGGCCGGTACGACACCGGAAACTTTGTCAAAACCGGCAAGGCCGATGTGGCGGCCGTGTGCGACATCTACGGGAACAATGTCGATCAGGCCAAAACCCAGTGGCCTGCAGCCAAGAGCTTCACGGACCATCGCAAGCTGGTGGAGACCAAAGAACTGGATGTCGCCGTGATCGGCGTCCCCGACCACTGGCATGCCGTGGTTGCCATCGACGCCCTCAATGCCGGCAAGGATGTCTATGTCGAGAAGCCGCTCACACGCACGCTGGAGGAAGGACCGCTGATCGTCAAGGCCGCGCGGATCAACAACCGCGTCTGCCAGGTGGGCATGCAGCAGCGCTCCGGCAAGCACTATATCGCAGCTAAACAGGAGTACGTGGATGGCGGCAAACTCGGCAAGGTCACCCTGGCGCGCACCTGGTGGCACGGCAACGGCTACCATCTGCGCAAGGCGCCGGACTCGCTGAAGCAGCAGCCCTCCAACCTGGACTGGGCACACTTCCTGGGACCTTTGAAGTGGCGCGATTGGGATCCGCAGCAATACTGGAATTGGCGCGCCTATCTCGATTTCGGCGGCGGCCAGGTGACCGACCTGTTCACGCACTGGATCGACGTGGTCCACATGTTCCTCGGGCAGGACGTCCCCATCTCCTCTCAGGCCGCGGGCGGCGTTTACAACTATAAAGACGGACGCACGGCTCCGGACACCATCAACGTGCTGAACGAATACCCGAAGGATCTGACGGCGACGTTCGAAGCCACGCTGGTTCCGGGCGTCACCGGCGCGGGCATCGAGTTTTGCGGCACGCTGGGCAAGCTTTACATCGACCGGGGACACTACACGTTTACGCCCGTGGGCCGCAACGCCCAGCCCGTCGACGTCAAGGCTTCCAGCAACATCGACATGGACCACGTGGAGAACTTCCTGGATTGCGTGAAAACTCGGAAGTTGCCGAACGGGGACGTGTTGATCGGCCACCGGTCGGCGCAGGCTTCGCACCTGGGCAACATTTCGTACATGCAGAAGCGGCGCATCGACTTCGACCCCATCCGGGAAGAAATCCTGCCCTTCTGAGGCTTGCTATACTAAGGCTTCTGTAAAGCCAAGTTACCTAATTGGAGTTTCATGATTTCATCGACACAAATGCGCCCGGGCATGGTGATCAAGTACAACAACGAGCTGTACTCGATTTTCAGCGTAAATCACCGCACGCCCGGCAACCTTCGCGGCTTCGTGCAAGCCAAGATGCGGAGCCTGCGCACCGGCAGCATGATGGAGAACCGGTTCTCTTCGGAAGACAAGGTCGAAAGGGCCCTGCTGGACGAGCAGGAAATGGAGTACCTGTACGACGATGGCGAGTACTACTATTTCATGAACACCGAGAACTATGAGCAGATGCACCTTATGAAGGATCTGCTGGGGGACGCCACGCAGTACCTGATTCCACAACTGAAGGTCAAGGTGGAATTTTACGAAGGCAAGCCCATCGGCGTGGAACTTCCGGCTACCGTGGATATGACCGTGGTCGAGACCGAGCCCAGCCTGAGGGGCTCCACGGTCTCTAACGTCACTAAGCCCGCCAAGATGGAAACCGGGCTGATGGTTCAGGTGCCGGCCTTCATCGTCGAAGGCGAGAAGATCAAGGTCAACACGGCCGAAGGCACCTATCAGGAACGGGCGTGAAGTAGAGCGTGAAGCAGCGCGCCTGCCAACAGCTCTTCTTCCGCCGGAAACACCGTCCGCAAATCCAGTATCAGTTTGCCGTCTTCGATCCGCGCGACAACCGGAACCAAAGCCGGAACAAGAGCCGGAACCACCGCGGGCGGGTCGCCGGCGCGCAGCATCCGTTCCACCGCCATCACGTCGGGGCACTCGACGGCGATCAGCCAGGTAGGAATGGCCTGCTCGGGCGTGGCCCCGCCGCCGATCACGGATTCACCCGGAACGATGGCGGCGGGCACCTCGGGCATCCGCGCCAGAAGCGCCCGGGCGCGCGCGCGAATCTGGTCCGCCGTCTGCCGCAGCATTGCCAGCGCCGGCAGGCATTCCCAACGTTCCAACAGCAGATTTCGCAAGGTGTTTTCCAGCGCCTGGTACATTACTTTGTCGAGGCGCAGGGCGCGGAAGAGCGGATTGCGGCGGAGCCGCGTGACCATCGCCGGTGAGCCGGCCAGAACGCCGGCCTGCGGACCGCCCATCAGTTTGTCGCCGCTGAACGAAACCAGGTCCACGCCGGTCTTCAGGCTCTCCGATACCAGGGGCTCGTCGATGCCGAACGGTTTCAAGTCCACCAGACAGCCGCTGCCCAGGTCCTCGTAAACCGGGATGTTGTGCTCGCGCCCCAGCGCCACTAATTCCTCCAACCCGGCGCGCGCCGTGAAGCCGGTCATCCGGAAGTTGCTGGGATGCACACGCATCAGCAGGCGGGTGTGCTGGTTGATGGCCGCGCGGTAATCGGCGATCCGGGTGCGGTTGGTAGTTCCCACCTCGCGCAGCACGGCCCCGGAGCGCGCCATGATTTCGGGGATGCGGAAGCCGTCGCCGATCTCGATCAGTTCCCCGCGCGAGACCACCACCTCACCCGCGGCCGCCAGTTCGTTCAGCGCCAGGAAAACCGCGGCCGCATTGTTGTTGACCGCGATGGCGGGCGCCCCGAGGAGGCGCTCCAGCAGCGCGCCCGCGTGGACGTCGCGTTGGCCGCGGCGCCCGGCCGCCAGGTCGTATTCCAGATTGGTATAGCCCGGCAGCACCGTCATCGCGCCCAAAGGCGCGCGCCCGAGGTTGGTGTGCAAAACCACGCCGGTCGCGTTGATGACGTGGCGAAGCGAGGGTGTTTCCAGCGCCGCCAGTGCCTGTTGGACGCGGGCTTCGACGCCACCCCCGCTGGCCCGGCCCGCCGCGATTTCGGCCCGCATGTCCTCCAGCACCTGCCGAATCCCGGCCACCACCACGGTGCGCGGAAAGCGGGCCAACTCTGGGGCAAGGCGATCGAGCAACTCATGAACGGCGGGCAGGTCCCGCAGCCTTTGGCTCTGGTCCATCGAACCCCCCATCGAAACCCCCATCGAAACCCCCATCGAAACCGATGGTACCGTGCCGGCGCGCCGGAATGTTATACTGGTTTCGGGTTAGCCGCAATCGGGCTAGTTCACTGTTTTCGTCGGGGCGTAGCGAAGCCTGGTATCGCGCCTGGTTCGGGACCAGGAGGTCGGAGGTTCGAATCCTCCCGCCCCGACCAATTTTTTTAATAACTTACAGGTAGTGGCGGGGCAAACAGCCCACCCAATTGCAGAGTTGCGGCCGCATCCCTTCGTCCCTAATAGTGCGGGCGTGGCGAAGAACGCAGCCACGCATCCCTGCCTGGCGCCTTCTCCTGCCAACCGACCCGCCGCTTCTGGCCCTGCACTCGCTCCCGTCATCGAGGTCAACGTTCGCCACATCGGCCGTACGCCACAGCCAAAGAAGCTGACTGGAAGCGAGGCTCCCGAGGGCTGGATCAAGAAGATTGACCGGCCACACGAAGGCAAGGTCTGGGTCGGCTTTTTCCATCTCTACGTCACGGACAGGTTTACAAAGATGGCGTTTCTTAGACGCGGTAGCTCGAATCTCGCGGAGTTACGGGAATTTGATGACATGACCGTGGCTGCGGCCACCGGCGCCACCGCCGGCGCCGCCGGCATCATCATCAGCTATTCCACGATCGTAGGCGGCCCGGTGATACTTCTCAGCGGCTCAGGCTTGTCAGGCCATGCCTTCGATGCGCCGTCGACAAAGTTCAAGCACCTCTTCCGCCATCTTCTGCGTTTCGCCGGTGAGTTCGATGTCTTTGGGCACTGCGATACCATCGATCGCTCCGCGCAACCGCTGCAAGAGGTCGTCCAGAGCGGCTTCGGCGTGGCCCGCACGCACGCCCGCCGTCGTTGCCAAGGCCTGGAAATCTGCACGGCGGAGATTGTCGTCCTTACCATTGAGCTTCAGTGCGAGGCGGTCGTGCTTGAGCTTTGGGAATACGCGGGTTGTGACGGCATCGTAAAGCGGCGCCATCCGCACACTGCGAAACTGCTTCTCTCCGGGTTCTGCAATCTTCAGCAGCGCCATGTTTTTTAGGTGCATGTCGCCATCGGCGATCAGCCACGCAAACAGCGCGCGCTTCACGATGATGAGGAGGTCGTCGTCCGGCGCGGTCGAAAGCGGGCGGACGGCACGCGCGACACGCTCCATGGTGCCGTCGTATTTCGCGCTCGTCGGCAAATCAAGGACGGAGCACATATCTTCCAGCGCAAGCATGCGCGTGTCGCTGGCACTCTCGCGAATGTCAAAGCGCTCCACGAGAAGCGCCGGCGGCATTCTATCCGGCATGGCAACCAGCGACGTCGCTGGCGTCTCGAAGCCGGCCGCCCGGCCCAGCTGCATGGCGATCCATTCGATAACCGGCAGAGCGTCATAACCGCTTGTGCCGGCCGGTTTGAGGATGTGGGTGAAGGGACGGCCGGTGGCCAGCGACAGAATTCCTTTTTCGTCGAGATACATAGGGGCTTTGATCTGCACCCCGGAGAGGCGAGGCGTATCCGCGCGAGCAAAAATTTGCGCGAGATTGCGCTCGAAACTCTCTTCGATCTCGCCGCGACCCGGCCCTTGGTATTCGCCGGCGAAGGCGCCATCCATGCTATATTTCGCGAGCCGCGTCACCAGAACATCCTGTGGCAGCTCCTTCAGTTCTGCGTCGTGCTCAACAATGGTGATGTTAGACATGTAGCGCTTGCCTGACCGCAGCAGCGCGCGTTCGTCCTGATCCTTCAGGACCTGCTCAAGCCAGCCCTCTGGAAGCAGTGAGACAATGAAGGGCGGCAGCTTGCCGGGCGTCGTCTGCCGAATAAGAGGCGGTCCCGGGCCGTCGGCGGGCTTCCACCGCCACTCAAACCCGTCATGGCTCAAGAGCCCCAGGGGCACGCCATGCCACGCGACAATGAGATCGACCGCGGCTTGGTTCTTCACTGGCTCGGTGCTCAGCCGTCGCAGAAGGTAGCGCTCCGCTGCCTCTCCCTCCCGATACCACTCATTCTCGCGGGCGAGAACATGAACGGCATCGGCGGCACCCTGTGCATTGCCGTATTCTTCAATCAGGCGCGCAGCGAGTGACGCGCGCGTCCGGTCGTCAATCGAGGCCGCGTGCTCGCTGCGCAGGCGGAAGGCTTCTAGGAACCGCTGGCGGATTGAGGAGACGGCAATTCGGAACTCGCCCATACCGTCATCGATGATGGCCTCGGCGACGGACGGATGGGAGGGCGCCTCGTTTTGGATGATTTCAAGTGCTCGGATGCGGGTACGCTGCTTGCGCCGGGCGCTCAGGAACAGGCGCCCGTCCTGGGTCGGCCCTAGCAGGACGGCACTCGCTCCCGACAGGTAAGCCTGGGGATAGAGGTATTTGGCGATGCGGACGGCGTGCCGGAGGACGGTGGCGTCGATATCATCGCCAGCATCGATGTAGATGCCCCGCATGAGCTGGACGAGGTCCCCCGCCTCGGCTTGGCGGTGGCCGCGGGTCTTGTCTATGGTTTCGCCAACGAGGTGGAGTGCCATTTTTGTAACTTTCCCGTACTTCAGGTACGATTAAGTTACCATCTCTATGGGGGATCTTCAAGCGTTACCGAACTTTCGCGTACTTCAGGTACGCGAAAGTTACAAATCCGGCTGAACCAACGGGGTCCGCATCCAGGCTCCATTCAAATTGTTGACATTGTCAGCTATTTTAGTGCAGTTTTCCGCACCACCTCGATGAAATCCTCGGGCTTATCGGCCCGGAGCCAGCACCTCAGTGCCCTAGCTTGCCGAGAGGCTTCAAGACCGCGCCTCACAAAGGTTCAGCCGCCGAAATTGAAACATGAGCCGAGCGCGGCCCGGAGCGCAAGCCGACGCCCAAATTTCAAAATGTGTGAGCAAGTTTGAGGAGAAGGCCCGTAAGTCTATGAACGCATGGCAGCGCGACATAGGAGCGCCGATATACGTTACTAATACAGCCGATGAGACGACGCGGGTTAGTAAGGCATATCGAAAGCCTCTGTCATTAACGAGGGAGCGATTCCGGACGTGGGCGGCCTTGGAATGAACCTCTCGTGTCTTTCTGGAAATCGGCCGCCTCCGTTCCGTGCGCTTGCCTGTGCACGATAAAGAGAATTCTAATTTAATAGCCGATGCGCAATGAACATCCACATTGACGAAGCCGGGCCGTTCATTCCACCGAAGGGAAACCGCCGGTAGTCCCCGGTCCTCGCCATCGTCATACCGAGCGCAACCGAGACGGGGCTCTTCTATCAATTCCCACGCCTGCGCGACAGTTGGCCGCAGCAGGCCATCGAGATTAGAGGAAGCAAGCTGAACGAGGACCAGGCGGCGCAAGTGATGGCGCTGTTGGCCGCCCACGGCGTCATCGTTGAATACAATGCAATCGACATGGCCCTGCATCCGGATGAGATCATCGACGAATTCAAGAAACGCAGGCAGACGCGATAACAGCGAACCTTACCCCCGAACACGCCGAGGCGGTCGTTCGGCGTCTGCATGATGACGCCGCCGGTGGTTCGAATCCTCCCGCCCCGACCAAATCTCCCTCATTCACCGTAGGGTTGGCTGCAAGTGCGCCGGCCTCGCGGGATTCACCTCCACTTTCAAGGCTTCCCACAGCCCAAGAATTCCGCCGGCGTACCTTTGCCCTTAAAACCTGCCCCTAGACGTGCCCCAAGAACGGGCGAGAAGAACTGGAGATTCGCCCGGTGCCTAAGTTCACGATTTCACAGATACAGTCGCGTACTTGGAGGGGACCGCTTCCTGGCTCAGATCGGAGCCGCGTGCTTAAGCAAACGGTTTCCCGGATACGTTAGGGAACTTATGAAACGTTGTACTAAGCCCGAGGGTCACTTGACTCTGGCGTCGAGGTCGCTGTACGCGTGGGCTACGGCATCCGATTGCGCCCTGTAGGCGCGGGCGTCTCCGTACGGCAAAAACTTGCCATATCGGGAATGCGTTTGAGCCAATCGGCGAGCGTGCTTGATCGGACAAAAGTGTTGCTCGGTACGCGCGGCGATTTCAGTAATCAGAGCGAGCAGTCCGTTGGCATACGAGCAATAAATGCAGCCGACTTTCTCGATCGTGTTCAGATAGGCTAGCCGCCCCCGGTCGAAGACCAGGTAGTCTTTCCTCCGAACCTTGGGAATTCCGTAGATCGGGAAGCAGACAAGCTGATAGATGGCGACGGAAGCGTCAAGTGCCAGAAAGGGCAGCACACAAGCGTAAATGAGCGGCGATGACAAGATTACCAGCAGCCGCGTATTCCAGAGGTGTTTCCAACTGGACCTCTTGAACCGGCGGTGCTCGATGAGCGTTTCTAACGACCAAGGCCCGGGTCCTTCGTCGTGGCAAGTCCTGTCGTCTGTTGCGAGCTTGGTCTGCTGTTTTCCCATACCTGATTGGACTGGCACGAACAGGGCCAAACTGACGGCAAACGTTATCGGCTGCCAGTGACGCGCGACTGCCAACGCGGCGGCTCCCGGGCTTACCCGGAATGCAACTTCGCGGCGCGCAATGGGGTTATAGTGGTTTACCGATGTTGGTATTCCGGCCCCTGTCGATCCTTGCCCTGACTGTGGTGCTCTGTGTCCTAAGCGTGGTGCCCTGTCCGGGTGCAACTTTTGGAACCCTGGTCACCCATTCCTCGCCGCTTGGCGATCTGGTGGTGGATGAAGCCCGAAAGCGGCTCTACGTGGTGGACACCAACGCCAACGCGGTCGAGGTTTACGTCACCAACGTCAGCCCGCCGAGGCTGGCGCCGGGGACCAGCACTATTAAGGTGGAGAAAACCCCTTTGGCGGCGGCGTTGTCCCGCTCCGGGAAGTTTCTATACGTGGTCTGCTACGACGCCTCCGCACTGGATATCATCGACCTGACCACGGCCAATTTCTCCACCCGCTCGGTGACGCTTGCGGCCAAGCCTGAGGGCGTGGCCGTAGGTGTCGATAGCGCAGGCTTGGAGCATGTGCTCATCACCACCATCGGCACCGGAACCGGGCAGGCCGTCCTGATCACTTTCGACCCCAACGCCGGCGCCTCCGCGGCCCTGTCCACGGTGATCTTTGCGCCGCCCGCGCCCACCATTCCGCAATTGCCGCCGCCCAATAACCTGATGTACCTGGCCGGCAAGAGCCGCTTGCAGGCCAGCCTGGATGGCCGCACCATCATTGGTGTCAACATCCCGGCCACCCCCGCCAACTCTCGGACGGTCTTTGTGTACGATGTGGCCTCCGCCATCGTGCTTTCCAGCCGCAACGTGGCTGGCGCGTCGCCCATCCTGGCGGTGGCGCCCGACGGCCAGTCTTTCGTCTCCGGGTCCATGCTGTTCGAAACTTCCACCCTGCTGGTGCTGGCCCAGCAGAACGTCATCAATGCACCGTATGTCTTCGCCGCGGCAGCCAATTTCGGGCTGCAGACCAATCAAGGCGGAGCGGCTTTCACACCCGATGGATCGGCGCTGTTCGCCGCTTACAATCTGGTGCCGTTTCCGAGCCTGGCGCTGCGCACCACCGCCAGCCAGCTCACGGTCAATTCGCCGGATGGCATGTTGATCCAGTTGGGGCTGCAGATTCAGGAGAACCTGGGCGGCAAGCTGTCCATCACCTCCGATGGCGCCACCATCTACGCCATTTCGCAGTCCGGCTTCATGGTCTTGCCGGTGGGCACGCTGCCGAACGCGGCCATCGCGGTTCCGGATTCCAAAGTGGCGCTGCTGGCCACCGATCAATGCGGCGTCACCGCTGCCCTGAACTCGGCCATCATCCCGGTTCGCAACGTCGCTACCGGCGCGGGCGGCGGCGGACAAGTAACCGTGACCGCGTCCATCTTGACCTCCGCCGCCACCTCGGCTACCGTGCGCACCACCAGCCGGCCCTATGGCGGCGATGTCACGTTACAGTACAGCAGCACCGCGGCTGCGCGCGGTCTCGGAACGGTGGCGCCGGACCAACTGCTGATCCAGTCGAACCAGGCCATCAACATCATTCCCAACGTCCGGGTATTCCAGAACGACCGGAATGCCGAATCCAGCGGTACCGTCATTCCAGTGGATATTGGCGCCACCACAACCGGGCTCACCGACATGCTGGCCGACGCGGCGCGGCAGCGGTTGTACATCGCTAATCCGGCCTTGAACCGCCTGGAAGTTTTCGATATGCAGAAGCGGCAGTTCCTGGCCCCGATCACGGTCGGGCAGCTTCCGAAGACCCTGGCTTTCGGCGCCGATGGGAACACCCTTTACGTGGCCGGCTCCGGCGGTGAGAACATCGGCATTGTGGACCTGACCCTGGGCAAACTGACCGGCCGTGTGCGCTTTCCGGCCATCCCTTTCAACGCATCGTTCGCGTTGATCACGCCCGCGTCGATCGCCTCCACCGTGCGGGGTCCGCAGGTCTTAATGTCGGATGGTACGCTGTGGAGCATCGTCGGCAACACCGTGATACCGCGAGTGCTGAACCCCAACATCTTCGGCACGGTGCGGATCGTCCCCGCACCCCAGTTCATAGCCGCCACCCCCGAGGGCAACTTTATGATTCTGTTGGCGGGCAACGGCACGGCCTACCTTTTCGACGCCAGCCTGGACGACTTCGTCGCCTCGCAGGTGGTTAGTGCCACGCCGATTCAGGGTTACTACGGCGCCGTGGCGGCCGGCCCCAACGGCCAATATTACGTGGTGAACGATCAGCTCTTGAACCAGGCCCTGACGCCAGTCGGCGGCGGCGGAACCGGACCGGTTACCGGCGGCGGCGGGTTGCCCACGCCGGGCGGTCCCACATCCAGACCAGTCTCAGCCGTGGCGGCGGTTGGCGGCCAGACCTTCGCACGTTTTTCCACGGCCGTGCTGGCGGGCGCTACCGCGGTGGCAACCGACGCCGGGCTGATCGAATTAGTGGATGTGGCATCGCAGCGAACCACGGCGACGGCCAACGCGCTGGAGGGGCCGCCGACGCTGGTGCGGACGGGCCAGCGTGTCAACCTCACCGCCGCCCGGAGCATGGCCGTGGATGCCGCCGGAACTACGGTGTTCGTGTTGACTGCTTCGGGGCTGAGCGTCGTCCCGATCGGCACGGCCGCTGCATCCGCCACGGCATCTGTCACGCCCTCGGTGGCCGCTGGTGGCGTGGTAAGCACCGCCAATTTCCTCCCCGCGGTGGCGCCGGGCGGCCTGATTTCGATCTTCGGCAAAAACCTGGCGTCGGGCGCCACTGCCCCGGGCACACCGCTGCCTGCCGTGCTCGGCGGGACCTGCGTGACGTTTAACAATACGCCGTTACCACTGATGGCCAGTTCCACCGGGCAGATTAACGCGCAGCTTCCGCCCACCCTGGCGGCCGGCCGGTATTCGCTGGTGGTCCGGTCGATTGCCAACCAGGCCGCGTCGAGTGGGGCCACTGTCACGGTAGCCAAGTACGCACCAGCGATTTTTTTCGACGGTCAGGGGGCGGCCATCTTCCATCAGGACGGCACACGCCTCGATCAAGACCATCCAGGCCATCG
Source organism: Candidatus Acidiferrales bacterium (assembly GCA_035570275.1). Lineage (GTDB taxonomy): Bacteria > Acidobacteriota > Terriglobia > Bryobacterales > Bryobacteraceae > DATMNI01. The sequence goes on along the minus strand of DATMNI010000247.1, from coordinate 27,843 downwards.
GGATGAGCCGTTGACCATCCTCGCCACCGGTTTGGGCACAACTATCGGCGGGAAGGTAACGGCCGGATCGCCCGCCCCGCAGAGCCCCCTCGCGGTGACCGGTCCGGTGAATCTGTATTTCGGCAACCCGCTCATTAAACAGGCAGGCGTGATTGTGGATGGGAGTGGGCTCAAGCCCGGGTACATCGGCGTCTATGAGATCCACGCCCGCATCCCCGGATCCCACATCAACGGTAACGCCCTGCCGGTGACGGTCAAGATCGGCGGCGTGAGCAGTTCCACGACCGGACCCACCACACCCAAGGTCTGGGTGGAGTAGTACATTACATAACTGATAACTGTTCTCTGTGGTACATTCTCATAGGGCCGCCCCCTGGTATCGGGTTTGGCGTCGGCTTAAAGTTAAGAAGAAAATCAGTCGAAGAGAGATCCATGCGCTCCTTACGTTTCATTGCGATTCTGGTGGTAGCCCTGATGGGGCTGGTGTCTTGCAGCCGCGACCCTCAGGTCGTCAAGAAACGCTACTTCGAAAGCGGTAACAAGTATTTCGAGAAGGCCCGCTACCGGGAAGCCTCCATTCAATACCGCAATGCCATCAAGACCGATCCAAAATATGGTGCCGCCTATTACAAACTGGCGCTGACGTCGCTACGGAGCGGCGATTACGGCGGGGCGGTATTTCAACTGCGCCGTGCCGTGGAACTGGTTTCGAAGGACTCTTCCGATCACTGGGACGCGGTGGTCAGGCTCTCGGAAATCTACCTTGCGGCCCGGGATCCGACCTACCTGGAAGACGTGAAGACTTTCACGGCCGAGCTTCTCAAGAGGGATCCCAATTCGTTTGACGCCCACCGGTTACTCGGCGACTTGAACTATGGGAAGGCAACCGAAGCCTTCAAGGGCCGCAATAATCAGGATGGCCTGGCGTTTCTCAAATCGGCCACCGAGGAATACCGCAAGGCCGATTCGATCAAGCCCAACCAACAGGGCGTCTCCATGCAGTTGGCCCGGTCTCTGGCCGCCATGGCCGACGCCGCCGGCGCTGAGCAGTTGTACCGCGGGGTGATCGAAAGGGACAAGACCTACCAGCCGGCGTACACGGAGTTGTACCGCCTGCTGGTCTTCCAGCGGAAGCAAGACGAGGGCGAGCAGGTTCTGAAGCTGGCCTTCCAGAACAACCCCAAGCAGTTCGCTTTCCTCACCCTGCTGGCGCTGCATCTCTATGGGGAGAAGCGCCGCGAGGAAATGGTGACGGTGCTCTCTCAGATCAAGTCGCACGCCAAGGATTTTGACCAGGCCTACTTGACGGTAGGCGATTTCTACCTGCGCATGGGCGATGGCGACCAGGCGATCAAGGAATACAGAGAGGGCATCGCCAAGGACGCGAGGAAGAAATCGACCTACCAGAAGCGCATCATCGAAGTGATGATGCGGCAGGGCAAACGAAGCGAAGCGGCCGAAATCAACGCGCAGATTCTGAAAGCCGATCCCAATGATAATGACGCCCTCGGTCTGCAGGCCACTTTCCTCCTGGATAAGGGCGACATATCCAAGGCGCTGGCCGAACTGCAGGCGGTGGTGACGCGGGCGCCGGACAACCCGGTAGCGCACTACAACCTGGGACGGGCGCATGCCGCGCGCAGGGAGTGGGAACAGGCCCGGCAGCAGTTCGCCAAAGCCATCGAGTTGCGTCCCGACTACATCATGGCCCGTCTGGCCATGGCCCAGTTGCAGGTCGCGCACGGCGAGTTCGACGCGGCGCTGAAGACAGCCGAGGACGTGCTGAAGTACGACCGCGGTAACATCAACGCTCGGTTGATCGAATCGGCGGCGCTCATGGGTGAACGCAAGTTCGGCGACTCCCGTGGGATGCTGGATGCCATGTTGAAGGTCAACCCCAGCTCTCCCGACGTGCTGTTCCAGTTGGGCGTGGTCAATCTGGCCGAGAACCGCTATAAGGAAGCCGAAGATGCCTTCCGGCGCGCCTATCAGCTCAACCCGGCCAACTCGCGCGGCCTGATGGGCATTGTCGAAACCAACATGGCCCAGAACAAAACCGAAGCGGCCCTGGCGCTGCTGCAGGCCGAAGCCGACAAGGCGCCCAACCGGGTGGATTTCCTGCTGGCGCTCGGTAACACCGCGGTGCGCGCGGGCAAGTTCGACCTGGGGATCAGCTCCTTCCAAAAGGTTCTGGAAAACACCGAGAAAGGTTCCAAAGCCCAAGGCGACGTTTACCTGAGGTTGGGCGAAACTTACCGCCGCAAGGCCGATCTGGGTAACGCCATACAGGCTTTGCAAAAAGCTCGCGAGACAATGCCCGACAACATCGTCGTATTGAGCACTCTGGCCCTGGCGTTAGACGCGGGAGGGCGCAGGAATGAGGCCAGGCAGTTGTACGAGGCCACCCTGAAGATGGATCCAAACAATGGCGTGGCGCTCAACAATCTGGCCTTCCTGATAGCCGAAAACGGCGGCGATCTGGACGACGCCTTGACCAAAGCCATTCGCGCCAAGCAGTTGCTCCCCAGCCTGTCGGAGATTTCGGACACCTTGGGCTGGATTTATCTGAAGAAGAACCTGTCCGACAACGCCATTGAGATCTTCAAAGATCTGGTTGTGAAGCAACCGAATCAGTCCACCTTTCACTATCACCTGGCGATGGCGCTCCAGCAGAAGGGCGACCGGTCGCGCGCTCTGGAACAGTTGAAAGAAGCGCTGAAATACAATCCCGGGAAGGAAGAGAAGGACAAGATCCAGCAGATGATCGGCCGGCTGGGGTAAGGCGGGCAAATAGCTATCAGCTATCAGCGATCAGCAGTCAGCTAAACCCCGAGGACCGGCGCGTGCGCCAGGTTCGAGCTGAAAGCTGATGGCTGATAGCTATTTGCCCGCTCGTTTATCATAAAAGCTTGAACTCCGCAAAACCATCGCCCAGTCAATGGCGTGAGGTCTACCTCTGCGTCGGGCTGACCACCATGGCGACGCTGCTGCTTGAGTTGTCCCTCACCCGCATTTTCTCCGTGGTCTTCTACTACCACTTCGCCTTCCTGGCCATCTCGATCGCGCTGTTCGGGCTCGGGCTGGGCGGCGTTTTCTCGTATGTGGTGGCTGGCTGGAAGGCGCCTCTGTTTACCCGGCTCGGCCGCCTCAGCGCTTTCAACAGCCTGCTGGTGCTGCTGGCGCTCTGCGTGATCCTGGCGCAGCAGGACAAACCGTCCAACTGGTATCTCGCCCTCATCTACTTCACCACCGCCCTGCCGTTTCTGGTAGCCGGCGCCGTCGTTTCGCTCGCCATCTCGGAAACCATCGAGCAGGTCAACCGCGTCTACTTTTTCGATCTGCTGGGCGCCGCCATCGGTTGTCTGCTCCTGCTGGCGCTGCTGACCCTGGTGGAGGGCCCCGGTACCGTCATCGCCGCCGCCGCCATCTTCGCCGCCGCCGCGGCAATCTGGCACAGCCTGGCCGGATCCGTGGCCGGTCGCGCCGGCAGCGTGGCGCTGGCGCTGATCCTGGTGGCCTTCCTCGTCTATAATCACGATGGCTCCGTCCTCGGAGTCCGCCACGCCAAGGACCATCTCATCGCCAACGAATCCTTCCACGCGTGGAACAGCTTCTCGCGCATCGGGGTGGTGCAGGCCCCCGGCTCTTCCGAGGTCTCTATCGTGATTGACGCCGACGCCGCCACCGGCATTTTCACCTACGACCTGGACCACCTCACCCAGGACGAGCGCCACCAATTGCTCGACATGGGGCCCGCCCTTCCCTACCGCGTGCGCCCCGCCGCCAAAACCCTCATCATCGGCCCGGGCGGCGGCTGGGATGTGGCCCGCGCCTGGACTTCCGGCAGCCGCGACATCACCGGCGTGGAAATCAACGGGATCATCGCCCGAACCATAATGCAGGACAAGTTCCTGCAAATGAGCCACGGTCTCTACCAGCGGCCGGGGGTGCGCATCGAGGTGGAAGACGGCCGCAGCTTCGTGCGGCGGAGCCGCGAAAAGTACCAGGTGCTGCAGGCAACTCTGGTGGACACATGGGCCGCCACCGCCGCCGGCGCCTTCGCGCTTTCCGAAAACAATCTCTACACCAGCGACGCCTTTCGCGATTACCTTTCGCACCTGTCGAGCGATGGCATCCTGGCCATTACCCGCTGGGGCCTGCAGCCGCCCCGCGAATCGCTGCGCCTGATTTCGCTGGCCATCGAGGCTCTGAACCAACTCGAAGCCCTCAACCAACTGGGCGGAAACCAAGCCTGGCGTCACGTAATTGTGGCCCGCCAAGGTTCGGTTCAGGGATGGGGCGCGCAGGATACCGTCCTGATTTCGCGCAAGCCCTTTAGCCAGGAGGATATCGGGCGCGCCCGGGAAGCCATGCGCGATGGCCGCCTGGAGGCGATCTACTATCCGGGCCTTGAAATCCAGAACCCGTTTCACGACCTGCTGCTGAGCCCCAACCCCGACCAGTACGAGCGCAACTACGCCTTCGACATCACACCGGTCAGCGACAACCGCCCGTTCTTTTTTTACACCGTGCAGCCGCGCGATTTGTGGGACTTCCTGAAGAATGCCGCCCGGGATACCGCCGACTACAAGATCAACAAGGCCGTGCCCCTGCTCTTCACCCTGATGGCCATCAGCATGGTGGCAACGGTGTTGATCATGGTGGCGCCGCCGTTGGTCCTGGGCACGCGTCTGCCTCCGCACCGCGGCGTCCGCGGGTTCCTGCTCTATTTCCTGTTCATCGGCGCCGGCTACATCCTGATCGAAGTCGGGCTGATCCAGAAATTCGTGCTGTTCCTTGGGCACCCCACTTATGCGCTGGCGGTGGTGGTCTTTTCCATGTTGGTTTCGAGCGGCCTCGGCAGCAACTTCAGCCGCCGCCTGCTGGGCAAGGACGAAGGCCGCCTGATCAAAGCCTTGGGTTCGGTGGCGCTGCTGACGGCGCTGCTGGGCGTGGTGGTCGGGTCACTGCTTTCCGCCCTGGTCTGGCTGCCGATCGGCTGGAAGATGGCGATGACGGTGGCGCTGATTGCACCGGTGGGATTCGTCATGGGCATGCCCTTCCCGGTCGGTCTGAAGCGCCTGGAAGAGTGGCACGCGCCCTCGGTTCGGTGGGCCTGGTCTCTCAACGCCGCCTCCAGCGTCTTCGGTTCGGTAGGCGCGCTGGTCTGCGCCATTTACCTCGGCCTGGTACAGACCCTGATCATCGGCAGCCTGTTTTATGTGGCCGCGCTGGCAGTAGTGGCGCGGGTCCGCACCAGCGGCCAGGCCGCCCCCGAGCCGGGCCCCGGCCGCGTAGTCCTGGCCAAGTAGCTTTGTGGGGCAGGTTGTTAACCTGCGGCGGATTGTTAATCCGCCCCCGCGATGCGGCAGCGAGCCCGTCCGGGTTTGGGGCCCTTGCCCGCAGGGACTCGTCCAAACGCAAAGGCGGATTGCCAATCCGCCGGACTCAAAGGGTGCCCCTGCCATCCTGTCCCACACATTCAATCCACAATCAGGCTCATCTGGCGCGGGTCGTGTACCGGACCATTGGGGGCGAGCGGCTTTTTCAAATCGTCGTAGTTGGGGTCGAACTTGCGAATCAACTGGTTCAACTTCATCGACGTCTCCCAAATGTCAAACAGGAGGTTGCAGCGCAGGCAGCCGCCTTTGATTGCGCCGCGGCTGTCCACTCCGGGGTTGAAGCGTTTGTGTCTGGCGCAGCGGCCTTCGAATTTTCGGGATCGGATCTTCAAACTCGGCTCCAAGCCATACACATTAGCAGGAAATGCGGACGTGGTATAACCCTTGAAGTATGCTTCGAACGTGGCTATTGATGACTTCGGCCGCCGGCGCGCTGGCGGCCCAGATGCCCGCCCAGGATGGCGATCTCCGGTTTGGCCGCCTGGGCGATTTCCGGCTCGAATCGGGTGAATCGATTCGCGATTGCCGGATTGGCTACCGTACCTACGGACGGCTGGATGAAGCGCAATCCAACGCCGTCCTGTTCCCGACCTGGTTCAGCGGTACCAGCCAGCAACTGGCGGAAAATATCGGGCACGGAAAGATCGTCGATAGCGGGCGGTATTACGTGATCGCGGTGGATGCCATTGGAGACGGCGTTTCGTCGTCTCCTTCGAACAGCACGGCGCAGCCGCGGATGAAGTTTCCGAAGTTTTCCATCCGCGACATGGTGGAATCGCAATATCGCCTGGTCACCGAGGTCCTGCACCTGCGGCGCCTGCACGGAGTGCTCGGCATCTCCATGGGCGGGATGCAGACTTTTCAGTGGATCGTGGCCCACCCGGATTTCGTGGAGCGCGCCGTGCCCATCGTGGGTAGTCCCAAGCTGACACCTTACGATCTGCTGCTTTGGGAGGCGGAACTGCACGCCATCGATGGCGACGCGAACTTCCAGGGCGGCAATTACAGCAAACGGCCGGTGGCGGCAATGCGCACGGTGTCCGATATCCACAACCTGGCGCTTACAACGCCGGCGTACTATGTGGAGCAAAACCGCGGGAAGGACTTCGCCGGCGTGCTGGCGGCGGCCGAGCAGGCCACGCTGGAAGGCATGGACACAAACGACTGGTATAGGCAGTTGCAGGCCATGATCGGCCTCGATATCTTCCGCCAGTTCGGCGGAGACATGGCGCGGGCGGCGAGCACCGTGAAGGCCAAGGTAACGGTGGTGGCCGCTTCCAGGGACCACATGGTGAACCCACTGCCGGCGCTGGAGTTGGCGCGGCTGCTGCATGCCGTCACGGTGGAATTGGGTAGCGATTGCGGGCACTTAAGCCCGGGATGCGAACTGCCAAAAGTAAGCGAGGCTGTGACTAAGGCGTTGGAGTAGCCGTTCGCGCCAGATTTTCGCGCCAGATTTTCGCCAGGTGCTACGCTGCCAGCGCACCCTTTTCCGCGTCTACACCTTTCCGGCTTCGACTGCGGCGGGCTTGGCGGCTTCGGCGGGCTTTTCGGGTTCGTCCGGCTTTTCGGGTTCGCCCTTGAGTGCGTTCTTGAAGTTGCGGATACCCTCGCCCAGGCCTTTGGCCAACTCCGGGATCTTTTTCCCGCCAAACAACAGAACGGCGACTCCGAGAATCACCAGTAGTTCCGGCATGCCTAACGAATCCATAACCCTGCCTCGCTGTTCGAACCGACGACGCTATTATAACCCGCGATGCCGGGTGTTGTCGCGGTACAATCCGAGTGAATGCCATCGGCTCGACGTGTTTCCTGGGCTAAGTTCCGGGTTTCAGCCGTCACCATCGTGGCGCTGCTGATCCTGGGCACCCTTGCGTTCCTGTTGACGGGAGGCACTCTGATCGAGCCCAAGTCGACTCTTTACTTGTATATTCCGGACGCCACGGGGCTGCTGGCGGGGCTGCCGGTACGGGTCAACGGGATCGGTGTGGGCAAGGTGGCGTCGGTGGAGCTTTCGGGTTCCAGCGACCCCAAACGAATCGTCAAGGTGACGATGAGCATTGAACAGGAACGCCTGTCGAGCATCGCGCCCGATTCGACGGCGCAGGTGGCTTCGGAAACGGCGGTAGGCGATAAGTTCGTCGCCATCACCGGCGGCGTCGGGGCGGACCACGTGCGGCCCAACGGCGAAATCCGCTACAAGGGATCCGAGGAGTTGCTGAAGACCCTGGACATCGAGCAGTTTCAAGAACAGTTGAAGGCCGTGAATGGCATCGACGCGATGCTCCAGGACATCGAGCAGGGCAAGAGCCGGGTGGGAGAATTCGTGAACGGCGACCAGATCTACCGGCACTTGCTGGCGCGGGTTGACGAGGTGGAGCGCGCCGTCAAAGCGGTGGCCAATACGCACGACGCGATGGGCCGGGAACTGTACACCGACCGCCTCTTCCAGCAGATCCACGCTCCCCTGGCGGCGCTCGACAACCGGCTGGCACAGTGGCAGGCGGGCCAGGGCACTGCGGGTAAACTTCTGCGCTCGCCGGCTCAATATGAAGAAATGAGGGACCGTCTGGGAAAGCTGCGCGGCACGATTGCGGAACTTGGGAAAGCGCCCATACTGAATTCGGAGCAGGCTTATAGCGATTGGAACCGGCAGGTGGCGTCGCTGATTCAGCGGGTGGACGAGTTCAACGCGAGTCCCATGATGATCACTTCGGCGATCTACGAAAACCTGACTGGCGCGGCCAAGGAAATGCAGGGGGAAGCCAGGGAATTTCGGGAGAATCCGAAGAAGTTTCTAAGGTTGAAGATATTCTGAGTGGGGCGGACGATCGGTTTTTGTCGTCTGCCGCCCGGGTGGGGGCGGACGATCGGTTTTTGTCGTCTGCCGCCCGGGTGGGGCGGACGATCAGTTCTTGTCGTCTGCCGCTCCGGTGGGGCGGACGATCGGTTTTTGTCGTCTGCCGCTCCGTAGGGCGGACGGTCGGTTTTTGTCGTCTGCCGCTCCGGTGGGGCCGACGATCAGTTCTTGTCGTCTGCCGCTCCGGTGGGGCGGGCGATCGGTTTTGGTCGTCTGCCGCTCCCCGCGACGGAGCCGCCCCCCGCGACAGGCCACCAGGAACGATGGCCTGTCCTACAGGCAACAACACAGGCCAAGGAGGTCTGTGCTACTGCTTACTGCAAGGAACCGATGCCGATCGGCTCGCCGGAAACCACCATTTCCACGCGGCGGTTGCGCTGCCGGCCGGCTGCGTTGTCGTTGGACGCGATCGGGCTGCTCTTGCCGAATCCGGCCGCGGTCATGGTGTTGCCAGGCACGCTTTGGCCCACCAGATACTCACGCACGGCCTCGGCCCGCTCTTCAGAGAGCTTCTGATTGTACTCTTCGCTGCCGATGCTGTCGGTGTGGCCTTCCAACTGGATCTTGAGCCCTGGGTAGGCGAGCAGAATCCCGGAAACCTTGGCAAGTTTTTCACGAGCGCCGGGCTTGAGCGTGTACTTATTGAAATCGAAGAGCACGTCCGAAATGTTCACAATGAGGCCGCGCGCGCTTTCCTGGGTTTCCAGGATCGCATTCAACTGCGCGCGTAACCGTTCCCGCAGTTCGGCTTTTTCGGTTTCGGCTTTTTGCGCCATCAGGCGGGCGCGGTCGGCATCGGCCTGGGCGGCTTGCTGCTGCAGCAGTGCGGCGGCGCGGGCGGCATCGGCGGCGGCCTTTTCCTGCGTGGCGAGGGCCGTGGCCTGTTGGGCCTGTCTCTGCGCCTCTTCGGCTTGGGCGCGAGCCTGATCCGAGGCACGGCGGTCGGCTTCCGCCTGGGCACGGCGTTCGGCATCCAGCCTGGACTGCTCGGCGGCGGCGTTCGCCCGCGCTTGCGCTTCGGACTCCCGCTGTTGGGCGGCGGCGCGCTCATTGGCTAACTGTTCTTCGCGGATCTTGCGGAAGGTGATAATGCGCGCGTCCTCCGCCATTTGGGCGGCTTCGCGCGCATTGGTTTCCGAAGTCTTGCGATCCATTCCTTTCTTACGCAGGAAGTCCTCGGCGTTCTGAAGGTCGACCAGGGCTTTCTGGAAGGTCTCGGCAGCGTAGTGGTCGGCGCCTGCCATGCGTGCAATTTCTACTGCGTTGCGGGCTTCGGCCAGTTGCAGCGGACCTTTTGGGTCCACTTTGACTGGCTGGTATTGCGAGCGGTTCAGCACGTACTGGCCGCGCTGCAGCAGTTCGTACTTGGCTTCCACTTGTTCGATGGTGCCGGTGGTGTCGGTGCGCAGAAAGTTCTCCGCCACTACCACGTCGCTGGGCTGCGTGACCGCAAAATACGGTTCGGCAGTGACGATAAGGCCGAAGCTTTGCAGGTCGGTAGTGGAGAGCAATTTGGCGTGGTCGCCTTCCAGAACCATTTCGCCCAGATTGGTGGGCCGGCCTTCCGGTGTGATACCCCACAATACGAACGTCATGTACTCGGGGCCATACTGGCTGGCGGGGGACATGTGTTGCAGGCTGGTGTCAATCTTGGTGGAACCCATGCGGCTGTCCACGGTCGCCTGGCCCTTCGCCAGGGGCATGAGTTCGGTGCCGCGGAAATCGATATGAGTGGAGCCATTGCGATGGTGATAGTTGATGGCCTTGGTGGTGCGCGAGACAACGGTGACCCGGAAGATGGGCATGGGCTGGCCGGTAACTACGGGTTTTTGTGTGGGTTGCTGCTGCGTCGGATTCGGAATCTGCGCGTGCAGACAGCCAAGGGCAAGAAGCATTAACAGGGGCGCTTTCATATTCGCAATATCTCCTCAACAAGGGACAATGCAAACGGTTGGCCGATGTGAGGAAGACCACCTACGGAGACAGAGGACAGGAGACAGAAGGCAGGAGTCAAGGCACCGCTCCCTGACGGTCACGGCTCTGCACGCGGCTCATTCAGAGCCACGACCGTCAGGGAGTGCGCGGCGGGCAAATGCCTGTGCTACCAGCGCCGCTCACTGCACGAACATCGTGGCGGGGTTGCTGGGGATGCCGCCGACGCTGATGACGATGGGGTACTGGCCGGGGCTCAGGTTCGGCACCACAAGGTTGGCTTGCGCCAGGCCAATAAATCCCGGAGTCAGCCCGAGAAACTGCACCGCGGTATCGAAGTTGCCGATGGTTACGCGCACCGGCAATGTGGCGCGAGAGAGCGTTGACGTGGGCGCGGCGGCGCCCGTGGGAACCGGGTTGTCCAACGGGCCGATGCCGGTAAGATAAACCGTGACCACGCTCGCGGCCTTGGCCCCGCTGCCAGACGCGTTGATGCCGAAGTCCTGGTTTTGCACGATGGCGGTGCCATCGGCCCGCTGGAAAATGTACGGCGCGGCCTGCGCCACCTGAAACGATACCGGCGCACTGGCGCCGCACGGTGTAGTAACCGTAAGGCTGGACACGCCGGGCTTGGTCTCATACGGCAACTGGATGTTGATCTGGCTGGGGCTGGCGTAGTAGATAGGGGTCGCCGCGCCGTTGACCGCGACGCCGGCGCCCGCCAGATTGATGCCCCAGGGCGCGGACAACGCGGTCTGCGTGGTCACGGCCATGCTGCTGCCATAGATGGTGACCAGCGAGCCCGGCCCCACGGGGCCAACCCCATTGCTGGCGCTGTTCAATACACCGCCCAAGGCCAGCGCGGGCGTTCCACCGGCCGAGATTTTCGCCAGGAAGGCGTCGCTGCCGCCGCCCAGATACGCGGTGGCGAAAGTGCCCGCCGTGGTCGGGAAATCGGTGGACGATGTGGTCCCCGCCACCACCAGGCCCGACGCGCAGTTCATCACCACCGCGCTGCCCGAATCGCCGACCGTGGATGCGCTGGCGCCGCCCGCGCCGCCCAGATAGCTGGAGAAGAGCAGTACCGAGCCGGTGGAATCGAGCGCCGCCACAAAGGCCGTCACCACACCGGCGTTGGAGGTTTGAAAGGCGTTGGCCAGCGGCAGGTCGCCGGATGTGGTGTTGCCGGTGAAATAGGCGTTGCCGGCGCTATCGATGGCGATCGCGGTGGCCGAGTCCTCACCCGTGCCGCCGAGAAAAGTGGCGTAGGCCAGCGAAGCACCGTCGCCGTTCAACTTGGCCACGAAAATATCGCCGCTGCCGCCGCCGAAGGTCTTTTGGTAAGCGTGAAGCGTGGGGAAATCGGCCGAGCCCGCCTCGCCCGCGATGTACGCCGCGCCGCTCGGATCCACAGCGATGCCGCTGCCGATATCGTCTCCGGAGCCGCCAAGATACGTGGAAAAGACCACGGCGCCGCCAGGCGATAGCTTGGTCACAAAGGCATCGTAGCCGCCGGAAATCCGCGACTGGTAGACGGAGGAAGTAACGGGAAAATTGGTGGAATTGGTTTGCCCGGTGACAAAAGCATTGCCCGAGGAATCGGCCGCGATGGCGAAGCCATAATCGGAGCCGCTGCCGCCCAGGTAGGTGCCGTAGGTGCGCGTGCCCGTGGAATCGAAGCGCATGACGAACGCCTCGATACCCCCGGGCCTGGTGGTTTGCGCCGCGCCGGTGCTTACGGGAAAATCCGCGGAATTGGTGGCCCCGGTGACGTACGCATTGGTGGCTGAATCGATAGCCACCCCGTAGGCAATTTCGCTGCCCCCACCCGCTACGTAGTGGGAGTAGAGCAGCATCTGGCCGGTCGGGTCCAGCTTGCTGATGAAGGCGTGCGGAGTGCCGGCCGAGGCGGTCTTACTGATGTAGGTGCCGTCCGCGGGAAAATCGGAGGAGGATGTCTCCCCGGCAACGTAGACGCTGCCCGTGGAGTCCACCGCGATGGCGTGAGCCAGGTCATCGGAACTGCCCGGAAAGGGGGTGGTGTAGATGGCGGTGGTGCCGGTCGGGTTCAACTTTGCGACATACGCATTGATGTCGCCCGCCGACGAGATGGTGGACCCGGCCAGATAGATGTTGCCGGTGGAATCCACGGCCACGGCCTCGCCGCTGTCCGCGTTGGCGCTGCCGAAGTAGCTGGCCCAGGTGATGACCGGGTCGATCACAAGCTGGCGGCTGTGGTCGTAAGAGGCTATTTCGAAGCGGACTGCGTTGCCCCGCAGCACATACCGGCCAGCCACCTCGCGGCGCGCGCCGTCGATTTCCTGATAGACCCGGGGGCGATGCTGGCGGAGCGTGCCCATGGAGCTTGCCAGCACCAGGTCGCCGGCCGGATCGAGATGAATCCCACGTGTGCCCTGGTAGCGCACCCGGATCTGCCGCGGGTCGGCGCCGGGCGCGATGACGAAATCGTACTCCAGGCGGTCTGGGTTGACGGAGTTGGCGCTTCCGTAGTAGACCACGTCGATGCCTGGGTAAACCTGCCGGTAGCGGACGCGGCCGTAGGTGGGGATGCCGGTGTGGGCGGCCGCCGGGTCGCGTGCCACGTAATTAACGACGCCCGGCAGTGGGGCTTCGGGTTCGGGCTGACTGTGGCGGGCGCCGGTGAGGCTGGCGGTGATGCGGGAGCCGCGCCCAATCCAGGTAGCGGCGCCGGATTGCAGCGCCAGCGAGTACCCGCCGGCGCGCGAAAGGTATTCCACATCCGCCGGCGCCTGACCCCGGTTGGGCTCGAATGCAATCGGCAGACTGCCACGGCCCGAGGCGGCGGCCGCAGCCATCACGAACAGGAAAAGTCGCATTAACCTTAGGAAAACACGGTTCGGGGGCGAAAGCTGCGGGGGGAGCGAAAATTCAGGCGTGAAAAGCAGAAACGCCGGAGCACCTTGGGGGCTCCGGCGTTTTCAGCAAAGGAACAGGAGAGTTAACGGGCCAACCGCTTGCGGCCGAAGAGGACCAGGCCGACCAGCGCCGAGCTCAGCAGGAACATAGAGCCCGGTTCCGGAACTGAGGAAATAAACGCTTGGGGCGGCGTGGAGAAAGTGGCGCTGCCGTTGAGGGCCCCTCCCACTGCAGGCTGGTTAAAGGACAATGCCACACTGGCCGGAGCGTCGCTAAAGACATTGGTCGTATCGTGGAAAGTGCCTAGAAAGAACACGCTGACCGCGCTGGCGCCGGCGGCCCCAGGGGTAAAGACGACCTGTTCCGTTGCCGGGCTGAAGCTGAAACGATCCGAGCCCGGGAACTGAATCAAGTTGGGCATCGCGACGGGCCCGCTCGTCAGATTGAGGGTCAGGGGGTTCAGGGCCGTCACGTCACCGGGGGCCAATAACCCTGCAAAATCATTCGTGATACCGAAAGCCGTTGGGGGGACAGTATTGATAAGCTCACTGGAGGGCAGTGTGATGCTGGTCGCAGTCAGCAGATTCGCACCCGGCGATATCGTTACGGTGCCGAGTGGAATAAACCCGAAAGTGGCATTTGGAGAAACCGGAGAAGCCATGCCAACCGTTGAGAAGGCCAGCAGCACGGCGGTCAAGGTTAAAACTTTGCGAATGGTTGGTGTCATATGCGGTTGTCCTTAGGTAAAACCTTCCGAACCAAGAACCAGTTTGTCATGTCGAGTAGAACCCAGATACTTCATTGCCGTTTTAGGGAGGCACCCAATTTTACCAATCAACTCTTACTTCACAAATCCAGTCTTGGATGATAGTACAAGACTTAACCTGGGGGAGTCAATGGCGGATTCGGCAACCAAGTTCAACTTTAGTGCTGGCGGACACCATAAGCAGCCTCATTCATTTGCTACATCAATCGAAACCAGCTCGGAACGCCGCAGGCCGGTTGAGTTGATGGATTGGCGCCAGGAGCGCCGTCGGCGGAGCATCACATCAATCCCCGGCTGAGCACATTCTCGACGCTCGACATGGCGGATTGGGGCTGGCCGGCCGCCAACACGTACGTGATGTTTATCACTTGTCAGGTTAAGAGCATGTCGGGCACCATGGGTAGCTAGGTACTAATAATTACATATCGGGCTACCGTATTCTGGTTCGCGCGGCGATTGAAGTTACGTTACAGACAAAAACAGCAAACGTCAGGACGAACCGAACTCCGTACAGCCCGCCACGGAGACAAGAGCACGCCCGCCCACGCACTATAAGCAAGCAGTAATTCTAAATCCCGGCGCCGCCGGTCAACGGAGGTTGCGAAGCGCTCATGAGGCCCAGCCCGTCCAGTTGATTCAGAATCCGCCGGGCTGCTTCGGCCGCCGTGCCAGCCGGCGGAATATCCGGGCGGCGCGGCAAGAGCCCAGCCTGAGGTGCCGCAGCCGAATCCGGCAGCACGACGCGGCCGGGTGGAAGGGCTTCTCGAACGGTCTGCCCGTCCGCGAGCTCGGCGGGAACCACGATCGCGATCAGGCCGCCGGCATGGCAGGTGCGCACCGCCTGCCGCAGGTTTTCGGCTTTTTCGATCACCTGCACCATGCAGCCATGGTCGAAGAGCAGGCGCTCCAGGGCGTATGCCAAATCCTGCTGGCCGGCTTCGAGGCAAATCGCGAAGGCCGCATGGCCGCGCGCGGCGGCGCGTTCGGAGGCCGTCACCCGTCCCTTGGGTGCGCTCGCGCTGACCGCCTGCTCGATCATCCCGGCGCCCAGGGTTTCGTTAGTGATGGGGTCGATCAGGATAAAGCCGCCGGTAGCCCGGTTCTTGCGATAGGGGTCGAAAAACAGGGGGCGCTGGGTCTCCACGCTGACCACCGCGATCTCATTGAGCTGCAACTGGCTCACCGGCTGGTGGGCCAGGGAATTGACGTCGACTCGGTAGCGGATCTCGCGGATACGGGCCTGGGCCGTCTGGGTGGAATGCTTCAACAGGTAGGGCCGGTTGGGTTCCAAGGGCTCGGCGTTCATCCAGACCACGCTGGCTTCGAAGCGCCGGCCCGCGTGGGGCGCGTTGTCCGCGTGAACCAGCATATCGCCGCGGCTGATATCGATTTCGTCTTCCAGGCAGACCGTCACCGACATAGGGGCGAATGCCTCTTCCAGTTCGCCATCCCACGTAACGATGGATTTTACCCGGCTGGTGCGGCCCGAGGGCAGCACGGTGACCGCATCCCCGCGGCGAATCACGCCGGACGCCACCTCCCCCGCAAAGCCCCGGAAATCCAGGTTCGGGCGGATCACGTACTGCACCGGGAAGCGCATGTCCGTGAGGTTATAATCGGCGGAGAGCGGAACCGTTTCCAGGTGCTCCAGCAGCGCCGGACCGTGGTACCAGGGCGTACGAGTGCTGTGCCGGACCACATTGTCGCCATCCAGCGCGCTGATGGGGATGAACTGCAGGTCGCCGATTTCCAGTTGGCTGGCAAAGGCCTGAAAGTCGCGCTGAATGGCGTTGAAGACGTCCTCGCGGAAGTCCATCAGGTCCATCTTGTTCACCGCCACCACGATGTGCGGAATACCCAGCAGCGACGCGATGTAGGCGTGGCGGCGCGATTGCGGAAGCACGCCGTAGCGCGCGTCAATCAGGACGATGGCAAGGTTGGCCGTGGAGGCGCCGGTGGCCATGTTGCGGGTGTACTGCTCGTGGCCTGGCGTGTCGGCGATGATGAACTTGCGCCGTGGGGTGGAGAAGTAGCGGTAGGCAACGTCGATGGTGATGCCCTGCTCGCGTTCGGCGCGCAGGCCGTCGGTGAGCAGCGAAAGGTCCAGGCCGCCGGTGGTGAGGTTGCGGGTAGCTTTGCGGACAGAGGCGAGTTGGTCTTCGTAGACGCCCTTGGAATCGTAGAGCAGGCGGCCGATCAGGGTGGATTTTCCGTCGTCCACGCTGCCGGCGGTGGTGAAGCGCAGCAGTTCGGTTTCCGCGGTAGCGGCCAGCCAATCGGCGGTGCGCGATTCCAGCGTGCTGGTCATGGCTTGTGGGGCAGGTTGTTAACCTGCGGCGGATTGGTAATCCGCCTGCCGGAGGGTGCGGGCAAGGCAGCCACAACGGGCACGCTCGCTGGCGCATCGCGAGGCGGATTAACAATCCGCCGCAGATTACCAATCTGCCCCACAATGCGCATCAGAAGTAGCCCTCGCGCTTCTTCATCTCCATGGAGCCTTCCTGGTCGTGATCGATGACGCGGTTTTCCCGCTCGGAGCGGCGGAACTGGATCATCTCCTCGATGATCTTGGGCAGCGTGTCGGCCTCCGAACGGATCGCGCCCGTGCAATATGTGCATCCCAGCGAGCGCATGCGGCACATCACGGTCTGCGGCTTTTCACCCGGCAGCAGCGGCATGTTATGCTCCATCGGGATCAGCGTTTCGCCGCGCACCACCATGGGGCGGGGCTTGGCGAAGTACAGCGGCACGATGGGGATGTTCTCCAGATGGATGTAGTGCCAGACGTCCAGTTCGGTCCAATTGGAGAGCGGGAAGACGCGGATACTCTCGCCTTTGTCGATGCGGCTGTTGAAGAGGTGCCAAAGCTCGGGCCGCTGGACTTTGGGGTCCCACTGGCCGAAGGAATCGCGGAACGAATAGACCCGCTCCTTGGCGCGCGATTTCTCCTCGTCGCGGCGCGCGCCTCCGAAGGCCGCGTCGAAACCGCCTTCGTTGAGGGCATCCAGCAACGCGCGGGTCTTGAGCAGGCCGCAGCATTTCTGGGTTCCCAGACGGAACGGGCTGGCCCCATCCTCAATGGCTTTGGTATTGGTATGGACGATCAGGCGGGCGCCGATTTCGGCGCAGAACCGGTCGCGGAACTCGATCATCTCCTGAAACTTATAGGTGGTATCGACGTGCAGCAGGGGGAATGGGAGCTTGCCCGGGTAAAAGGCCTTCTGCGCCAGTCGCACCATCACCGAGGAATCTTTCCCAATGGAGTACAACATAACGGGGCGCTGGAATTCGGCGGCCACTTCGCGGAGAATGTGGATGCTTTCGGCTTCCAAAGCGCGCAAATGCGTGAGCGTTCGTTCGGGCATCTCTGGTGTGATAAGTTCGGTGTGATCAGTTCGGTCTGGGGCAGGCGGCGTCCCGTCAATTTCAAGGATATCATTGCAATGATGGTAAAGTCTATCGGGTTAGCGGTGTTGGCTGTGGCAGCCGCGCTGGCGCAGCAGGGTGGCCAAGAGGGAGGCCTCTCCGCCGAGCGGATTCGGGAGCACACGAAGTTCCTGTCGAGCGACCTGATGGAGGGCCGCGGCGTGGGCACGCGCGGCGGGCAACTGGCCACGGAATACATCGCCACTCAACTGGCGTTGGCGGGCGCGAAGCCGGCGGGCGACAACGGTACCTTCTTCCAAAGCGTGCCGCTGGTGGGGGTGGAGACGCAGCCGAACTCCACGCTGGGGGCGGCGGTATGGGGCAAGGGCGTGGACCTGAAGTTTGGCGACGATTTCGTGGGCGTCAACGGAACCCAGCGGCCGGACACGCGCTTTGAGGCGGAGACCGTGTTCGTGGGCCACGGCATTACCGCCCCGGAGTTTCAGTGGGACGACTTCAAAGGCGTGAACGTGACCGGCAAGGTTCTGGTGCTCTTCACTAACGAGCCGCCATCCGACAACCCCAAATTCTTCGACGGCCGCGCGCTGACGTATTACGGCCGGTGGACCTATAAATACGAAGAGGCGCTGCGGCGCGGCGCTCGGGGCGTTATCATCATCCACACTACAGACACGGCCAGCTACGGATGGGACGTGGTGCGCAGTTCCTGGGGCCGGGAAGCGCCCTTCGTGAAAGTGGGGCCGAACGAAAAGGCGCTCGCACTGCAGGGGTGGGTCAGCCGCGAGGCCGGCGAAAAGTTGCTGGCGCTCGCGGGCAAAACCGTCGACGAGTTGCTGGCGGCGTCGGAGAAGCCCGATTTCAAACCCATCGATCTGGGGATTCAGGTGCGGGCGCATCTGGTGTCGAAAATCCGTGACTTGGAGACGCGCAACGTGGCGGCCATCGTCCCAGGGAGCGACCCGAAGTTGAAGGACGAAGCCGTGATCTACAGCGCCCATTGGGACCACCTGGGGATCGGCACGCCGGTGAACGGGGACAGCATCTACAACGGCGCCATCGACAATGCCACGGGCTGCGCCGTGCTGCTGGAGATGGCGCGGGCTTGGGCGTCGCTGCCGCAAAAGCCGAAGCGGTCGGCGCTGTTTCTGGCGGTGACGGCGGAAGAGGGCGGGCTGAAGGGCTCGGAGTATTACGCCGCGCATCCGCTGATTCCGCCGGCGAAGACCGCCCTGGATCTGAACTACGACGCCCTCTATCCATGGGGCCGGGCCAAGGACGTAGTGATTACGGGCGCCGAGCGGACCACCGTTTATCCATTGGCGCAGCAGATTGCCAGGCGGCTCAACCTGGCGATTTCGCCCGATGCCACGCCCGAGGCCGGCCACTATTTCCGCAGCGACCACTTCTCCTTCGCGCACGTCGGGATTCCGGCGTTCAGCATCGAGCATGCCACCGAGTTCGCCGGCAAGCCCGCCGGGTTTGGCGCCCAGGCCTACCAGGAGTACAACAGCAAACATTACCACCAGCCCTCAGACGAGTTTCAGCCCGATTGGGATTTCACCGCGCTGGAGCAGGCGGCGGTCTACGGCTTCCTGCTGGGCCGCGATGTGGCGAACCAGGACAAACTGCCCGGTTGGCGGCCGGGGGATCAGTTCCACCGGTAGGCGTGACCCTCTGGGTCGCGTCCCGTGGGCGGAATTGCTTCGACCTCACCAATGCCACCACCAGTTTTCGCCACTCCCCGTAAATGTCCGCCGTGTCCGGCAGCAAGTGAAGTGAAAGCTCTCTTCGAAGCGCCGGACAATCCGATCGGCATGTGAGGGCGTCAGAGCCAGCCCGTTCTTGTTCGCCGGTCGAGTGGCAACGTTCCAAAACTCCGTCATGTTCTGCGGAGTGATGCAGATTCGGTCGCCCCGCCGCGCAATCTCTTCGAGAGCGTGGCGCACGTCCCGGTATTGCGGATCGTGACGATTGATACGGCGGACCAGGATGTTTGTGTCGATCAAAAGATCCACTATTGTCCGTCGTCCCCGGCGTAGATTCCTTCTCGCGTAAGAGCGCTCGCCGACAGAACCGGCAGATCGGGCAGCGTGTCAATCAGATCTTCCAGCCGCCTGTCCCAATCCGGCGTTTCCGCCTTCCCGGCATGAGCCGGTTGCAGCGGGTCCGCAGCGACGAGAGGCTCAATAGCGGTGCGAATCAGGGCTTCGGGAGTTGTGGCTTCGGCCCGCGCCTTAGCCATCAGGTTCGCTTCTTCCTCCGCGGTCAATGGGAGTGTCACGTTCATAGAGATTATTCTCACCTTAACAAGCCGGGAAGCCGGCGTGGAAGACGCGGCCTGCCGGAGGGTTTCACCGGGTGCAGGAACCCATTCCAAGCGCCTTCACTCTTGACGCAGCGCCGCCATTGGGTCCAGTCGCGACGCTCTCCGCGCCGGCAAGTACGCCGCGCCGATCGCCACCAACACCAGCAGCCCGGCCGCCAATGCCAGCGTGGGCGGATCCTGCGGAGCGACGCCGTAAAGCCGGCTGTCGATCAAGCGCGAAGCCGTGTAGGCCAGACCCGCGCCCAGTGCCAACCCGGCTATGACGGTTCCAATGGTCTCGCGGAGGATCATCGCGACCACGCGCCCAGGTTGGGCTCCCAGGGCGATGCGGACCGCGATTTCGCCCCTGCGGCGCGCGATGCCGTACCCGAGCACACCGTACAATCCGATAGCGGCGAGCGTGAGCGCGGCGCACCCAAACGCCACGGCGAGCTGCGCCGTAGTGCGGTCCTGCGCCGTCAGGGGTGCCATCCGCTCTTCAATCGACCGGGCGGACTCGATCGGCAGCGCCGCGTCCACCCGCTGGATCGCCTTTCGCACAGCCGCCATCACTGGCGCGGTTCCCGTGGCCGTGCGAATCAAAAAGGTGGGGCTGCTCACGGAGGACGGAGGTTGCGCTGCCGGCACGAAGTAGCGCGGCTCCACGTTGCCTCGCAGGCTGTGGGTGTGCGCGTTTTTGGCGACGCCCACCACCTGGTATGGCGTCCGGTCTTTTTCCCCAATCGAAGTAATGCGCATGCCGACGGGGTTCCGCCGGTCGAAGAACCGTTTGGCGAAGGCCTCATTGATCACGCAGACCCTCGGGGCCGCGGCATGGTCGCTCTCCAGGATTTCGCGTCCCATGGCGATGGGGACACCCAACGCCCGAAAGTATCCGGCGCCCACTACATCCAGTGCGGAGTGGCGGTCGCGGTCCTCTTTCGGCGTGTAGCCTTCCACCTCGATCCCTGAAATGGAGTTCCCTCCGCTGAACACGCCAAGTTCCGAAAAACTCACGGCACGCACGCCGGGAATCCGCTGGAACTGTCCGGCCAGCTCTCGATGCAAGCTGTCGAAGCGCGCGGCGTCATAACCCGCCTCGCGAGAATTCACCCGTACCAGCAGCAGACGTTGCGCGGGATAGCCGAGGTCTGCGCGCTGCAGGTTGTAGACTGTCCGCGCCAGCAAACCGGCGCCAACAAGCAAGGGTAAGGAGAGTGCCAATTGCAGGCTCACCAGGAATCGGCCCGAACGCGGCCCCCGTGTCGAGAGCCGGCCAAGCGAGCCGGTGTTGCGGCCCTGTTCCTTGAGAGCCGTTCCGGCGTCGCCTTTGGTGACATGCCAGGCTGGAAAAACGCCGAACAACAGCACCGCGGTGAGGGTTGCCGCCAGGGCAAAGGCCAACACCAGCGGGTCCAGCGCGAAACTCATGTGGAAACGCCGGTCGGATTCCGCCATCATCCGCACCAGTGCGCCGTGGAGAAACCAGGCTGCGCCGAGGCCGGCCACGCCCCCGATGGCGGCGAGCGCGAGACTCTCCGTGACCAGTTGGCGAATCAAGCGGCCGCGGCTGGCGCCGAGTGACAGGCGCAAGGCGATTTCGGGTCTGCGCGCAGCGCCGCGGGCCAGCAGAAGGTTGGCCAGATTGGCACACGCGATCAACAGCAGCACACCCACCGCCGCCAGCAGCGCGGTAAGCGAAAGCGAAAAGTCATGGCGCGTCTCCGACGCTCCACCCGCGCCCGGCCGGATTCGCAGACGCTCATCCTGGAAGTCGTGCCGCCGCTCCCCTATGCTGTTGGTGTTCAAGCCTATGCTGTTGGTGTTCAATGATGACGCGGCGGCGCCATAGAACGATTCCAAGCCGGCCTGAAACACCGCGTTGGCCTGGGCTTCCGCCCGGGCCGGCGTCACCGCTGGTTTCAGCCGTCCGAATACATTGAGCCACATCGCCTTCGAGGGAGGCGTATCGTGCAGCCAATCCCGGCCGGGTATTACGGAGGGTTGCATGCGCATGGAGATCCAGAGATCCGGCTGCTGCCCGTTGGTTTCGCCGATGAAGCCGGAGGGCGCCACGCCGATGATGGTCAGCGCAGCTTTGCGCATGATGAGGGCCTTGCCCAGCACGTCCGGACGGCCGCCGAACCGGCGCTGCCAGTAGTTGTAGCTGATGACGACCGAGGGCGTGCCGGCACGGTCCTCGGCCGTAGTGAATACCCGGCCGATCAGAGGGCTAACGCCCAGAACCTGAAAAAATCCACCCGATACCAGGCGACCGCTCGCCTCTTCCCACTCGCCGCCGTCCAGCCGAACTTGCCAGGAATCGAGGCTGCTTTGCGAGGCCATCAACGACGAGAAGCCCTCGGCGTGGTCCCGCAATTGCTCGAATTCGGCGTAAGTGAGCCAACTCCGGGGACCATCGGCGCGGGGGTCCCACTGGCCGCTCCACATCCCCGCGTCATCGGGATTGGAGAGCATCACCAGTTGCTCGGGTTTGTAAACGGCAGGCAGCGAGCGGTGCAGCACGCCGTTCCACAGGCTGAAGATCGCGGTGTTGGCGCCGATACCGAGGGCCAGCGAAAGAATGGCGACGGCCGTGAAACCGGGGCTCGCCGCCATGGTGCGCAGTGCGTAGCGCAGGTCTTGAAGTATCACGTGGCAATGCTCCTTCGGGGCGATGGTCAATGCATCCGATGCGGCGTGTAGCCACAACGCGGCCGGTTCCAGCCGGCCTCCCGTTCGCCGGGCTTCGCCCAGTTGCTCGGCGAACATGAGCAGCATCTGATTGCCGTACTCGTGCCGGAAAGCCGCCGGATAGCAGTGCAGCAACGCGTTGTAGGCACTCTTGGCGCGCATCGTGTTGCAGTAATCAGGAACCCGGCACCAGCCCGGTGGCTCGCGCCTGTTGCACCATGGCGTTCAGCCGCTCCACTTCGGCCACCGCCACGCGCTTTCCGAAACGTGTGAGCCGGTAGTAGCGCCGCCGCTCGTCGGTGCTCGACGGGTCGGGGCTTTCCGCCAGTTCTTCAATCAGTCCTTGCTCCAGCATGCGGCGGATCGAGCTATACAGCGTCCCGGCGCTCAACTGCACCTTGCCTCCGGTCCTGGCTGCGACATCCTGCATGATGGAATAGCCGTGACGGTCGCGATCGGCGAGCGCGATCAGGATGTGGAAAACCGCCGTCGGCAGCGGCAGCAGCGAATCTGGTTTTGAATCGTGCATCGTAAACTATACTGGGTATAAATATACCGCTGGCAAGTATAGTTGTCAAGAGTAGAGAGAGGCCGCCGACGATTATCGCAGTTGAATATTCTGCGGCATGAACTTCAGATACTCCCGAAGCTCGCTGCGGCTTTCCGCTTCGCGGCCGGCTTTCTTATAGACTTGGGCCAACTCCAGGTAAGGGTCCGGCTGAGACGGGTCGAGTTCAATACAGCGCTTTAGGTCCTTAACCGCTTCCTCGATTTTGCCCGCACGTTCGAGCGCCGCTCCCAGGCAATATAAATATCGAGCGTTAGAGGGCTCCTGCGCCGACGCACGCGCGAACATCTGGACGGCCAACTGCGCCTCGCCTTCCGCTAACAAGACGGATCCCAGGTCGGCTTCTACAGCCGGATCCTGCCTCGTTTGCGGGGGCAACTGGGAAAGGATCTGATATGCCTGCTGCAGATCCGGCGCGGCGTGCGTGCTGGCCGCCAGATCGAAATACGCCAGGCCGAGATCGCGGCGGACCACCGCGGCGTCGGGTTCGCGCCACGCCTTCGGCTGGGGATTGTCGCCACCCCTTTCGGGCTGCGCCGCACGCGGCAGGCGCGGAATACTGTGATCGGTAATGGCGGAATGGGCCACGTTTGTGGGCCGCAGGCGGGGCATGTGACAGCTCACGCATTCGGCGGCTGCCCGATGGTGGGCTACACCTGCCGGCCGGCCGCGCGCCGCGAAGAGATCGCTGTGGCAGGAGAGGCACACCTGCCGGAGCGCCTGCGCCCGGTTCTGCTGGTCACCGTGCGGGTTGTGGCAAGTGCCGCACCAGAAGCGGCCGCCACTTTGCCTGGCGCACTGGCTCCGGGCCAGCAACTCGCTCTGGCTCACCGCCCGCAGCGTGCCCGGAGCGGCAGTCCTCAGGTATGTGACAAAAACACTCTCGGTCGCCTGACCCGCCTGGAAGTCCCACCAATCGCGGCCGGGATTCAAAATCCTCACTTCTCCTTCCAGATGGCACTGCTCGCATACGCTGTCACGGCTACTCGGGGTCAATAACCTGGCGGGATTTACGATGGAGCCTGCCACCGGGTTCTTGAGGTGCGCGGCCGGCGAACCATGGCATCGATCGCAGGAGATCGGCGTGAAAGGAGGATCACCGAACTGGTTCGCGGTTCCCCCAATCAGGTTCACGGAGCCAGTGTGGCAGAACAGGCAGCCGCTGGAGATCTGGTGGGTGAAATCGAGGTGCGGCTCCGTCTCGTAGCCCGGCGTCAGGTCCCAGCTTTTGGTTTGCGTGTAGTAGGAAGCCGGCGATTGAAACAGGTATTGCCGCAGTCGAACCATGTAGCTGTATCCAACGATGCCCGCCCCCACGGAATACGCGATGGGATATTTGGCAACCACACCACGTTCCTCCAATCCATGCTCCAGCACTGAGCCGCGCTGGTGGATGGTGATGGTGCTCCCCGACAGTTTGTGGACAATGCGGCCTTCCGCAAAAACCGATGGAGGGCCTACGGATCTGCCCATCGGCGATCGTTCGAACGCGGCGACTTCGGAGGCGTGGCAGCGGGCACAGGGTTGCTCGGCGCGGCCCATCGCCAGGCAGCCGAGCAGCAGCGCGGGGACCGTGAGCCCCACCGTCACTGGGGCCATCCGATCACCGTTTCCACCAGGTCACCCAGTTGTTGCGCTGTGTATCGATTGCCTTCCAGATTGGCCGCGAGTTTGCCCTGGCGGTCGATCACGGCGGTATGCAATGCATGCGTATAAAGCCCTTCGTCCGGCCAGTAGCCGACCCCAAACAGGGCGCACAGGTGCTGAACCTCCGGTACCGGACCGGTGAGGAAATGCCACCGCCGCGGGTCGGCCTTCCAGATTTGTGCGTAGCGCGCCAGCACGTCGGGCTGGTCGTTGACCGGGTCGAAGGTGACCGTCAAAAGGATCAAATCCGGGTTGGCGCTGAAGCGCTTCCGGAGCTGTCCGAAGTTGTTGGAGAGGCGGAAACAGTAGTCGGGAAGCGGGCAGCGCGTATAGACGAAATTGATTGCCACCACTTTGCCCGCGAATTGGGAAAACGTCACCGGATGGTTGGTCTGATCGGTGAGGGTGAAATCGGGAACCGGGTCGCCGGCCGACAGCGCCACGGCCGCGTTCTTTTCCAGCAGCGATCCCAGAAGTTTCAGTCGCTTCGCCTGGATGGGGTCGCGCTCGGCGCTGTCAAATTCCACCACGCGGATGTTTTCGGCCCACGAGGAGTCCTTGTCAACCACCAGTGTGAAAGCCACGGCGTCACCCGCATGAAGGCTGGCCAGATCCCTCGCCCCACGGACGTGAAAAGCCATGGTCATCGCATCCATGTAGCCCGCAATGCTGCCGTGCGATACCAGCACGGATTGATGGGGCTGGTCGAGTGACAGCACCAGTCCCGAGACCGGGTAGCGGTGTTGTGCCGCTGCACAAGCCTGCGCAACAATAAGCAAAGCTGCCAACCGGTGCATGTAGATATTGTGCCGCAAAAAGCAGGAGGGGCGCCACGGTGAAGAAGACGGCCAGCAGGCTTGGCATATTCGCGATTTGCCTAAGCCTGGCGGTTGTGCTCTGGTGGCTGCCCTCTGCGGCCGCCCCGCAAAGCACGCCGCCCGAGAAGCCGGTGAGCATCATCGTGACGGCTTCCGAAGTGGAAGCGCGGCGCGTGCTGGAGCGGCTGCATCGCGGCGAAGATTTTGCGGCGCTGGCCAGAGATCAATCCATCGACCCCAGCGCGCATGACGGCGGCTACCTGGGCAACCTCGACCCGGCCAATCTGCGCAGCGAATTGCGGGAAGCGGTCAACGGTGTTGCCGCAGGGCAGGTCAGCGACATCGTCAAGATCCCGTCGGGATACGCCGTTCTCAAGGTGCTGACTCAGCCGCCGCCACAAGGTCTCAACGCCAAGGGTCCCAACGACGCGGCCCCCACCCAGGCTGCGCCCACCAAAATGCAGGCGGTGGCGGGCGCCGGCGCGGTACGGCTGACGTACGATTATGCCGGTTTCGCTGCGGCGCTGCTGGCCGTCAACAAGTTCGACAAACCGGCGGGCTGGGATCGCGATCTCCATCAGGCTTGCGAGGTGAGGGTTCAGTCGGTCACCGGCGTTCTGCAGCAGTTGCAATTGTTAATGGCGCGTCCCAACCCGCCGGCGTCATTTACACGCGATGTGAATGCGTTGCGTGCCGATCTGCACGCCTATCGCGGAGACATGAACGACGCCATCCTCTACTGGCACGCGGCCTACGATGTGGCTCTGGCGAATTTCCCGGACAAGGCGCCGCAGTTGGAGGAATCGCTGGGCGTCGCCTACCTGCAAAAGGCGGGATCGGTGCTCTATAAGGACTTTGTCTTCCCGCGCCCGCTGGCTGCCAGTGCGGTGCATGAGCTGCAGCGCGAAGATTTGAAGCAGGCCGCGGAGTATTTTCTCCGTTATCTCAAACGCGAGCCCGCCGATGGAGAGGTCCGGTGGCTGCTGAACCTGACGTACATGCTGTCGGGCCAATACCCGGGCGGCGTCCCGAAAGAGTTTCTGATCGCGCCGGCGGTATGGGAATCGAAGGAGGATGTGGTCCATTTCGTGGATGTGGCTGCGGCGGCCGGGGTCAACCGCCATGGCCAGGCCGGCGGCGCCATCATCGACGATTTTGACAATGACGGCGTGCTCGATATCGTCGTGTCCAGCGTCAACGATTGCGAGCCCATCGCCTACTACCACGGCAATGGCGACGGCACTTTTACGAATCTTGCCGCCCAGGCGGGGCTGGCCAATGTAACCGGCGGGCTCAATATCATTCAGACCGATTACAACAACGATGGATGCAAAGACATCCTGGTGCTGCGCGGCGGCTGGGAGTATCCGCGGCCGAAGTCGCTGCTGCGCAATAACTGCGATGGCACCTTTACCGATGTTACGCACGGCAGCGGATTAGAGGAGCCATTGACGGCCACGCAAACCGCCGTTTGGGCGGATATCGATAACGATGGCAAACTCGACCTGTTCGTGGGCAACGAAAACGCCGCCAGCCAACTGTTCCTGAATCGCGGCGACGGGACCTTTGTGGACATCGCGGGCGCCGCCGGCGTCAGCCAACCCGGTTTCACCAAGGGCGTGATCGCGGCCGATTACGACAACGATGGCTACGTGGATCTATACGCATCCACCCTGAACGGCGAGCACCACCTTTACCACAACAATCACGACCGGACCTTTACCGACGTCACGGTGGCGGCCGGAGTGCAAGGCCCGTGGGCCAGTTTCGGCGCCTGGTTTTTCGATTACGACAACGACGGCTGGCCGGACCTGTTCGTGGCCGACTACGGAGCCTCCGTGGAGGACGTGATGCGCGGCTTCCGGAAACAGCCGCAAAGCGGTGAGAAGCTCCGTCTATTCAAGAACCTGGGTAACGGAAGGTTCCGCGACGTCACGGCGGAGACCGGCCTGGACCGGGCGATGATGCCCATGGGCTTGAATTTCGGCGACATCGACAACGATGGCTTCCTGGATTTCTACCTGGGCAGCGGCAATCCTTCCTACGCTTCGCCGATTCCGAACGTCCTGTTCCATAACCAGGGCGGAAAACGCTTCGTGGACATTACGGCGTCTTCGGGAACGGGGGTCCTTCCCAAGGGACACGGCGTGGCGTTTGCCGATCTCGATCGCGACGGCGACGAAGATCTCTTTGTGGTCATGGGCGGGGCGGCTCAAGGAGACCAACAGACGGCGCGGCTCTTCGAAAACCCGGGCAACGGGAACGACTGGATCAACATCCGGCTGTTGGGCGTGAAATCCAACCGCGCCGCCATCGGCGCCCGGGTCAAGGTAACGGTGCGGAACGAAGGTGGAGCGCCGCGATCCATCTACCGAACGGTCGCGAGCGGTGGATCTTTCGGCGCGTCGCCCTTGGAACAGCATATCGGGCTGGGCAAATCGGCACGCATCGAGAATCTGGAGATCTGGTGGCCGGCCAGCAATACGCGCCAGAACTTTTCCGGGGTCGCCAGAAATCAGTTCATCGAGATTCAGGAATTCGGAGAACGGTACCAGACGTTGGAGCG
>DATMNI010000246.1:0-44154 GCA_035570275.1 Candidatus Acidiferrales bacterium | reverse complement strand
AGACTACGCCAAAATACTCGCGCCGGTTTTCCCCGCGCTCTGCACGCCGCGCCGTATAGTTCGCGGCGCATAGTTATTTGTGTAGGAAGTAAGGCGTCCCAGCCGGGCCATCCGAGATGGCTTGGCTCGGCGAGTGGGCGGCCGGCGCAGACCCAATGAGGTACATTTTCTTCCTCGATGGCTGAGCTGGTCTGTCGGGCTGCTGGCGCAGTCGCCCCCTATGCCGGTGCGCTCAGCCCAATCCCCAGAATTCCGTACCTTTTCGACGTTGAGATGTAATTAGTCGCTGGGGCGCGCCGAGTTTGCCGTTCCCGTCAGCCAGCGTTTCCACTCGCGCAGTCATCTGCGGGGGTCACCGTGGCTGCGGCTACTGCTCAGCCACCCTCCGGAACGCGTCCCCGGTCAACCGGTACTTCGTCCACGCGTCCATCGGAATGGCGCCAACACCCCGGTAGAACCGGATGGACGGTTCGTTCCAATCCAGCACTTCCCACTCCACGCGGCTCCAACCGCGCTCCATGGCAATCCCGGCAACACGACCGAGCAGTCGGGAGCCCACACCTTTTCCGCGGGCGTCCGGCTTGACATACAGATCCTCAAGGTAGATGCCCGGCTCGGCCAGGAATGTGGAATAGGTCCGGTAGAACACTGCAAATCCGGCGCATTCCTCGCCCTGTTGGCCCAGCAGGTAGGCCAGCAGCACTTCGGCGGCGGGGCTTTGGGCAAACTGGCCCGTGCCAAACTGGTCGGCGGGAAACTGGTTGGCGGGAAATAACGACGCGCGAATCCGCTCTTCCGTCGCGGTCACCAGATGAGCCAGTTGCTCATACTCGGCCAGCCCGCGGATCATTTCCAGGATCACCGGCACATCGCGCTCGGTCGCCGGTGAAATTCGTATGGTGGACATAAGCATTAGGGTGGACGGCCGTTTTCGCCGCCCACCCGCCCCCTTTTACGGCGTAGTTTAAGCCGTCCGCATGGCTTCGGACTTGTCGCCCGAAATCGCCGCCTGCGCCGCCGCCAGCCGCGCGATCGGCACGCGGTACGGGGAGCAGGAAACGTAGTTCATGCCCACGCGATAGCAGAATTGCACCGAGCTGGGCTCGCCGCCGTGCTCGCCGCAGATGCCGATTTCCAGGTCCTTGTTGGTGGCGCGGCCGGCATCCACGGCCATCTTCACCAGCTTGCCCACGCCCTCCTGGTCCAGAACGGCAAACGGATCGTTGGCGAAGATTTTGCGCTTCTGGTAGTCCGGCTGAAACTTCGTATAGTCGTCGCGGGAAAGGCCCATGGTGGTCTGGGTCAGGTCGTTGGTGCCGAAGCTGAAAAACTCGGCTTCCTTGGCCACTTCGCCGGCGGTGAGCGCGGCCCGCGGAATCTCAATCATAGTGCCCACCATGTACTTCAACTTCTTCATGCCGGCCTTGGCCAGAACTTCCTCGGCCACCTGGACCACGATCTTCTTCTGGTTCTCCAGTTCCTTGACGCCGCCAATCAGCGGGATCATCACTTCGGGAATCACCGTCACTCCCTTCTTGGCCACCTGCACGGCGGCTTCGAAAATGGCGCGCGCCTGCATCTCCGTGATCTCCGGATACGTGATGCCCAGGCGGCAGCCGCGGTGCCCCAGCATGGGGTTGAACTCGTGCAGTTCTTCTACGCGCTTCAACAGGTCGGGGATGACGGTCTTGAGGTTCGCCACGGCGGCGCCGAACTTCACATATTTGGCAACCAGTTCTTTCTTCTTCTTGATATCGGCATAGGGCAGGATGGCGACATCCACCATCAGGTCCTCGCGCTTCGGCAAGAACTCGTGCAGGGGTGGGTCCAGGGTGCGGATCACCACCGGGAAGCCGTTCATGGCCTTGAAGAGGCCCGCGAAATCGGCGCGCTGCATCGGCAGCAGCTTTTTCAGGGCCAGGCGGCGGGACTTCTCGTCGCGCGCCAGAATCATGGCCTGCATGTGCTCAATGCGGCCTTCGGCGAAGAACATGTGCTCGGTGCGGCAGAGGCCGATACCCTCGGCGCCGAATTTGCGGGCTACCTGGGCGTCGCGCGGGATATCGGCGTTGGCGCGAACGCCGAAGCTGCCGCGGAACTTGTCCGCCCATTCCATGAAGGTCTTCAGCACGCCTGACGATGGATCGGCATCGAGGGTGTTGGCCTGGCCGGCGAAAACTTCGCCCGTGGAACCGTCCAGCGAAATCCAATCGCCCTCATTCAGCGTCACCAGCTTGCCCGCTACCGTCACGGTGACCAGCTTCGTGTGTTCATCCACTGTGAAAGCCTCGGCGCCGGCCACGCACGGGGTTCCCATGCCGCGGCAAACCACCGCCGCGTGGCTGGTCATGCCGCCGCGTGAAGTGAGAATGCCCTTGGCTACAGCCATGCCGTGAATATCGTCCGGCACGGTTTCTTTGCGGACCAGAACCACCGGCGATTTCTTAGACTGCTCCACCGCGTGGTCGGCCGTGAAGACGATGGTGCCGACCGAGGCGCCCGGGGACGCCGGCAGGCCCTTGGCCAGCAGGGTGAGCGACTTTTTCGACTTCGGGTCGAGCACCGGATGCAGAAGCTGGTCGAGTTGATTGGGATCGACACGCAGCACGGCCTCCTCTTTGCTGATGAGCTTTTCGCCAACCATCTCTACCGCGATGCGCACGGCGGCCGGACCGGTTCGCTTGCCGTTGCGGGTCTGCAGCATGTACAGCTTGCCATCCTGAATCGTGAACTCGAAATCCTGGATGTCGCGATAGTGCTGCTCCAGCATAGTGGTGATTTCGCGAAGCTGGTTATAGACCGCCGGGTTCCACTTTTCGAGCTGGGAAATGGGGTGCGGCGTGCGGATGCCGGCCACCACGTCTTCGCCCTGGGCGTTTTCCAGGAACTCGCCGTAGAAGGCCTTTTCGCCGGTGGCCGGGTTGCGGGTGAAGCCCACGCCGGTGGCCGAAGTTTCGCCCAGGTTCCCGAACACCATGGCCTGCACGTTGACGGCGGTGCCCAGTTCATCGGGAATGCCTTCCATGCGCCGGTATTCGATGGCGCGTTTGCCATTCCAGGAGCGGAACACGGCATCGCGCGCGCCCGCCAGTTGCTGCAGCGCATCTTGCGGGAAAGGCTTGCCGGTCTTTTTCTGGACCAGCTTCTTGTAGCCGACGATGACTTCCTGCAGGTCGGCGGCGGTGAGTTCGGTATCCAGCTTGGCCTTGGCCTTCTTCTTCTGGCCCTCGAAGACCGCGTCGAAATCGGGCTTGCCCACTTCCAGCACCACGTTGCCGTACATCTGGATGAAGCGGCGGTAGCAATCGTAGGCGAAGCGCGGGTTGCTGGTCTTGGCCGCGACGGCTTTTACGGTTTCATCGTTCAACCCGAGGTTAAGGATGGTGTCCATCATGCCCGGCATGGAGAACTTCGCGCCCGAGCGCACGCTGACCAGCAGCGTGTTTTCCACGTCGCCCAACTGCTGGTCCATGCGCTCCTCCAGCGTCTTGAGGGCGTCAAGCATCTCTTTGTGGATCTCCGCCGGAACGGCGTTCCCGTTCTCAAAGTAGATGTTGCAGACTTGGGTGGAGATGGTGAAACCGGGCGGCACCGGCAGCTTGGCCCGACACATTTCGGCCAGCCCTGCGCCTTTGCCGCCGAGCGTGTCTTTCATCTTTCCATCACCGTCGGCGGTTCCGTTGCCGAACGAGTACACATGCTTACTCATGCTTTGCTCCTATGAATTGGTAACGATTTCAGAAAAGTCCGCTATGTTGGAAAACTCCTTCAATAGCGTATTCAGCAGCGTCAAACGGTTTTGCCGGACCGCTGCGTCCGGCGTATTCACCAGCACCTTGTCGAAAAAGAGATCGACTCTCGGGCGCAGCTTCGAGATTACCGATTCGATGGGCTGGCCGGCCGTTCGCTGGAACTCGTCGTACAGATCCTTTTCCGGGCCGGCTTCTAGCAGCGACGCGTCGATGGCTCCTCCGCCGGCGAACCCGGCCTGCTCCAGAATATTGCGGATGCGTTTGAAACTGGCGGCCAGCGGTTCGAAATCCGGCGTGGGCCGCAGGTTTTGGATGCGCACCAGACGAGCCTCCAGGTCCACCAGGTTGCTCCGGCCGGCGGCCATGGCGGCGGCAACTTCGTCATATTTGAAGCCCCGATGGTCGCGGAAGTAGAAGCGCGCCCGGCCCTCGAAGAACGCAATCAATTCCTGGTTGCCTTCCAGCAGGTCGAGCAACGGCAGCTCGATGCGCCCTTCCACCAGAATCTTCACCACGCCTTGGGCGGCGCGCCTCAGCCCGAACGGGTCGCGCGATCCGGAGGGATTCATACCCACGCCGAAGCAGCCGCGCAGAGTATCCAGCTTGTCGGCCAGCGCCACCAGTTGCCCGGTCCGGTGGCGTGGAATTGTGTCTTCCATGCTCTCCGGTTTGTAGTGGTCGTAAACGGATTGCCACACCGCCGCCGGCTCGCCCTGGTGGCGGGCATAGAGGCCGCCCACCACTCCCTGCAGTTCGGTAAACTCCTTCACCAGGTCCGTGGTGAGGTCGCACTTGGAAAGCTCGGCCGCGCGCATGGCGTGGTTATCGCCGCCCAACTCGCGGGCGAGCGTCATCATGCGCCCGGTCTTTTCCAGATAGGAGCCCAGCTTGGCCTGGAAGGTGACGTGAGCCAGATCTTGCTTGCGATCGGCCAGCTTTTTCTTCTGGTCCGAGTCCCAGAAGAAGCGCGCGTCGGTGAATCGGGCTCGCAGCACGCGTTCGTTGCCGCGGCGGATAAAGCCCTCCGGGTCGCTCTCCGTATTCATGATCGCCACGAATTGGGGCGCCAGTTTGCCGGACGCGTCCTGCACCGAAAAATACTTCTGGTGATGCCGCATCACGGTAATCAGCACCTCTTCGGGCAGTTCCAGGAACTGCGGGTCGAAGTTCCCGACAATGGGCTGGGGCCACTCGGTGAGATAAACCAGGGTCTCCAGCAGCGCATCGTCGCGCTTGATCCGGGTGCCCGCCATACGGCTCACAATCTTCTGGCGTCGGTCTTCGGCGGAAAGGATGACGTAGTGGTCGCGCAGACGCTGTTCGTAGTCGCTGCAGGTGATGGCGATTTCGCGCCCGCCCAGGCGGCGATGGCCGGCCGTCAGCGCGCCACTGCGCACTCCGGCCAGTGTAAAGGGGATGATCTCTTCGCCCAGCAGGGCCACTATCCAGCGGATGGGGCGGATGAAGCGCGGGCCGCCCTTGCCCGTCCAGTACATGGTCTTCGGGAAATAGATGTTGAGGATCAGGCCGGGCAGCGCTTCGGCCAGGATATCCTTGCTGGACCGGCCGGGCACCTTCTTCAGATAGGTGTAATACTCGCCCTTCGCGGTGACCTCAAGGATGAGGTCATCCGGCAGCACGCCCTGCTTGCGTGCGAATCCGGCCACGGCCTGCGCGGGTGCGGATTTCGCGGGACCCTGCACGCGCTCCTGGCGATCGGGCAGGCGCAGCGGCAGACCGTCGGCGCGCAGCACCAGCCGGCGCGGCGTGGCGTCAAGGCGGACCGAATCGTGAGGGAGAGCCAGTTTCTCAAAAAGCAGGCGCAGGTTTTCCAGCGCCGTGGGGATCATCCAATCGGGGATCTCCTCGGTCCCGATTTCGAGCAGGAATCGGTTTGCCAGGCCGCTGGTGTCGATGACGTCTACGGCGATATGCCGTTCCATCTGAGTGACTGTCGGGGGCTCGGCGGTGACTGGCTCGATGGTGTCTTCCAGGGCCGGGCCGGCTTCCAGGATGGAGATGTCTTCGATGCCGGGGCTGTCGAGGCCGGGGGTTTCGACGATAGCTGGTTTCATTGGCCGGCCTCCGCCGGGGCGTCCGGTTGCCGATCGGCTTGCTGATCTGCCCAGGCATGCGCCACCGCCACCGCCATTTTCCGCACCCGCTGGATCACGCCGACGCGTTCGGTCACGCTGATAGCCCCACGCGCATCCAGCGTATTAAAGATGTTGGAGCACTTGAGCACCTGGTCGTAGGTTGGCAGCAGCGGGAAGCGCTGTTTCCCAGGAGATTTCGGGTCATACATCTTCACCAGCCGCGTGGCCTCGCCTTCATGCAGGTCGAAAAGTTTCCACAGTGTGGGGACGTCGGCCATTTCGAAATTGTAAACCGAGTACTGCAACTCGTCTTGGTACCGGACGTCGCCGTAGCTGAAGCCGGGCGCCCACTCGATATCGTAGACGCTGTCTTTCACCTGCAGGAACGCGGTGAGGCGCTCCAGCCCGTAGGTCAGTTCGGCCGGAACCACATCCAGGTCAATGCCGCCGCATTGCTGGAAGTAGGTAAACTGCGAAATCTCCAGGCCGTCCAGCATCACCTGCCAGCCCATTCCCCAGGCGCCCAGGGTGGGGGCTTCCCAGTTGTCCTCTTCGAGTTTGAGATCGTGCTGGCGCAGGTCGATACCGATGGCTTCCAGGCTGCCCAGATACTGCTCGATGACGTCGGGCGGCGCCGGTTTCAGGATCACCTGAAGCTGCGAATGCTTGTAGAGGCGGTTGGGATTATCGCCGTAGCGCCCATCGGCCGGCCGGCGGCTGGGCTGGACGTAGGCTACGCGGTAGGGGCGTGGCCCCAGCACGCGCAGGAAGGTTTCCGGGCACATGGTGCCGGCGCCCACTTCAATATCGTATGGTTCCTGAATGACGCAGCCTCGTTCGGCCCAGTATTGTTTCAGCTTGAGGATGATTTCTTGAAAAGATTGCATCGTTCAACTATCCGGGCCGGCAACTACCCGGTTCGGGCTGGCCGGCCTACACTTCCAACATCGGCGCCGTAATGAGGCGGCGCTCCACGTGCTGCTCGATCTGCTGCACCAGAAAGCGCCGCAGATCCGCGGCCGTGGTCTGGCTCCAAGCTGTCTTCGAAAGCCCAGCCACCGGCAACCGCAGCATTTCAGCGGCGATCCCCCGGGACTCCGCGCTCAATTCCCAACTGTTGCCCCCTGCCGACCCAGGGCCAGAGCGGCAATGGCCGCATACCAGACCGGACCGACCGCGGCTGAAAAAAGCCCGTTCCGGATGATCCAGCATGGCGCCGCACCCGAGACAAACGTGCAACTCCGGCAGCATTCCCGAAAGCCGCACCGACCACAACGAAAAATAGGTCACGGCGCGCCAAACTCTGCCCGCGGCGTCCATACTCGCCGCAACTCCGCTCCCTGACGGTTGCGGCTCCGAAATAATCCCCGCGCCAGCCACCGGCCCCGCGCCTGCCGGCTGCAGCGAATCCAACACGGCCAGCAGGAGCCGAAAAAACCTGTCGTTCGCCTCCCCGGAAGGAAGCAACTGCTCAGCCACTTCCGCGAAGTAATCCAGCGCGACACTGGCCTGGTAATCGGAGACCAACCCGAATTGGGATCGAATCAGTTCGCAGGAATCCAGGTTCACCAGTTCGCGGGTTTCGCGCTGGAAATACGCCATCCGCACGTGCGATAACCGCTCCAGCCCCGCGCCGAAAGCGCTCTTCGGACGGCGCGCCCGCTTGGCCACGCCCCGCAACTTACCCTGATCCCTGGTGAGAAAGCTGACGACGAGGTCAGCCTCCTTCAGCGGGTAAGTACGCAGAACGAGAGCTTCACTGACACGCGCTGGCACACGTGGAAATTTCAGAGTATCATAGATGAAAACGTGGCACGGGCCTCCTGGCCTGTGCTGGCGCGCTTGACTGGCTTTGGGATGCACTGTAACGGGAGTTCCGTCACGACTCCCAAGGGTTGAAGAGGGCGACTCCGAGATGTTCAAAGTCCTTCACATTGCGCGTGACCAATGTGAGGTCGTGCTCGAGAGCAGTCGCAGCGACCAGTCCGTCGATGACGGACGGCTGGATTCCTTTCTCCTGCGCCCGCGCTGAAAGCGCCGCCCAGCGGTCGCCGATAGCTTTGGTTACGGGAAGCACGTTCGGCCCGTCAAACGATTCCAGCAAATCATTCTCCAGCCACTTCTCCAATTGGTCACGCCGCCTGCTCGGGGGAAGAAGCTCAATGCTTCGGCGGATTTCCGCCAGGGTCAGCACGCTCACGTAAAGAGAACCGGGAACGGCGGCTTCGAACCAATTCTTAACTCGCTGATCCGGCGCTCCTCTCCGCGAAAACTCAGAGAGGACGTTGGTATGGTACCGACCAGAAGACCCCTCACAGGTCGAGCGGCCTCCAGATTCAGCTCCGACCCGGCAAAGGGTGGTTCACTGAGAACATCGACCAGGTTGCGGCGAGGCCTGGTCGGCAGGGGCGGGGTTTCAGGAGTTGCCAATGACAGCAGCGCGCGATGGATCACTTCGTCGACGCTGCCGAACCCACCGGTGCGAAGCTTCTCCTGGATGATCTTTTCGTCTGCGGGCGTGATGTTGATGGTCATACAAATCACCTTCTTGGGTTAGGGTGATCACCCTGATCGAGCGCCCGGGACCCGTGCCTTTTTCCCTGTCACGTCAGTAGATTAGCATAAGCGGCTCCACCGACTGCCGAATCCCGATGCGCGAGGTTTCGACGTTTCGGCATATCAGTGCTGCATTGGTTGTAACCTGGCACCCCCGCTCGTACATACGGCGAGACTCAGTCCGTCATGGCTAACTGCCAAAGTGCTATCGGAGCCCCAAACCTCGTCTTGATGAAATAGCGTCTGGACGGTCATCCACGTGGTCGTTGACCACATCTTAACCGTCTTGTCCCGGCTACGTGAGGCAACTAGGCCGGCATCAGGACTGAAAGCGACCTCTGTAACCGTGTCGTCGTGGTGTACGGGAACTCCCACCATCAGTCCCATCTCCACGTGCCAGAAGGCAGTACGAATGACACAAGTCCCACCGTGACCAAGGGACGCCATCGGGGCTGATCTCGGTGCAACCTCGCTAAGAGTGTACAGTGTGAGTAGAGATTCGATTAGCCATGCGAGCCCACTGCCTTCCGATTGCACTGGCGTTCCTCTGCCTTCCCGCCCATGCGCAGCCGAACCAGAAATGGGTCACTACCTGGACCGCTTCCATGCACGGGCCGTATCCGTCGGGGAATGCGTCCGCCCAACCCGATCTGCGGCTGGCGTTTCCAACTCCCGAAACCGGCGCGCGCGACCAGACCTTTCGCTTGATCGTGCAGCCGGACCTTTGGGGCGGGCGCATCCGGTTGCGCTTCTCGAATGCCTTCGGGACCAGGCCAGTGACGTTTGAAGGCGTCTTCGCCGGCTTGCAGTGGAGCGCGGCCGCGGTGGTGGCCGGCACTAATCAACCAGTTCGTTTTGGCGGCAAACCGGGTGTCACAGTTGCCGCTGGGGACTCGGTGTGGAGCGATGCGGTGGCGCTGCCCTTCGTGCGCACTCCGGTGCAGGCCGAATTGGCGGGCCGCAAACTCGCCGTCAGTTTTCACATCGGGGCTTCGCCACAAGGCGGCGAGAGCGGCCCCATGACATGGCATGCCAAGGCATTGACCACGTCATATGTTACAGCTCCCAGCGCCGGTTCGAAGGGTCAGTCCGAGGACGAATCGGCCTTTCCGTTCAGCACCACCTCCTGGTATTTTCTGGACGCGGTGGATGTCATGGCGCCGGCCGCAACGCGGGTGGTGGTGGCCTTTGGCGACTCCATTACCGATGGCACTGCATCCACGCTGAACGGGGACGACCGCTGGCCGAATGCGCTCGCGCGGCGGCTGCATCGGGTGTACGGCAATCGCGTGGTGGTGGTGAATGCCGGGATCGGCGGCAATCAGGTGATTGGACCGGCGGAGTATTCGCCGCAGAAGCCGTTTGCGGGCGGGCCCGCGGCGCGGCAACGTCTGGAGAGGGACGTGCTCAGCCTGTCGGGCGTCTCGGCCGTCATCTGGCTGGAAGGCATCAACGATTTCAGCCGGAACGCCGATGCCGAAGTGGAGGCGGTGGAGGCCGGCATGAAGGATGTCGCCGGCCGGATTCGGGCGCGGCTGCCCGGCGTGAAGATAATTGGGGCCACGGTGATTTCCGCGCTCGGCAGCAGCAACGCCGCCCACGGGTCGCCGGCGGAGGACCGGAAGCGGCAATCGCTGAACGAATTCATCCGGACATCCGGCCTCTTCGACGGCGTTGCCGACTTCGACCAGGCCACGCTGGACCCAAAAACCGGCGGTCTGCGGCCGGAATTCGTCCCCGACAGCACCACCGGCGGACCGGGCGACAGGCTGCACCCCAACCGTGCAGGCTACCTTGCCATGGCAATGGCTATCGATTTGAACCTGCTGCGGCCGTGAAGATGGCGAATCTAGAAGTTTATGAGAGTTTGGGGTCTTTTCGTACACTCGTGTTTTTACGAACTTCTATTTTGACACCTTCGACCATTGGGTTGCCATCTGTCTGGTCCCGTTGGTGGTCTGGATCCTGCTCAGCGGACTGGACGATCTATTTATCAGCCTGGTGTACTTCCTGAGCCGCTCGCGGCATTTTCCGTGGCCTGCGGATGCCCCACTGCAGGCTGCTCCCGAGCGGCGCATCGCCATTTTCGTGCCGCTCTGGCACGAACGCGAAGTCATCGGCGAAATGCTGGACCACAATCTCGCCAGTATCGGCTACGCCAATTACGACATCTTTGTAGGAGTGTACCCGAACGACCTGCCGACGGTTCGGGCGGTTAACCTGGCCGCTAGCCGGCATCCCCGGGTGCATGTCGCCCGGTGTCCCCACAACGGTCCCACCTCGAAGGGCGATTGCCTCAATTGGATCTATCGCCGGATGGTGGAGTTCGAAGAGCAGCAGGCCGTTCACTTCGATCTGGTGGTGACGCACGATGCCGAGGACTGGATTCACGCCGATTCGCTGCGCCTGATCAATTGGTTCTCGCGGGATTATGAGATGGTTCAG
The DNA here is from genome assembly GCA_035570275.1 of Candidatus Acidiferrales bacterium. Classification (GTDB taxonomy): domain Bacteria; phylum Acidobacteriota; class Terriglobia; order Bryobacterales; family Bryobacteraceae; genus DATMNI01. The sequence goes on along the minus strand of DATMNI010000246.1, from coordinate 33,305 downwards.
ATTCCGGTCCTCCCCTTGCCCACGCATCCGGCCGACGTCACTCACGGGCTTTACTGCGACGAATTCGCCGAGTACCAGTGCAAGGATATCCCGGTGAGGCAGCGGCTGGGCGGGTTTCTGCCCGCCAATGGGGTGGGGACCGGATTTGACCGGGCCGCTCTGGAACGGCTCGCCGCCAGCCGCAACGGCAAGATGTTCGACCCCGAATGCCTTACGGAAGACTACGAAACCGGTTTCCTGCTGCACGCGCAGGGCTGCCGCCAGATCTTCGTGCCGCTGCGCTTCGGCGGCCCCGGGTTGGCAAAAGCTGGGCTGGCGAAAGTAGGGTTAGTGGCTACGCGCGAGTATTTTCCGCGCCGGTTTCGAGCGTCAGTGAGGCAGCGCAGCCGCTGGGTGGCGGGGATTGCGCTTCAGGGTTGGCAGCACCACGGCTGGCACGGACCCTGGCGGCAGGTTTACTGGTTCTGGCGGGACCGCAAGGGGCTGGCGGGGAATCTGCTCTCACCGGTTTCCACCCTGTTTTGTTTCTACGGATTGGCGTCCTACATGTTCAGCAAGTGCACCGGCGCGCCCACGAATCTGGGCACGCACCTGGCGGCTTGGGTGTCCGGCGCCTTTTGCTGCACGCTCTGCATATCGCTGATCCAAGGCGGCGTGCGGATGCAGGCCAGCGCTGCGGTGTATGGCTGGCGGTTCGCTCTTACGGTGCCGGCGCGAATCCCGTGGGGCAACCTGGTAAACTTCGCGGCGACCGTGGCGGCATTGCATCAGTTCCTGGTGGCCAGGGTCCAGGGACGCGGGCTGGCCTGGCATAAGACGGAACATGTGTACCCGGTAGCGCAGTTACGCGAGGCGGTAGCCGCCACACTCCGGGTCGCGAGTTAGAGTCTGGCAGGCGAGGACGTCGGGCGAGGACGCCTATCCCACCAGCGGCAAGAGCACCCGGTCCAGTTCGGCATCGTCCCACGTGTTCAGTTGCACGTTGCGGTGGGCGCTCCAGCGCTCGGTGTGGCTGACGCTCTCTCCGGGCGCCAGATTCGTCAGCGGGCCCAGCGTTTCCAACTCCAGGATGTCCGCGTTGGTGAAGGTCTCGAAAGAGCAGCCGTAGTCGGGATAGCCGGTGGGGTCCCCCTCCGCCCGGTACCGCTTCACAAACAATTCGCCGTTGAGCAGGTAGGCCCCCCAGGTCTGATGGTGGAAACTGCCAAGTTTCTGTGGGACGGGATTATTCGGGTCCTGCCGCAGCGCCAGGTATTTCTTGGACAGCCGCCACCGTGGATCGCCCAGGTCGGTGAAAGCCCACATCACCAGCGGGTTGGTGGGCGCCAGCATCTCCGGGTGAGTGCCGCGAGGTGGGAAGCCGTGAATCCCCGTGCCTGACTGCGCCAACATCGTCAGCGCCCACGTGGCCAGGCGGTACGGTTCGGGGCCGGCATTGCGGAGGCGATGAATCACCTCAACGCCGGTTCCGGATGGTGCCATCTTCACGGTGATCTGCTTCTCGATTCCGGTCAGGGGCTCGACGGTTTGCGTGGCGGTGAGGACGTCGCCATTCACTTCGATTGGGACGGGCCCGTTTTCCGGGGCGTAGCTTTTCACGGGATCCTCGGGGGCGATCCATACGCGGTGGCCTCCGCGGGGCGCCCATGCGGGTTCACCAGACTTGCCGAGCTGATCCGGGAACTCCTTGAAGAAGTTCTGCCCACCCACGAAACCGTAGCGCATGATGCGCGGGCCGATGTCGGACGTGATGACCGCTTCCACTTCGCCGTTTGAAATGCGGTAGCTGTTGGGCCAGCCCTGGTAATTGGTCTTTTCGATAATCATGACATGCCAGCTTAGCGCACGTGCGTGATATCGTGTCCATGATGACGAAGTTCGTGTGCGTGCTGCTGGCTGCGGTTCCGGCGGTGGTTGCCCAAGGTGTCGCTCAAGGTGTCGCGCAGGTTATCGAAGGCACAGTTTCCAATTCGCTCGGCGGCGCCCCCATCGATGGCGCTTCGGTGAGCATCGAGCAGGGCGGCAAGGCCACCTACCAGGCAACCACGGATGCGGCGGGCGCATTCCGCATCGAAGGCGTTAAGGACGGCAGCTACACGGCGCGGTTCAGCAAGCGGGGATTCCAGCCGCCTGCCCGCGATGCCGCCGCACGCAAGCCGTTTCGCGTGGCGGCCGGCGGCGATCCGGTTCGCCTGCGGGTGCAAATGGCGCCTAATGGCAGAGTCTCCGGCAGGGTGCTGGATGGGGATGGCCGCCCGGTGGCGGGCGCGGCAATTGAACTACTGTTCGCCAACAGCTTCGCCGGTAATACGGATACCAGCAAAGAGGACGGCAGCTTCTCGTTTGCGAACGTCGAACCGGGCAGCTACACCCTGAACGCGCGGCCTGGCGGCAAGATCAAACCGCCGGTACAGATGGGCGATCAGGTTCGCGGCTGGGCCCGCACCTACTACCCGGGCGTACTGGATCAGCCAGGCGCCGCCAGAATTATGGTGCGCCCCGGTGCCGAGTTGCCGGGACCGGACATCCGGCTCATCGCCGTGCCCATGCATGCGGTGCGCGGCCGGGTGCTCGATCCCAAAGGGGACCCGGCGGCCGGGATCAACGTGAAACTGGCGGCGGCGGATGAATATCCAGCGGAAGAAGCGCAGTCAGTCTCGGACGAGGACGGGCGTTTTGAGTTCCAGGGAGTCCGCGATGGCTCCTGGCGCCTGTTCGTGGAAACGGCGGCCGGCGGCGTCAAACTGCAGGCTTTTACGTTGCCTGGGATGCTCGGCCACGATCTGGATCACCAGGACCTGCCTCTCAGGCCGCCGTTCACGCTCCGCGGACGAGTCGAGTTTCAGGCGCCGGCCGGTTTTCAGGGCAAGCAGCCGTTAGTGAGCGTTACGCTCGCGCCCCCGAGTGGCTGGGGCCTGACGCACGGGAATGGAAACACGGACCAAGCGGGCAATTTCAAGATCGACGGTGTTTTCGAAGGGGCCTACCGGGTGATGGCGATTGGCGGTGAGGGCATCGGCAGCTACTACCTGGCTTCGATGATGCTTGGTGAACGCGAGGTACTGGCGCAGAGCTTCGAACTGGCGCCCAACTCGCTGCCATTGCGCATCGTGTACCGGTCGAACGGGGGCACAGTTCGCGGCACGGTGGAGGATTGCGCGGGCGCGGGCGTGGTGCTGGTGCCCCAAGACCCCGGCCTGCGGCGGTTTGAGTTTATCCGCAGGGCCACCTGCAACGAAGGCGGGCGCTACGAAATTCCCCAGGTCCGGCCGGGAGACTACGCTGCCTTTGCCTTCGACGATGCACCGGATGCGTTGGACGCGCTCTTGCGTTTCACCCAGGCGCTGGTCACTCAGGCCGTCAACGTAACGGTGCGGCCCGGCGAGGCCGTTAGCGCAGATCTCAAGGTGACAGCGGTGAATTAGAGTCGGACGCAATCGGTGCGGCGACGCGCACCGGCGGGAGTCGGCTGAAGCGAAAACGAGTACAATATGCCTATGGATGAACGGCCAATTACGCGCGCCGACTTGGTGGAGTTGTTGAGTGCCTTTAAGGTTGAGTGGAAAGCCGACCTGGCAGAGTTGAGGACTGAGTGGAAAGCTGACCTGGCAGACGTGAGGATTCAGGTGAAGGCCGATCTGGCAGAGTTGAAAACAGAATTGCAGACAGACTTGAAGGCCAAATTGGCAGAGACAAAACAAGAGATCCTCGACACCACTCAGGAACAGGTTCGCGACGCTCAAACCGAGATTCTCAAAGCATTCCTGCCATTCCGGGAAGATACTGGCATCCGGTCCGCGCATTTGACGTGAAGCTATCCAACACTCAGGCCGAGCTACACGCACGCATGGACGTTATGGAAAAGCGGCTGTGGCAGATCGAAACGAAGTTGCTCCTCGACCCGCCCGCTGCCTAGCTCCATCCACCGCCCACCAACGCCTCGCCCCCTCGCGAGCCTTATACTGAAAACGATTATGCGTCGCGCTGCTGGTTTGGCCGTGGTCTGCGCGCTGGGAGCGTCGTCTCTTCCCGCCCAGGTTCCCGCGCAGGCAATTCAATACATCGAAAGCCGTAAGGTTTGGCTGTTGACCACCGGACAAAGTTCCTATGCCATGGGGTTGGGCGCCGATGGGGCGCTGCGGCATCTGTATTGGGGAGCGCCGCTGTGGCGCGTGGACGATCTGCAAGCGCCCGCACCGCGCCGCGACGTTTCGTCCTTTGACCCGCGCCAGATGCTCGAAAACGAGGAGTTTCCAGGCTGGGGCGGTCCCCGGTATTACGAGCCGGCGCTGAAGGTGGCGCGCGAAAACGGCGATCGCGACCTGGTGCTGCGTTACGTGTCGCACCGCATTCAGCAGAACGATCTGGACATCGTGCTGAAAGACATCCGCGACCCGATCGAAGTAACCCTGCACTATCGCGTCTACCCCGGCCACGGCATTCTGCGCCGCGGGGCCACGGTCCGCAACGGCACTGCCACCGTGCTGACCGTGGAGAGTGCGCAATCGGCTACCTGGAACCTGCCGCCGGGCGAAGGGTATCAGCTCAGCTATCTTAGCGGCCGGTGGGCTGCCGAAACCCAACTGAACCATGAGCCCATTCACGAAGGCTCCAAAGTGCTGGAAAGCCGCAAGGGGCACACCAGCCACAACTTCAACCCCTGGTTCGCTATTGATGACGGTGGCGCCGCCGAGGAGAGCGGGCGCGTCTGGTTCGGCGCGTTGGGCTGGAGCGGCAACTGGCGGATCACGGTGGAGCAGACCCCATACCGGCAGGTGCGCGTCACCGGCGGTTTCAACAGCTTCGATTTTTCCTACCCGCTGAAGCCGGGCGAAAGGCTGGAGACGCCTCCCTTCTATGCGGGCTTTACCGAAAACGGGTTCGGCGGCGCGTCGCGCACGTTGCACCGTTTCGAGCGCGAGCAGATTCTGCCGGGCGGCGCCACCTCGCGACTGCGGCCGGTGCTTTACAACTCCTGGGAGGCCACCACCTTCAACGTCGATGAAGCCGGCCAAACCGCGCTGGCCGATAAAGCCGCGAAACTGGGCGTGGAGATGTTCGTGATGGATGACGGCTGGTTCGGGGCGCGCAACAGTGCTCGCAACAACGACCGTGCCGGACTAGGCGACTGGTTCGTCAATCCCCAGAAGTTTCCGCAGGGGCTGAAGGGGCTTATCGACCACGTCAACGGTCTGGGCATGGATTTCGGGCTGTGGGTAGAGCCTGAAATGGTCAACGCCGACAGTGACCTGTACCGCCACCATCCCGATTGGGCCATCAACTTCCCCGGCCGCCCGCGCAGCGAATTGCGCAACCAGATGGTGCTGAACCTGGCGCGCGACGATGTCAAGGACTACCTGTTCGGCGTGCTGGACAAGTTGGCTACCGAAAACAACATTCGCTATTTCAAATGGGACATGAACCGGTCTTTCTCGGAACCGGGATGGCCCGAAGTGGCGCCCGCCGAACAGAGAAAGCTCTGGGTGCAGTATGACCGCAACCTCTATGAGATCCTGGACCGCCTGCGCGCCAAACATCCCAAGCTGGAGATCGAATCCTGCTCCGGGGGCGGAGGCCGCGTGGATTTGAGCATCTTGCAGCGCGTGGATGAAGTCTGGCCGTCGGACAACACCGAGGCCTTCGACCGGTTGCGCATCCAGGAAGGTTTTTCCCAGGCGTATGCGGCCAAGATCATGTCGGCGTGGGTGACCGACGTGCCGAATATGAACGGGCGCAGCACGCCGCTGGCTTTCCGGTTTCTGACGGCGATGCAGGGCGCGCTGGGCATCGGCGCCAACCTGAACAAGTGGACGGATCAGGATTCCGCGATGGCAACCAGCATGATCGCGCTCTACAAGAAAATCCGGCCGACGGTTCAGACCGGCAATCTGTACCGCCTGGCCTCGCCGCGCACCAACGACGTCACCGTGAACCAGTACGTGGCCGCCGATGGCAAGCAGGCGGTGGTCTTCGCGTTCCGGCATTCGCAGCAGTACAACACGGCGGCGCCCACCATCCGGCTGCGCGGCCTCGACGAACGCGCGGTCTACCGGGTAACGCCGATTGACAACAAGTTGATTGAGAAGCAACCGGAACTCTCCGGCGCGTATCTAATGCACGTGGGTCTGAATTTGAACCTGCGGGGCGATTTCGATGCGACGGCGGTGGTGCTGGAACAACAGTAGCGGCTGGATCGGGGTTCTTGCCGGCATGGCGCTCGCGGCCCAGGGTGTGGCACAGGTCGCGGTACAGGTCGCGGCCCAGCAGACGCCGGTCATTCTGATTTCCATCGACACCTTGCGCGCCGACCATCTGAGCGCGTACGGATATCGCACCATCCACACGCCGGGTATCGATTCCTTCGCGGATTCCTCAGCAGGTTCCTTCGCGGCTGACTCCGTAGCGCATCGGGGCACGCTGTTCGCCAATGCCGAGTCGCAGATCCCGCTGACCCTGCCCTCGCACCTTTCGCTCTTCACTTCCACCTACCCCTTTGCGAACCAGATTGAAGAAAACGCCGAGCGCGTTCCCGAGGGGGTGGTGACGCTGGCTTCGGTTCTGCGGTCTCACGGCTACCAGACGGCCGCCTTCGTGGGCTGCGTCTTTCTGGAGCGCCAGATTGGGATTGGCCAGGGCTTCGACCTCTACGACAGTCCGTTCAACTTTCCGGTGCTGTCGCCGCTCTCCGGTTCCATGCTGGCAGGTACCCGTCAAAACCAGTACACCGTGCGCGACCGCCGCGATGGCGCCCTGGTGACGTCCGCGGCTTCGCGCTGGCTGGCGGCTCATCGAGGCCAGCCCGCATTCGTGTTCGTGCACCTGTTCGACATGCACAAGCCCTACCACTTGCCCGCCAGCTTTCACCCGACCCCGTCGGTTTCGGGATACGACGCGGAATTGGAATACGTGGACCACCTGATGGGTTCGTTCCGGCAAACCCTGATGGATCAGGGCTGGTGGGACCGTTCGCTGGTGGTGCTGCTGGCGGATCACGGAGAGAGCCTGGGAGAGCACAGCGAAGACAGCCACGGGACGTTCATCTACCAAAGCACGCTGCACGTGCCGCTGATCTTTCATTGGCCGGCGGACGGGTTCTGGCCTGGCGGCGCGCACGGGCCCGCGGGTGCGCCGGACCAGCCGGCGGTCGTGAGCCAGTCGGTGGGGTTGATCGATGTAGCGCCCACCGTTCTCGATTTCCTGCACGTGCTGTCACCGCCCTCGTTTGCGGGCCGAAGCCTGATGGGCGAGGCCGGCACGGGGCGCACTGGCTTCGATTTGCACCCGGTGTACGCCGAAAGCCTGCACACCCACGATGCTTTCGGATGGGCCCCGTTGCGCAGCTTGCGCGACGGCGATTTCAAATACATCGAAGCGCCCACTCCGGAACTGTACGATCTGCGTGCCGACCCCAATGAACACCGAAACCTGGCGCGCGTCGCGCCTTTGGGGACCGGCGGGGCGCAGGCGCCGTCGCAGGCGCTCTCGAAGGCGCTGGAGATGAAAGGACAACTGGCCCAGTTTCTGGCACGATACGGACCCGCCAGGCCAGCGCCGGCGCGCGGCAATTCCCCGGAGACTCAGGCTCGATTGAGATCATTAGGCTACCTGGCGCCCGGATCGCGGCCGGCACTGTCATCTGACGGTCCCGACCCAAAGGACCGGCTGCCGGAGTTTCGCCTGTATGAGAGCGCGCAGGCCGCGCTTTACCAGGGACGGATTGCAGAAGCTACCGCGATGCTGCTTCAGGTGCTGGCGCGCGACCCTAACAACACGCTTGCCCGCCGCGATCTGGGTGGTTGCTACGTGGAACGCCGGATGTGGAACCAGGCTCGAGCCGCCTTTGAAAGGGTTCTGGAGCGGGCGCCGGAAGATTACGTGACCCATTTCGAACTCGGCATCGCCGAAGAGCACCTCGGTCTGCTCAAGGAGGCCAGGGAAGACCTGGAAACCGCCTGCCGGATCGCACCGGAGGCCTCCCAGTGCCGCCACGAACTGGACACGCTGGGGCAGGACAACCCGCCGCGGTGACGCCGTTGGTACGTGGCGGCTGGCGCTCACCGGCACTTCATCGAACCAGCGATGCGGGGATTGCGGCTTGCGGTAACGGCAAAACCGCTCGCACCGCGGTCGCCTCAGCCTCGGCAGCAATCTCCAGTTGCCCACCAAGCCTTCTAACCCGTTCCCGCATCGCCGCCATACCAATTTCGGCCGCTGGTTCTCCCGCGGGCCAGCCTTCGGCGATCACTTCCAGTCCGACTTCGCAGGCATCGCGAAACACGCGCACCGTAGCCTTGGTCACCCCTGCCTCGGCCTTAGTCACCCCGGCCTCGGTCACTCCGGTCTTGGACACCCCGGCCTCGGTCACCCTGACCTTCTCGGGGCCGGAGTGGCAACGAAGATCCATCAGCGACTCCTGCATGACTCGAAACAGGGTCAGCTCAAATTCGGGCGGCAGCCTCCCCAGGTTGTGCGGGATTTCTAAACTCACCTGGATGCCGCCGGCCTTGTTGAAGTTCTGCACATGCAACTCCATTGCCGCCCGCAGCCCCAGGTGATCCAACAGTGGCGGGTGCAAACCATAGGACAGGGTCCGCAGCTCGGCGGAACACTGCTCCAGCAGCGCGTACCCGTCGGCCAGGATTCGTTGCACGCCGGGGCTCGAAGCCGGCGTCCGTGCCATGGAAAGTCGAATCTGCAGCGCTGCCAGGCACTGGACGGTATTCTCATGCAGTTCCTGCGCAATTCGTTTGCGCTCCTGGTCGTGCACCTGGAGCAGGCTTCCCGAAAGCCGTTGCAGTGCCTCTTCGCTCTCCTTGCGCCTCCGGCGGTCGGCGATCAACCGATCGACCTTCGCCAACAGCACGCGTGTGTCGAACGGCTTATGCAGATAGTCCTGGGCGCCTTCCCGCAGCAGCTTGATCCGCAGTTCCTCGTCGGCTTTGGCTGTCAGCAGCACGATGGGCACGTCTTCCAATTCCCGATGCCGGCGAATTTCTGTTACCAGCCGGTCGCCGCTCATGCGAGGCATCATGATGTCGCAGAGGATCAGGTCGGGGCGCACCTCCAGGGCCTTCTCGAGACCTTCCTGTCCGTCGAAAGCGCAGAACACCCGGTAAGTCGCCGACAATGTCTCCGCAATGAAAGCATTCATGTCGGGGTTGTCCTCAACCAGCAGAACAATGGGTGCGCTGGAGGCGGGTGACGGGCCTGACGGCCAGCGGGTGGTATCCCGTATCTTGAGCTCCTCAAGCGTCTGCCTGATGGCTTCCAGGTCCGGTTCCTCGGCGCCGCGCCTCACCTCCGTACCGCCCGGCGCCACCAGAGGCAGCTCCACCTGGAATAGCGAGCCGCTCCGGTTGCGGGGTTCCTCAACCCTGATGCTACCTCCGTGCAGACTGACGAGTTGCCTGGCGATCGGCAGGCCCAGCCCCGTGCCGCCGAACCGGCGATCGGCCCCGCTCTCAAGCTGACGGAACCGCTCGAAAATGGCCTCCCGCAGGTCCGGTGGGATCCCTGGGCCGGAGTCTTCCACTTCCAAAATGGCCCGGCCGCCAACTCCACGAACCGCAATTCGCACATTGCCGCCGGCGGGCGTGAACTTGAAGGCGTTGGAGAGCAAATTGAGAAGAACCCGTTCGATCTTCGGCGGGTCTACTTCGGCTGCAAGCGAACCGGGCGTCTCAATGATGCACGCAACTCCGCGCTCCTTGGCCAGACTGTCGAAATTCGACGCCACGCGCCGTACCATTCGTACCAGGTCTACCCCCGCATACTCGGCATTCATCCGGCCGGCGTCCAGCTTGGACAAATCCAGCAGGTCGTTCACGTGCCTCAGCACCAACCGGGCGTTGCGCTCCACCAGTTCCAGGTCTTGTCTTTCGTCTGCAGTCATTCCGCCCGCAGCCAGTCTCTTGCGGACCGGGCCCAGGATCAGCGCCAGGGGGGTGCGCAGTTCGTGGCTGATGTTGGCAAAGAACTCGGTCTTGAGCCGGTCCAGTTCCCGGGACTGGAAATAGAGCTTCTCCACCTCTTCGGCCCGTTGCCGCTGCGTGATGTCCCGCAAGATGACGGTGTAGAGTTTCTGCCCGCCGAGACTCGCCTGGGATATGGTGGCTTCCAGTGGGAATTCCTCGCCGTTCGCCCGCCGCCCGTAGAGCGTTCTGGGGGATTGCATCGACCGGGTGGTCTCGCCGGTGCTTCCGAAGGTTTGAATATGGTGGTGGTGGGTTTTGCAAAAGCGCTCGGGGATAAAGCCATCGATGAGCTTGCCGATGGCTGCCGTGGCCGCACAGCCGAATATTTTCTCGGCGGCGGAATTGAACAGAACGATCCGCTGATCGTCGTCCAGCGTGATGATGGCATCCATGGCGGAGCCGATAATGGCTGCCAGCCGCTCTTCGCCGATACGCCGTGCCTCAACGGCCTGCTCGCGTTCGGTGACATCCTGAATAATAGAGATTCGATATAACGGCCGCCCGGTTCCGTCCCGCACCAGAGATGAGGTCACATCCACCCACACGGTTGAGCCATCGCGATGCAGGTAGCGTTTTTCAATCCGGTAGGAATCGCGGCCGGCGTGCAGCATCTCCTCCAGCAGCAACGCGTCGCGCCCCCAGTCATCGGGATGGGTAACGTCCATGAAGGTCCGGCTGAGCAATTCACTTTCACCATAGCCCAGCATCCGGCACAGGGCAGGGTTGACCATGAGGAAGCGCCCGTCTATCGCCACTTGCAGGATGCCGACCGCGGCCTGCTCATACATGGACCGGAACCGTGCCTCGCTCACCCGCAGCGACTCGGCCGCCGCCTTGCGGCCGGTAATCTCCTCGGAGAAGATGATGATGCCGCCGGTCTCCACCCCGGAGTCTCCCCAGGGCTGAATTTCCCAGCGGGTCGAGTGTCTTTTGCCGTCAGGGGCGACCCAGTCGTCTTCCCCCTGCAGGGGTTCTCCGGCCAGACCGCGGCGGTGGGCCTCTTTCCAGTGCTCGGGCAGGTCCGGGAACACCTCATAGTGGGATTTGCCGAGGATCTCTTTTTCCAAAATGCCGCAATCTTCCAACCACCTCCGGCTGGCCCGCACGTGGCGCATGCGGCGGTCAAACATCGCCAGGCCTACGGGCGCGCGCTCAATGAATGCCTCCAGCACGTGGCGGCGGCGGTTCGCCTCTTCCAGTTCGCCCGAGTGCAGCAGAATTTCCGCCGCCATTCCCTCGGCGCGCTGGCGCAGGTCGTCGGTAAGCTTGTCTCGATCGAGCCCAGATTGTTTGAGCCGGACGAACTCCGTCACGTCTTCGACGCGATTGACGATGTGAGCGACGTTCCCGTCCTCACCTAAAACCGGCCAACTCACCAGGCTCCAGTAGCGCTCCTCAAATCCGCCGTCCGGCTCCGGCCGCCGAATGTCGAACTTCTGCGCCGCCACACCATCGGCGTGGCGATTCCGCACTACCCTTTCGAACGATGCCCTGGTGGTTTGCACGCCGGTAGCGGTGGGGTCGTCCGGATTATCCGGAAAGACATCGAAGATTTCCCGGCCGAGAATTTCTTCGCGCCCGGTCATGGTGGCACGCAGGTAGGCGTCACTTACAGCCACGATCCGGAGATCCGGCGTCAAGACGAGGTACAGCCCTGGTGCGGATTCAAACAGGGCTCGAAAATCTGGTTCAGCGCCGGGGGACTTCTGCATGGCCCTCTCCAATTCGCTCCTGAGGGGTTCGCCTTGGTGAGTTTTAGATCGGATTACCTGGATTCAGCGTATCACAATGCGACCTTTCGGAGTGCGGACTGGCGCTTGGGCTGCCAGGGGCACCCTCCCGGTTCTTGAGGCGCTTTCGTGAGTTCAATGACGCTCCCGCGAGTCGCGGGTGCGGCGTCCCAGATCCATGACTCCAACGACTTGTCAGAACCGTTTGTTTGGGGCATCGCTTAATGTTTGACTAGTTTAGGACGTACCTTCTAGCAGTTGCCGGCTGAGTTTCGATTTTCCAATTTTGCCTACTAGAACATCTTCAAGTATGACAAGAAAAGAAGCTTTCGCTGCTTGGCGCCTCGAAACGGGCGGACCTACGGAACCGAATCGTTTAGATCAAACTGTCGGCGCAGTCCGATGGGTTTTCGGCGGCGTATTCGCAAGCGCGTCCCACGGTGTGCCGATTTGATCGAATGAGGTGCCTGCGCGATGATAGTTAACGTCGATTCCCCTGGGATCTAGAGCTTGAGTCCGAGCCGGGATCATCGGCTGAACGGGTTTATACCAGGATGACTCTACGAATGCTGATCGGAAAGATTGGACTTGATGAGCCCATTGAGCGCACGGTACGCCTGAAATATTTGTTCGAGGATCTACGCAATCAACATTTGACGATCGTGCGTCCGAGTGCCTGGGATGATCCCTTCGAGAACCTCATCACGAGGTTCGCCTACACATTCCGCGCAGCGGACGGTCGGCTCCAGCAGCACTTTTTCGATCTCAGCCATTACAACGTGTTCGCGCAGTGTTGGTCGCACAGCATCGAGTCCGATGCGCTCTGGAGAATCTATTCCACAGTGGACAGGGACCACACCGGAACGAATTCAACAGAGGCGGTGCCGTGGGAAGGCGTGAAAGTTCGTACAACGTCTCGGAGACTTCTCGCCGCGCTTTGTCGCAGCAACCAAGACGTAGAAGCAGATGTTTACTTGGGCACTGTGGAGTACACTTCGGCGACGAATATTCGCGATTGGATCAAAGGCATAGTTCAGACGGACGGCCCTAACGCCTTCCCAGATAGTGTCTCCCAAGCCAAGGTGTTGCTCCTAAAGCGCGAGCCGTTCGCCCATGAGCGTGAGGTCCGCCTCATCTTTCTCAACGCGAGACGACCGCTGTCCGATCAACTGCTGCGGCTGCACCTCGATCCCAATGAGGCTTTTGAGAGCATGATGCTTGACCCTCGCTTGGCGGACGCCGATGCAGCCCAGCGCACGGAACAACTGCGCGCTGCCGGGTACTGGGGTTCCATAACTAAATCCGATCTCTACGAGCCGGCTCTCTTTCTTGTTTAGGATTCCGAATTGGCGGGCAGGTTAGGCTTGGCAGGCGATTCCTGACTCCCGCGCTCTCAACCCCCGGAGAAACCTAATTAAGCGACCCGTTACCACTGGCTGACAGGCCGGAAACCCTGCCCCGGCAGGCGGATTTAACAATCCGCCGCAGGTTAACAACCTGCCCCACAGGCGGCAACTCCCGTGGCATCATATGAGCATGCACCAGCGCAGAGTTCTTCTTGTCACCAGTGCGCTTCTTGTCGCCAGCGCGCTCTTCTATGCCGCCGACAATCCGAAATTGCCGGCGCCGTTTGCCACGCCTTCGGCCGATAACCGGCCGCACGTTGTTCCCAAGCCGGAAGGCGCCAAACTCAGCGTTCCGCCCGGTTTCCAGGTGGAGGTTTGGGCGGATGGTTTTGAGGTGCCGCGCTTCATGCTGCTCGGCCCCGGCAACGAATTGCTGCTTTCCGATAGCGCCGAAGGCAAAGCCGGAATTGTCTACGTTCTCACCAACAACGGCAAGGACCGCAAGAAGTTGATTGAGGGTCTGGACCGGCCGTTCGGCCTGGCCCTGAACGGCGGCTACCTGTACGTCGGCGAACCGCAGTCGATCAAGCGTTATAAGTATGACGACAAGGCCATGACCGCGGGCCCCGGCGAGGAAGTGGTTTCGCTGAAAGGCTTCGGCCAGGGCCACTGGACGCGGAGCGTTCTGTTCGACAAGGATGGCAAACGGTTCTGCGTGGGGACCGGTTCCGGCTCCAACGTTTCACCGGGTGAGGACGAACGCCGCGCCGCCATCAATTGTTACAACCCCGATGGCTCGGGCCACGAAATCTACGCCTCCGGAACGCGTAATCCCATCGGTCTTCGCTGGTATCCGGGCACCACCACGCTGTGGGCCGCGGTTCAGGAACGGGATGCGCTGGGCGACGACCTGGTGCCCGATTATTTCACTCACATCCAGAAGGGCGGTTTCTACGGCTGGCCCTACGCCTACGCCGGGCCCAACGAAGACCCGCGTAACAAGGGGCAGCGTCCCGACCTGGTGGCGAAGACCATACAAGGCGACGTGCTGCTGGGCGCCCACGTGGCCGTGCTCGATTTCCTCTTCTATACCGGCAAGCAGTTCCCGAAGGAATACCAGGGTGGCGCGTTTTTGTGTTTCCACGGCTCGTGGAACCGCTCCCAGCGGGTGGGGCAGTCCATCGCCTTCATCCCCTTCAAAGACGCCAAGCCGTCCGGCCCGATGCGCGAGGTGATGACCGGCTGGATGTTGGGGCCCGATAAGCGCGAAGTCTGGGGCCGCCCGGTGGGATTGCTCCAGTTGCCCGATGGCAGCCTTCTCGTTTCCGAGGATGGCGGCAAGAAGATCTGGCGCCTGAGCTACAGCCTGAGCAAGAAGGGGTAGCGTTACGAGCAGCCCGCCGCGTTTGAAGACCCTGTTGTGGATTGGATTGACCCGGGGCTCGTGGATCCGGGGCGCGTGGATCTGGGGCGCCCTGGTCGCCGTCAACCAACCGTTGACGGCCGCGCCCTTTTCGCACCGCCTGCATCTCCAGATGAAACTGGAATGCGTGGGGTGCCACCAGGCGGCGCCCACCAGCACCAGGGTGGCAGACAACCTGCTACCGGCGAAGGCGGTTTGCCTGGGCTGCCATAAGGAATCCGAAGTCCAGATTCCGGCGCCGCCAGCCGTCCGCATCACCAGTTTCAGCCACGCGCAACACTTGAAAATGGGCAACGTGGCGCCCCAGATCGCCGCCGCCATCGACAAGCAGAACTACCTGCAGCCGCCGGGCGATATCCGGGCGCATCTGAATACGGCTAACCCGTGCCAGGCTTGCCATCGCGGACTGGAGGAGTCGGACCAGGTCAGCCATGCCGCCTTACCTCAGATGGCCGATTGTCTGGTTTGCCACAACCAGATTGATAACCCTTTCAGTTGCGAGACTTGCCACGGAAAGAACAACCCCGGGCTGAAGCCCGCCAACCATACACCGGATCTAATGGACACCCACACTTCCGGAAAGCTCGGCCTGGACAAAACGACCTGCGCGGTGTGTCACGGCCGCACCTTCCATTGTCTGGGGTGTCACTAAATGCCGCCCCCCTGGCGGCATCTGGTCACTACCCGTGAACAATAGTGTCGATCCGGCACGGTTCCCTGACAAATCCGTTTGAAAATAAAGCCCGTACCTATTGGTAGCCGGATTGCTATTGTACCGGCCGAGGAGGAACGGTACATGCCGATCGCGAGAATAACGGGACAAGGTTTAGCGGCCATAGCATGTTCGGTCGCCCTCCTTTGGGGTTGCTTAATCGGGGAACGCGTCATGGTGCACCGGGCTGCGGCCGAGCGGATCCTGGTGATGCGCGACCTGCAACGCATGCAGCGAACCCGCCGCTCTGAGCCCGTCTCGGCGCCCGTTCACATGCCGCGGCCGGCGCGAGTAACGGCGGGGTAGCTGGCAGCGATCAGCCTTCAGCTATCAGCTAAACCAGCAACCCCGGCGGACGCGCCCAGGTTCAAGCTGATAGCTGATCGCTGATCGCTGATAGCTTCCTGTACAATTGCAACGATGGCGAAATCCGCTGTAATTGTTCTTCTTGCCCTGTCTGCCGCCGGTTGCGGCAATCCGTCCGCGAAGTTCGCCGCCCTTTCCGAAGAGTTTGTTAACACGACGCTCTCGTTTTCGCCCGCCGCGGCGACGGGGGTTGGGCTTCACGAATACCAAAACCAGAAACTGGACGACATGCTCGACGACCTGAGCGCTCAGGCTCTGGATCGGCAACACCGTGTCTACCAGAAATTCCGTGAACGCCTCGCCGCGCTCCAGCCCGACAAACTCACGGCGGAAGAGCGCGCCGATCTGACCATCATGCAGGATCAGATCTCGCTGGCGTTGCTCGACCTCGACGACATCCACTCCCCATTGCACAGCCCCACCATGTACGTGGAGACGCTGGGCAACGCGCTCTTCAACCCTTTCGTGCTGGAATACGCGCCCCAACCCGCGCGCATCCGCAACATCATTGCCCGGCTCCTGAAGGTGCCCTTGTTCCTGGACCAGGCGGCCACCAACCTGGTCTCCGCGCCGGATTCGTGGACCACGGTCGCCATCGAGGAAAATCAGGGCAACATCAACCTGGTGGATAAGGACA
Organism: Candidatus Acidiferrales bacterium; assembly: GCA_035570275.1. GTDB lineage: Bacteria > Acidobacteriota > Terriglobia > Bryobacterales > Bryobacteraceae > DATMNI01. Next base: position 17,117 of record DATMNI010000246.1, on the reverse strand, counting down.
TCCGTGTTGCCGTGCCGCCGGACCTGGCCGATGCCTACGCTCGCGCCGCCCGGCCTGCGCTGGACGCGATGCGCAAGTTCGAAAGTTTCCTGACCCACAGCCTGGCCGCGCGCAAGGAGGAAACCTGGCGGCTGGGCGGCGACCGCTACTCGCGCAAGTTCCGGTTCGCGCTGGAAAGCGGCATTGAGGCAGACACCACTCTGCAGAACGCCGAACGGGAGTTGACCGCAGTTCGTGCGCGGATGCTGGAACTGGCCCTGCCGCTGCATCGTACATTTTATCCTTCGCACAAGGACCATACCGAGGTGCTCGGGCCCGAACGCGAGAACCTGGTGATCGGCGAGACACTCAACCGGATTGCGGAGCGGCATTCCACTGGCGAAAGCTTCATGGACGACGCGCGTAAGAATGTCGACGAGGCCCGCAATTTCGTCCAGGAGAAGCATCTGCTGACCTTGCCTGCGCATGCCAACCTGCAGGTGATTCCCACGCCGGAGTTTATGCGCGGCATCTACTCGGTAGCGGGATTCAATGCCGCGCCGGCCCTGCAACCACAACTCGGCGCCTTTTACTGGGTGACGCCGATCGACGACAAGATGCCGCGGGACCAGGTGGATTCCAAGCTGCGCGAGAATAACTTTTACAAGCTCAAACTGTTGACCATCCATGAGGCGATGCCCGGCCACTATGTTCAAATCGAAATCGCCAATGCAATCCAGCCGAATTCCAGGCGGGTGCTGCGTTCCGTCTATGGTTCGGGACCCTATATCGAGGGTTGGGCGCAGTATGCCGAGCAGACCATGCTGGAAGAAGGGTACCTGAACCACTCGCCCGAACTGGCCCTGACCTTCGCCAAGGAGGAACTGCGCGTGGTCGCCAACACCATCCTCGATATCCGCCTGCAGATGCTGAACATGTCCGATGGAGAGGCCATGGATTTGATGGAGAAACAGACTTTCCAGGAACATCAGGAGGCGGCGGGCAAGCTGCGGCGCGCCAAGCTCTCCTCCTGCCAGTTGCCGATGTACTTCGTGGGTTGGCGCGGCTGGCAGCAGGCCCGGGACCAATACAAACAGGCCAAGGGGGCGGCATTCCACCTCGGCGAATTCAACGACCGCGCTCTGAAAGAGGGAGCCGTGCCGCTGCCGGTGCTCGGTTCGCTGCTGAAGTGAGTAGGGCAGACGATCGGTTTGTGTCGTCTGTCGACCGCCGGTGGTTTGGAGAGGCCAGACAGACCACAGAAGACGATGGTCTGTCCCACTTTGGAGAGATTCAACAGACCACAGAAGACGATGGTCCGGTCCACCGTGAGCCGGGCAACGGGACTGGAGCCCAAAACGTCTATCAGAACGTCTATAATGACGGACAGTGTAAGGATGCAGAATAACGACCCAACCGGCGCCGGCGTTTCAGGAAGCGGAGAGCCCGCAGAACCCGCAGCCGCGCTGCCGGCGGAGCGCGTTGGCAATATCGCGGCGGAGCGCGTTGGCAATATCGCGGCGGAGCGCGTGGGCAATATCGCGGCGGAGCGCGTTGGCAATATCGCGAAAGCCGCCGCGAGTCGCCGCTCCACGTTATGGAGCGCTCTCTCGTGGGTTCGGGATCTGGCATTTTCCGTCCTGATCGCGGTGATCCTGATTGTGTTCATCTACCAGCCGGTGAAGGTGGAAGGCACCAGCATGATGCCGACGCTCACCGACCAGGAACGCATTTTCATCAACAAGTTCACCTACCATTTCGGTTTAGGCGATATTCAGCGCGGGGACATGGTGGTCTTCTGGTTTCCGCTGGATCCGTCCAAATCGTACATCAAGCGGGTGATCGGCATTCCCGGCGACCGGGTGCGGATCGATGGCGGTCAGGTCTCTGTGAATGAGCGGGCGCTGGCGGAGAACTATGTCCCCTCCGAGTTCCGCGACAACGTTTCCTGGGAACGTCACGTGGTGCCGGATGGCCAGTACTTCGTTTTGGGCGATCACCGCAGTTCCTCGAGCGACAGCCGGACGTGGGGTTTCGTCAAACGCGAGGCGATATACGGCAAAGCCGTCTTCGTCTACTGGCCGCTCGACAAGATGGGCCGTTTGCACTGAAGCCGCGCCGGGCATCGACCTTGGCAGGCGTAGCGGCGTGTTACTTGGCGCCGGCGATAGAACCCAGGTTTTCGCGGCCTTCGGTAAGGTTGGGGTCGAGCTCGAGCGCGCGCTCGAAGTCCTGCCGCGCGGCTTCGGTCTGCCCCAGGGCTTGCAGCGCCACACCGCGATTGTTGAGATTGCGGGCATCCCGCGGTGCCAGCGCCAGGGCGCGGCCAAACTCCTCCAGTGCCGCTTCGGGCTGGCCCTCCAGGAGCAGGACCTTGCCGGTTTCGGCGGCGACGGCCGGATCGTATGGCGCCAGCCCGCGGGCCTGGTTCAACAACTCCAACGCCTTGGCGGCAGGCAGCGCGCGCGCCAGTTGGATTTTGGGCCGCACTTTGTCCGGAGCGCGTTCCACGGCCTCCCGCCAGAGCGATTCCCCGCTCATCCAGACTACGGTGCGCGCCATGCTGAGGACCAGCAGAACCGCTCCCAGCCCGGCCGTCACCCATGCTGTCACTACCTGGGGCATCTTCACCTCGGCCACCACAAGCCCCAGGGCGGCGGCGAAGGCCAGCATCGGCAGGTACATGCGGCGGTCAGCCGAGAGGTCGGCCGCCGGGAAGATGCTGGAACTGGGAAGCAGCAAGATGAGTCCCGCGACCAACCACATTTTCACTTGGCTGGTTTTCACCTGGCCACCTCGCCAGGCGAATACAACCACGCCGAGAATTGCCGCCCAAGCTGCCACACCCAACCACAGCGGCGCCTTCACATCCGCATCCACGGTGAAGCCGTACGGCAGAATCACCAACCGCAGATACCGCAGGATCACCACTGACTGCGCCGCCAGATACCGCCACGGCGAAATACCGGCCTGGAATCCCGCCGGCGCTCCCGGAGTAACCAGCGTGGCATAGATGACGCGGCTCCCGGCCGCAAAGGAAAGTAGCAGCATGACCCATTGGCATAGGCCGGGGTACCCACTCTGGGGTCGCCTCTGCGGCTGGTTTCTTTCAATTGCCCACAACATCAGTGGAAATGCCGCGCACTCTTCCTTCGCCAGCAGCGCGGCCGCGAACCACGCCACCGCCGTCCACTGCCTGCCCTCCAGCCACGCGCGCAGCGACGCCAGGCACCCCACTGTCGCCAGCAAAATGCTTCGCGCCCAAACATAGTTCACCGCTTCGGCCTGAATGGGATGGATGGCAAACAGAGCCGCCGCGATCACCGCCGCCCGCTCCGGCAGCAATCGCCTCAAGCATTCATACGCCAGCAGGACCGCGCCCAGGTGCACCATCAGATTGACCGCATGATACCCGATGGGGTTAGCGCCCGAAATCTGATAGTTCAGCCAGAAACTGAGGTACGTGAGCGGGCGCGTCTGACGCAGGTCGAAGAGGTGCGCCAATCCGGAACTGGAGCGCAGGTTGGGGTCGGAGAAAATGGCATAATCGTCAAAGTGAAAGCCCGAACCGAGCGAAGCGCCAAAGGCGGCCAACGCACCGGCGAGCAAAAGAAGGCGCGCTCGCATGACCAATCTAAAGCTTACGTGAAACGGCCCAAGACCGCAGCCGAGCGGAAGCAGCGCGTGGCCGAAATTCTGCGCATCCTGGACCAGATGTATCCCGGGGCCACTTGCGCGCTGCACCATCGCAACCCATGGGAACTGCTGGTGGCGACGATTCTTTCCGCCCAGTGCACGGATAAGCGCGTAAACGAAGTGACGCCGGGGTTGTTCGAAAAATACCCGACGCCGCAGGATTTCGCGGCCGTGCGGCCCGAAGTCCTGGCCAACGACATCCGCAGCACCGGCTTCTTCAACAACAAGGCGAAGTCGATTGTGGGCGCCGCCCGGAAAGTCGTCTCCGAATTCGCGGGCGAGGTGCCGCGGACCATGGAGCAACTGCTGACCGTCCCCGGGGCGGCGCGCAAGACGGCGAACGTAGTGCTGGGGACGGCTTACGGTATCGCCGTCGGCGTGGTGGTGGATACGCATGTGCAGCGCATCGGGGCGCGCCTCGACCTGACCAAACACACGGACCCGGTGAAGATCGAACAGGACCTGATGAAGATCATCCCGCAAGAGAAGTGGATTCTCTTTTCTCACCAGATCATTCTGCACGGCCGCGCGCTTTGCGTGGCGCGCAATCCTAAATGTGCGGGGTGCGGATTAGGGACGGTCTGTTACGCCAAGGATAGAACGGCCTGACGGCAAGGATAGAACAGCCTGACGGTGTTGCGTTTTATTCCGGAAACGCATCTCCGACGCGAAATTCGCGGTCGGGCGATGCCAGAGGGCGTACGCTTTCCTGATCCGTGTAGACGGTGACCGACTGGTAAGAACCGTTCAGGGGATCGCGATGCACCACCAGACTTCGGGCTGTGACGTCGGCAATCCAATACTCGACAATTCCAGCCCGAGCGTAAAGCCGTGCTTTTACGGTTCGATCGAAGTGAACGGTCGAATCGGCAATCTCTACCACCAGGCGAAGGTCGGCCGGTTGCGGGTTGCCCTTGCGGTATTCCTGCGACGGCTTTACCAACACGATCAGATCCGGCTGCGGCTCACTGGTCGGGTTATCTTCGGGAGCGACGTCGATGGTGGTCTCGGTATCGACGTAATGCCCACCAAACACAAGCGCCAGCGCTTCCCGAAAAAAGGTCAGCACGATCGTGTGGGGCCGGTTCTTTCCCATCTTGTTGATCAAATCTCCTTCGACCAGTTCCAGCCGCTGCTGCTGATCCCACACGCCCGAAGCTTCCATGGCCACGCACTCCGCGCGGGTCCACTTCTTTCGCGGCGGCTCCATCGGAACGGGGCTGTACGGTCTTTCGATGACAACGGTCGGCATGAGAAGTCCGCTTTGATTCTACCGTTTCTCCACGGATGGTGAAAAGCTAATGCCCTCTTTAGGCTGGTACGGTGCTTGGGGTCGGCGTAGGGCTCGGCGCGGGCCTCGCTGCCGCGCGGTTGATCTCCGGGTTCCTCTTCCGGAGTGAGCCGGTGGGACCCGCTCGCCGTCTCGCCCCTGGTGTTGGCAGGCGTGGCTATGGCGGCGTCGTATTTTCCCGCCCGGCGGGCGATGAGCGTGGACCCGATGGTTGCGTTGCGCCGTGAACAGCAACTAAGCCGCAGCGTGGCTTACGCGAGCGGGGGAGGAAACGCATCGCCGACAGGGAATTCACTGCCCGGCGACGCCAGAGGGCTCACGCTTTCCTGATCGTTGTAGACCGTGACCGACTGGTACAACCCGTTCAGGGGATCGCGATGCACCACCAAACTTCGGGCTGTGACATCGACAACCCAATACTCAATAATTCCGGCCCGAGCGTACAGCCGTGCCTTTACGGTTCGATCGAAGCGCAGGGTCGAATCGGAAATCTCCACTGCCAGCCGAATATCGGCCGGTTGCGGATTGCCCGTGCGGAATTCCTGCGATGGCCTTGCCAACACGATCAGATCCGGCTGGGGCTCGCTGGTTGGGTTGTCTTCGGGAGCAACGTCAATGGGGGTCTCCGGGTTTACGTATTGCTCACCAAAAACTCGCATTAGCCACGCCTGCACAATAATCAGGACATTTGTGTGGGGCCGATTCTTTCCCATCTTGTTGATCAAATCTCCCTCGACCAGCTCCAGTCGCTGCTGCTGATCCCACACGCCCGAAGCTTCCATGGCCACGCACTCCGCGCGCGTCCACTTCTTTCGCGGCGGCTCCATCGGAACGGGGTTGTACGGTCTTTCGATGACAACGGTCGGCATAAGAACTCCACTCCGATTTTACCCGCATTCTTCACGGCGCGTTTACGAACTTTTGCAAACCGTTGGCCGTGCAATTACGTTCTAACAAGTAGGAGGAATTGAAAAATGAAACCAACGATTTTGGGACGGTTTCTGATGGCTGCCGCCCTCCTGGCGAGCGCCGCGGGTGCGTCGACCAAAGGGCAGGCTACAGGTCCCAGGACCGACTCGGATCTTGCCAGGCTGGTGCGGCACGAGATCCTGATGTATTCCCGCTACACCATCTGGGATGACGTCAACTTCCGCGTCGCCAATGGCAGCGTGGAGTTGATGGGTGCGGTGAACCAGCCGTATAAGAAGAGCGATCTGGGTAAGATCGTCCAAGGAATTCCGGGCGTCGCCAGCGTGACTAACGAACTCAAGGTTCTTCCGCTTTCGACCAACGACGACCGGCTGCGGCTTCAAATCGCCCGCGCCATCTATAGCGACAGCGCGCTTTCGCGTTACAGAATGATGGCCGTTCCGCCCATCCACATCATCGTAGACAATGGCCGCGTTACGTTAACCGGCGTGGTGAACAACACGTTGGAAAAGCAAGTCGCCGGCATGCGTGCTTCCAGCGCAGGCCTGAGTTTCGGACCCGTAACCAATAACCTCGAAGTCGAAAACCCGCCAGCTAAGAAGAGCTAATCCGCCCGGTATCCGCACGCATATCCTGCCATTCTAGGCGGCCGGTGTCACAGCCGGCCGCCTTCGTCTTTTTGCGTCTCTTGGCCAACCGCCGCCCCGGGGACTGTAGGATCAGCTACAATCGGCTACAATCGGGGTTCGTGATGCGCCCTCTGTTATTTCCGGCCCTGGCGTTAATGGTCTGGGCCGGTTGCGGCAGCCTGCCGGAGAGCTTTCCGCCACCGGCACAGCGCGCTGCCCTGACGGTTCCGCCGGCCACCGGGCTCGGCTATTTCGTGGCCATGAGCGATCCGAATTCGAGCGCCTACGTGGTGCGGGGAATTGCGGATCGTTCGGACGTGCCGTGGCGATGGGCCTACGATCACCCGGTGCTCCGGTTCCTGGTGCCGGAGGTGGGGCGGCTGCAGTTCATGCTGGATTTCTCGCTGCCCGAGCGGACCTTCCGTGAGACCGGGCCAGTCACCCTGACCTTCACCATGAACGGCAAGTTCTTCGACCGCGCCCGCTTTGACACTCCCGGCCAACTCCATTACGCGCACCCTGTGGCGTCCGAGTTTCTGAACCGCCATGCTGAGAACCGGGTGGCTATCGATCCCGAGCCGGTCTGGGTTTCCAAAGCCGATGGCGGGAAGCTCGGGTTCATCATTTCCCGTGCCGGGTTCGCGGAGTAGCTTTGCAGGCGCTGGCGATCCTCTTTGGAGCCCTCTTCACGGTGGCGGTGGCAAGCGGTCTGGGCGGACTTCTCTTGCGGGATGCCTGCGAAGACCTGGCCGTGAGGTTCGTATCCGGCGCGGCGCTTCTGAGCCTCCTGGTCTTCGTGCTTGGCAGCCTGGGACTCGCCTACCCGCTGCTTTTCCTCGCGTTGGGCGCCGCAGTGCTGCCCGGACTGCGTGGCGCAGGCTTTCGCTTCCCCGCCGCGCCAAGAATTCCTAAATATCTATTTCTTTCGATATTTGCCGCATATTTCATCCTGTACTTCTTTAATGCGATGGCGCCGGAATCGAGCCCTGATGGCGCGGCTTATCATCTGGGCCTGGTGGGGCGGTACTTCCGAGAGCATGGCTTCCACCGGAACGCCGACAGCATCTATGCCATGATGCCCGGCGGCGTGGAAATGCTCTTCCTGTTCGCCTATGCCTTCGGAAAACATTCGGCTGCGGCCATGGTGCATTTCGCTTTCGTGCTGGCGCTGGGGTGGCAGGTTTTCCGCTACGGCCGCGAAGCCGGGTCGGTGGTCGCAGGGGCATGCGCCGCAGTCTTGGTTTTCTGCAGCCCCCTGGTGGGCATCGATGGAACCAGCGCCTACAACGATGTCGCTCTGGCTGCCATTGCCTTCACCCTGTTCCAGCTCCTGGAGATTTGGGAAACCCGACAGGGGGAGGCCCGCCAGTCTAAACGGCTGTTGATCGCCATCGGGCTAGTGGCCGGGTTTGCGGTTGCCACAAAGTACACCGGCTGGCTGGGGGCGCCGTATGCCGTTGGGTTTGTCGCCTGGAAGAGTAAGCGGCCAGACCGGCTGCGGGCGGGCAGCTACGTGGCCCTCGCCGCAACCTGCACCCTGGGACCGTGGCTGCTGCGGAACTGGATCTGGTTTCACAACCCGTTGACGCCGTTCTTCAACGAAACCTTTCCGAATCCTAATGTAATGGTCTCTTTCGAAAGGATTTACCGGCACATGCTGGCGACCTATGAGTTGACCAGCCTCTGGCAGATTCCGACGCAGGTCACCACCTACGGTTCGCTGGCAGGTCTGCTCGGGCCGGTGTTCCTGCTCTCGCCGCTGGCTCTGCTAGCCCTGCGCCGGCACGCCGGTCGGCGCCTGCTGCTGGCGGCGGTGGTCTTCGGGGCCAACTACTTCAGCAACATTGGCGCGCGGTTTCTAATTGCGCCCATGCCGTTCGTCGCGCTGGCCCTTACCCTGGTCCTCAGCGAGGTGCCGCCGCTCGCGGCAGCCGTGGCGGTCTTGCACGCCGTAATTTCCTGGCCCACCATGGTAACCAAATATTGCAGGCCGGAGGCCTGGCACCTCTCGAAAGTGGTCTGGCGAGAGGCGCTGCGTATCAAACCGGAGGCCCCATACCTGGAATCGCACCTGCTGAATTACGGCGTAGACCCCATGATCGAACGCAGCACCGCGCCCGGGTCGACCGTATTTACATTCAAGCCGATTCCGGAGGCCTACACCTCGCGGCGGATTCTGGTGGAATACCAATCGGCCGCGAACAAGATCAGCGGCGCCATCTTGTGGACGGCCTTCGTGCCGGAATACGCGCCCACCTGGCGGCTGCGTTTTTCGTTTCCGCGCCAACCGCTCGCGGCCATCCGCGCGGTACAGATGGGCAGTGGCGACAGCCAGTGGAGTGTCCACGAACTCCGGATTTTCGACGGCAGCACCGAACTATCGCGCGCTCCCCGCTGGCGCCTAACCGCGCGGCCCTATCCGTGGGGAATCCAGTCGGCCTTCGATAACAGCCTGGCTACCTTTTGGATGTGCGGATCCATGCTGCAGCCGGGCCAGTTTGTCCAGGTGGATTTCGGGCAGCCTGAAACGGCCGATGCGGTGGCCATCGAAACCGCGCCGAATCAATGGGGCCTCAAGCTGAAGCTGGAGGGCCGGGAGGCAGGCCGGGTGCAAGGCACGAGCGGCCGGTGGAAAACCTTGAGCCCCGAGCCGCAACTCAGCGATGCCCCTCGCCCCTTGGGATTACGGCGCGCCGTGGCCGAGGAATTGAAACGCCGCGGCATCGATTACGTGCTGGCGTTCGATGGCGAAATGGGCTCATACGACCTGCGCGAGAACGCCGACATCTACGGCATCCGCCAGGTGGGCGAGTATAAAGGAGCGAGGCTCTACCAATTGCCATGAGACTTTTGCCATGAGACTTTTTCTGGGCGTGGACGGCGGCCAATCGGGCACGACGGCCGTAATTGGCGATGAAACCGGCCGGGTCATCGGCAGGGGCGAGGCTGGTCCGTGCAACCATGCGGGTGCGGCGGAGGGCCGCGCCAAGCTGGAACTTGCGGTCGTCGGGAGTGTGGGGGCGGCCTGCGCCCAAGCCGCTTTAGACGCGGCGGCAGTGGTCTTTGAGGCCGCCTGTTTCGGCATGAGCGGCGGGCCCGAAGATAAAGAAGCCATCCTCGCCGGGATTCTGCGGACCGCGCGGCTGGTCGTCACCAACGACGCTGTGATCGCGCTGGCCGGGGCCACCGCTAACGGGCAGGGAATCATCACCATCGCCGGTACCGGCTCCATCGCGTTCGGTCGCAACGGCGCGGGCGTCAGTGCTGGGGGCGGCAGCGATGGGGCCCGCAACGCTGGCGGCCGCAGCGCGCGGGCGGGCGGCTGGGGCTACGTGTTCGGCGACGAAGGCGGCGCTTTCGATATCGTGCGCCAGGCCCTGCGAGCCTCGTTGCGGATGGAGGAAGGCTGGGGCCCTTCCACTAGCCTGCGCCAGGTGCTGCTGGATGCCACTGGTTCGCGGTCAGCCAATGAGATGCTCCACCGGTTCTACACAACGGAGTGGCCCAGATCGCGCGTGGCCACTCTGGCGAGGCTGGTAGATACGGCCGCGCTGGAGGCAGACAGCGTGGCCTCCGCGGTTCTGGCCGCTGCCGCGCAGGAACTGGCAGTGTTGGCTGGGGCGGTGCGGAGCCAGTTATGGAAGCCGGGTGACCCAGTTGCGTTGGCCTACATCGGCGGCGTTTTTGAGAGCCGCCTGCTGCTGGAGCGGTTCCGCATGCTGGTGGAGTTAGACCCGGCCACGCGCTGCGGTCCGCCGCGGCGAGGCCCCGCCGAAGGGGCTTTGCTGGAGGCGTATCGTGAGGCAGGAGTATCGATTGAACTGCTTTAATTAAAGTAAATTAGAGCCGCATGGGCTTGGTGTACCCGGTCATCTCGAGATACCCCACCCCGCTGGCTGAGCCTGTGTAGGTCACCGCCCCTTCCCAATACGTGGGACCCGGGTCGTCCACCAGTTCCTGATCGGGAATGGCGGCGGCACATTGCATCGTGAAGTTCATACCGGGAAACACGCCCGGGATAGAGACGCGCCAGCGCACCGGGTAGCGCGCCGAGGTCTTGGGGCTGGTCCAGTATTCTATGGGCTGAAGCTCGAAATCCCCACGCTTGAGGTGTGTGGTCCGTCCGTCGGGGGCAATATAGGTGCCGGACGAAAACGCATCGATACTGCCATCGGTGTGGCGGAGTTGGAAGAGCATGAATTCGGCGCCGGTATCGAGCTGCACGCTGAACCAATCCCAACCTTGCTGGTTGGCTTCAAGCTGGTGGGTGAACCATTCGTGGTCCATCCAGGCTAGGCCCGTGACCGCGACGCCGTTGAGCACTCCCTCCACCGCCAGGCGCGGAAAGGAGACGTAATAGGATGCCTTGCCGGCGCCTTCGGCCTTCTGGCTGATACCGTTCTCGCCGTTTATGATCGGGGCTTTGGCCGGCGTGAGATGCAGGTTGAACCGGATGCCGTCGGCAACCGCGGCGATGGTCTGGGCGCCCGAGGCCAAATTCCACCGGGCTTCCCAATTGCCGTTCCAGATGCGTGCCTGCTCGAAACTGGCGCCGGCGATGCCCGGTCCCGCGCGGTTCAGGCGCTTGGCGTAGCGGAAGCGCCGGTTGTCGATATCGGTGAGGGCCAGGTGACCGAGATAGAGGTTGTCCACACGCCACACCGAGGGGTTCTGTTCGGCTGCCGCCCTGGTTTGACCGGACAGGCTCTGCGCCGATCGGAAGAAGACCAGTTCGAAGCCGTAGCGGTGGCCGTCGCGCGCGTGGAGATTGCCGGTGTAATACCACCATTCGGTGCGGAATCCGGGGTGATCGAAATGGTCGCGCGGGAACTGGTAGTGGTAGCCGGGCAAGGCTTCGCGGAAATCGGCGGCCGAAGCCAGAAGACAAGCCGCCAGGGCCAGACGTGCGACACGCATTCGTGAGCACTATTGTAACGGCTGGTCCTCAGCACCCGCTCCACCCCCCGTAGGCACCGTAAACGGCTCGGTCTTGCATGGCGCGGCGCCGGCCTGTGCCGCCTTCGCGAGGGCCTGCCGCACAAAGGAGCGCGCCGCGGGCGAGACGAACAACGGATTGAGTTGGTTGAGGAAAGGTTCGAGGAAGCGTCCGCACTTGGCCAGCGCCGGGATGTCATTGGCGGCGAGCGCCATCCGGATGGTCTGCCGCAGGTGCGGTGAAAGCAATTCCACGCGGCCCACGAAAACGCGCTCGGTGGTCGCTGGAGCCGGGTTGATTTTCAGGGGGAGCATGGCATCCACATTGGCCCGCGGCACCAGATAGAAGACGCGCATCCCCTCTTCGAACCAGGAGTCACGCCAGGTTTCAATCATCGCCGCGGCTTCTTTCGGGTAGAGACCGGCGGCGGTCAGCGCGGCACCCAGTTCCTTGTGTACCGCCGTTACGTCTGCGGTCAGTTCCGGCATGTCCAGGGTAACCGGCGAGTTGAGATCGCGAATGACGCGGTAGCCCGTCTGGCCGTCGCGGTTCTCGAACAGCACCGCAAAGGGGATGTTGTTGAGGCCGGCGCGGTGGAGTTCCAGCCGGTCGCCCCGCACCCATCGCGGCTCCAGGAAGACGCCTTCGACCGCCACCCCGCGATAGAAAAGCAGCTTTTCCTCCTGGCCGTTCACCCGGAGGGCCGCCGAGTCCGTTTCGCGCGCCGCATAGTAGTGGCTCGGGCTGCCATCGTTGGGGAATTCCCCAGCGCCGGTCGCGCCGATCTCCACCCGGCCCCAATCGATCCTGCCGCCGGTGCCGTAGGTTAGGCCGACCGGCAAGACGTCAGAAGCCAGGACGCTCACAGCCTTCGGGTACCACTCCGTAATCAGGCCCTTGGGGAAATCCACCTGGACGGAGACCGTGGCTGGCTTCGGCGAGTAAAAGTACAATACCGGCGTCTCCATCCGTACCGTGTTACCTCCGCACTTGACACACTGCGGTACCGGCAGCCGGTTCACGAAGCACGGCAGGTCCGAGGGCGCCGTAAGCGAGTTCCAGTACATGGGCGAGCCGCTTTCGTCGGCTATTGAAGTAAAGGTGCCCCACTCGTGGACGGTCAAGCCGGCGACGGGCGGAACGGGGTTGCCCGCGATCAGCGGGATGAGTAGCGCCAGACCTATGGCGGATTTCGGGAACATCGAATCCCTCCTTTTGGACGATTAGACGTCGCGAGAGGGAAAAGCGTTAACCGCGCTTATGGGGCGTTTATGGAACCACGGCGAAAATCACGTTCAACTACAACGGTACCGTGTGCAAGAGGACAAATTGGCGGGCACGAACGAGCTGAAATCGCAACCTGCGGCAATGCGCGCGCTGGAGGCCGCCCGGTCAGCGTGACCGTGCGGTTGACCGAAGTTGCCACCCTGTCGGCCAATTGGGCGGAAGCAATGAATGCCGGCATTAAAAACAGACTTAAGAGTCTCATATGGGTTAATTATGGCAGGCCGGCGGCGCGGCATGGCGGCCGGTGTTGGCGCTATCATGTAAACACCTGCCGCATGATTGTTGAGTCCAATAGTGTCCGGTTCGACGGCATTTCTCTCGATAGCGGCGCCACCATTGCGCCGGTGGATGTGGCGTACGAGACCTACGGCCAGTTGAACGCCGCCAAGTCTAACGCGGTTCTGGTCTTGCACGCGTTTTCGGGCGACGCCCACGCGGCCGGTATCAGCCCGGAGACCGGCAAACCGGGGTGGTGGGACAACATGATCGGGCCGGGCAAGGCCTTCGACACCAACAAATACTTCGTCATCTGCAGCAACGTGCTGGGTGGATGCCGGGGCACCACTGGCCCCGCGTCCGTCAATCCGGCTACGGGCTGTCCGTATGCCATGTCGTTCCCGGTGATCACCATCGGCGACATGGTGCGGCTGCAGAAAATGCTGATCGATTGGTTCGGGATTCGGCGGCTGCTTACGGTCTCCGGCGGTTCCATGGGCGGCATGCAGGCGCTCGAATGGGCCGTAGCCTTTCCGGATTCCGTGGTCTCGGCGATCCCCATCGCTAGCACCAGCCGCCACAGTGCCCAGCAGATCGCCTTCAACGAAGTGGGGCGGCAAGCCATAATGGCCGACCCCGATTGGAACGGCGGCAACTACTACGGCGGACCCCTGCCGGGGCGAGGTTTGTCGGTGGCGCGCATGGTGGGCCACATCACTTATATGAGCGACGATTCCATGCGCGAAAAGTTCGGGCGGCGGCTCCAGGGCAAGGACAATTTCAGCTTCGGCTTCGATGTGGATTTCGAAGTGGAGGGTTATTTACGCTACCGCGGCAGCCAGTTTGTGGGCCGCTTCGATGCCAACTCATACCTCTATATCACCAAGTCCATGGATTATTTCGATCTGACGACCGGGCGGGGCACGCTGGCCGCCGCCTTGGAAAAAACCAAGGCGCGCTTTCTGCTGATCAGCTTCAGCTCGGACTGGCTCTACCCGAGTTACCAGTCGCAGGAGATGGTGCGCGCGCTGCGGTCGCGCAACTGCGATGTGGCCTATGTAGAGCTGCAGTCCAACTACGGGCACGATTCGTTTTTGGTGGATGTGGCCGAGCAGACCGATCTGGTGCGCGGCTTCCTGGCCAGCACGTTTGAGAAGGTGCAATGACGGCATCAACGCCCAAGAAGCAGGGGTTCGTCCGCGAACTGCTGGGACGCAGCGACTACACCATCATCGGTGAGATTGTGGAGCCGAAAACCCGCGTGCTGGACCTGGGCTGCGGCGAAGGCGAACTCCTGCAGTGGCTGGCGGAGAACAAAGGTGTGGATGCGCGCGGCGTCGAGATCTCCGGAGCCAAGGTGCAGCGCGCTATCGCCCGCGGCGTCTCGGTATTCCAAAGCGACATCGATGAAGGTTTGGCCGATTATCCCGACCAGGCATTCGATTACGTGATCCTCAGCCAGACGCTGCAGGAGACGCGCCATCCACGCCAGGTGCTGCGCGAAATGCTGCGTGTGGGCCGCCGCGGCATTGTGGCGTTCCCGAATTTCGGCCACTGGCGGATGCGCCTGTCGATGCTGCTGAGCGGCCGCGCGCCCCGCACCTCGTTGTTCCCTTATGAGTGGTACGAATCGCCGAACATCCATTTACTGACTGTGCACGACTTCGAGGAACTGGCGCGCGTGGAAGGCTGGACCGTGGAGCGGCGTTATTTTCTGGCGGGCCCCCGCAAGGTGACGGTGCAGCCGAATCTGATGGCGGAAGTGGCCGTGTTTCTGGTGCGGCGGTAAGGGGGTGCGTGGCGCAACAACGACGAGAAGAGCAGTATCAATCGGCTTCGATTGTCTTGGCGTACCTCACGCTGCCGGGCGGAAGCCTTGGCGATCACCTCGTCAACCGCTGGGATTATGGATCATTCCGGAATCGTTAAATCGGCGAAGGAACTCGGGGTTGGTGTTGCCGGCCTGGTGCTGATCACTTTCGCGGCGGTCCGGATCGGTCTCCAGCCCGGCGCCGTTTCGCTGCTCTATTTAATCGCCGTCGTATTCGTCTCTCTCAGGGCCGGCCTCGTTTCCTCCATTGCGGTTTCCCTGGTCGCGGTCTTCCTGCTGCAGTACTACTTTGTTCCGTTGTTCTCACCACCGGCGTCGAAAAATCCTCTTGCTGTCGTGGCAAGCCTTGCTTTCCTGGTCACCGCGTGGGTGATCTCCGCCATGGTCTCCCGCGTCCGAAAAATGACGGAGGCTCAGGTAACGCTGCGATTCGAGGAACGCCTGGCTGAAAGAACGCGGATCGCCCGCGAACTCCACGACACGCTATTGCAAAGCTTTCAGGCGCTGATGCTCCATTTCCAAACGGCGAGCGATATGCTTCCACCGGGCGCCGCGAAAGAGGCCCTTGAAGAAGCTCTCGATCATGCCGACCAAGCCATCCTTGAAGGCCGGAACGCGATCCAGAACTTACGTTCCTCAACCAGCGTGGCCAATGAACTAGCCCAGGCAATCGCCTCTCTCGGCGAGGAACTCGCCGGTCGCGATGGAAATAGCCGTTCGGCGAAACTTCGCGTTGCAGTAGAGGGCCAACCACATGAACTGCATCCGAGCGTCCGGGACGATGTTTATCGAATCGCCCGCGAGGCGTTACGAAATGCTTTCTGTCATGCACAGGCATCTGGAATTGAAGCGGAAATCACGTATTCCGAGCGCCTTCTGCGCCTTCGGATTCGGGATAATGGAATGGGAATCGACCCGAGCGTAGTGGAGACGGGTCGTGAAGGGCACTGGGGCCTGCAGGGCATGCGTGAGCGGGCTCAACAGATCGGTGCCCAACTCGAAATTTGGAGCCACGCAGGAGCCGGGACAGAGGTCGAGTTGAGCATACCAGGCTCCATCGCGTACGCGGTGTCCAGCGGCCGTGCCGGTTTTCGGCTATCTAGCAAACGCAAGGAAGCGGCGAAGGAAAGCAGGGGATGAGCACTAAACCCATTCGTGTTCTAGCGGTTGATGACCATTCGCTACTCCGCGACGGCATTGCGAAGCTCCTCGCTGCTCAACCCGACATGGAACTCGTCGCAGAGGCTTCCAACGGCCGTCAGGCAATCGAGCAGTTTCGTATTCATAAGCCGGATGTGATCCTGATGGACTTGCAGATGTCAGAAATGAACGGCGTCGACGCGATCATCGCCATTTGTGGCGAATTCCCGAGGGCGCGAATCATTGTCTTGACTACGTACATCGGCGACGTCCAGGTGTTGCGCGCGCTCAGGGCCGGTGCCCGCGGCTACCTGCTCAAAAATCTCCTACGCAAAGAGCTCCTCGACACGATTCGGCTGGTTCATGCCGGCCAAAAGCGCATCCCGCCGGATGTCGCGGCGGAACTGGCCGAGCATGCGACGGATGAAAGTCTGTCCGAACGTGAAATAGAAGTCCTTCGCTTAATCTCTGGCGGAAATGCTAACAAGGAGATCGCTGCCCAACTCTCCATCACGGAAGAGACAGTAAAAGGTCACGTCAAGAATATCCTTTCAAAACTCGGGGCCAACGATCGAACACACGCGGTCACCTTAGGCTTAAAGCGCGGAATCATCGATCTTTAGCACACAGGGCGTCTCGCGGCTTGTTGTTGTTCCAGGTCAGGAGCCCCCCGAAAGAGGTGTCTACCGAATCTGCTTTTCAGGGTTCTTACTTTTTCATCGTGCGGCTAGCCTAAGAACGGGACCTCTTGTGCAAAGGCTCTTCTCAACATTCCCGGAAGGTTGGCCAGGAACCGGATTGGTGTTCTTGCGAGCGGCGGCGACAATTCCGTTCGTCCAATTCATCGCCAGCTCCCAGGGAGCAACGTTGCCCGTCTCTGTCATCTTCCAGTTTCTGGCCGCCATCTGTTCGGCGCTCCTAACCATCGGGCTTTGGACACCTGTAGCGGGCCTTTTTTTGGCGGTCTCCGAACTGTCTCTTCTCTTATTCCCCTCCAGCAGCGGTTCGATGCACATCGTGCTAGCGGCATTGGGTGCTGCGCTCGCAATGATTGGCCCCGGCGCATGGTCCGTGGATGCGCGCCTGTTCGGACGAAAACGAATCCGAATTCCTCAGCGATAGCTCAATCCCAGGCAAAGACTACAGCAAGACCAAAGGCGCCCGGCGTGTCTCCGAGCGCAG
>DATMNI010000245.1:0-6074 GCA_035570275.1 Candidatus Acidiferrales bacterium | reverse complement strand
CGACGACAGCATTAGCGATCGGAGCTCCGCTAGCGTCCAGAATCGCGCCGGTGATGACGCCGGTATCTTGCTGCGCCGGCGATGGATTGAGGGCGACCAGCAGGGCCGCCGCGACGGACAACGAGATCGTTTTCAGCATGTGTTTCTCCTTGAGAGCCGATGCCGCTTCGCTTCGAGAGCGGGCACCGATTTCCAAATCATCAGGTCTTTTGCCCTATTTGAGCGGAATATCTCTATTCGAGGGGATACAGGAGTGGAAGCCGGGATTTCCATTTTGGGTTTCCCAGTTCGGACAGTATACACCAGCGCTCAGTCGGATGCTGGTGTGGGTTGGCGCAGGGTTGGCGCAGGAACCTCCGAAGGCCGTGACCCGGCGCAGGATTTCAGACGGCGCACGAAATCCTGACAATTCTGGAACAGGTCAACGAAAACAGTCAGGACGATTCTAACTCCGCATTCGGGCCAACGCCCGGCGCGCCGCGTGATACCCGCACATTCCGTGGACGCCCCCGCCGGGCGGCGTAGAGGACGAACAAAGGTAGACACCCTCAAGCGGCGTGCCGTAGAGGCGCCCGGTGGGGCGCAGAAAGAACTGGCCGAGATCGATGGAGCCGCCGTTGAAGTCGCCGCCCACCAGGTTGGGGTTGAGGCGCTCCAGCGCCGCGGGCGGAAGCACACTGCGGGCCAGAATGCGCGCGCGGAAGCCCGGGGCGAAGCGCTCGATTTGGGCTTCGATGGCATCGGCCATATCCACGCTTGAGGCATTGGGGACGTGGCAGTACCCCCACGCCGTATGCTTGCCTGCCGGCGCGCGGGTGGCGTCGAACAGCGTGGGCTGCACCAGCAACACGAAGGGCCGGCCGCTGTGGCTGCGCTCGTATGCGGCGATCTCTTCGAACGTTCCGCCCACGTGAACCGTGCCGGCGCGGGCGCACTCTTTGGCGGTCCAGGGAATGGGGCCATCGAGCGCCCAATCCATTTTGAACGCGCCGGGACCATACCGGTAGCGGGCCAGCGCGCCGCGGAACGGTTCGGTCAGGCGCCCGCCGGCCAGGGAGAGAAACTGCCGCGGCGTGATGTCGGACAACACGATGGGGGCCTCGGGCAACGCCGTCAATGGCGAACCGGTGACGATCTCGCCGCCCAACGAGCGCAGGTACCCGGCCAGCGCGTCGCTGATTCGCTGCGCCCCTCCGCGCGGGAAGGGCCAGCCCACGGCGTGTGCGGCCACTCCCAGACTGAGGCCAATAGCGGCCGTGGGACGCGCTTCCAGAGGCAGACTGCCGTGCGCGGCAATTCCGGCGAAGAGCGCACGGGCGCGCGCGTTGCGGAATCGCGATTCCACCAGGCCGCTGGCCGAACCAATGGCCTGCAAGCCGAATTTCGCCATCAACAGGGGATGGCGCGGAAAATGCAGCGGCGCCAGCACATCGTGGCGCAGGCGGGGCCAAGCCTCGGCCAGAGGTTCCATGAGCCGCCGCCAGGCATCGCCATCGCTGCCCAGACCGCGCGCTGTGGCATCCACCGACCGCTGCAGCACGGCCGCGGTGCCATCATCCAGCGGGTGCGCTAGCGGCACGTCGGGGTGAATCCATTCGAGCCCGTGCGCGGCCAGCGGAAAGTCTTCGAAGGCCGGCGACGAGAGCGACATCGGGTGCACTGCCGAACAGACGTCGTGCACGAAGCCGGGCAACGTCAGTTCGGCGGAGCGCGCCCCGCCGCCAATCTGCGCCGCGCCTTCATAGACCGTAACCTGGCAACCGCCGCGCGCCAGCATAATAGCCGCGGTCAGACCGTTGGGCCCGGAGCCGATCACCACCGCGCGGGTTTTGGCCGCTGCAGACAACCTCAGTTATTGTAGAAGAGATGCAGAAGAAGCGGCTCGGTAATAGCGATTTGGAGTTGACGCCCGTGGGCGTCGGGGCGTGGGCCATGGGAGGCAGCGGATGGGCTTTTGCCTGGGGTCCGCAGGATGACGATCAGTCGATTGAAGCCATCCACGCCGCGCTGGATCATGGCGTGAATTGGATTGACACCGCCGCCGTCTACGGCTTGGGCCATTCAGAAGAAGTGGTGGCCCGCGCGCTGGAAGGCCGGCAACAGAAACCGTACGTGTTCACCAAGTGCGCGCGCGCCTGGAACGAGAAGCGCGAGATTCAGAAGGTGCTCAAGCGCGATTCCGTACGGCAGGAATGCGAGAACAGCCTGCGCCGGCTGCAGGTGGACGTCATCGACCTCTACCAGATCCACTGGCCGGAGCCCGATGAAGACGTCGAGGAAGGCTGGGAAACCCTGGCCAGGCTGCGGGAAGAAGGCAAAGTGCGTTGGATCGGAGTCTCCAATTTCAATGTGCAGCAACTGGAACGCTGCCGCCAGATCGCCCCGGTCACCTCCCTGCAGCCGCCGTACTCGGCGATTTCACCCGAGGCGGAAGCGTCGCTGCTGCCCTATTGCCTGGAGCACAACATCGGGGCGATTGTGTATTCGCCCATGAAGTCGGGCCTGTTGACCGGAAAGATGACCAGGGAACGCGTGGCCAACATGCCGCAAGACGATTTCCGGCGGCGCGCACCGGCCTTCCAGGAACCCCAACTCACCCGAAATCTAGCCTTGGCGGAACTGATGAAGACGATCGGTGCGCGTCACGGCCGTTCAGCCGGCGAGGTGGCGATCGCATGGACCTTGCGGCATCCGGCAGTGACGGCCGCCATCGTGGGTATGCGGTCGGCCGAACAAGCGGCCGGGGTGACTGGAGCGATGGAATTCCGCCTCTCGCCGGAAGAGGTTGCGGAGATCGCGGGCGCTTAGGCCGCCGTCTTTGTGGGGCAGGTTGTTAGGGGCACCCTCTGGGGCAGGCGGATTGGCAATCCGCCTGCCCCGATGCGCAGCGAGCCAGCCCGCAAGGGTTCGTCCATCCGGAACGTCAGTCTAAGGGAAAGCCAAATAATAAGCCGGACATTTGATCCAGGCGCAGAAGAAAATCGGGATCTCACGCAAAGCCGCGAAGCCGCAAAGTAGCCGCAAAGGAAGAGGGATTAAGAGGGATAATGGGGCCTGCTGGAGGCGGTCTATGAATTGGTCCTGCCATACGAACTGGAACACCGGCAGGCTGCTCGCGATGCGTCAGCACCTGGTTCCCCTGGTGTATCACGCCGTCCACATTGAAGTGGGATTTCGGGCAGGCCGCCCATCTGCGGCCAGCCAGCAAGCCTTTGGGCTTACTGATAAACTTCCAAGTGGCCCGATCAAGGACGGCATCACACGCGTCGCTAACGGACTCGCCGAGCAGTCTTCTTTGCGCCTTCGCGGCTTTGCGTGAAATCTTGCCTTTTTGAATCCCACGCTCCAAGCCAATTCCCCTTACGCTAAACGTAGATTGTCCAGTTTATTGTTTGACTCCTAATGTGGCGCTTTGCTGCTTTCGTGGTACTCCATTTCCGTGTTGACCTCCCAGAGGTTTGATTTATCGGTGATTCCGTTAATAATGTTGTCCACGGCAATCATCGCGGTCAGCATGGAGTGGTCCTGGTTGTTGTACTTGTGCATGCCGTTGCGGCCGATCAGCATGAGGTTCGTGAAGCGGTCTACAAACGTTCGAATTTCGCCAAACCGGGCGTAGGATCCGAAATAGGCCGGATAAGTCTTGGGCATCCGCAAGACGGTCGCATCCAGCACTTCAGCCTTGTCGATGACTCCGATGCGGTCGAGTTCGGCCGCGGCCAAATCGATCATCGCGGTATCGGGCAGGTTCCAGATCCGGTCGTTCTCGTTGCAGAAATACTCGACTCCCAACCAAACCGTTTCCGGATCTTTCACCAGGTAGGGGCTCCAGTTGTTAAATATCTGCAGGCGGCCGGCGTGTACGTCGGGCTCCTGAATATAGATCCAATTGTCCCGGAGGAGCCGCCGTCCACCAGCAGCGCGGTCTACTACCTTGAGCTGTTTGAGCAGGAGCCCGACCGTGACGAAGTCCCGGTAGAGCAACCCGTCGCTGACCTCCCGAACATTTGCGGGCGCCGGCGGATCCAGACAGGCTATCAGCTCTTTTACGGGCATCGTCGAAAAAAAATATTCGCCTTCGAAAGTGAGTTCCTCCCCTGAATTCACGTTGCGAACGGTGATTTGCCGAACCCGGTCGCCCGAGGTTTGCATGCGGACCGCTTCGAAACCGGTGATGATCTCGCCGCCACGCTGCCGGATTTGACAGGCGACCTCTTCCCACATCTGGCCGGGGCCATACTTTGGGTAAAGGAACTGCTCGATGAGGGAGGTTTCCGTCGCCTTTTGCGAGATATCGGTCCTTTTCCGGACAGCCTGCTTGAGAAAGTGCACAATCGATTTCGCGATCGAGAGACCCTTGATTCGCTGTTCTCCCCACTCGGCGCTGATCTGGTCGCAAGGAATTCCCCATACCTTTTCGGTGTAAGACTTGAAGAACGCGAGGTAAAGTTCGCGTCCGAACCGGTTGATGAAGAACTGTTCCAGATTGGCGGCGTGGCGGATCGGATGCAATATGCTCCAGGTGTAGCTGATCCCAATTTTGAACGCGCGGACGGGACCCAGTTTGCGCAGCGTGTCGGCCGTGAGACGAATCGGGTATTCAAAAAACTGGCGGAGGAAGTAGATGCGCGATTTGCGCCGCCGCAGCAACATCACGCGATCCTCCACTTCGGGGTTTGGCCCTTCGCCCGACGTCGCCAGCGGGCGCCGATTCCCCTGGTAGCCGAGCGAGTGCTGGCCCGCGGCGTGCGCCTGCAACGGCATCCGATCCAGCCACCAGTTCATGACCCGGTCGGACTTGGAGAAGAAACGATGCCCGCCGAGGTCGATTCGATTTCCCTTGTACTGATGGGTCCGGGAAATGCCGCCCATCGCGCTGCTCTTTTCAATGACAATGGGATGAATCTCCGACCGGGTGATCAGTTCAAAGGCTGCCGTGAGCCCGGCCGGGCCGGCGCCTACGATGATAGCGATTCGTTGAGGCGGGTTCCCCACCAGCTTCTGCACAGTCTTTTTGAACGTTACGCGTCAGGGGGTTGATCTGTCAAGGGCGCGCTCGCTTGAGGGCGAGATGGGCAAAAGGACCCAAAAGCACCGGTCTTCACCAGGCCCGGCTGTTGCGAAAAGGCTCTTTACCGGCCCAGCATTTTCGGCGTTCCCCGGTGATATACTGGAGTGGTTCTGCCCAGCTATTCAGGTTCACCTCATGTTCCTTAGTGTCAAAGAGTTGGAGCTGCGAAAGATTCGTTTCGACGAAACTTTTGAGCCGGGACAGATCGATTTCGCGGGTGAAGAACTGGAGCAGGGTTCCCCTTTGCAGGCGGCCGGCGTGGCCGAGTTGCTCGACGATTCGGACGGCGAAGTCCGGATTCAGGGGAAGTACTCCGTGGAAATGACGGCGCTGTGCGACCGCTGTCTGGGGCGCGCGCGGTTTCCGCTGGAAACGCAGTTCGATTTGTATTACCGGCCTGCCTCCGACATCGCGGAAGAGGCCGAGGTGGAGATCGACGAAGGCGAAGCGGAGATTGGTTTTTATGAAGGCAAAGGCCTGGAACTGGCGGACATCCTCCGGGAGCAGGTGATGCTGGCCCTGCCCATGCAGCGGGTTTGCAGCGAAGACTGCAAAGGTATATGCCCGGTCTGCGGCAGGAACCGGAACGAAGGCGCGTGCGATTGCAAGGTAATTAGTACGGACGATCGCTGGGGCGCCGCGCTCCGGAATCTGGAACTCTGAAACGTTAATCTGTTGAGGTAAGGAAATGCCGAATCCCAAACGCAGACACTCCAAGGAACGGACCAGCACCCGCCGCGCCCACGATGCGCTGAAGGCGCCGGGACTGTCGGAGTGCCCGAACTGTCACGAACAGAAATTGCCGCACCGCGTGTGCCCGCACTGCGGACAGTACAAGGGCCGCGAAGTGGTCGAAGTCGTGACGGAGTAAACGCGTCCCCACATGCTGACCATTGCGTTGGATGCAATGGGCGGAGACCACGCCCCGAAGGCCGAAGTGGATGGGGCGGTGCGAGCCGCCGCGAGTTTGGGCGTCAAGGTAATTCTGGTAGGCCAGCAGGAT
>DATMNI010000244.1:0-27767 GCA_035570275.1 Candidatus Acidiferrales bacterium | reverse complement strand
CGTCGCTGCCCCTGTCTATGCTTCGGTGCGCACCTCACGATACGCCCCGCAAGACTCGGGGTCAGGATGGATTCGCTCCTCCTTTCCTGTCGGACTCTTTCATTCCTTATTGCATGCCGGTTTATCCCGGCGCACAAGCTGCCCCACATAACGCCACGGGCGACTTTCATACTGGCCCCTGGTGGGCCCCGGCGCACATCGCGAACAGGTTGGCAACCTGCATCACATACCCTGCAGCCGATGGCGTAAGTCTGATAGCCTGGAGCATCCGGATGAAGCCGGCTGTTCAGTAAGCCAACGATCATGAGGAACACCAAACGCGCACCCCACCCCTTGAAACGGGGAATGGTGCTGGCGGCAGTGCCGATCGCCGCGCTTATCGCCGCGGGATGTGGCGGCGCCAGCCCGCCCGAAACCAAGACAGGCGTCAAAACGGCCGCGGAGCCGGTCAAGCCGGTGGCGTATTTCCACGTGGACCAGGCCACCGCCGCAACGTTGCACGGCAAGATCGCTTTCAAGGGCGCCAGGCCCGCCAGGCAGGTGATTTCGATGGAGGCCGAAGCGGGCTGCCAGAAAGCTCATGCCGGCCATCCGGTCTATGATGAGCCGGTGATGGTGGGCAAAGGCGGGGGATTGGCGAACGCCTTCGTGTACATTCAGGCCGGTTTGGAAGGGAAAACCTTCGAGCCCGTTAAGGATGTAGTCAACCTGGATCAACACGGCTGCCTCTTCGTGCCGCACGTGATTGGAATCCGCGCGGCGCAACCGCTGGATGTCAAGAACAGCGATGCGGTCTCGCACAACATTCATCCCATGCCCAAGAACAACTACGAGTGGAACGAACAACAGGGGCCGCAATCGGGGCCGGCGGAGCACAAATTCGCGCGGCGTGAAGTCATGATCCCAGTGAAGTGTAACGTCCACTCGTGGATGCACGCCTACATGGGGGTGGTGGAGCACCCATACTTCGCGGTGACGGGTGCGGACGGTTCGTTCGAGTGGCCCAACGTGCCGCCGGGCGACTACACGGTTGCGGTGTGGCACGAGAAACTGGGTGAGCAGACCATGCAGGTTCACGTGGCCGCGTCGGCGCGCGCTGCGGTGGATTTCACCTATCAATAAGAGTGAAGAGACGAAAGTGAAAAGGCGAGAGTGCGAAAGGCCGGAATAGACGAATGTCCAAGACGACAGGTTGGTTTCTTGCGATGGCAATGGGCGCGGCGATGGCCACGGCGGCTATGTTGGCCGGATGCGGGGGAGCGCCGAAAGGCTCGTCCTACCGTGTTTATGTGACCAATGAGGCCTCGGGCGACATGACCGAGATCGATCCGGTCAAGATGGAAGCGCTGGGCACGTTTCCGATGGGCAAGCGGGCGCGCGGCATCCATCCCAGCGCCGACGGGAAGACGATCTTCGTGGCGCTGAGCGGGTCGCCGATGGCGCCTCCGGGAGTGGATGAGAGCACCTTGCCGCCGCCCGATAAGCGCGCCGATGGCGTGGGTGTCTTCGATGTGGCGCAGGGCAAGATGGTGCGCAAAGTTCCGGGCGGCTCCGATCCGGAGCAGTTCGCGGTATCGAGGGACGGCAAGACCCTCTACGTCTCCAATGAGGACGCAGCGGGGCTGAGCTTTGTCGATCCGGCCAACGGGCAGGTGCTGAAGACGGTGCCGACCGGCCGCGAGCCGGAGGGCGTGATGATGTCGCCGGACGGCAAAATGATCTTCGTCACGTCCGAGGACGAGGGCACGGTATCGGTGGTGGACCTGGCCTCGCAGAACGTGCTCAAGAAGATCAAGGTAGGGCGGCGGCCGCGCGGCATCGTGTTTCTCCCCGATGGGTCGAAGGCGTACATCAGCAATGAGAACGACGCCACGGTCAGCGTGATTGACGTGGCCAAACTGGAAGCGGCGGGCACGATTTCGATTGGGGTGGGAATGAAGCCGATGGGCCTGGCGATGAGCAAGGACGGCACGAGCCTTTACGTGAGCACGGGCCGCGGCAACAAGGTATTCATCATCGTTCCGCAGACTGAGAAGATCCTAACGTCATTTGAAGTGGGAAGCCGGCCCTGGGGCATTGCGCTCTCGCCTGACGAAAAGCTGCTCTTCACGGCGAACGGATTGTCGAATGACGTTTCGGTGGTGGACTTAGCTACTAAGACGGTACTCAAGAAGATCAAGGTTGGCGAGAAGCCTTGGGGCGTGGCGGTGGTGGTGGACTAGCCCAAGTTCGTCACAGAATCGGTCGAAAGCGGGCTAAGCCGTTCAGAATCAGTTCACGCAGTGGCCGAGTCTACACTACATTTTCGATTGAGTTCGAAGCGTTCGGGGAGGCTGATGCGGAGCTGGTGAAGGAGGGATTTCTGTTCGGCGTTGGGTTCGGTGACGCGGCGGAGACGAAGTTCGCGGCCGTCGGTGGTGGGAAGAATGATGTCGGCGCTTTGCAGGGTGGAAAGCAAGGCAATGGCTTTCATCGGTGACAGGGGCACAGCATTATCGACGCCGCTTGAGTTTTCTTTCGGAACCATCGGCGGTCTGCGTTTCAACAGATGCTTGAGCGTCACCCATAGTGCGTAGCCAAGAAATGCCACCATGACGTGGGCCTTGACCCGCGACTCCAGTTGATGGAACAGGGGACGGATGGACAGTTGGCTTTTCAAAGCGCGAAACGCGGCCTCCGCTTCGGTGAGCTGCATATACTGCGACCATAACTGCTCCGCAGTATCGGCTTTGAGATTGGTGCGCAGCATGTAAGAGCCCTCGCGCAGTTTCCGCCAGTTCTGGCGGTCTTCTTTGACTTGCCAGAACAGGCGTACGCCCTCGGGTGTGTCACGGAGCCCAACTTCGTACATATCTCTCACCGAAGAATGCCGAGCCTGAATCCCGCCCAGGCGCCGCTCCATCTTGTTGCGATCTTTCAGCCGGCCCGCCGCAATGGTTTTCGCCAAACGCTTCAGGGCGTCCTCCATTCGGCTCGAAAAACGTTTCCGGATCGCTTTCTCTTTTTCCTGACGGCCCTCTGTGCGGCACAAGATATAGGTCTCTTCGCCTTGCGGAATCGCCACCTGCTTGACTTTCACCTCCGGCCGTACCTGCGTCCAATCCTCCTTGAGTAACTCCGCCTCGAACTGCTTCATCTGGCTGCGTGGCGTTCCCACCAGATATTGACCGTCGCGCTTGCGGATCGCCGCCAGGTTCTCCTCGCTCACAATGCCGCGATCGAATACCCAGATACGCCGCGCCTTGCCATACTTGCGCTCCACCATGCGCAGGATCGTTTCCATGGTCGTGACGTCCGACCGGTTGCCATCGAAGGTCTCGTAGCTGAACGGAAACCCTTCCTGGTTGACGATCAGCGCAATCACCATCTGTTCGCAGTCCGGCCGATGGTCGCGCGAATAGCCGCGCCGCATCATCGGATTCTTCTCCGCTGCCCCCTCCACGTACGTGCTGGTGAGATCGTAAAGCAGTACATCGAACTCGGCTCCGAACAACTCGCCGTATCGCTGCTTGAGGTGTTGCTCCAACTTCGTCTTGTGCGGCAGAATCCGGTCCAGACAGCAGTACAAGCGCGTGTCGTTGATCTGGCCGTCTTCGATCCCCAACAGATCGTCCAGCGCCGTCGATGGATACCAGCGTTGTTCAATCGCCAGTTCGCTACCCGGCGCGCATAATCGGTTAATCGCCAGCAACGCCGCCACACGCGACCAAGGCACATCGGCCGCATCGTCATCCACCGCCTGCTCGAAAAAACGATCCAGTTCCAGCCGCCTCCACAGTTCCAGCCCCAGATAGCAGGCACCGAACTGGCGCGTCCGCTCCAGACGAACCTTGTTCACCAACACGCGTGCCACTTGCTCATCTCACGCTGGCGGCTCCACGTGTGACGGGAACAATTTCAGTTGCTGGGCTTCACCCTGTTCATTCAAGACCTCAACCGTTCTCAGCCAGCGTGCCTGGTCGGAGCCGTTCAGTTCGCCAAGATGACACAGTGTCCTCTGCCGCGGCCCATCGGGGGTGCGCACCGATTCCACCAGCGACCAGTAGGTGTGCTCCTTGCCGTCCTTGCTCCGATGGTTCGGGCGCAAAAACATTCTCGCCTGATCGTGTCATGGGACGGCTCACGGGACAAGAGGGCAGGTCTACACTACATCGCGATTTGGCGAACTCCCGATTGCAGGCATGGAACTTAAACCGCGCGCAGACCCCAAAATAGCTTAAAACGACAAATGTCGTGACGAACTTAGGCTAGCGACGCGGAGGTCGCGGTTACGCCGGCCCGAAGTGTTTCAGAAACACCATGTTCTCGGTCTCGCTGCGGTTCTCGATCACGATGCCCTTGGCCGCCCGATCGGCGCTGACGAAGAATTCGTCCTGGGTCATCTGGCCGTAGCGGATCAAGGAAGGCGTCTCGGCGGCGTGCGTGCCGAACTTGCCCCATCCCTGCACCAGAATGGTTCCGTAGGCGGCGCCATCCTGGATAGTCGCGGTGCTGCCGGGGAAGATGGTTAGTTCCTTGGCGGAGTAGTGCCTGGTCCCGTAGACTACCCAGTTCTCAGAATACCCGGCCTCGGCCATCGCCTTCACGTCCGCCACCGGTTTGGGATCGAAATAGCGGTGCTCGGCGAATTCGGGGTCGGTGTTGGCTTCCCAGTCCAGCATGTCCAGCAGATAATCCAGATCGTGATGATGCTCCTCGGGGACATCCTTCACCAGCAGGTCCCACGGGACCCCGCGGCCTTCGACCATCGATTGGTACATGGCGAAGACATCGGAGTTGACTTGCGGTTCGTAGGTGACCAGCGAGCCGGGAGCGTGCAGGATGCCGGGATCGACCTGCCAGCCCGATCCGGGCTTCAGCTTGTAGGCGCGGGAATGGTAGAGGATTCCGTTGTCGCCCTGGTTCCAGCGCTCCAGGCAGCGGCGGACATCGTCGCGCGTAGTGCCCGGGTTCAACCCCATAAACGTGTACGGGAAGTTGTTGTCCTTGAAGTTGTACTGGGGCGGAAAATAGTAGGCTTCGGGTTTGCCCTTCTGGCCCACGCGTCCGGCGAACTCGTCGTTCTGGTGAAGGTGATGGGGAATCGGCCCGAGGTTGTCGAAGAACTTGCAGAGCAGGTTCCAGCCTCCCTCGCGTTCCATGACCGGCTTGCCCAGGAACAGGTCGCCCACGGTTTCGATGGCCTCTTTGAGAAGCGCCTTCTTGCCCTGAAATGCAATATAGCTGAGGCCCTCGTCTTCGGCGGTCAAAGGGCCGTTGGCCGCCTTGGTGGTGGACGAAAACCAGCGTTCGTCAATGCCGCCGCGGTGCGCCCCCAGGGCGTATAGATCGCGGGGGTCCAGCTTGAGCCGGCCGCCCGGCATCAGAAACGACCGCGGGACCCAGCAGGGCGCAAGACGTACGACGCCGTCACCTTCCGATAGCGCTTCGACAATCAGATTCCGGTTTGACATGGTGGATGAGTGCTCTTACAAGGGCAATAGTTCACAATGCCCCTTAGGCGAGGCGATTGTCAAGGCTGGCTGGGCCGCAAGTCCGCCGATTCGCTGCTCGGAGCCATTAGCCTGCCGCGGAAAAATCTGCCTGGATGCGTGCCGAGACCAGGCTTCGAAGCTGAGGCTCGAGAGACGTCGCCGCCAGACGTTGTTCAAGCCATTCATGGCGCACCATGGCATGCCGGACAAGGGCCTTCGTAAAGTCCCGATCCTTTTCCCGGCCGGCTACGTACTTGGCGACCGCCAGGTCATGAATCTCCAGGCACCAGCCTCTGACCAAGCGCGTGTTCTCACCGGTGACCAGGACCAACCGCTGGCGCCAACCCTCGGGTAACACCGCCGTGGTTTCATCTACACCGTGAGCAAAGTATCCGAACGAGCGCTGAAACGGAGACCCTTGGCCTATGCTGGCGTCGATCAAATCGCCTAGCTCCGGATGCAGAGAGGGAAAAACGTCAGCTTCGTTCGAAACCAGAAGTTCAGCCGGAGCGTCCGGAAACTCGCCCAGAACCGCCTGGCTTCCGATCACGGTGATGTCGTCGACATCTGCGATGGTCCCCGCTGCCCGGATGATGTGCTCCAACTGCGCCCGGGTCATGGGTTCGCGGGCCGTTCCTGTTCGAACCGCGAATAAATGGCCCAGCGTTCCGCCGGTTCCAGAACACCCGCAAAGGGAGTTGCCTGCCGGAGCGCGGTCATTCGTTCGCTCTCCTCTTCGAGCAAGTCCAAAATCTCGGGCAGAGGCCGCGCCAGAATCTTCCGCCATTCATCCCAATACGGCTGCGAGCGGCCGGCGGTTTGGGACCACCGCTCCAGGTTGTCGTGCGCGATTTCGATCGACGCCGGGTGCGCGCGCAGTTTGCGGGCGATGGCGCGATGCATCTCGAGGCTGCGTTGGTCCAGCCGCTGGTGGCCTCGGAGTGGGGCGCTCATGACTTCATGGTATCGCGGCGGTCCGGTCGGGTCATTACGGCGCAAGCTCAGCAGGCAGGCCGCGCTTTTCTCAAATGCCGCGATGACCTAGCCGGGCCTGCGACGGCGGTGACGGCTTGCGGGGACTAATCGTGACCGGCAGTTCCGCAGGATGCCGACAACCCAGTCATCGGGATCGCGTAACTCGCTAAAAAGGTTTTGGTTCGGTAGTATCGAACAAATGGGCGATGCGGCAATTATCGGGCTGATCTCTGACACACATGGTCTTATGCGGCCGGAGGCCTTAACCGCTTTGGAGGGGTCTGATCTGATCATCCATGCCGGCGATGTTGGCAAGGCGGGGATAATCGAACAGTTGCGCGATGTGGCGCCAGTCATCGCCGTTCGGGGAAACATTGACAAAGGCTCTTGGGCATCCCAGTTGCCGTTAACGGCAGTCGCCGAAGGCCGCTCGGCCTTGATATACGTCTTGCATGACATTCAACAGCTCGATCTCGATCCCGTGGCCGCTGAGTTCAATGTTGTTGTCAGCGGACATTCGCACAAGCCTGGCCATACCGAACGTTCTGGTGTCATATACCTGAACCCGGGAAGTGCCGGCCCCCGGCGCTTTCAGTTGCCAATCACGGTTGCGCGCCTTGATTTGCGGCAGGCGCCGTGGGGGATTGAATTCATCGATTTGCCCAGTGGATAGACTTAACTGCTAATCGATGCTACTTTTCAACTGGATCACCGCCTGTAGTGCATGATCGGCGATGCCCTCCGCAGTACGGTCGGATGCGCCCGACAGTGTCCATCGGTGTAGACAGAACAGTACTCGGGAACAAGTTGGTTCTGCCCGCCGTCGAATTGTTTGGTGCGGGCTGTCGATGGGGCCAGCATCGTTGTAGCGCACGTCGGGCCTTTCAATTGCGGAGCCGACGGACTTGACGAAAGACTCACATTAGTGCTTTCCGTCTGCAACGCACTGGCCCCGGTCGCTAAAGCGACCGGGGTGCGATTCGCTCTGGAGAACCTCATGCCAGGCCCCGCAACGGATCTGGAGCGACGGGCATTATTCGATTTGGACCCCGCCGCGTTTGGATTGTGCTACGACTCGTCGCATGATCAGATCGACGGACCCAGGCCATTCGATCTGATTGACGAGTTCAGGAATCGCATATTTGCGGTGCACTTGTCGGATCGCATTAAGGCGCACGTCGATCATGTTATTCCCGGAGAGGGGTTCGTAGCCTGGGCTGACATGTGTCAGAAGCTTGGTATGGCAAACTATACCGGGCCGATACTTATGGAAGTTTTGATGACCCACTCCCGATTTCAGGAACCGGACGATTTCTTGGGGAAGGCGCAGGCAGCAGCACGGAAAACAGGGGAGGCGATCCGAGGCGGGCAAATGAGACGACGAAAGAGCTGATCCCCGTGTTTAGGCTCGGCTGCAGCTTGGCCGCCGGTCATGCCGGCCAGCCAATGGACTCGGGGATGGTCTCCGCACTCTGCGCCACCGCCCAATACTCCACCTGCAACCGGCTTCTGGCCGGCAGCCAGCGGTACGTTGGGACGTCGAACAGGCGGTGGCGATCGATCATTTCCCGCCGGGATTCGGGCATCGGCGAAACTCCGAACTCAATGCCGCGGGCTTCCGTGACGCCGTTCCAAGGGGTGTTGGTGCGGCTGCGGTTTTCTTCCCAGATGCCCATCCAGGGGAAGTCGGCGCGGCGCCAGACGTAGCCGAAAGCCAGTTTGCAGGATGGGGAGAAGGCGACGAACCAGGCGTGCTCCTTTTCCGGGTCCATCAGGTGCGTAGTGAAGGCGCAGGAGGGCAGCGAGCCGTTGAAGACGCGGAGGTCGGCGACGCCCCCGCCAGTGCGCGGCGCGAGCGGCCAATCGAAATCGGCGCCCGGCTGCAAGTAGTCATTGGCGCCGAAGCGGCTTTCGAAGACGCGGGACCGCGTGGCCGATGCGCCCCATTGAGTCACGCCGGGTACCAGGATCGGCGGCCCCAAGGTGACGTGCTGCGTCCAGGCGATGGGCCGGTCGAAATCCGCGAGGTTCGTGACCGTTTCGTGGATCGCGAGCGCGCGGCCGCGTAACTCCAGGCGACGTACGAATTCCAACCCGGTCTGGCGCAGGAGCGCCCGCATGACGATTCCGCCGGAAGATTCGGCGATCTGATAGGGCGCGATGGAACCCTCCCCATGGACTGTGAGTCCGGCCGCGGCTTCTGCCGCTGACGGCCCGCCGAAGACGTCGAGGCAGAGATTGTGGCCCATGATACCGGCCAGTAGTTTGGCCTCCGCGCCCGCGCCATATTCGGGGTTATCGGCGGGGTCGTATTCGGAGGGCTCGATTGAAGGCCAAGGCGGCGTCCACAAGGGGTTCACGCCGGTCTGCTTATCGAAGATTTCGGCAATGTGCCCGCCTTCGCGGAGAACGGTGACGCGCAGGCGGTCGTTCTCAAAGACAGCGGCGCTGCGACCGCGGTATGCTGATTCAGTCATGACAGTTCTCTCATTATGCATGAGCCTCTCTCTTGGCTGTGCCTTGCTGCCGGCCGCCGACTGGCTGACCGATGGCGGCAACCAGCAACGCAACGGCTGGCAGATGGACGAAAAAATCCTGAACAAGGACAACGTCAAGGGCATGAAGCTCCTCTGGAATCTGAAATTGGACAACCAGCCCAGAGAACTCCACTCGCTGTTTCCGCCCCTGATCGTAGGCCAACAGATCGTAGGCCAACAGAACACCAGCAGCGGCGCCAAACAGATCGCGGTGGTGTCCGGAATCTCGGACAACATCTACGCCATTGACGCCGGCACCGGCACACTGCTTTGGAAAAAGCATTTTCCGTACAACTCGGAGAAGCCGCAGCGGACCGGGGGGCCGCTTTGTCCGGGCGGCCAGACGGCCACGCCGGTGATCGGCCCGGCCAACGCTGCGGGCGCCCGAACCATCTACGCGGTCGCAGGCGATGGAACTTTCCATCAATTGAACGTGGCCGATGGCGAAGAGGTGGCGCAGCCGCTGCCGTTCATGCCAGCCAATGGCAAACCGTATTCGCTGAGCCTGGTGAATAACGTCATCTACTCCACCACGGCGCAAGGCTGCGGCGGCAACCCGAACCGCGTGTATACGCTCAACCTCGGCAGTGCCGACAAGAAGGTCAGCTACTTTGGCACCAGCGGCGGGTCCTGGGGCCGCAGCGGCGCCGCCATCGGCTCCGATGGAACCGCCTACGCGCCTACCGGCGACGGGAATTTCGACCCATCCAAGAACCAATGGGCCGAGGCGCTGGTGGGTGTGGCGCCCGACGGAACGCTCAAAGACTACTTCTCGCCCTCTAACTCCCAGTGGCTGTGGAAGATGGATTTGGACATGCAGGTGACCCCGGCCATCTTCACCTACAAGGGCCG
Source organism: Candidatus Acidiferrales bacterium (assembly GCA_035570275.1). Classification (GTDB taxonomy): domain Bacteria; phylum Acidobacteriota; class Terriglobia; order Bryobacterales; family Bryobacteraceae; genus DATMNI01. Next base: position 17,929 of record DATMNI010000244.1, on the reverse strand, counting down.
CGAACTGATGGTGACGGGCAGCAAAGAGTGCCGAGTGTTTCTGTTGGATTCGAAATCGCTCGGCGGCGCCGATCACCGCACGCCGCTCTACCGGACGCCGTGGCTGTGCAACGAAGAAGTGAATTTCGCGGCGGCGGGCATCTGGGGCAGCATGGCCAGTTGGGAAGATTCCAAGGGCACGCGCTGGGTGCTGACTCCCATCTGGGGGCCAGCACATCCGGACTTCAAGGTTCCGGTTTCCTACGGCCCTGTGACGCACGGCGCCATCGTGGCGTTGAAGGTGGAGGACCAGGGCGGCAAGACGGTGCTGACGCCGGCGTGGATGTCGCGCGACATGGATCAGGCCGAGCCGCCGGTGATCGCCAATGGCGTGGTGTACGCCTACGGCAACGGCGAATCCAGCGTGCAGGCAACGCCGGAACTGGGCCTTGCCGCCAACACTTCGCCCAACCGCGTCAAGTGGTCGACGCACGCCGTGCTGTACGCCTTGGATGCCGAAACCGGCAAAGAGCTGTGGAACAGTGGGGACGAAATCAAGTCGTTCGCCCACTTCACCGGACTCTCGATTGCCAACGGTCGCGTCTACCTGGGTACGTACGACAGCATCCTTTACTCGTTCGGTCTGCCGGGGGTTAAGTGACATGCGGCTAAGTCACATGAGGAGTCTCTCCACCGCAGTGATGCTCGCGCTTGCCGGCGTGTGCGGGGCCAATGCCCAACTGGGCCGTTCCATCGACGTGTGGACCTATGGCGGCGATGCGCAGCGCACCGGTTGGGTCAAGACCGATGGCAGGTTCACCAAGGATGAGGTCAACAACTTCCAGCTTCTGTACAAAGTGAAGCTTGAGGAGCAGCCGAAGGGCGTGCGGTCGCTGACGCCGCCCACCATGATCGGCATCCTGATCTCCTATCGCGGGTTCAAGGAATTGGCGTTCGTGGGGGGCAGTTCCGACAATTTCTACGCTATCAACTCCGATCTCGGCAAACTGTTTTTCCACCGGCCCCTTACCTACTCGTCGGAGATTCCGAAGTTGAACGAAAGCTCCGGGCCGTGCGGCAGCGGAGTGACGGTGATGGCGATGCTGAAGCCGAACGCCCAGCCGAATTTCGGCGGGGGACGCGGCGCTGCCGGCCGAGGCGGTCCACCGCCCCCACCGGCGCCGGTGCCGCTGCCCGCGGACTCTCTGGCGGCGCGAGGCGGACGTGGTGGTTTCGGCGGTTCACGCCCCATCTTTGTGCTTTCGAGCGACGGCCGGCTGCATTGGATCAACACCGCCAACGGCGACGATTCCGGCACGCCGGTGAAGTGGGTGCCGCCCAATGCCCGGGTTGGAAATCTGAATCTGGCGGATAACATTATCTACACCACCACCAACCAGGGATGCGGCGGCGTGCCCAATGCCGTGTGGTCCATCGACTTGAACGGCGCTGAGGGAGTGGTGAAATCCTGGGCGTCGAACGGGGGCGGATTCTGGGGTGTGGGCGGTGTGGCGCTCGGCGCCGACAACACGGTTTACGCGCAGACCGGTGATGGGCCTTTCGATCCGTCGTCCAACAAGTGGTCGAATACGGTGGTGGCGCTGAATCCGAAAAACCTCACGCTCAAGAGCTACTTCACGCCACCGAACCTGCCCCCAGACCCACCCAGGAACGCCGGAGCCAACACCGCTCCGGCCAGGAACGTGGGCATGAATTCCACCTCGCCGCTGGTGTTCACTTACAAGGGCCGCGAGATGATTGTCAGCGCGGCCAAGGATGGCCGCCTGTACCTGCTGGATGCGCCGGAACCGGGCGGCAGCGATCACCACACGTTCGTTTCGCGCACCGCGCCTGTGGGGGCCGATGCCGGTCTGGCGGATCGCGGCATCTGGGGCGGCCTTTCCACCTGGGAAGATACCGACGGCACGCGATGGATACTGGCTCCGGTTTGGGGGCCCGTCAGCGCCGATTTGAAGGCGGCTTTGTCCAACGGTGCCGCGCCGAACGGCTCCATTGTCGCCTTCAAAGTGGAAGAGCAGAGCGGCAAGCCGGCGCTGACCCCGGCCTGGGTTTCGCGGGACATGAGTTCGCCCGAACCGCCGGCCGTCGCCAACGGCGTGGTGTTTGCGCTTTCGGCCGGGGAGCACACGCGGCAGGTGAAGGAAGGGTGGGGCGGCTACACCGCGGACGAACGCCCCAAAGCCGGGACTCATGCCACGCTCTACGCGCTGGACGCAGCGACCGGCAACTTACTCTATTCCAGCAAGGACAGCATAACCGCTCCGGCGGCGCTGACGGGGATCACGTTCGCCAACGGACGGGTGTTCTTCGGCACCACCGACGGCACGTTCTACGCGTTCGGAATGTACATGGAGCACTGATGCTCCGCTGGCGATTCACGCGGCCGCTGGTTCTCTCGCTGTTGGCGCTGGCTTGTTGGGGGCAGGACGAACCTCAGCCGCTGGAGGCCAACTGGGTGGCGCGAGACTTCACGTTCGGCACCGGGGAGACACTGCCGGAACTCCGCCTGCATTACATCACCCTGGGCTCGCCGCAGCGCGATGCGGCGGGACGCATTCGCAACGCGGTCCTGATCCTGCACGACACTGGCAGTGGGGCGCCGCCCTTTCTGACCGGCGGCTTTCTGGGCGCGCTGTTCCTGAAGGGCCAGCCATTGGACGCGTCGAAGTACTACATCATTCTTCCCGACGCCATCGGTCACGGCGAAACCAGCAAACCCAGCGACGGCCTGCATGCAAAGTTCCCGCACTACAACGATGGCGACATGGTGCGGGCGCAATATCTGCTGGTTCATGACGGACTCAAGGTGGAACATCTGCGCCTGGTGATGGGCATCGGGATGGGTGGCATGCAGACATGGCTTTGGGGCGAACGGTATCCCGATTTCATGGATGCGCTGATGCCTCTGGCATCTTCCCCGGCGCAGATTGCCGGCCGCCACCGCATTTTCCGCGACCTGGTGGTGGACGCAATCCGCACCGACCCGGGCTGGAAGGATGGCGAATACACGTCGCCGCCGCGCGGTTTACTGACGGCGCAATTCGCCCAGTTTCTGATGACCACCAGCCCCGGACAACTGCAGCGGCTGATGCCGACCAGCGACGTGGCGGACGCGCAATTCCAGACGCTCAAGAGACGGTTCCTGCGCGCGGTGGACGCCAACGACATGCTGTATCAGTACGATTCGTCGCGTAACTACGACGCGGGGACGGACCTCGAGAAGATCAGGGCGCCACTCTACGCCGTCAACTCAGCCGATGACGAACTGAACCCGCCGGAGTTAGGCATTCTGGAGCGCGCGATCCAGCGGGTGGCGAAGGGGCGATACATCCGGATTCCGGCGAGCGACGAGACGCGCGGCCACGCCACGGCAATGCGGGCGCGGGTGTGGAGGGATTATTTGAGCGAGTTACTGCGGGCGGCGCAGTGACGCGCCGGTTAGATGAATAGGCTCGGCGAGACCTGGAAGAACCCGGCAAGTTGCCTGGCATGCGCCTTGCTGATGGCGCGCTTGCGGTTCATGACATCGGACACGTAGCCCCTCGATCTAAATATCGGAACGAGATCGGCTTGCTTGAGGCCGCGCTGTTCCATCAGATATAGCTCGGGTCGGGACGGGGGTGGTGCTCCGCTTCGTAGGCCTTGATGAGCTGGACCATCAGATCGAGGACGGTGTCTTCCACCGCGGTACGCCGCGCGCCTTTGTCCATCAGCTTCTCGATTTCGGCGAGGATGCGTTCATGCTCTTCGCCGGTTGTTCCGCTCATGGGTGCTTCGTGACTCCCTTCATGGCTTGATGACGTTGATTCCGACCTGCGCTGCGGCCTGTTGAAGCTTCCAGTTGCCGGTTCCTGTCAAGAAAAGGGCAATAATTTACCTGGCTAAACAGACCAAAGCTACTTCAAAATCTCATTTTGGCAATGCCTTCCAGGCGTCCTCGAAACGCTGCCCAAAACTTCGTTGGATACCTGGAAAATTACCAGGCTCGCCGCGGAGACCCTTACCTTCCGCAGCGCCCTGGCGTGCTCCAAATCAATTCGGATTCCTTCGTTGACCTGATCCTGCGTAAGGATGAAAAACTGATTCGGTGCATCCTCAGGGACGAACGCAAGGACATAAAATAGTTTGCTGAGGGTGTCCTTTGGGCTCGCCGGCCAAAAGTTCGGCTTGTATTGTCCTTTCACGTCTACAAAGAATGGTCTGCCCTGTTCATGTACCTTGCTTCCTCGAAGTCAAGTAAACTCTGCCCTAAAAGAAATGCCTTCTGCCTCGCGAAACGACAACGGGCGACTCGCTTGCCAAACCCGTTCAGCACCTCATGCGCGCAAATTCCGGGCGCCCAAACAGTGGCCTCTTTGCAAGGCGCTCAGCGCGCCTGGGCCGGCAGCCCAGCCTGAAGCTCGGGAGTCAGTTCCAACTATACCGTCATCATTTCCTCTCGATATTGTGTGGGTCCTTTCCGCGCCACCAAACACCGGGTTGCCATTAGCCCGAAATTCGGGCTAAGATAACGACATGGCCACCGTCGTCAACATGCACGATGCCAAGAGCAGTCTCTCACGGCTGGTGAAGCGGGCCGCCGCGGGGGAAGAGATTCTCATCGCCAATCATGGTAAGCCGCTCGCCATGCTCACGCGCATCCCGAACCGCGGCAAGAAAGTGCCCTGGGACATCTTCAAGGGCAAAATCGAGATGGCCACCGATTTCGACGCCCCACTTGCAGAGTTTCAGGAGTATCTGTGAGCGATCCGGCGGCGCTGCTGTTGGACACCAACGCCCTGATCTGGACTGTCTCGGCGAGCGAGAAAATCTCGGCGCGCGCCCGTCGCGCCATGTCGCGGCCCGCTGCATCGTTGGCCGTCAGCGTGGTCAGCGTTTGGGAGATCGTCCTCAAACATCATGCTGGGAAACTGCATTTTCAGGTCAGTCTCGAAGATGTGGTAGGTCAACTCCTCCACCATTCGGCATGGACCGTCTTGCCGCTGCTTCCTGAATGCCTCCCAGTACTGGCTGGATTGCCGATGCTGCACAAAGATCCGTTCGATCGCTTGATAATCGCTCAAGCACGGTTCGGGAGTATGGCAATCGTTACCGCGGATGAGCAGATCAAAAAGTACGACGTCCGTACTGTCTGGTAGCGCCGGGCGTCCAACCAGGGTGGCAAATGCCAGCCACGCGGAGGCTACTTCAAAGCTTCGGTGATTTCGATATCGCGCCTCAGCACCTCAGTCAGGAGTTCCGACAGATCGACACCTTTTTCCTCGGCCTTACCTGAAAAATACTCCCACACGCTTCTCTCGATTGAAGCCGGCATCAAGACTCTTGCGCCCTCGGGCACGTGATGGAGACCGCGAACGCCTTGGCTGAAGTCGATTTCGACAGGCATGCCGTCATCTTCGATAGGTAGATCACTCATAGACCCTCGTGATAGTAGCGAATCTCATTCCGGGTGGCATTGCGGGCCGTGATGACGCGGATCTTAGTGGTTGCACTATCCGCCTCCGACCAGAGATACACGACAGCAAGCAACGCGCCAGTGGCCGAACAACCAAGGGAGAACCAGCGTTCCTCGATGTCATTGTGCTCCAGGTCGGCGAGCGTGAGGAGCCGGGGATCTCGAAAGATCGTGCTCGCAAGCTCGAAAGACACACCGTCCTTGCGCACATTGGCCGCTGCCTTGACTGCCATGCCACTGAAACTGGCGCTCATGCACCGATCTTACTCTGTACCATGCTATAGCAGGTCGATCACCGCAAGGTGCGACAGGCGGATTGCCAATCGCGAGGTTTTGCCGCCGCCTACCACCAGGACACCGGCAAGGAAGCCTGGCGTTTCTGGACGGTTCCCGCGGCCGGTGAACCCGGCTCCGAACCCTGGCAGGGCAAAGGCATCGAACAGCCGTCAGCCGACGCCTGGTTCACCGGCACATACGACCCGCAACTGGATCTGGTCTACTGGCCCACCTCACCTACGTGTTTGACGGCCAGCAATACCTTGCCGTTGGCGCCGGGACGAATATTCTGGCGTTCGGCCTGGCGCAGTAGAGTCCGGATGCCCTGCCGCGGGACACAACTTAGTTTCTCTGCGAAACTGGCGCGCGCCGGAGAGGCGACCACTCCCTTATGGTCATGGCTCTGATGGCCTTCAGAATCCAGGTTGCGAACCCTCAGTCGCTCCGTTCCGCCTCCTGGCGCATGAACGTCCAGAGAGCCTCCACGTGCTGGCGCTCGGTGGCGAGTGAGCCGATGGAAACACGGACCATCCAGCGGCGGTCGAGAATCGCCGGCGTCAGATAGGCCCGGCCAGAGCGATTGACACGATCGGCCCAACCGAGGGTGTGTTTGTCCAGCGCTTCGCCATCCACTCCTGGCGGTTGGTGGCGGACGCAGACTGTCTGCAGGGGAACCGGCGCCAGAACGCTCCAACCGCCGGCCGCACGCACCCGATCGGCGAACCACTGGGCATTGACAAGATCGCGGCGCAGACGGTCCTGCAATGCCGCGACGCCCTGCTCACGAATCGCAAACCACAGCTTCAGCGCGCGGAAACGCCGCCCTAACGGAAGCCCCCAATCGCGCAGGTTCTTGACCTGCGCATCGGATGACGAGCGCAGATAACTCGGATTGGTGGACATCACGCGCACCAGATGCTCCGCATCGCGCACGTAATACAGCGAGCAGTCGAACGCCACCCCCAGCCACTTGTGCGGATTCAGCACCAGCGAATCGGCGCCTTCGACGCCTTGCCACATCCAACGGCATTCCGGCAGAATCATCGCCGAACCGGCCATGGCGGCATCCACGTGCAACCAAATGCCGTGCGCACCGGCTGTGGCGGCCAGCTTTTCAATTGGATCTAGGGCTGTCGAGGTGGTGGTGCCGGTGGTGCCTACCACGGCGCAGGGTTTGAGCCCGGCGGCGGCATCGCTTCGGATGGCCGCTTCCAGGGCGGCGGCCTCCATCCCGTATTGCGAATCGTGTTCGATCACGCGCAGGTTTTCGCGGCCGAAGCCCGCCAGCAGCGCGGCTTTCTCCACCGAACTGTGGCTATGGGCCGACGTGTAGACGATTAGCGGCCGCTGCTCGGCTTGCAGCCCGCCGCGGCTGAGACTGTAGCCTGAAGCCCGCTCGCGGGCGCACATCAAAGCGACCAGCGTGCAGGTGGATGCGGTGTCTTGAATCACGCCGCTCCAGGCGTCCGAAAGTCCCGTCATCTGCCGCATCCAATCCGTCACAACTTCTTCGACTTCGGTGAGAGCGGGGCTGGATTGCCAGGAGAGGCCCAACACACCGAGACCGCTGCTGGTGAAGTCGCCCAGAACGCTGGCCAGCAGTCCGTTGGACGGGAAGTACCCGAAAAAGCTGGGGTGCTGCCAATGAGACAGGCCTGGTACCACGATTTTTTCCAGGTCCGCGAGGATGCCGGCAAACGGCTCAGCCGCCAGCGGAGGCGCCGCGGGAAGCTGGGCCTTGACTTCGCCCGGCGCGGTTCGCGCCATCACCGGCAATTCCGCCACGCGGGCGCGGTAGTCCGCCAGCCAATCGATCAATTGATGTCCGGCTGCCCGGAATTCGTCAGTGGTCATGTTTCAACTCCCTTACATGGTAGCGGTTGAGCCGATAGTTGGCGGCTGGTCAGGGGCCGGGGCCAGGGGCCAGGGGCCGGGGGCCGGGAGGCAGCGGCCGGGGGCCGGGGGTCAGGCAAACCCGGCGCTGGGGTAGGGCGCCGCCTGGTCCAAATGGGCACAAAACCCATCGGATTCGGCGGCCAGCTTGTAGATGTTCGGGCCTGCGTTTATGCCGATGTGGGCAGCGCGTTCTTGATCATGGTAAGGAGCATGACGACCTCATTTTGCGCTTTGATCCCATGCTCCAGGTTTGGGCGCATGTATACAAATGTGCCTTCCGTCGCCTGTTGTTCCTCGGTGCCCAACTTCAGTAGGGCATCGCCCTTCAAGAATGTCAGCGTCGCCGGAAAGGGGGCGGTGTGGGCGGAAAGCTCTTGGCCAGGCGCGAAGCCGAACAGAATCACCTTCGTTCTGTCATCGTTCTGCAAGGTCTGGGTCAGTATTCCGTTCTCCGGCACCTTGGCTTGTTGGCGAAGATCCCGCACGTAGACGTATGCGTCATTCATTCTTTCATCATCCTACCTGATGGCCGCAATAGCGGCGGGCGCCTGACGCCAGCAGGCCGGCGACCGGGCGCAAACTGGCACGGGCGCATCACACCGAGCCGGAACGTTGTGGTCCCGACCTGGCGTACCCGCTGAATTCGACCCTACGAAATGCTCGTGGAAAGAAAACCGTTGCGTGTGCCGGCCTGCCCGTTGCCCCCCAGGGCTTAACCGTTTGGGAAAACGGGGTATGAAGAAATCCAAAATTGCCCGCAAAACGAAGGCTGGCTCGCTGCCGCATCGCGCACGCGGATTAGCAATCCGCCGCAGGTTCACAACCTGCCCCGCAAGGGCTATTCCTATGACCGCAACGCCGCCATCGGATCGATCCGCGATGCCCGCCGCGCCGGCAGATACCCCGCCAGCGCCGCCACCGAAGTCAACACCAGCGTCATCGCCAAGAATGTGAGCGCGTCCCCTGGCTGCACCCCGAACAACAGCGATTCCAGCAGCCGCGCCACGGCCGCGGAGCCGGCTACGCCCACCAGGCTCCCCGCCAGCGCCAGCCCTACGGTCTCGCGCAAAACGCGAAACTGCACGTGCCCCGCCGACGCTCCCAGCGCCATGCGAATCCCAATCTCCTGCGTCCGTTGGTTTACCGAATACGACACCACACCGTAAATCCCCAGCGAGGCCAGTAACAAGGCCAGCAGCGCAAAGCCGCCCAACAGCACCACCACAAAACGGCGTGGCGACACGGCGCGCTCCACCAGATCGTCCAGCGTGCGGAACTCGGCCGTCGGCAAGCCCGCGTCCACTCGCCGCAACGCCGCCCGCACCCCCGGCGCCACCGCCTCCGGAGCCAGCTTGGTTCGCACCACCAGTTCCACCGAACTGGAGCCGGCCTGCGACAACGGCAGGTACAATTCGGAACTGCCGGCCTGTTCCAGGCTGGTGTGCCGCACATCTCCCACCACACCCACCACGCGCCACGGATCTTTGCCGAAGATAAACGCCTCCTGGCCCACCGCGTCCAAGCCCGGCCACACGGTACGCGCCAGCGTCTGGTTGATCATGATGACGCGCTGGCTTTCCGCCGTATCGTGGTCGTTGAAATCGCGGCCGGCGCGCAGCGGAATCCTCATCGCCCCGACGTAGCCCGGACTGACAAGGCGCGGGTAGACCAGCGGCTGCTGTCCCGGCCCATACGTCTGGCCCTTGGCTTGGATCCCCCAGCTTCGATTCCGCCCCAGCGGCAGGCAATCCGTGACGCCGGACGTTTCCACGCCCGGCACCGCCTCCACGCTGCGCAACAGCGAAGTGAAGAACGCGTTCCGCTGGGCGTTCGTCTTGAAGCGGTCGCCGGTTTCGATAGTCCACACTGCCGCCCGCGCCGGTTGAAAGCCCAAGTCCACGTCCAACACGTGCAGGAAGCTGCGCATCAGCAGACCCGCGCCCACCAGCAGGATGCAGGCCAGCGCGATTTCCGAAACCACCAGCGCGCCACGAACCCAGGCCCCGCGTTTGCCTTGGCTGGAGCCGCGGCTGCTGTCTTTCAACGCTTCGCACACCGCCGCGCCGGATAGTTGCAGGGCCGGGGCCAGCCCGAACAGCAGCCCGGTCGCCAACGCCACCAACGCCGTGAACAGTAGCGCCGCGCCATCCACCCGCACCGATTGCAGCAACGGAATGTTCATGGCGCGCAGGCCACTCAGCGCTCTGGTGGCGCCGAATGCCAGCACCAGTCCGAGCGCCGCGCCGCAGCCGGCCAGCACCATGCTCTCCGTGAGCATCTGCCGTATCAGCCGTGCACGGCTCGCGCCCAGCGCCGTACGTACCGCCACCTCCTTGCGCCGCGATGCCGCGCGCGCCAGCAGCAGGTTCGAAAGGTTGGCGCAGGCGATCAGCAGAACCACACCCACCGCGCACAGCAGCACCACCAGCGCGCGGCGGAAACGCCCGCTGACCTGCTCCTGCAGGCCCGTCATCGCGGCGCCGAATCTATATCGGTCCTTCTTCGAACTCAGAATCTGTTGGGTGAGCAGGTCGAACTCGGCCTGAGCCTTCCGTACTGTAACCCCCGGTTTCAAGCGCCCAATCACCGCTAGGGTGTTGCCCCAACGATCGGTCTCGTCGGTGAGTGGAAACGGCACCAGAATGTCCACTTTAGAACCGGGCGTGAATACGGAAGCGAAATCGAAGGTGCGCGGCATTACCCCGACCACCGTGGTAGCTTCGTCATTCAGCGTCAGCCGACGCCCGATAATTCCCGGGTCCGAACCGAATCGCCGCTCCCAGAGGCCGTGGGTGAGGATTACGGCCTTGCGGCCGTTCCACTTGCATTCCTCGTTATCGAAGGTGCGCCCAAGCAGGGGCTGCACGCCCAGCAGGTCGAAGAAATTCTGCGCCACGCCGAAGCCCGAGAGCCGTTCCGGTTCGCCGGCTTCCTTCAGGTTGTAGCTGCTGTAATCCGAGAAGGCGAAATAAGCGGTGAGGTCTTCGAAGGACTGGTTCATGGCCCGCCAGTCACGGTAGTTCGCAACCCGCGAGGTGGCCCCGGAGAGCCCGGTGGTGCCGGTGTTGGCGATCCAAACCAGCCGCCCGGCGTCGCGAAACGGGAGCGGGCGGAAGAGCACCGTGTTCACCACGCTGAAAATCGCCGTGTTGGCGCCGATCCCCAGGCCGAGGATCACCGCCGCCATGGCGCAAAACCCGGCATCACGCCACATCGCACGCAGGGCGTAGCGGAGATCCTGCAAAAAATAGTCCATACTACTTGATACTGGTGAGCCGCCAAATAGTTACGTGAACATTGGGATTAGACTATGACGCTACCCTGAAAAGGATCATCGCAAGCCTTTGTACCTGGGTGTGAGGGGACTTGCACCCCCGAGTTGTCGAACATGCCCGGCACACAAACAAAGCAGCGCCGCCCGGGTATGGGCGGCGCCGCTCCTCCGAATTCTTCGATTTGCTGGAGTATTCTGAGCCTCTATCGGGCCTTCACCAGCACCGCGCGAATCACCGCCAGGCGAGTCTCGCCGTCCTTCTCCGTCTTGGGCTTCCAGAACCGGTAAGTCTGACCGCTGCCGGGGGCCACCTGGACCAGCGCGCAATCCGTGCCGGTGCATTCGAACGTAAGCGACACCGGGGCATCGCCACTCTTTTGCACGTTGTGCGCGAAGGGCATCGTGACAACCGCCTGGTTGGTGTCCTCATTCCTTAGTGTGACTGTCAGGCTGCCGCCAGAGGAATGGATCGCGCTCACGCGGTACGAACCCGCCGGCAGCACCGTGCCGGCCGCGCGGAACCCGAAGGGGACTTCCGCTTTGATTGTCTGCGCCCCAGCCACGCCAGCCGCAACCATTAGTGCCGCAGCCGCGATCATCATATTCTTCGTGAAGTCGGTCATCGTCTTATCCTCCATTCGGGCTCGCTGCTGCGGTCCCGATTACGCACTGGATAATGCACTCCGCGCGCCAAACGCATCAACCTGCCGCCACCCTCTGTAAATGTTTGAAAATGCAGTAACCAGGAATTGGCGCGCCGATCGGCAGGAGGTTTTTGTGAACCGTTGGGTTCGCGGCAGTGAACCGGTCGGTGACGCCGGCTCTGGCGACAGGCGCGACCGCACCGACGCCGCCTGTGACGCTCACCCCAGGTGTGGACGCCCTTGACGGAAACCTCGCCCCAGTCATGTCGACGACGATCAGGAGCCTTCCGGGATCGATCACCGGCGTGGCTCAGTTGCAGTTGCCGTTGCCGCCAGGTTCGGGTCCGCTAGTGCCGTTGACGGTGACACCCACGATTGTGGGCAAAACCTTGCGCGAGCGATTGATTCTGATCTGGGCGCGCTCCAAATGAGGTCTCAGGTTGTTGCGGTCTCATCGGCGCGCTTTGCGGACCTTCGTTTTCACAGCTTCTGGCTCTTTCAGGGCTTCTTGGGCTTGCCGGGCTTACCGGAGCCGGTGATGGCGAGCGCTTCGCCGGCAGGCTGGCTGGAGCCGGAGGACACACCGGCTGGCGCGCCCTGCTGGTCCGCGTCGATCCCGGCGGTTCGCAACTCGTGCTGGACCATCTGGATCGCGGCCAGGTGTCCGTCGCTTCGGACGATCCGGCCGAAAGCGCACAGTTGTAAGGGCGACGCATTCTGGTGCAGTACTGGCCAGGATACCGATAGTTCCAGGTTGAGGCCCGCTGGCAGGTGCCGGCCTACGTCCAGGAGAATGCCGCTGCTCGACAAGTCCAAGGTATAGCCCGTGCCGGTTTCGAGAACCCGGCGTCGTCGTACCAATTTCCACCGAAGGTCCAGTTGGAGGGCGTAGCGTCGATCCCTGCGGCGTTGCGGCGCCATACCCAGCGTCTTCGACATCTACTCTCCCCGTGCCCCGGTACTGTTCGTCGTTGATTCGACATAGACCTCAACCATTATGCCGGTAAGTTCCCTGAAACTACAGTCATGCGGGTACTTGCAGGGTACCTGGTGCCATAAGAACCGGCTAAGGGCGTTGCGCGATCAGAGTTGTGGTATGGCGGGCGGCTAACCGGTCTTCGCGTCGCTTGGTATTCTCAAGAGGTAGACAGGAGTTTGCGAACGTTGTGATAGGATTCCGCCTGTGCTTCTACCTGCTGACGGTAGTGCTGGTGCTGCCGGCCCAGGACGTCAAAGAGTTTGAAAAGAAGGTGACGGAATTCACGCTCGTCAACGGGCTGCATTTCATCCTGGTGGAGCGCCACGAAGCACCCGTGGTTTCTTTCCACACTTACGTGAATGCGGGGTCGGTGTACGACCCCTCCGGGCGAACCGGAATCGCTCATATGTTCGAACACCTGGCGTTCAAGGGCACGGAAACCATCGGGACCAGGAACTGGGCCGAAGAGAAAAAGGCGATGGACGCCGTCGAAGAGGTTCATGACCGGTTGGATGCCGAGCGCAACAAGGGCGACAAGGCCGACCAGAGCCGGGTGGAGACATTGCAAATCCAATTGAAGTTTGCGGTGGATCGGGCCGAGAAGTACGTCCAGCCGAACGAGTTCAGACGCATCCTCGAAGAGAACGGCGGTATGGATCTGAATGCGGCTGCCAGCCTGGACTCCGCCGAGTACTTTTGCAGCCTGCCTTCCAACCGGATCGAGCTCTGGTTCCTGATGGAATCGAACCGGTTTCTGCGCCCTGTGTTCCGCCAGTTCTACAAGGAGCGCGACGCACTGTTGGAGGAGTACCGCCAGCAGGTGGAATCCAAGCCGCAGGGCATGTTACTCCAGTCTCTGCGCTCGACGGCATTTGTGACCCACCCGTACAAGAACCCAACCGGCGGTTGGCCCAAAGATATCGCCAACCTGCGGCGGGCCGACGCCCGGGCTTTCCTTGAGAAGTATTATGTGCCCGCCAACATGGCGATTGCAATAGTGGGCGACGTGAACGTGGCGGAGGTCCGGCGCATGGCGGAACGGTATTTTGGACCGATGCAGAGCAAGCCGTTGCCTCCGGCTCTGCACACCCAGGAGCCCCCGCAGGTGGAGCCTATGGTTGCGGCGGTGGTGGATTCGCCCACGCAGCCCATGGCCGCGGTTGCCTACAAGCGGCCCGACCAGTACGATAAGGACGACGCGGTCTTCGACGTGATCCAACTTATCCTTTCCAATGGCCGCACCGGCCTGTTGTATAAGGAGATGGTTGAGGATAAGCGGCTTTCCGCGACCGCCCAGGCCGTCGCCACCTTCCCCGACGGCCGGTATCCCAATCTGTTCGTGTTTTTCCTGGCGCCATCGCCAGGACATACGGCGGAAGAAAACGAAAAAGGGCTGGACGATCTGCTGGCCCGATTCAAAGCCGAGCCGGTGGATGAGGAGACGCTGCAACGGGCCAAGACCCAGGCGAAGGCCGGCGCTCTTCGCAAGCTGAGCGGCAACAGCGGGTTGGCCAAACTACTGGCCCTTTACTACGCCAGCTATGGGGATTGGCGGAAGATGTTTATCTCATTGGACCAACTCGGTAAGGTGACGGCTGAGGACGTCGGGCGTGTGGCGCAGCGGTATTTCGTTCCGGCGAACCGCACGCTGGCCCACACGGCGCCGTCTCGCCCGCCAGGCGCTGGAGGCCGGCAATGAGCTTGTGGGGCAGGTTGGTAGGGGCACCCCCCGGGTCCGGTGGATTGACAATCCGCCCGCGCGATGCGGCAGCGAGCGCGCCAGTGTTGGTGGCCTGCCCACAAGGTTCGGCAGGCGGATTAACAATCCGCCGCAGGTTAACAACCTGCCCCACAAACGTGCTCGCATTCGTGGCTGCCATGGTGGTGGTCGTGGGTGCGGCGCTGCATGCCCAGGTGGTGCCGGCGGCCCCCGCGAGTCCACGTGAAGCGGCCAAGAGCGCGGCCAAACCCGCGGCGGCTCCCGGGCCCAGGGATCTCAAGTATCCCCCGCTGCGGCCCATTCAGGCTCCCCGCGTGGAAACCGTCACGCTGCCCAACGGCATGCGGCTCTACTTGCTCGAAGATCATGAACTCCAGTGGGTCGACGGTCTGGCGCGAATCCGGACCGGGACCCTGTTCGATCCGCCGGATAAGATCGGGCTGGCGGCGATCGCGGCCGCCGTACTGCGCACCGGCGGCGCCAGTTCCAAGACCGGCGATCAGATCAACCGGCAGTTGGAGAATCTGGCCGCCACCGTGGAAAGCGGCATGAATCAAACCAGCGGCACGGTTTCGTTTTCCGCGCTGAAGGAGAGCGCCGATCGGGTGCTGGAGGTTTTTCGAGACCTGCTCACGGCCCCCGAGTTCGGACAGGATAAGATCGACTTCCAGAAAGTGCAGATCTCAAACGCCATTGCGCGGCGCAACGACGATGCCGGCAAAGTGGCGCTGCGCGAGTTCGGCGGCATCTTGTATGGCAAGGATACTCCGTACGGCTGGCTGGAGCAGTACGACACCATCGGCCGCGTCACCCGCGCGGACTTGTCGAATTTTTACAGCCGGTACTACTTCCCCAAGAACGTGATGCTGGGGGTGTGGGGCGATTTCGACACCGCTCGAATGAAGGCCAGGCTGGCGGAGCTATTTGCTGGATGGACGGCGGAGCAGCCTCCGGTTCCGGAATTCCCGAAGGTCAAGGAAGGCGCGGAGCCGGGAGTTTATCTGGCGGAGAGGAACGACGTCAAGCAGGCCTTTTTTGCGGTCGGTCATTTGGGCGGACAGCGCAACGACAGGGACTATCCGGCGCTGGAGATCGCGGGATCCATCCTCGGCGGCGCATTTCACAACCGGCTGGTGGAGCGGATCCGCACTCGCTCCGAAACCGTGTACGACATCTCCGCGCAGTGGGGCGCAGGCTTCGGCCACCCCGGATTATTTCAGATTTCGGGCACCGCCAATCCGGTTTCCCCGGTGGATACCCTCAAGGCGATTCGGGAAGAAGTGGAGCGGATGCGCGCCGCGGAGGTGACCGAGGACGAACTCCGCGCCGCCAAGGAGGCCGCCCTCAACCGTCTGGTATTTGCATTCGACAGCAAGGCCAAGACTGTGGCCAGCCTCATGGCCAACGAGTACAACGGTTATCCCAAGGACTTCATCCAGCAATACCAGAAGGGGCTGACCGCGGTGACGCGCGCCGATGTCTTGCGCGTGGCCAAGGAACGTTTCGACTCAGCCAGCCTGACCATCCTGGTGGTGGGCAATCCGCTGCTGTTCGGGCAGCCGCTCGATGCGCTGAATCCACAGGTCAATAAACTCGACATCGCCATTCCCCAGCCCAAGCCCCAAGCCATGAAGGGCGACGAAGGCAGTCTGGCGCGGGGCAAACAGATTCTGTTGCGCGCCCAGCAGGCAGCCGGAACCGCCGAAAAACTATCCGCTGTGAAGGACTATACCGAGGTAGCGGAGTTCCTGCTGACTCCTGAAAATGGCGGTATGAGAGTCGTACAGACGGACCGGTGGATCGCTCCCACCACATTCCGGCAGGACAGCACCCTGCAGACGGGAAGAATTTCGGCCTATTTCGATGGCCGGTTCGGCTGGATTTCCACGCCCCAGGGCTTTGGAGCGCTCGGCGGCTCGCAGTTGAGGCAGGTCCAGGGCGATCTGTTCCGGCTGTATTTCCGGCTGCTGCTGAGCGACCAGTTTGCGGAACGGACCGTGAATGCCGTGGAGAGCACCATCGTCGAGATCAGCGACCCGACGGGCCAGATCGCGACGGTGGAATTCGATGCCGGGACGGGCCTGCCGCTCCGGGTTCGGTACGAGCTATCGCAGGCCACCGGAGCGCCCGTCACGGTGATGGAGGACTACCAGGACTTCCAAGACATCGCTGGAGTGAAGATACCGCACAAGATTGCCATCACGCGCGGCGGCCAGAAGTTCGCCGACGTGACGGTGACGGATTACAAGATCAATTCGGGTTTGCATGCAACGGAGTTAGCGAAGCGGCCATGAGAACAGAAAGCACAAGAGGAAGCGCGATTTTGCTGGCCGGCTGTGTGCTGGCAGCCCATGCCGGGGCGGCAGAAACGGCGCAGCAGCGCGGAAAACGAGTGGTCTACGAAGCCTTGCAGGCGCTGGGCGGAGATGCCTTCCTGCACATGGAAGACCGTATCGAATCGGGCCGCGCCTATTCGTTTTACCGGGAACAGGTGCAGGGGATGTCCATTGCCAAGATCTATACGCGGTACCTGTCGCCGGTTCCGGGAAAGCTGTCGGTGCGCGAGCGCGAGGCGTTCTTCAAGGATGAATCCAATGTCGTGTTATTCACCGAAGAAGGAGCCTGGGAGATTACTTTTCGCGGGGCGCGCCCCATTGAGGACAAACGCTACACGGCGTACAAGGATGGCACTCTGCGCAACATATTCTACATTCTGCGGCAGCGATTGCAGGAGCCGGGAATGGACTTCTATTCGCGTGGCGCGGACCTCTACGAGAACCGGCCGGTTGAGATCGTGGACATCACCGACGCCGGCGGTCTCACGGTGACGGTCTACTTCAATCAGTTGACCAAGTTTCCGGAACGCCAGGTCTTCAAGCGCCGAAACCCGGACTACAAGGATTTCGATACCGAAGTCTCCACCTTCGCCAACTATCACAACGTGAACGGCGTGAAGTGGCCCATCAGCATCCGGCGCGAGCGCAACGGCGATAAGACCTTCGAGATCTATTCGGATTCGATACAGATCGACAAGAATCTGAAGGACGATTTGTTCTCGCTGCCGGCCAAAGTGAAGATGCTGCCGATGGCGAAGTAGCCGCTCAGTGGCCGTGACCCCTCTGGGCCGCTTTCCGCATGCCAGATACCGCCTTGCTCGAACAGCTCTATCGCCGGCGTGATGGGCGTTGGCGGAGGCTGTTCTCGCCGCCGGCGCTCTTTGTGATGAATCCGCGGGAGCCCAAGGACTTTCCGCTAGGCCGCTGGAACCTCTACATCGGCGGCGCCGGAAGACGCGTGGATGGTTACGTCAACCTGGACCTGTTGGGCATGCCGGGAGTGGACGTGGCGGCCGATGCCGAGCAACTGCCGTTCCCAACGGGCCTCTTCCAGCGGGTGGAGTGCGATGCCGTGCTGGAGCATGTTCGCGACCCGCAGCGGGTGGCGCGCGAGATTGAGCGCGTACTGGCGCCCGGGGGATACGCGCACCTGGTGACGCCGTTTTGCCACCCGTTCCATGAGTATCCGAAGGATTTCCGGCGCTTCAGCCTCGGGGGTCACCCAAAACCGGCCATAGAGGGTCACTTCAAAACCGGCCAACGATAGACCGCTAAACCAGGACGTTAACTCAGACGCGAGGGCGACTACCCTGCGTGGATGTGAGCAACGTCTTGAACGAGCAAACCAA
>DATMNI010000243.1:0-22297 GCA_035570275.1 Candidatus Acidiferrales bacterium | reverse complement strand
AACGCTGCTCGGATCGGGATCGCCGGACGCGACGCCCTCCGGATAAAGGTCGCGCCGCTCATGCCAACTGGTGCTTGACGCTCGAGCCGATCCGCCCCACGCCAGCGAGGCTCCCATCGCCGCGGCCAATTGAACAAACTCTCTTCGATTGAGCGTCATCGTCTATCCCTTTCGCAATCTCTCGCATGCCAAGCAACGCGATCGGGCATGAACTTCGAGATGAAACAACATAATAGACGTGGTCGTACCCCAGCTGGTCCCGAAATGAGACCGCGATGCCCGCCGGGGCGCACGGTGCTTCCAGCAATTCGGGCCGCCACTCTTTTCGACGAACCGATCGGAGTCGCCGATATCCACAGGGGAAAGCGCTATTAGGGCTGGCGAAGGTAGACTGAACGCATGTTATCCGACCTGGATAGCGCGCCGATCATCCCCATAACGCCACAGTGTTTAGCAACCGCTCCGGGCGGATCGTCGGCAAGCCGGAGCGACCCACCTGAGTGTATTGTCGCTAAACCACCGAATGGCCCCAGCCAGGCCGAAATGACACCTGCCTTCCGAGGGGCGTTATTTCGTATTATCGGTAGCTGTCCGGCGCAGGTTCCGGACTGTAATCCGCCCCCTCTAAAACTCCGCCCTCGATTGAAACTTGCCATAGCCTAACGCCAGGGCGGGCAGTACGAGCAGATTGAGTACCGTCGAGGTTCCCAGGCCGCCCAGAATCACCAAAGCCATTGGACCTTCAATCTCGCGCCCGGCGCCGGTGCCCACGGCCAGCGGCAGAAGGCCTAGCGCTGTCACGATCGCGGTCATCAGCACCGGTGTAAGGCGTTCCGAAGCGCCACGTACCATCGCGCCCATTCCCCAGGTTTCGCCCTCGTGCCGGACCAGGTATTCGAAATGTGAAATCATCATAATGGAGTTTCGCATGGTGATACCGAAGAGAGTGACAAAGCCAACCAGCGATCCCACGGACAATATATTCCGGGTGAGCGCCACGGCAGCCACTCCGCCCACCAGTGCGAAAGGCAGGTTTACCAGAACCAGTAACATGTTGCGAAGGTTCTGGAAAACAATCGAGAGCAGCATAACGATCCCGGCTCCGGCCACCAGAGACCATGTGAGGATCTCCCCCTTCGCCGCGTCCCTGGCCTGGGAAGCACCGCCTACCGAAATGTAACTGGCTGGGGGCAACTGGATCTTCTCATCCACCGTTCGGCGCACTTCCGTCACAAAAGAGGTGAGATCGCGGTCCTGGACATCGCACCCGACAGTCTGGCGCCGCCGCGTACCCGTGTGTGGAATGTTGTAGCGACCAGAGCTGAGATCGATATCGGCCAGTTGCCGCAGAGGTACGCGCGTCCCTTCGGGGTTCTGAAAGGCGAGATCGCCGATCTGGCTGACATCGGTTCGGCTGGGCTCGTCCAGCATCACCGCCACCGTAAAGACCCGTTCTTTCTCATGGATCTCACCCACCTGTGCGCCCCGGTAAGCTGCCTGAATCTCTTCGAGCAGAGTTCCGGGCTGGAAGCCGAACTGACGCATGCGTTCAGGCAGAAGCCGTATAGTGACCTGCGGAGTGCCGGGCGGCGACTCCACGCGAACATCCGTCGCCCCTTTGATTCCGCTGAGTACATGAGCGATTTCGGCGGCCTTTCGATCAAGCACGTCGAGATCCTCGCCAAAAACGCTCACGACGACCTGGGCCGTGCTGCCCGCGATGATTTCGTCCATACGTTCGGTGAGGAAGGGATTGATGGAGACGGTGGGGCCGGGAACCCGCGCCACCACCTGGCGCAGTTCATCCTCCGTCTCCTGCGGATCTTTGATGACTCCGGGCTTCAAGTCGATATGAATTTCGCTCGAATGCACGCCTTCGGTATCGTCGCCTAATTCGGCTCGGCCGATCTGCTGGGAAACCAGCCGCACGCCCGGATTGTGCAGCAACTCGCTGGTGACAATCTTTCCGACGCGCACAGTCTCTTTAAGCGAGGTGCCGGGCAGCAGATTCATATGGACGATGAAGTGACCTTCGCGCATCTCGGGCAGGAACTCGCCGCCCATGAAGGGCACGAGCGAACCGGCCGCAATGCAGAGAAGAAGGGTCGCGGCAATGATAAGGCGGGTATGCCCGGCGAGACGCCCCACCAATTTTCCGTAGCCCGATTTCATACGCAGCACGAACGCCGGTTCGCGCACCTTGTTCAGAACCGCCGGCAACATTGCGAAACAGAGCGCGGGAGTGAGCGTCAGGGCAACCACCAGTGAGGCGAGGATGGCGAGAATATAGCTCCAGGCAAGCGGTGCGAACAGCCGCCCCTGCACGCCCGACAATGCCAGCACGGGAAGAAAAACCAAAGCCACCACGAATGTGGCGTAGACTACGGCGCTGCGCACTTCGACTGACGCGTCCCGGACAATGCGGAAGACATCGGCTGCGGAGATCGGTTTCGGGGCTTCTCTTAAGCGCCGGAAGATGTTCTCCGCGTCGATGATAGCGTCGTCGACCACTTCGCCAATGGCGATAGCGAGACCGCCGAGAGTGAGGGTATTGAGGCTGACGCCCCATTTGTCGAGTAAGATCACGGCCACGAAAAGGGAGAGCGGAATAGCCATCAGCGAGATGAAGGCGACGCGCAGATTGAAGAGGAACAACAAAAGCACAAGACCCACCAGCACGGCGCCCAGCAACAGAGAGTTGCCGATATTGCGAATGGCTTCGGTGATGAAGTTTGCCGGGCGGAAGAGATCGCCGTCGAGCTTGATTTGCTGAGAAGCTATCGCGGGTTTGAGTTCATTCAGCGCCTGCTCGATGGCGTTGGTTACTTCCACAGTGTTGGCGCCATACTGGCCGCTGATGTGGATCATGATGCCCCGGCGGCCCATGATCGTGGCGTCGCCTATCTTGGGCTCCGCGCCGTTGGTGACAAAGGCAACGTCTTTCATACGGGTAGTGCGGCCGTTCTTCGCAGTCAGAACGACTTCTCCCAACTCTTCGGGCGTGACCGACTGCCCCTGTGTCTGGAGAACGATTCGCTGCGCGTCGGTTTCGATGAAACCTGCGCCGCGGACGCCGGTGGCGTTGCGGGCCGCGCCTTCGATGTCGGTCATGGAGAGCCCGGCCGCGGCAAGGCGGTCCGGATGCAGTTGGATCTGTAACTGCCGAATGTCGCCGCCGAAGATAGCGACCCGGGCGACACCCTTGACTCCCAACAGGCGCGGTCGCAGGGTCCAGTCGGCGAAGGTTCGAAGTTCCATGGGAGAACGGACATCCGACGTGAGGCCCACGATCAGTGTCAGACTGGTGGCGCCGACAAGGGGCGCCATGGAGGGCGCCTGAACACCCTGCGGAAGCTGGGCCGCCGCTTCGGCCATCCGTTCAGAAACCATCTGCCGGGCGCGATAGACATCGATCTGGTCTGCAAACGTGGCAGTTACCACGGAGAGGCCCTGGATTGAATTGGAGCGCAGGGCGGAGAGATTAGGCGTTCCATTCAGAGACGATTCGATGGGGCGCGTGACGAGGCTTTCCACATCCTGCGAAGAAAGCCCTGGCGCCTCAGTCTGCACCACCACCTGGGGCGGCGCGAATTCGGGATAGACATCGAATTTCGCGTTCCGGATGGTGTAGTAACCATAAGCGGCTATCACGCACGCCATAGCAATAACAACGCCGCGAAACCGGATGGAGAGCTCAACGAGTTTCGAGAGCATAGCGGGTTAATTGGAATCCGCGTTCTTCGATTTGAATTCTTCAGAGAGCAGGGTTTGGGCGCCTGTGACTACGAGTCGGTCACCCGCACTGAAGCCGTGTGCCGCGAGAAATCCCGCCCGTATTGGCATGTCGACCGGAACGGGCTTGCGCGAGAAGCGGTCATCTTTCGTTTGCACGTAAACCCAGGCGCGGCCGTCCTGCTGCACAATTGCGGAACGCGGAATCAGCACGCCTGTGCCCGATTTGCCGGGCAACGTGAAATGGGCCGTGATTGCATTACCGGGCCGCAGTCCGGGGCGCGTTTGCAGTAGACGGTAGACTAAAGTTGCGCCCAGCACGCGTGGATCGGTAACGGCGGCCACGGCGACCTGTTGAGCGGCGAGCGGCGGCTGATCTTCGAAACCGGCGGGCACTATCCACGATGCTCCGGCGCTGGCTGGCAGGCGCTCTCCTACCGGGAACTCAATGCGGACCAGCAAGCGGCCGAGTTGGGCAAGACGGGCAATCGGCGCACCTTGCTCGATGGATTCATCGGGTTGCGCGAGGACTTCCACCACATCGCCGCCGCGTTCCGCGATGACGTGCCGGATGTCGGAACTTGCTGCTGAGGCAAGAGACGATTCGAGCACCTGGATCAGGGAGCGGGCGCCGGCCTCATGCGTTTTTCCGGCGGCAAGTCCGGCGGCTGCTTCCTGGACCGCGCGGTCGGAAATATTCTTGTTATCGGCGTTGAGAATCCGGGCACGGTCATACGCGATTTGAGCGGCTGCGATGGCAGCGAGGCTGGCGTTCAGGTCGGCGCGCGCGGTGGCGAGTTGGGTATTGAGCGTGACACGGTCCGTCAACTGAAGCCGCGGCTCGATAAGGCCGAACTCGCTGTGGGCTGCGACGTTTTGTCCCACGGCCGGCCATGTCTGTCCGGCAGCCAGGCGAAGGGTGCCGGCGTAGGGAGCGCGCACCGTGAACGACGCGGAAGGATCCTCCTCCAGCCTCCCGTAGGCGACCAATTGGGACTGCAGGGCGTGTTCGGCGAGGGTTTGCACTTTCAGACCGGCGCGAGCCTGTGCATCGGGCTTGAGGGTTACGCCCGGGCCATCGTCGTCGGAGTCGGATGGTTTAGCGGCCTGTGCGTTCGGTTGCTTCTTGGCTAAATCATCCTTATCGGCGCAACCGGTCAAAAGCGCGATTAAGAAAAGCGGGATCAGTTTGATGTTCAATTCGTCATCTCCGGGCGGGAAGCGGGAGGCGCCGCAACCAGCACTGACTGCACGGCATCTTGCAGGGCTCCCAATGCGATTTGCGCGCGGATGAGAGCCTCCACTTCAGTACGCCGGGCAGCGAGAGTCGCGAGACGCGCCTGCGCAACATTCAGACGGTCCAGTTCCCCTGCCCGGAAGGAGGAAATAACCGCCGCCTCCCTTCGTTCCTGTAAGGCAGTCAAGGTGTCCCTGGCGGCGGTCCACTCCAAAACAGCCGCTGCATACTGCCGCAAAGCGGACTCCGTCTCACCGATAACTTTTGCCTGAAGGGCTTTGAATTGCGTTTCCATTTGGAGCCGGACCGCCTCCTGTTCGGCTATCGGCCCCCGATTCCGGTGCAAAAGGGGCAACGACTCGATCACCGAGCCCAGAACGTAAGCGGGAAAGCCCTCCTGAAAGGAATAGGACGGGCTGAGCGTGATGTTCGGATACTGGTTCGCGAGGACTAACCGGAGGCGCGCGTCGGCTGCTTCATATTCAATGAGGCTGCGGCGGATGTCGGCACGGTGTACAAGGCCCGCTTTCTGCACGGACGGCAGCGGCAGGGTTTCGGGAGGAGCAACATTGCCGAACACGGTGAGTTCGAGAGATTTGCCATCCAAAGCCGAAACCGGAAGGCCTGTGACGCCGGCAATCCCCGACAACGCCTGAGAGACTTCGCTTTCGGCACCGCGAAGACTCAATGATACGGCCGACTGCTCGGTCCGGGCAGCGTTCCAGTCGGGGGTGGATGCCTCACCGACCGCTACCCGTTTTTCGTAGATGCCCGCAATCTCGTCGCGGAGAGTGCGTTCCGCCTGGAGTAACTCCCGTTTGCGGGCGGCCGACCAATAGTTTACAAGCGCCGCGCGCATACGGCTGCGTACCTGCCACTCGGCTTCATAAACCGCGATTCGCGAAGCCTCAGCGAGCTTTTCGGCTTCGAGAATCCGATAGCCGCGCTTGCCCGAAGTCTCGATAGTCAAGGCTGGTGAAACGGAATAGGTCGACGCCGATTCGGGAGTTTTATTGTAACCTCCGCCCAAGGAAAGCGAGGGGTTGATCCGCTGCCGGGCGGTGATCAGAGCCGCCAAGGTCACCGCCACTCTTGCGCGCGCCACATCGAGATCGGGGCTGAGTTCGATGGCCGTCTTCGTCAGCGTATCTGCATTCAGAACACCTGCCGGCAGAGTTCGGGCGCGAAACTGCCGTTCTGTCCGCACCGGATTTAGCTCAAGCGGCTGATATTTGACACAACTCAACTCGAAAAAAACGCAGGCAATAGTTGCCCCGGCAGTGTAAATCCGGCTCATGCAATAAAGTATATGGTGTTTGATCTGAAAAATCGCTCCAGGCTGAATTTTCGCGGCAAGCAGTCAGCTAACATTTTGGGCTCCGTCTAGCGGAATTTCAAGACCAGCCGTCGTCCGCCCCACCAAGGGATCGGCGTGGATCCCACTCGAACTCCAAGGCCAACCCTCATTATTGCGGATCAAAGATGGCGCTGCCCGGCACAGATCGGTCGCATCTCACCGACCCTCGTCCGCATTGTCCAACGGCGAGTGCTCCCCGACCACGGAGACCTGAGACTATCTGAAGGCTGGCGGCCGGCGCCTCCGCTGCGCAGCATTTTGGTGCATAATGGTGTAATGAGGATGGCAAACAGGACTGTACGGCAAAGTGTCAGCTTGCCGGCGAATGTCGCTGCCCAGGTTCGCAGCCTGGCCAAGGCGCGCAGGCTTAGTGCCAACCGGATGCTGCTGGAGCTGATCGAGAACGGCATCGAGGCCACCCAGCGCAAACAGCAGGAATTCTTCGACCTCGCCGAGCGCTTCCGGAGCGCGACCGATCCGGAAGAAGTCAAACGTCTGGGTGATCAGATGGGCCGAATGGTCTTTGGCTGATGCCAAAAATCGAGAAGTGGGCACGTCTGCCCTCCGGCGTCCGCCAGCACCTGATAGACCGGATGCACGACCGGGAGATCAGTATCGCCGACCTCAATCATCTTCGCCTCTGGATTGACTCGAATCCGGAGGTTCCCGAAGGGGATTGGTACAAGGACTTCGGTTCATTCAAGATCTGCGGCAACGGCTCCCTGCGGAAGACGTTTCTGCTGCGCGGTCAAGCCGCCAAGGGTAAGGCTGTCTAACCTGGTGGATTCCACCTGGATGCTCTACGGTGCTTCGGGCCGGATTAGGAACGACAAGTTGGCCCGGTCCGCTGGTGCGCGTCGCCTCCGCGATTTGGCTGGCTCGGCCCAACGGCGGGACTGTCTCGATTATTGGATTAAGAACGACCGTCGGCCTCGCGTCGCCAGCATGCCCATTTCATTGCCTTCCAGGTCTTCGTAGCATCGGATCAGGGCCTAGACCCGGGGACGAGATGAGCGAGGTGAATCTCACGCTTACGGCGCTCCGCTCACTGAATCGCAAGCGTGGCGCCGGCTGGGGTGTTCATTCCACCGACCGTCATCTGCAGCGGAACCGACCCGCCAACCGGCGAATCCATGGGGATTAGGATATTGATCTGCTGCAACCCTGATGTGTATCCCGGCGCTTCACCCGCATAGGTCACGGTTGCGGCCTCGCCGCCCACGGAGGCGGTAACGGAAAATACCGTACGCGACAAGCCATCGGAGCTGGCGCCTGCCAAAACGCCGAAACCTGTTCCGTAGAAGGTGACAACCGTGCCTCGCGGCGAAGGTGGCGCCAAGGTGCCGTCCTGATTCACTATCGCGGCTTGACCGGAGCCGCTTTGCGACACAGTGAAAACGCCCGGAGACGCGACCGCGATCTGCATGGGAACAGGCTGGGAAGTAAGGCCGGCACACGCAATCTGCACGATGGCGCTCGGCTTTCCGGCCACTGCTGCTGGAACCAGAAAGTTGATCTGTGCGGGGGAACTGGCGAAGACGGGGGTCGGCACACCATCGATGGAGACTCGGGCGCTGGATGTGCAGCCCGGGAAGTTGCCGAACGCGGTCATCAACGTGTTGGGAGCACCCAGGGCCCCCGCGAAGCTCGCCGCGTTGGCAAATGCCGTTACGTTAATCGACGCAGATACCGACAGCGTCACCGGCACCACGAACGTTCTACCATCGGCGAATGAGAAAGTGATCGTGGTGTTGTACAAAGCGGGGACGAGCCCCGCCGGACTCGGCCGTACCGTCAAGGTAGCGGGAGTGGTGCCCGAGGCGGGCGACAGACCAGCGGCGATCAGGATGGCAAAAAGACGATACCAGGAAAAGATAAGGAGCACTATGTCGGAACGTTTCACACGTCTATTTTAGCTAAGATGGATCCCTACTATCTGTAACTTTGTCTGGCTAGGGCGTAGAACCGATGGGAGCGGTGGAGATAGACGTATTTGTCGGCGCTAAGATTTGCTTACGCGGTCGCGAACAAGCGCTCAGGCGGCAATGATCGACCGGTAGAAAAGAAAGCTCAACGGAAACTCGGACCGGCATTGTGGAACGCCATAACGGTCGCAAGCGGATTCTCGTTCCTGATCGGGCCGGAAGGCGACAGAGGATCTCTTTCCTGGGAAGCCGCCGCTCAAGCCGCTGGTTCGTAGAGAGAGAGGGTAACTTGCGTTGTGGTCACAATGCGACTACAATAAAAGGCGTGGATAACCGTTTTCAAGGTGAGGATGACCGTGAGTACTGCTGACACCTACGTTCGCGCCCGCATTGACAGCGCCACCAAAGAACGCGCCGCTGATGCTCTGGCTGCCATGGGACTGTCCATCTCAGATGCTATCCGCCTGCTGATGCTGCGGATCGCGGATGAGCGGCGTTTACCGTTCGAGGTCAAGGCGCCAAACGCGACGACCCGCAAGGCGATTGCCGAACTTGAGGCGGGGAAAGGCAAGCGCTTCACCGGCACGGATGCCCTAATGGCTGACTTGAATGCGGACGATTGAGCGGTCATCGGCATTCAAGCGTGACTACAAGCGCGCGAAGGCAACACCGCGCCACAGCAAAGATGTGGATTCGCTTTTGTCAACGCTCGTGGCGCTGCTGCTCTCCGGTCAAGTCTTACCAGGGAATAACCGTGACCACGCCTTGAGCGGTGATTGGGTGGGCTACCGCGAATGCCACATCAAGCCTGACTTGCTACTGATCTACCGCAAGCCCGACGCCGACACCCTGCGTCTGGCGCGGCTTGGCTCACATAGCGAGCTTTTTGGCTAAGCCGCAGCACGCCGCCGAGTTCAAAGCCACAGGAATGCAACGCGCGCGGATCCTCGGGTTCGCGGCGGGGTTCGCGGCGGGTTCGCGCTCCGCCACTCTTCTAATCGCTGGCTCAGTTGCAATAAATCATCGGGTACCGCTGTCTTTTCGTGGGCCGTGCCCACGCTACTACTCACCGCTGCATCGAGTCACGCACGCTTGCCGATAACTCACGGACGACCGCGTGGCCGCTACAGGCCCGCTGTCATTTCTTCTCAGCTTCCGCGATCGCAAACAAGTGCCTGGCCCCGCGCACGATCAGCAGATCGCCCGCCAGCGCGGGGGTGGCCAGTACCGGCTCGCCTACGGAATTCTTCGCAATCATTTCGTATTGCGGTCCCGCTTTCACCACGTAGACATCGCCATCTTCGCTGGCGACATATAACTTGCCCGCCGCCGCCACGGGCGATGCGACAAACGAGCCTCCGCTGCCGATACGCTGCTGATACACGCGAGTCCCCGTCTTCGCCTCATATACCGCCATCACGCCGTTGTTGTTGACCATGTAGAGGTGGTCGCCGTACACGATGGGCGATGGCAGATACACGCCGCCGACCTTCTTGCTCCAGGCGATGGCATCGCTGGCGTCCTTGCCGTCCTTCAACGTCAGGTCCCCCGCCGATCCGATCTTGATGGCGTAGATTGGCTGCACAGGAGGATAGCCCGCGGTAACGAAGATCAGGCCGAAGGCGGAGACGGGAGTGGTGCAGGTGACCTCCGAATTCGGCGACAGCTTCCAAAGCTCCTTGCCGGTATCGGCGTCGTAGCCGCGGATCGCCTTGGTCGCGTTGGTGACCACCTCCGTGCGGCCTTCGCCCGGAACCAGGGTGGGCGAGCCCCAGGCGGGAATCTCGGCGCGGGCAGTGCGCCAGACCTCCTTGCCGTCTTTCAGGTCAAACGCAGCCACGAACGAGTCCTTCTGGCGGTCGCACTGCACGATGACCGTATTCTTGTAGATCACGGGAGAACTGGCCGCGCCCCACTCCGAATCCGGGTCGAAGAACCACCCGGCGTTCTGTAAACCGAGGTCCTTCTTCCACAGAAGCTTGCCATCGGCCGAATAGGCGACCAGCCCTTCGGAACCGAAATAGGCGACCACGACTTTGCCGTCGGTGACCGGCGTCGGCGATGCCTGAGAAGACTTGGGATGCCGCTTGGTTTTGGGTATCCCCTGATACGCCGTCTGCTCCCACACCACCTTGCCGGTCTTCTTGTCCAGCGCCAGCACCTTCCACTGATGTTGGCTGAGATCCGCAGACGAGTCGGTGTCGCCGTAGAGACCGGTTCGAAACGTCTGCTTGGGGTCGCTGGAAATGGCTGTGGTGACATAAACCCGGTCGCCCCACACAACCGGGGAGGAATTGGCCAGACCGGGTATCTCCACCGTCCAGAGGACGTTGGTTCCCTTGGCGATATCCCATTGCACCGGCGGGTGGGCGCCGTCACCGAGTCCGGAGGCCGAGGGCCCGCGAAATTGCGGCCAGTTCCCGTCGGCGGCAGCGCCGTTCAAGGCCAGAGTAAGGGCCGGCAACAACATCTGGTACTTCATTTCGACACCGCCTTCTTGAACTTGAACGTTTGCCCGCCTTGTTTCAGCGTAAAGCCATCGGCTGCATCGAACTCGAATTCAATCTGTGCGGGCGTGAATACGAATCGCGTGGCGCTCAGCGCCTTGGTTGCCAACTCAGGCTGGGTGGCCGCCTGGGCAATGAGCCGGCCGTCCTTTACGAACACCTTGATTTCGAGCGGAATCTGCTCCGATTTGTAATTGCCCTCGTACCCGGCGAGCACGGCCGCATCCACAGTCACCGGAGGCGCGGGATCGTGCGCTCCCGCCTTCTTCAGCAGGTCGGCCACCTCCGCCTGCTTTCGATCCAGCGCACTCTCGTAAGCCTTGTCCAGCGACGCCTGGCTGGGCTTGCCGCTGGTCAGAACGGCTTGCACCAAATCGGCCCTTCCGGTGCCGGCCACATCTCCCAGGGTCTTGTCCGGGTTGGCCGACTTCGCGGCCAGCAACTTCGCCACGCCCCAGTGCTTTCGCTGGATGACGAACGCGAGCATGGGCGCCTTGTAGAACGTGTCGGTGACATCGGCGGTGGCTCCCTTGTCGAGCAGAAACCGGACGACCTCCTCGTGACCATTCATGGCCGCCAAATAAAGAGGGGTCTGGCCATAGGGGGTCTTGGTCTCCAGCGCCGCGCCACCTTCGATGGCCGTTTTGATCGCGGCCAGATCTCCCGAGCGCGAAGCCGATAGCAGATCTTCGTTAGCGTCCTTCGCAAAAACGGCGAGCGCGGACGCGAAAACAAGCAAGGCAATCGGACGCATTAGTCCTCCAGGTACTCTGATAGTGTAACCGCTCCCTGACGGTCACGCCTCTGCTGCGTAACCGCTCCCTGACGGTCACGGCTCTGCTGCGTAGCCGCTCCGTGACGGTCACGGCTCTGAATACGGTCACGGCTCTGAATACGGTCGCGGCTCTGCACGTTATCGCCCGTGAGCGCGAACGTCGTAGCACCACAGCGTGCCCAGATCGCGAATGTATAGACGGCCGTCGGCCACAACCGGATAGGTCCAGGCTCTTTCCTTCGAGTCCCTCCGTTTTGGCTGGCCAGATGGCGTAAACCGGCCCTTCTCACGGTACGCGTCGGGGCTGGCCTCGGCCAAGGCTACTTCGCCATTTTCGGCGTGGTAGTACAGCCGGCCTTCGGCGTAGAAGACGGCTCCCGGACCTGTGCCCTCCGCCCGCCAACGGATCTTGCCGGTGGCGAAATCCGCCGCCACCGGACCCTCCTGGTTGGTGCCGTAAATGGTGTCGCCGAGCAGCACCTGCCCGCCCAACGTGTTGGGCAGGTCCCGTTCGAAGTAAACCTGCTCGGCGGAGACTCCATCCCCAGTGGGAGTAAGCCGCACCAGCCCGGCGCCGAAACGCCGCGAATTGGTGCTGTAGACGAAGTCGCCGCGGCTGAGGGGCATAGCGATGTTCGCCGGCCCGCCGCCGGTCTGCCCGTAGCGCCAAAGGAACTGGCCGGTGCCGGCGTCGACACCCACCACTCCTTTATCGAGGAACTGCACGTACTGCCTGCGGCCGGCGCCCTCGACGACGGACGCCGAAGCGTAACCGGCCGGCTCGCCGCCAGGCACGGCGGATTTCCAGATGACGGCGCCGGTCTTTTTGTCCAGCGCCACCAGCGTGGCCTGCGCTCCTCCCGGTGTGGCCACCAGCACGTCGCCATCGATGAGCGGAGACTCGGCATACGCCCATGTGCCGGGCCGTCCGCCGAAGTCGCGCCGCAGGCTCTTGCGCCAGAGCACCTTTCCGGACGCCGCATCGAGGCACGCCAGGTCGCCATCGGAGCTCTGGGCGTAGAGCTTATCGCCTTCGACCGTAGGCGTGGAGCGGGCCATGGGATAGGATGGCTGCATGTCGGGATTACCGACGTTACCCAGGCGGGTGGTCCAGATGGTCTTGCCTTCCTCGACCGAAAGCGCCTGGACGAACTCGTTGTCCATGCCGCGATTGCTCATCACAAAGATGCGGCCGCCCACGACGGCGGGCGTTCCGTAGCCGTCGCCGATGCCGGAGAGATGCCAGAGCAGCTTGGGACCTTGTTTGGGCCACGCATTGAGCAGGCCGGTTTCCTGTGAGACGCCGGTCCGTTGGGGGCCGCGAAACTGGGGCCAATCGGCGGCCCGCGCCAGGGCTGGAACGACGCTGGCGGCGAGGAGCATCCACGCGATTTTCATCTTCGATCTCCTTCACCAGATTGTACGCCTGGGAACGGCGACCAGACGACCGAGCGGCACCGTGCGCCTTGGACCTCTGTAGCGTTTTGTATATACAACCTGATACGATAGCTCTGTGGTCATTTCCGGCTTTGAGTGGGATGATGACAACATCTTCCATATCGGCAGGCACGAGTTCACTCCGGAAGAGGTGGAGGAAGTCTTCGCCGGTGACCACAAGGTCAGGCGCACGCGCCAGAAGCGATATATCGCGTTGGGCCAGACGCTGGATGGTCGCCTGGCTTTCGTCGTGTTCCGGCGATTGACAGGAGGTCTGGTGAGAGTAATAACGGCCCGTGACATGGACGCAAGTGAACGGCGCGTATTTCGCCGCAAGTAGGTCAGCAAATGAAGAAAAAGCTCTCTGCTGCAAAGTTGCCACTCCCAAAATTTCAATCCGATCAAGGCACCGCGGATTATTTCGAAAGCCACTCGGTCGCGGGTGTATGGGATCAGTTGCGTGAGGCCCCTCCAGCCAAACCGTCGCCCGCGTTGGCGAGGAAGATCCGCGACCGCCACGCGCGCGCCAAGTCTCCGATCTCGCTTCGTCTGGCCCCCGAACAGATCGCCGCGGCGAAGCACATCGCGGCAGCGAAGTCGGTAGGCTACCAGACACAACTCCGGATGTGGATTGCCGAGGGTATCCGCCGGGAGGCGAAGCGCGCCTAGTTCCCGCTCCGTCATGAGTACGGTCTGGGGTTACGGCCGAGTGGCGGGGATCGTCCTAGGGTTGGGGACCGAGGCAGTTTCCGGTTGGCCAGTGATGACTCCCATCCCAACCTGAAGCACGTATGTTCGACTAGGATATAAAGTTCTACGGGAGATGCCATGATTGAACAAGTCCGGGTCGGATTTGAAGATCTGATCGCAAGGAAATGGCTGTTTTCACCGCGACTCGAGGACGATCCATGGGTTCTTTATCACGCCACTTCATCGCCGGTGGAGCGCAAAATCGACCAAGAAGGTTTCGCTGGGAGTGCATTCCTGGTCACTCGGGAACACGTCATTCACATGGTATCGCTGTACCGAAGTATGAACTGGGCGGGTATCCATTCTGATGGATACGCGGCCTTGGGGGGAATCACGCTTGGCCGGGCCCATTTTCTTGAGCCGCATTGTTGGTTTCGCGAAGCCAGTATGCGCTCACTGGTCTACGCACAGCGCAGTT
The DNA here is from genome assembly GCA_035570275.1 of Candidatus Acidiferrales bacterium. Taxonomy (GTDB): domain Bacteria; phylum Acidobacteriota; class Terriglobia; order Bryobacterales; family Bryobacteraceae; genus DATMNI01. The sequence goes on along the minus strand of DATMNI010000243.1, from coordinate 8,159 downwards.
GGGCTGGTGGCGAATGGGCGATGTCGTTCCGGCAAGCCTTTGACGATCTGGTTGAGTTTCTTCGGTCTGAAACCGCTCGCCAAGAACACCTACAAAGCCAGGTTCAACTGTGCAGATTTTTGGTAATGAGCGGCGCTGCTCCTTCGCCTGTCATAAAGGTCGATGCCGCACGACTGACCGCGGCCTTGGAGCCATTGCAGGTGAACGCTGAGGCGTGTTCGCAATTAGTGCAGCGATATGAGCATGGCCTTATCTACGCGGTGAAATTTGTTGAATCCGACGTTCCCAATCTTTCAGATAGGGGCGGGTCAGGCATTTTGTATACGGGCACAGTGCTGTCCGATCGTATTGTGGGGAAAGCTTGCCTGGATCTCGGCGATCGGCCAGCACCCCGGAAATCCGATGATGTCGAGCGGATGATCTTCTGGCGGGAGGGTCCTTTGGCTCTAAGGATTCGCGCCAATGGGACGAAAGCTAGGGAGTGACAAACCTATGACAGTTAGTGACGTGAGTCGCACAGAGTGGCTCGGTGAAGACATTTCACTCCAAGTCGCAAAGGAATGTCGCTGCTAATCCGTTGTGCAGATGTTGAACTCCGGAACCGGATTAGTCACACGCCGCTTGCGCCCCGCAACGACCATGTGCCGAGTGAGCCATCACGGATGGTCGCCACTGCGGAGCGGTCGTTTATCTCTCCGAGTAATCGGGAGTCTTGCCGCTCAACCGGCGACTGAGGCATGCCGGGCAGGTGCATCTCAGACGATCGGTGTGTTTGTGAACGAGTCCATGGATGACCCCGTCCGCCTCGTCAAAGCGCGATGCAACGATGTCAAGATACTGGGCATCGCCCGAATTGTACCGTCGAAAGACAGAATATGCGATGTGATCGGCAATCTGCACGAGCCTTGAAGCGCGGGAATCCACAAAAAAGGGCGTGTCTGCCATGTTCTTTAAGGATCCCCATCTGGTGCCGGCCTTTCTAAACTCGCGGCTGAGTTTTTGAAGCGACGTCTCGCGGGTTGTCTTGTCGAGAACCAGCAACCCTCGCTGCTGATCGCCCTGCTGGCGCCGGCGCATCAGGAAGTAGTCGAAACGCTGACAGAGGTCTTCGAACGCAAGCTCAACCGGGTCTTGATTAGGGAATGACTTCTTGTGAATGGCACAGGCAAACAAGCGCGCCGTATCGTAGCTGACGGCTACTACATTCAATACGCTCTTCAGCACGCCGCGGGCTTCATCGATCGTTAGATTCTTCCAGGGATCTGCCCTCCTGGAGAAGATTGTCGATGCGTGAAATTCGACGTCCTCAGGATTCTTGTCGTAGGGAGTAGCAAGTTTGTCGATTTCGCGACTGAACCATCAACCTGCGCTTCGTACACACAAATGCCTCCCAGAACAAAGTACTCTTCGACTGCGTTACCAGGCGACCCAGCATCATCGAGATACAGGAGGTACATAAAAAAGCAGCCGAGTGAACTTTCGTCCAGCGGACCGCAATGCAGCCCTCTCAACCGCAATCTTAGTGTACCACTTAATTGCCAGCGGGGAAGCTCAAGGCCGTTGACGCGGTTGACGGCGCCAACCGAATCGTAATGCGCCCAGGACGCCCGGCCCCCGGCATCATTGGCCCCCGCGCCAACGCAGGTACGCAGTTATCGTTTCCAGTTCGCCGCTGGTATAGATGCGCGCGGCCTGTTCGTGGCGCCAGGAAGTGCCGGGTTCGAGGGCGATCTGGGCGGCGGCGAAGGTACGCAAGACCGGGAGAGCCGCCGTGAGGTCGTAGACCCGGACTCTCGCGTCCGTCCGCTCCACCAACAGCGCGGGAAACGGCGCCTCACCGGCTCCAATCGTCAAAGCTAGGGGACGCGCGGTTACCACGCGGTGCGTCGTCACGGCGTGCAGATCGGCGAACCGGGCGGGTGGCAACGCCGCCAGATCGGGGCCCACCGGCACGCCCCATCCGTCGAGTTCGTGGCAGACTCCGCAGGCGCCGGTCCGGGCGGCGTCGAAGAACAGCGCGCGTCCAGCCTTGGCTTCCCCCGTGAGGGCGCGCGGCGGCGAAACCGGTGTGGGTGCGGGTGCGGCTGCCCCACCGCGCAAGGTCATCAGGAAGGCGACCAGATCGTCGATTTCCCGGGTCTTCAGGCGCGAGGTGAACTCCGGCATCCCAGTGCCCGGAATGCCCCACGAAATCACCTTGAACATCCCGTTCAGACTGTACGTGTGGCCGGTGAGACGGGGCGCTCTGCCCGCGGTTCCATCGGGACCGTGGCAATAGGGCACGGCGCACTGCGCGCGGTACAGTTGGGCGCCACGCTCCACCGCGCCGTTCTCCGTTTGGGCCTTCCCTTGGGGCTCTGCCTGGGCCTGGGCGTACGCCGCGGTGGCCGCCAGAAGCAGCAGGAACGTGCGCTTCATCGCGTGCCTTTTCATGGCGTCCCCTCCGGAAGGGCAAACACGAATAGCGCCGAACCGCCGCGCGGAACCGGTCCCGGCCACAGGGCGGCATGGGCCTGCCCGATTAGCGAGCCCCAACCGGTCGGCGTGGCGATGTACTGTCTGCCGCCAACTGCATAGGCAATCGCCGATCCGCGGTGGCCGGCTCCCGTGGGAAAACTCCAGAGACGGTCGCCGGAGCGGGCGTCGAGCGCGAAGAAGTTGCCCTCCGGGTCGCCGCTGAAAATCAGGTCGCCGGCGGTTGTCAGCACCGAGGCCAGCAGCCAGGTGGCGGCCGGTACGCTCCATTGCCGCTGGCCGCTCACCGGATCGAACGCGGCCAGATAGCTCTCCTGTTTGGCTCCAGGAGGCGCCTTCATGACCCAATTGCCGCCGGTGAAGCCGCGGCCCTCCTGCGGACTCTCGTCGCGGACGATCAGGTCGCTGCAGATTTCCAGAACCGGGATGTACACCCAGCCGGTGCGCGGCGAATAAGCAGACTGGTTCCAGCTCTTGCCGCCGATGGTGCTCGGGCATAGAAGCTTGACTTTACCAGCTTCGGGCTCGCTTCGGCCCACCAGGCTGCCGTTCCGGGAGATTCCCGTAATCCAGTTGTAGTTTTTCACAAAGGGCCAGGCGGTGAGAAACTCTCCGGTAGTCCGATCGAGGACCCATGTGAAGCCGCTCTTGGTCACGTGTACGAGCGTTTGGCGCGTGCGGCCGCCCACGGGCAGGTCCAGCAGCAGCAATTCGTAAGAAGCATCGAAATCCCAGACGTCCTGCGGAATCTCCTGGTAGTGCCATTTGAGCTTGCCGGTATCCGGATCGAGCGCAATCACAGAATCGGTGTAAAGGTTGTCGCCGCGTCGTAAGGCGGCGTTGAGATCCGCCGCGGCATTGCCGACGCCCCAGTACAGCAGGTTCAGATCGGGATCGAACGAGCCGGTCATCCAGGTGGCCCCACCGCCGTACCGCCAACTCTCGCCGGGCCAGGTCTCGTGGCCTTTCTCGCCGGGGCCGGGAATGGTGTGGAACCGCCACCGCACCCTTCCGGTGGCGGTGTCGAAGGCAGTGAGATAGCCGCGGTGCGCCGAGTCGCCGCCGGTGACCCCGCTGATTACCATGTCCTTCACCACCAGCGGAGCGCCGGTAATATTGCACCCGCACTGCCGCGCGTCCTCGACGTTGACGCGCCAGACTTCTTCACCGGTGCGCTGGTCGAGTGCTACCAGGTGGTTGTCGGCGGTTCCGACGAAGACGCGGCCGCGGCCCACAGCGACTCCGCGGTTCTGTTTGCCATACAGCGGAATCGACCTGGACAACGGGAAGCGGTATTCCCAGAGCAGCCGGCCGGTTTTGCCGTCCAGCGCAAACACCCAGGCATTGGACGTGGAAAGATAGAGCACGCCGCCCGCAACGATGGGCGTAGCCTGCAGTCCGTTTTCGTAATCGCCGGTCTGAAAGACCCAGGCCGGCGCCAGCTTTTGCACGTTGCCGCGGTTGACCTGGGCCAGGGCGCTGTAGCGCCACGCGCCGTAGGTACCGCCGTATGTGGGCCAATCGTCGCCCGCCGGACCGGTCTGCGCGCACAAGGGCAGGGCGGCCATGAAGAGCAGCGGGGCGAGCGTTACGACCACTCCCTTACGGTCGTGGCTCTGATTGGCGACCACTCCCTTACGGTCGTGGCTCGGTTTGGAGCCGGGGCTCTGATCGGAGGTGCGCACGTCAGCCGGCGGCCTCACCGCTTGATGTTGTAGCAATAGAGATTATCCTGTTCGCGGAGATACAACTTGCCGTTGGCGATCACCGGCGGTGTCCAGGTGGGGTAACTGCCGCGGTGAATCTCGAATCGCGACCTCTCTTTGTAACCTTGCGGCGTGGCCTCGATCAGCCCCACCACGCCATCTTCACTCAAACCGTAGAGGTGGCCTTCGGCATAGGTGAGGGATCCTTTGCCGATACTACGGTCGCGCCACGCCACTTCGCCCGACAGCAACTTCATCGCGGTCAGAATGCTGCTGGAGAATCCGTACAGGTAGTCCCCAACCAGAACGGATGTACTGTAGTGGTTTCGCATGTCGCGATTGAAGTACACCTCGGAGGCGCTGATCGCACGGGCGCCCGGCGTGAGCTTCAACAGAGCGCATCCCGTGCCGTAATCGGAGGAGAGGAAGACGTACCCGTCACGCACGATCGGGGTGGCGATGTTGGCGGTGCGGTTGGAGACTTTGTCATACCGCCACTGGAAGTCGCCGTTTTTCAAGTCCAGCCCCATGGCGCCGTGGGCGGTGAAGACCACCACCTTGCGCGATCCGCCGGCGTCGAACGCCATCGGCGAAGAATAGCCCGCCGGATCGCTTTGCGATTTCCAGAGCAGGTCGCCCTTGGTTTTCTCCAGCGCGACCACCGACGCACCCGGTCCGCCGGGCGTAACAATCACGCGGTCGCCGTCCACCAGGGGCGATTCGCTAATGCCCCAGGTCGGCACCCGGCCGCCGAATCGTTCCATGAGGTTCATGCCCCAAACGCGTTGTCCCGTGGCCGCGTCGAGGCAGAGGAGCGTGCCGTCGGCGGCCAGGGCGTAAAGACGGGTACCGTCTACGGTGGGCGTGCCGCGAGGTCCGTGACCGCGCGATTCGCGGAATGCGCTTCCGCTGGGCGTCTTCCAGAGTGGCTTGCCGGTATTGGTGTCGAAGGCGGCAACGAACTCCTGGTTCCCTTGCTGGCCCTGGGTAAAGAGCCGGTCTCCCACGACGGCAAACGAGGAGTAACCCTCACCCAGGCCCTGAGTTTTCCAGGCGAGGCGGGGTCCGCCAGCCGGCCAGGTATCCAGCAGTCCGGTCTCGGCGGAGATGCCGTCGCGATGCGGCCCGCGCCACTGGGGCCAATCGGCGGTAAAGGCTGGCGCACAGCACGCCAGGACGAGCACAGGAATTGCGCGGCATGCCACCATGTGGAAAGGGTACCGCCGCGGACGATGCCGGTGCAAATGGGTGACGCCCGCCGGGGTGAGTTGAGGGCATGTTTGAGAGGGCCCGGAGTCTGATCGGGGCATTCTGGCGCCCCCTGACGGGTTTGGGCTATCGGTGGCCAATCCTAAAAGCTCACGGACACCGAAGTGGGTATAATAGCGCGAGACGTGCTGCCCGGCCGAGCAACCATGCGGCGATGAGGGAGGAGGGAATATGTGTGATCAGGATCATTTTGAAGAGGACAGGCTAGAGTACGAAGCTCTCAGTTTGGTGACACGTAAGCAATTCGGCGTCATGTTGGGAGCAGGCATCGCTATGATGCTGCCGCAAGCCGCCAACGCGGTCACGGTGACCGAATCGGACGTGAACGTAACGACGCCGGACGGGACCGCAGACTGCTACTTCGCGTATCCGGCGAGCGGCACAGCTCCAGGCGTTCTGGTGTGGCCAGACATTTTCGGGCTGCGGCCGGCGTTCCGCCAGATGGGCAAACGGCTCGCCGAATCGGGGTATTCGGTGCTGGTGGTGAACCCTTTCTACCGTGTCAAGAAAGCCCCGACTGCGGAAGCCGGCGGCGCAACTCCAATCCAGCAGTTGATGCCGCTGGCGCGAGCTCTGAACGAGACAACGCACATGACGGATGCGAAAGCGTTCATCGGTTGGCTGGACGGGCAAGCCTGCGTTGCCAAGAATCGCAAGATCGGCACCCAGGGTTATTGCATGGGTGGCCCGATTGCGTTCCGTACCGCGGCCGCCGTGCCTGATCGTGTTGGAGCAGTCGCCTCATTCCATGGCGGAGGACTCGTGACCGATACGCCAAACAGTCCGCACCTTCAGGCCGCGAAAACCAAGGCGCAGTTCCTCATCGCGATCGCGGCCAATGACGACACTCGGTCGCCCAATGACAAGACCGTCCTCAAAGAGACGTTCGCCAAGGTGAACCTGCCCGCGGAGATCGAGGTTTACACGGGAGCCGCGCATGGCTGGTGCCCTCCGGATTCGCAGGTCTATAACGAACCACAGGCCGAGAAGGCCTGGAGCCGCTTGCTGGCGCTGTACGGAAAAGCTCTGGCCTGAACATCCCGCGGGACCTCTGCTGGATTCCAGGCCACTCCACAGAGCGCCCGTCACCGCCGCAACAACCGTTCGGGCCGGGTCTTCTGCCGCGGCTGATCCCGGCTTTCGAGCGTCGAAATGTCATGCGCCACTTCGCGATGGACGTGAGGAAGTGTTAGCCATCGGGATGCAGACTGAAGCTCCGCGATGCCGTTGGCTGACGCGGGCAGATCAATCGGGGCGAGCATTTTGTCCGCGCCGGTCGTCACATCCATCGAGTAAGGCTGCCACGAGTAAGCTGCCACTGCCCCGATCTGGCCAGTTGTAATATACTGAACGGCGATCGTTGACCGGGGGGAATCCTGTTGGATCTGCTGAGCGAGTTCCGCAAGACTCCCGGTAACCGATCAGGATCAACCGAACGGAGTCCGATGGCGAAGCCATCAGGCCCACAACGTCACGATAGGAAGTACCTGCCCAAATGCACACGACAAAGCTGCTCTCGCTTTCCGGCCTGGCATTCATACTGCCAGCACTGTTCCCGCTAGCCACGGCCCAACAAGGCCAACCGGTATCCGGCTACCAACTACTCCGAACCATCACCATCCCCGGGGGTCTGGCGGGAAACGATATCAGTTGGGTCGATTCCGCCAACGCCCGGTACTACCTTGCGGATCGAGGTAACCCGACGGCATCCCCGGTAATCGGGCCGAGGGTGGACGTGATCGACACCGAAAACGGTGTATTCATCACTTCCATTCCACTAGCCAGCGCGGCAAACGGCGGCGAACGCCAACGGAGAGATTGACGAACTGGACCCTCAGACGTTGAGCGTCACGAGATCGATTCCCAGTGCCTGCAAGGGTCCGAGCGGTCTGGTTCTGATTCCGGGTCAGCGCCTGATGTCGGCCTGCGGTGATGTGATCGACATTGCCAGCGGCAAAGTCGTCACCACGGTCTCTGGAGTGAGCGCCGACGAGATCTGGTACAACGGCGGAGATCAACGCGTTTATTTTGGCGGAACCCAAAACGTGTTCGTAGTGGATGCCAATACCTACACGCTGATTACGCACCTTGTCGTTGGTGTGCCGGCGGCTGCTACGCTGCCGGCTCAATCGACACATTCGCTCGCCGCCGACGAAGCGAACAACCAGGTATACGTCGCCGTTTCCGCTGCAGGGACAGGGACGGGCTCGGGAGTGGGCATCCAGGTATGGAGAAACGGCGCTTCCCTGACCGTTGTTCCCAATCCGATACCGGTCACGGGAGGCGCCACTCTGGGAACCGCCACGCTCACCTGGAAAGCGCCCAACGCCCAGATCATCGAGATTCACGTCGGAAGCCCGACCGGTCCGCTCTTCTCCCATTTCGGCTTCAAGGGATCAGCAACCACTGGCGCATGGGTAAACGACGGCATGACCTTTTATCTGCAGGACGTCACCGGCGGTAAGCCACTGACGGCTGATAACACCCTGGCTACGGCCGTGGTTCATTTGCAACAGAAGTAACTGGCGGTAAGTATACGCGGACGCCGGACGGCAGCTCATTTATGTCGCGGTGGAAGGCTCCGATGCCGGATTACACGAACCCGCAGGTGCACAAGTATTTCCGCAACAACATGCTGCACTGGGAGAGAGACTTGCCATCAACGGGTTTCGCGCCGACGTGGCGTCGCGCCAGCACCCATTCCCTTCA
>DATMNI010000242.1:0-20855 GCA_035570275.1 Candidatus Acidiferrales bacterium | reverse complement strand
GGGCCCGGGGAGTCCGGGGGTTGGGGCTCAAAGGCGTTAAGATAAGCCTTGCCAAGATGACCTCGCTCGCCTCGATCCAGCCTCGGGGCCGTGTCTGGTGCAACTTCCCAGAAGGACTTCTGGACAATCATGATGCCCCGTTTTCGTTCGGGCGCAAATTGGTAGCGCGATAACTGCGGGAGCCGCTCTATCCGAGTGGCGGGTAAGCCGAGCACAGGAGCGGCGTCCGCGCCAGATTCGCCAACTTTCCGAAAACGAAGAGCATTCTATCGGTAGTGCCACGCCACATATCATTTCCCTGAACCAAAAACCTGCGTGATTGCTGGAGCGAGGGCGCTAACTTAGCAGCTAGATGCTAGGATGGTTCATCGATATGCAAACCCTGGGCCTCTCGGATTCGACACCTCGAACAGAAAGTCGCTGGCGGGCCTTGCTCTGGCCGACCATTCGCAACGAAGGAGACTTCGACTACATCACCACACAGGGATTCTGGATTTGTTTCATTGTTGCAGCGGTTACCGTGGTCTCCACCACGATTGCCGGTTCACTTCTGATGGGTGCTTTCGAAGGTACGTTTTTCTTCCTTGCCGGGATCGGCGTTCGACAGCGCAGCAGAGTTGCCGCCATCGTCGCATTCGCCGCATACCTGCTGAGCGCACTCGTCATGCAGCGATTCACGGGCAATGGTTTTGGTTTCCTGCGCATCGTCTTTCTCGCACTCTTGTTCGCAAATATCCGTGGAAACTGGTTGTCGGCTCGGTGGGCGAGGGAGCAGCAGTCTGTCACACCCTCGACGCGACTGAATGAAACGATTGGCGACAAATTAGCTGATCAGCTCCCGACATGGTTATGGCCGAAAGTTCGCGTTGTTTTCTACGTGATAGCCGGACTTGAGATTGCGCTGCTGCTCCTATCGCTGTTCTCGCCTCAGTCCCAGGTCTAAGGAGCGGCACTTAGAGGCTGTGAGGAGGCGCGAGACCGTTCCAGACGATGGGCGTCTTCTGGAATTTGGACCGGGCTTGGTCCGCTATAGACGGGCTAAAGGACGCTAACTAACGCCACTCAAGACAACTGACATCCGCGTCGTCAATACCTAGGCTGATTTCTAGCGGATCCCTCGTCGAACTGACCTGCCCAACCTCTGCACTTCTGCCGAGAACTTGTCGGCTTCCGCAGCGGTCGGGAACATGAGTCCGACGTCTTCTCCAGAAAGTACGGAATCCGCACAGCCTTTGGATTCAGCCAGGCCCTTTTCTGTGGCAGCCCGAATGGCCTTCGTCAAAGATATCTTGGGGAACGGTGACCTGCTCGGCTTCCAGCCTTCCAAAACTACAGTGTCCTCCGGGACGCCGGGCGGAAAAGCTGTTCCAGTTAGATCGTAGTTCTCCAGATAGACCCCCGTTGGATAGGCTGTTCCAGTTACGTGGATCGACCCGTCCTTACGATCCACGATGAACGGCGCGTTGCCCGCGAGTGTCAGCGACGTGTCCTCTGGCCCGTAGTAGAACACCCATCCGAAGTCACGTTCCAGCGTCTGGCTGCTTGGCAATTCCAACTTCACGCCAGCATCGGCGCTAAGCCCGATCAGGTATTGTTCAGCGATTTGCCTCGCTTCATCCAATCCGATCATCACGTCCTGAAGCTCCTCCTTCAAATGCCACCACGAGGGCAAAGGAACGATATACGGCGTTCGGGGAAGTTCCAATCAGCCGGGCCTGAGACTCGGTTGCGCGCGCAGCGACGGTCATTTCGGCAACGGCGTTATTTTAACGCCTATGGGGTTGGGCCTGAGGTTAGGGGGCCGGGCCGGTGACGCGAGCAGCGCGCTGCTGTTTGGATTACATTAGGTGAGGGTCCCTTCAGGAGCACTCATGAAACAGGCGCACGTTGCAGGGTTGCCGCGCCGTCGCGATCATTGCCGCCAACGCCGTGCGCTACCGGCTTTTCCTGCCCGAACCCTCGCGCTTCTGCAAGCGGCGGCGCAGACCGTCCCAGTTCACCGGCGGTTCGGCGCCACGGCGGTTCCTGTGATTCCGGACACGGAGCCGTTCCCGGCCGATCGTCCAAAACCGGAGAGGAGATAACCGAATGCAGCGTCGTCACTGTTTGCAGGCTCTCGCAGCCGTCACGCTGGCGGGTAGTCAAATGCCGGCCTGGACCGAAGGCAAAGGCCGTTTTCGCGCGGCAATTTGCGCTTATTCGTTCCGCAACCAGCTCCAGAATGGATCGCTGACCTACGAGGGCTTGATCCGCATGGCCGCCGAACTCGGCGTCGATGGCGTCGACCTGACCACTTACTGGCTGCCCGACACCACCGATCAGACGCTGTTCGCGCTGAAGCGGGTGGCTTACCGGTCCGGCATTTCCCTCTATAACATTGGGATTCGGGCCAGGATGGCGCAGCCCTCGGCGGACCTGCAGGCCGCGGAAGTGGAGACCGTTCGTAAGTGGCTGGATGTGGCGCAACGGCTGGGCGCTTCTCATATGCGGATCTTTGGCGGCGCCGTTCCCAAAGGCGCCACCGAGGAGCAGGCGGTGGCCTGGGCTGTGGAGACGCTCAAGCGCTCGGCCGACGAGGCGGCGAAGCGGGGCATCACACTGGGCGTGGAAGACGATGGCGGCATTACGACCAACGCCGACCGGACGGTGGAGATTGTGAAGAAGGCCGGGTCGCCATGGGTGGGCATCAATCTCGACATCGGCAACTTCCCCAACGATGCTTACGCGCAGATCGAAATGTGCGCGCCCTACGCCACCAACGTACATTGTAAAGCGGACGTTCACGTGGATCGAAAGAGCCAACCGGCGGATTGGCCGCGCGTGCTGAAGATTCTTGGCGCGGCCGGATACCAGGGGTACCTGGCGCTGGAATACGAATCGACGGACGACCCGATGACGGTGGTTCCGAAGCTGATCTCGAAGCTGCGGGATACGATTCGAGGGGTGTGAGCGACGGCGCGAAAGGGCATCCGCCCCCATTATCCGCCCCCTGGAACTTCGCACGGCCGAAACTCGTTAGATCTCCCGAATTTGCAAATTGCGGAACCAGACTTCGATCCCGGCGCCGGCGTGGACCTGCAGGCCGATCAAGCCGCGCTTGAGAATGCCGGGCTCGAACTCCGTGTAGTCCACGGTACGCATGCCATCGATTGTGATGGTGATGTGGTTGCCCAGCGCGCGAACCGTGTACGTGTGCCAGCCGTTCTTGTCTAGCTTGGCGATGGCCGCCGCGGGCGCCTGCGCCAGCACCCGCTTGCGGCGCGACTCGTCATACAGACTGCCCCAGTAGGTTTCGCCGATATCGGCCTGGTAACCGAAGAGCTCATGTTCCTGCTCGGCCGGGATGCTGCGGAACTGCACGCCGCTGTTGCCGGCGCCGTTCAGCAGGCGGAACTCCAGCGCCAGTTCGAAGTCTTCGAAATGGTCGCGCGTGCGCAGGAAGTCGTTCCACTTCTGGCCGGTATGTTTGCCCACGATCATGCCGTCCGAAACGTTCCAGACGCCGGGTGTGTCCGGGACCCAGCCATCCAGGTTGCGGCCATTGAAGAGCGGCTTCCACGCGCCGGCGCGGCCCGGCAGTTCCAGGGCGCGTCCGCTGCGGATGGCCTCATTGCCCCAGTGGGCCGCGTTGGCCGCGTCCACGGAACTCTCCACCGGCGCGTTCGGCGGGTTGCGGGTGCGGATACAATCCAGCCAGTTCAGGACATGGTCGATGGTGCCTTCGCGCTCGGTGTCCACATGCAGCGAAACCGCGGACACGTTGGTCTTCTGGTCGAACTTGCCGCTTTCGGGATAGATCTCGAAGAAGGGCCTGGTGAGCTTGAGACTGCCTTCGGTGCCGCGGAAGAGAAGGCCGCCATCTTCCATCCGGGTAACCATGGTGCTGACGTAAGAGACTTGAAACTTCTTCGGGTACAGCCAGGACACGTTGACGGTGTCGGGGGCCTCGAACCAATCCACCGCGAACTTTGAGCCCTGCCCGCGCACCTCTGAGGGCACGCTGTCGCCCATGATCCAGTGGACGCTATCCACCCAGTGCGAGAACAGGTCGGTGAGCGTACCGTTGCCGTAGTCCCAGAACCAGCGCCAGTTGGTGAAGCGCCAGACGTCGAACTCGCGCGGGCAGGCGCTGCCGAGAAACTGCGGCCAATCCAGTTTGGACTGGTCCACCGCCGGCGGTTTGCGGCCCATATAGTTCTGGTTCCACCAGGTGAGCACCTGGGTGACCTGGCCGATGCGTCCGCTCTGGATGAGCTGGCGAGCCTGCTGGAAATGCGGATAGCTGCGCTGCTGGTAGCCCACCTGCACGATGCGGCCGGACTTGCGCACGGCGTCGATTATGGCGCGGCCTTCCTCCACCGAATGCGTCAGCGGCTTTTCGCAGTAGACGTCCTTACCGGCGCCCACCGCGGCGATGGTCATAGGCACGTGCCAGTGGTCGGGCGATGCCACGATGACGGCGTCGATATCTTTGCGGTCCAGCACCTGGCGGAAATCGTGATGCCGTTCCGCGGCGGGGTTGAGTTGCTGGCGGGCGCTATCGATGCGCGGTTCGTAGATATCGGCCAGCGCGGCGATATCCACGTTGCCGAACTCCTTGGCGTAGCGCGAAACGTAAGTGCCGCGCCCGCCGGACCCGAGCAGGCCCACGCGAACGCGGTCGTTGGCGCCCAGGATGCGGCGGTAAGAGAGTGCGGCGGTAGCGGTGGTGGAAGCGAATTGGCGGCGCGTCATGGCGGCTCCTTGGAGTAAGGATAGCGCAGCTTTTTGGGGCGGGCTGTTTAACCTGCGGCGGATTGCTAATCCGCCTGCCGCGATGCGGCAGCGAGCCGGCCACGTCATCCGCCTTGCACGAAGAGGTGCGTTAGCCCGACGCAGGCGGATTGCCAATCCGCCGCAGGTTAACAACCTGCCCCACAAAGCCACTGCCGGAGCGGGCAGGCAGAATTGGAGTCGGGCGACGATCGCCTTGCACTTACGGCGTCGTCACCACCAAGCCCTTCTCCGTGGCAAAGCGAAGGATTTCCGCCGCGGTTTTCGCGGCCTGGCTGCCCGGCCCCGGCGCATACAGTTTGAATCGGGTTCCTCGGGGAAATTGCGCCAGCTTGAGTTCCATGGCCGCTACGCTTTCCAGGCCCTGGTATTGAGCGACTCTGCCGGAGATCCCGACGGACGGCTGCGTCATGACCTCGATGCGCAGGGGCGGCGCCAAGTGCTCCAGATCCTGCCGCGTTTCCTGTACGCACCGGTCTGAGATGCACAGGGATTCGATCAGATGCAGGTCGGCCTCCGTGGCCAGCCATCCGCGCCCGCGGGCAATGGCGTTGCGCAGGTCCACCTCCAGCCCGACACCCTGGCCGTTTTGCGCCAGTTCCGCGCCTTTGCCATTCCAATAGTCGTGGAAGTAGCGGAAGGTTTCCCAGAGCCGCGGCAGCGCGGAGGTGGTTCCGTACCGGCCCAGCACCTGCGCGGCCGTGCTCTTGATATAGACGTCGCTGTGCATGAGGTAGGCGGCGATGTACTGCTCCAGCGGCGGATTCATCGCCAGCGGCGGCGTGCGGTTGAAGTACTGCACCGTGCAACGCGGCGGCGGGGCGTGCATGTCCCAGGCGTGGCTGCGGAACACACGCTCCGCATAGGCCGGATCCACGCGGACGAAGTACGCCATCATCTCCGGCTGGCAAGCGTCCTGCTGCGATTCGTAAATCGCGCGCATCCGCGGCAGTGCCTGCGGCGTCGCGTAGCGCGCGATCGCGGCCAGGTGCAATTGCGGATTCCAGCCGCCGGGGCGTTGCGCGCGTGCCAGCGATTCGATGAGCGCGTCGTCCATGGGCGGCACCGCGCTGGCCGGAAGCATTTCGAGGGAGGCGACGGTGAGCCAAGTTTTCTCCTTGACCAGTTCCGCAAGAATGCGAGCCCGCGCGCGCGCCGGGTCGATGCGGTGCAAGGCGCCGAGCGCGGAGTGGGCTGCTTCGTAATAATCGCCGGGCTTCCAGTTGTCGAGCACGCTTTCGAGCAGCGGCACGATCTGGGGCGAGTCGATGGTGGAAGCGAATAGATCGAGCAGGGATTGCTTGCGAGGTGCCTCGACCGCGGCGAAATCGCGCACGAATTCGCTGGTGAGCAGCGGAATCCAGGCCGGGTCGGGCTCAGGCGGCCGGTTGGCCCGGACCTGATTGATCCGTTCCAGCAACGTCGAGAATGCATTCCACTTCGCCCCCGGCTGTTTGTTCGCCAGGCTCCCGGCCAGTGCGGCCGTGGCCTTGTTCATCAGATCTTGTGTATAGGCGCGCCACTTTTCGGACCACGCCTGCAATTCGGGATTAGGCGGCGAAACTGGCGCAGTGGCCGGCGGCGGCGTGGCGGAGAGGATGGCCGTCACCGCCATAGGCCGGAAGTTGGCGGACGCTGCGATGGGCGGCGCCGGCGGCAGATTCGCGCGCGCGCAAATCTCGGTCAGGCGATAGAGGTACGAAGTTGACACAGACTGTGTCGGCGCTGACACGCGGGCCTGCATGAGGTCGCAGACGCGGGCCGGAGGGCGTCCGCGGCCCAGGCCCGTCAGCAGCACGTTCTCGTTGTTCGGCAACAGGTCCAGGGACGCGGTCCAGGCGGCGGGATCGTTTAAGAAGGCGAGTTGACGGGCGGCATCCTGCTGCGCCTGGTAGCCCGTTCGGTCGCCGGCACGGTTGCCCGCGCTATCACGAGTCTGCGGGTGGAGCGTGGCCACGCTCCTGGCGATGGTCTGGCGGACCCAATCCGCGGTGGCGGCAACGATGTCGATCTCGACGACGCCCGAGACCGCATACTGCGGCGGATCGGCATAGACATAAGACACCGATGCAGGTCCGCGATTTCCCAACACCAGCTTGCGCGCCAGGGCCGCCACGCGGTAGCGCCCTGCCGGGAGCAGTGGCAGGTACCCGTTGAGCGCCAACGTCTGGTGATCGGAGGGGCTGAAGAGACCGGATCGGTCCAGTCCCCCCGGGCCGCCTCCGTTCGGATCGGTCAGAAAGCATGGCTTGGCGATAATGCCGCAATCGGCCGGCGGGTCCAGCAGCATGCCGGCGAATTGCCAATGCTCCGCTGGTGGTGGAATCTGCACGGGCGGATGGTTCGGCAGGTTCAGTTCCGCGGCGATGAGTTCGCCCCGGCGAAACGCGTGTGGATTCAGCAGCCGCAGAGTTACCGCGAGCCCCGGCGGATTTTTCGACCGCAGGTCGTTCCAGGGAGCGCCGCCGCCCTGGGCGTGGAGGAACGGCGTCAACCACAAGAGCATCGGTATCCGCAGCATCGGTATCCGCATAGACCTCTTTCAGCATACGCGCCCGCGTTCGTGCGCGACGTGGAGTGTCATGCATGGCACGCCCATTGCCAATGTCGGCGCCTCAATTGGCCCGGACTGCAACTGTCCCCCGCGCAACCTCGCGCTGGTATATGCTGAGAGACCCGGAGAGAATATGTCTCGTACGAGTCTCTGCCTCTGCGCCTTCCTGCTGGCCGCGTTCGCGCTCCAGGTTTGCGGCCAGGAGGAGATTCCGGCGGGCGGCCGAGGCGGGGGCAGAGGAGGCCGGGGCGGCACGCGGGAGTTTCTTGGACTGGGGCGCGCGCCCGACGCCCAGGCCGCCGCCCGCGGGGAAAAGCTCTACGCACCCAACTGCGCCTTCTGCCACGGCGAAAAGGCGCGCGGAGCCGCGGGGCCCAACCTGGTCCGCTCCGAAATTGTGCTGCACGATGAAAAAGGCGAACTGATCGGCCCCACCCTCTCCAAAGGCCGCGTGGATAAAGGCATGCCCGCTTTCGGCGCGCTCACCGAGACCCAACTTGCCGACATCGGCGAGTTCCTGCATCTGCAGGTGGAACTGGTGGCCAACCGCGGCCTTTACAAGCGGCTCAACGTAGTTACCGGAGACCCCAAAGCCGGCGAAGCCTACTTCCACGGCGCCGGCGGCTGCGCACAGTGCCACTCGATTTCGGGAGATCTGGCGCACATCGGCGGGAGGTATCAACCCGAACAACTCCAGACCCGTTTCATCTGGCCGGGCGGAGGCGGATTCGGCGGCGGCGGACGTGGTGCAGCCAGGCCGCAGAAGGTCACGGTCACGCTGCCCTCCGGACAATCCATCGCGGGCACGGTCAAGCAGATCGACGATTTCGATATCTCGATCTACGATGCGTCCGGCGTCTACCACTCCTGGCCCACCGGCAGTGTCAAGATTGTGTTAGAAGACCGTTTGGCCGGACACCGGCAGTTGCTGAACAAATACACTGACGCGGACATGCACAACCTCACCGCTTATCTGGTAAGCGTCAAATGAGACTCCATCGGCAAATGAAACTCCGTCGGCTGATCCCCATTCTTGGTTTTCTGCCGGCGCTCGCGATGGCGCAAGGCCTTGACCCGAAGGTACTGCTGAAACCTCTGTCGGACACCTGGCCCACCTATAATGGCGACTATTCCGGAAAGCGTTTCAGCCCGCTCAGCCAGATCAACGCCTCCAACCTCGGCAGCCTGGCGCCGGCTTGGTTGTATCGCGTCAACAATGTGGGTCCGCAGCGCGGGGTGGGTAATCCCACCATCAAATCGACGCCGCTCATGGTGAATGGGATTCTCTATTTCAGCATCCCCGACCATGCCTGGGCCATCGATGCCCGCACCGGCGAAGAACTGTGGCACTACACCTGGCAGGACAAGGGCGGCCACCTGGTGGGCAACCGCGGCCTGGGAATGTACGGCGACTGGCTGTATATGATGACGCCCGACTGCTGGTTCGTCTCCCTGAATTCGAAGGACGGCAAGGAACGCTGGCGCAAGAAAATCGCCGACGAAAAGATGCAATACTTCTGCACCACGTCGCCGTTGGTGGTGAAGAACCGCATCCTGGTTGGCGTGGGCGGAGATGCCATGGATGTCCCCGGCTTCCTGGACGCCCGCAATCCCGAGACCGGCGACGTCGAGTGGCGCTGGAACACCACCCCGCGCAAGGGCGAACCCGGCGCTGAAACGTGGCCCAATCCGCAGGCCATGGAGCACGGCGGCGGCATGACCTGGCTGCCCGGCACTTACGATCCGGACTTGAACCTGATCTACTGGGGCACCGGCAATCCCAACCCGGTGTTTGCCGGCCAGGGACGAAAGGGCGCCAACCTCTGGACGGCATCCATCGTCGCGCTGAATGCCGACACCGGCAAGCTGGTCTGGTATCACCAGCCCTCGCCTCACGACACGCACGACTGGGACAACGTGGAAACGCCTGTCCTGATCGACGGTCTGTTCAACGGCCAGCCGCGCAAGATGCTGGCCCAGGCGGCGCGCAACGGCATCTTCACCCTGCTGGACCGCACCAATGGCCAGAGCCTGGTCACCAAGGGTTTCGTCGGCGTGAACTGGATGAAGGGCATCGATGGCAAAGGCCAACCCATTCCCGACCCCGCCAAGGAGCCTAAGGTGGATGGCTCGCTGATCGATACTCCGGGCGGCGGCGGCACGAACTGGCCGCCACCCAGTTTCAACCCGGAGACGGGGTTGTTCTATGTGAATGCCAAGCAGGGTTACAGCGTCACTTACCTGACCGATGACGACCCGGAGCCCCAGGGTTACGGCGGTGGCGGCGGCGGCGGCTTTTCCGAGGCCGTCCTGGAAGCCATCGATTATAAGACCGGCAATGTCGCCTGGAAGCACCAGTATCCCAGCGGAGGATTCGGCAACGCCTTTCCCGGCATCCTGAACACCGCGGGTAAGCTGCTCTTTACGGGCGACCCCGTGGGGAACCTGATCGCATACGATCCCACCACCGGCAAGATCCTGTGGCATTTTCGCGTAGGCGCGCAAGTAAGTAACGGCCCATCGACTTACGAGCTGAACGGCGTCCAATACCTGATCGCCGGGGCCGGCGATACGCTGTTCGCGTTTAAGATTGTGAAGTAAGGAGGAATCTTGTGATTATCCCCGTGACCACCCCCGCGACCACCCCCGCGACCACCCGAAGACAGATGATTGCGGCCGCCCTGTCCGCCGCGTTGCTGCCCCTCAAATCGGCCCGCGCCGAAACCGCCACCTTACGCAACATGGGGGGCGCGCCCGCCGGCTTCCCCATGCATAACCGCGCCGCCCGCGATTCCAGCAAACCGTTCGACTTCGTGGAGTACTGCCATAGCCTCGGCTTCGGCGTCGTGGAAACGCGCTTTCCGTCTACCGAGGCCGACGCCATCAAGAAGTTCCGGCAGCGGCTCGACTCCTGGAACATGCGCGTGATCACGGATATCCCTCTGCCGCGTACTGCCGCTGACGTGGCCAACTTCGATGCCGCCGTGAAGGCCGCCAAAGACACCGGCGTGGCCGGGCTGCACACCGCGATGACCGCGCGCCGCTACGAGCAGTTCGACGCGTTCGACGCCTTCAAGAAGGATTTCGAACGCTGCCAGGCCACCATTCTGCTGGCCGAACCGGTGCTGCACCGACACCAGGTGCGCCTGGGCATTGAAAACCATAAGGGCTGGCGATCCGCCGAGCAGGCAGCCTGGCTGAAGCGGGTGTCGAGCGAGTGGGTGGGGGTGCACTTCGATTTCGGCAACAACGTGTCGCTTTGCGAAGATCCGTCGCAAACGCTGGCCAACCTGCTGCCCTACATCTTTGCCTGCCACATCAAAGATATGGCGGTGGAGCCCTACGAAGATGGTTTCCTGCTTTCCGAAGTGCCGTTGGGCGAGGGCTTCCTCGATCTCAAAGGAATGGTGGCCGCCATCCAGAAGAAGGACCCCAAGACTCCGTTCGACCTGGAAATGATCACCCGCGACCCGCTGAAGATTCCGGTCTTCACCAGCAAATACTGGGTGACGTTCGACGACTCCTACAGCCCTCTGCCCGGCCGCGACCTGGCCAGGGTGCTGGACATCGTGCGCAAGAACAAACCGAAGTCGCCGCTCCCCCGCACCACCGGTATGAGCGCCGAAGCGCAGATGAAACTGGAGGACGACAACGTCGGCAAGTCCATCGCCTGGGCGCGGCAGAATCTTAGCTTGTAGCCGTCGCGATACACCCGCGGGCGGAGTGGGCAAGGGTATCGATCAACATCTGTCGAAACGCGCCAAACACTTTACGCATCTGGGGTTGTTTGTACGGGAAGATGTCGACCGGATCCATGGCGTGAACGGTCATTCCGCTGTCCACCTCGAAGATCAGCAGCTCTCCTTCGGGGGTCTCGCCGCAATCGATACCGACATACTCCAGTTCGAGACGCTTGGCGATGGCGACTAACGCCGCTTGATGGCGGCGGGCGAAGTTGTCGTCAAAAGTGGCAAAGAATTGCGCCTCCTCGGCCCGCTTCTCCGCGCTTTCCACCATGCCCGCGTTCAGATAGTGAACCATCCAGTTGCCGGAGATGGCCATATGGCAGGCATAGGGGCGCCCGTCGATGAGGACGATACGGTATTTCCGGAATTGGCCATCCTTGCCCCGATAGTCAACGAATCGTGCCACATGGAACGCAGCTTCCGGCCTTGTTTTCAGGTAACCGGCAATGGCGCCGGGACCGTCAAGCTTCATCAGACCTTGACCTTTTTGGGAGTCCACCGGCCGCACAATGACCGGAAACCCGCCATCCGGAACCAACGCTGTAACCGATATCCCGGAACGGCCGACCGATTCCAGCGTCCCCCGGTCGATTCGCGCGGTGTGCGGCATAACGATACCGGGCACCCCACGGAGCAGAGCGGAAGCACCATCGCGCGACAGGCGGGCCAGACGATCGGGTGCACAGAGCACTGGCCGCGGCCAGGATTTCACCTGGTTTCCAATCTGCGCTAACAGCGGAAGGCTGCGGTCGGTTTCGCAAACGGCCACCATCGCCAAATCGTGGTCCGGCAGCGCTGCCGGCATCGATCTGTCCAACCCCACATACAAGATATCGAGCGCGATGTCCGATCCTTCGACCAGGAATTCCAGGGCATTGTTCTCCGTCAAGTCGCCGGCGCTCATAATGGCGAGCAAGCGGATACCAGCCGAACCGGCGGAACACCGTAGACGATAGATTTGCCGGATGTCTAGAGCTAAAGCCTGCACGGATAGAGCGCAGTCACGCTGCCCCATGAAGTGCAGAAGCGTCGACAAGTCCATCAATGCATTGGCATCAGTCTCACTGTGTGCGGCACGGTGTAACAAACGCGCCCGCAGGGGCGCCAGATCGGCACCGTCAAAAGCCATTTTTGCCAGCGAAGCCAGACCAGTGAGCGGTAGGGCATCGTCACTGGGATGGCTGGGGGCCGATAATTGTATAGTCATGATTGGTAAACCGATTTCATAGAGTTATCCTGTGAGCTAATGCGGGCCGAACCGAAGGCGACTACGGCCTTGATCAGGGCGTCAATATTACCTCTGTTGGTACGGTGATTAACGATGGCCGCGCGGATGGCGAGACATCCGTTGACGGTGGTTGTTGACGGCGCGGCGATGCCGGATTCCTGCAGATCGGCAACGATATCCCGGTTAAGGTCGTCGGCGTTTTCGGAGCGGTATCGGAAGCAAACGATATTCAGCGCCACCGGCGCCAGCAATTCCAGTGACGGTTCATTCTCAACGCTTTGCTTCAGGTATTGCGCCAGTTGGCAAGTGCCTGAAATCACCTCGCCCAGCTTTTCGGCGCCATAGACCTTGAGGGTGAACCATGTTTTCAGCGCCCTGAAACCACGCGATTGATCCGGTCCAAAATCACATGGCCACGGCGAGCCGGCGGCCATCGCCCGGGCTTCCCGTCTGAGGTATGCGGCTGGTGAGGCGAACGTGTCGTAATGCAGGGCGCCATCCCTGACGAGAATAAAACCCGCGTCGTAAGGCACCTGACCCCATTTATGGAAATCAAAAGCGACGGAGTCGGCGCGCTCGATTCCAGCCAGCCGGGGAGCAATATCCGGCGCCAGCATAGCCAGCGCACCGTAAGCGCCATCGACGTGGAACCACAGGTTTTCGCGCCGGGCGACGTCGGCTATCGCCGTGAGATTATCAATAGCGCCGGCATCGACCGTGCCCGCCGAGCCAGCGATGAAAAACGGCGCCAGCCCGGCCTTCTTGTCGATGGCTATGGCTTCGGCGAGTGCCTGGATATCGATCTGGTGCCGGCTGTTCACTGGAATGATACGGAGCGCATCGGTCCCCAGGCCAGCCAGATCCATGGCTTGCGCGATGCAACCGTGGGCGCCCGCCGACGTATAGGCGACCAAGCGCTTGCCGGCGGCGACGCCTTGACGGCGCACGCCGGCGCCCAGGGCAGCCGTGCGCGCGACCAGGACGCCGATGAAATTCGCCATGGATGAGCCGGTGACCAACAGGCCGCTGGCGGTGGCGGGAAATCCGAATATCTCGCGCACCCATTGCACTACCTGCCGCTCCACCTCGAGGGGGATTTGATCGCGCCCGGCAAGGTTGGCATTCAACCCCGCCGCCAGCATCTCCGCCAGCATCCCCACCGGCGTGCCTCCACCATGAACCCACCCCATAAAGCCTGGATGTGCGTTGCCCACGGAATAGGGGAGAATATCCCGCATAAACGTGTTGTGAGCGGCCGCCAGACTGGTCGCTTTTTGCGGCAGCGGTTCACGGAACAGGTCGCGTGCGGACTGCGGAATCGGCTGCCAGACCGGGCGCTCGCGGATGTGTTCCGTGTAGCCCAGAATATCGTCGACCATACGATGCGCCTGAACCCGGAACTGGCTCCAATCGGAAGGGTCAAGAGTGTCCCGAGGCGCTAAAGCATTGCCGACGAGGTTCTGGAGCTTGAATCCATTCTCGATGCCGAACGTCTCCGATGCCGCGCCCATATAGTGCTTCTATCGGCGGGATGGCCGGAGAACTTGAGCGGCAAGAACCTATCGGCGATTATCGGGAGACGCATCCGCCTGAAGCCGCTTCAGATCTTCAGCCATCCGCAGCGCTTCCTCCGACGGAAGTTGCAGGACTACGTCCCCGCTTTTTTGATTGACCACCCGCAGGACCATTTGGTGCGAGTACGGATCCCTTTGGAAAGAAAGGTGGTTGTCCTGGCCGAACGATTCCGCTCCATTCAAAGCTCTTACCGCCTTGACGATATCTCGATTCTCCTGCGCCTTCTGCACTGGGACGTCGGGTACCGACCCAACGGAAGCAGGCATGCTGCGGCTCACTGCGGTGATATCCATAACGCCTCCGCTCGGGAGACCGGCGGTCCAGCGTAAATGGATGGCCGATGAAGCTCCCTGCACCATCCTTATCGGTCAGAGTTGGAAAACTATAAAGGCGACCGAGGGTGGGCTGCGTTACCGCTAATTTAAGCCGACCGGCAGCCCTTAGGCCCATGGCATCTGATATGCTGATGGAGAACGGCTCACATCGACAGGTGCGGCCGGCAGGAAGGAACCCGATGGATCGAAGAAGCTTTTTACTCAGTTCGGCGGCCGCGCTCGGCGCCAGTTCCAGCATGGTTGCCAGCCCGAATGACACGGTGCGCGTTGCCTGCGTGGGCATCGGCGGACGCGGCAAGGACCATATCGCGGGCTACAGCAAGCTGCCCAATGTGGAGATCGCGGCGATTTGCGATATCGACGACTCCCACATTGCCAAAGGCCTTAAACAACTGGAAACCCTGGGCAAGAACAAGCCGGCCACTTACAAGGACATTCGCAAGCTGCTGGAAGACAAAACCATTGACGCCATTTCGCTGGCAACGCCCAACCATCACCACACGCTGCAGACCATCTGGGGATGCCAGGCCGGCAAAGACGTGTACGTCGAGAAGCCGTGCTCGCACAACATTTTCGAGACAAAGCAGATTGTGGCGGCCGCCCGCAAGTACGACCGCATGGTGCAGCAGGGAAGCCAGATCCGCTCTTCGAAAGCTGTGCAGGAAGCGGTGCAAAGCATGCGCGATGGTTTGATCGGCGATGTTTATCTGAGCCGCGGGCTGTGCTTCAAGTGGCGGGACACGATTGGCCGCACGCCGGTTTCGGAAGTTCCGGAAGGCGTGGACTATGACCTTTGGACCGGCCCCGCTCCCAAGCGCCCGTTCAGCAAGAATCGTTTTCACTATACCTGGCACTGGTTCTGGGACACCGGCAACGGCGACCTGGGCAACCAGGGAATCCATGAGATGGATGTGGCCCGCTGGGGCCTGGGCGTGAAGTTCCCGAACAAGGTGAGCGCCATGGGCGGGCACTTCATGTTCGATGACGATCAGGAAACGCCCAACACGCTGAACTGCGCCTTCGAGTTCAACGAAACCGGCAAGAAGAAGATGCTGGAATTCGAAGTCCGCCATTGGATGAGCAACGGCGAGGCCACGGTTCACGAGAAGGGCAACAACGCCATCGGCAACCTGTTCTATGGATCGAAGGGCTACCTGGCGGTGGACAGCTACAGTTCGTACAAGACGTGGCTGGGCAAGGAGCAGGAGAAGGGCCCCGAGAAGAGCGAAGGCGGCGACCATTTCCTGAACTTCATCGATGCCGTGCGCAGCCGAAAGCGCGCGACGCTGAACGCCGAGGTGGAGGAAGGCGCGGCTTCGACGGTGCTGGTGCACCTGGCCAACATCTCGTACAGGGTGGGCCGGACCATCAACTTCGACCCGAAGACGATGACGATTCAGGGCGATCCGGAAGCCACGAAGCTGATGACGCGCGATTACCGGGAGGGGTTCGTGGTGCCGGAGAAGGTGTAGGCGAAGGTGTAGCGGGGTGAGGCTTCCAGATTATTGTGGTGGCCTCATCCGGGGTCGAACCGGAACACCCTCTCGAGTACCAGAACCTAAATCTGGCGCGTCTGCCAATTCCGCCATGAGGCCGTTTAATACTTCCAGGAATAAAGGCTATAAGTCACATTCGCGCGCCTGCTAATTTCGCCACATCCGCATTGGGGCAGGACACCGAGTGCTCTTCCGAATTATAGCCCAGGGCCGCCGGGACGCGCAGAAAACCCCCGGAACGGAACATGAGCCTCGCCGCTCGTTCGATCCTTTGCCCGCCTGACCCGGGAAGCGCCGGGTGTCAGCCTAAGGCACCGCGAAACAATAAACTGAGCAAATGTTTCAGGTGGACCAGAACCGCTCCCTTACGGTCGCGGCTCTGAATGGTGTTCTGAGCCGCGCGCGTCAGCAAGCGGTTTCCGAAGCGGAAACCTCCACCACGTACACCTGCGCCGTTCCCGTGCGGTCGCTGGCGAAGGCCACCTTGGTTTCGTCGGTGGACCACGAAGGGTGCGGGTGGCTCCACTGCGGGCCGTACACGGTGTCGGCAGCGCTCTCCATCCAGCTCAGAGCGTTCCGCGCCTGCGCGAAATCTTCGGCCAGTGCGTAGCGCGAGTGGCGCCACTGCGTGCCCTGGTTGCTGGATTCGCTTAGACAAAGCTGGCGGCGTGCGCCCGTGGCGGCGTCGATGATCTGCAATCCCTCATCCGGGTGGTTGGTGTCGCAGAGGACACGCCGGCCGCGGCGATCGGGCGCGATGTGCCAGGCGTTGTACTCCACGATGGTGCGGATTTCGCGGGTGGTCCAGTCCATCCGGCGCAAGGCGCGCGGCCAGACCGTGAACACCAGGTCGCCCGAGTCGCCGAGAAAAGTTTCGTGAACCAGGAACTCGTCGTTGCCGTGCTGGTACAGGCATTCCAGGCCGTTGCCGTCGCGCCGGACGCGGTGCATGCGCGGGGCCGGGTCGCCCGCGAACTCAATCCAATCCGGTTCCAGTGGATGGAACTGTGGATGAATCACGGTGCGCGGGAATGGAATGGTATGCCAGCCGGATCCGTCGAAGCGTCCGGCCACCAGGCCCGATTGCGCGCCGGATTTGAACGCGGCGGTGAGCCACTCGCCATCGCGGCTGATGGAGCATTCGCCCAACTGCGCGCCGGCGTGATCGGCGATGCAACGCTGTGCTAGCGTGTGCCGGTGGATGGCCCACAGGCCGCCGCCGCGGGTGAAGACCAGGGTCTCGCCATCGGGATGCAGCGCCGCCGAAAAGGGATGGATGGCCTCCCCGCTGGTAATCTGCCGCGGCGTGCCCGAGTCGAGCCCCGAATCGATCCCCGAGTCGAGCGCGGAATCTAGCGCGGCCTCGAATAACTGGGCCGAGCCGGTGCGGTACGACGTGAAGAACATCTCCCGGCCGCCAGGGAAAAACGAGCTTTGCAGAAAGTACGTGGGGTGGTTGATGGCCGGCCCTTCGGTCACCTGCCAGACTTGCGCGCCGGTGGCGCGGTCCCGATAGCCGCGGTCCCGCAGGGCGATCATCCGCGCCCCAGGTACAGGTCGCGGCCCCTGGACAGCGCGGCCATCTTGCGGTCGGCCACGGAGCGTTTCAGCATCCAGAAACCGCAGTCGGGATGAATCCAACCCACGCGTCCGCGCCCCAATACGCTTTCGGCGCGGTCCAGAGCGCCGGCGATCTCCTCGGGCGTCTCCACGTGGTTGACCTTCACGTCCACCACGCCAATGCCCAGCCGGATGCGCGGATCCACATCTTTGAGCGCTTCCAGATCGGCCGCGGAACGGTGCGCCATCTCCAGCACCAGGTGGTCCACGTGCAACTGGTTCAGGAAATCGACCAGCGCCCGCCATTCGCCTTTCTGGATGGTCTGGCCGCCATAGTTGCCGAAACAGAGGTGCACGGCGCGCGTACCCTGGAAGGCATCGAGCACGCGATTGATGGCCGCCGCGGCGATGGGGCCGTCCGACGGGTTGCCCGGGATATTGGCCTCATCCACTTGCAGGCAGGTACACGGAAGGCCGGCCACCTGTTGCGCCAGCACGCCGGCGACGGCAATCAATAACTCTGCAAAGCTGCCGTAATGCCCGTCCAGCAGCGTGCGCGCCAGCATGTACGGACTGGTGACCGTGAACTTGAATGGACCGCCCGCCACACTGGCGGCCAGTTCACAATCGGCCAGCAGGTTGAGCGAGCCCTCGCCCAGCGGCGCCTCCACCACGCCCGCGGCCTTGCGGCGGAACCGCATGGCGTTGATGCGGGCGAAGGCTTCGTGATCGCTGCGGCCCACCTGGGCGCGTATGCCCGCCATGGGGCGGATGAAATACTCGATCATCCCGTTAGTGTCGGGATGGTTCCCGTCGAAGCGGTATAGTTCGCCATCGGTGGGCAGATCGATGCCGGCCTGGCGCTGGATGTCGAAGACCACGCGTGTGGCGTCCAGACGCGCCTGCTCGCTGGGCAGCGCCGCCAGCCATTCAGGGACGGGGTAGGAGCCGACAGTGGTGGTGAGGATTGCGGGATCAGACGACATGTGGGTTCGGTACACCGGTAATGATATCAACTGGCGAGGATGGGTCAGAGTGGATGTCTGTTCAGTGCCCTTGGCGGCATCCTACCTTTCATCACCCAATGTCAGAGTGAAAACGCCAGCTCGCGGCGATTTATCCGGCAACAGATCAAAGAAAGTTCGGATAGAAACTTGTCCATCGCAGCGATGAATCGGTCCATTCCCGGACCCGTGGGGAGGTCTGCCTTCACGCCTTCGATTTCTACCGCAATTTCACAACGCCTTCTGAAACGCTTCCACTTTTGCTACCCGGTACTCCGTCCCACGCATAAGCCCTCCGAAGCGGGCACGTGCCGTTACTTGTGCAAGACTTCCGGAAGTGACGTCTTGGAGGTCTACGGTTTGGCTAATCCCGGTTTCATTTCCGTCCTTGTCCAGCAGTACCATCGTCACGGCCACTCTATCGTAAGCGTGATCTGTCGTGTTCCTCAAGGCCACAACCAACTTGAGATAGCTGACAAGCTTGTGGTCTGTACGAAAGGCTATCGTCTCCACCTTTAGCCCCAGATCCACCAGTTGTTTCTCTGCCGGAGCCGAAATCGTTATCGGGCGATCTCCCGCATGGAGTCCTCCAACGAACATCAGAGCTAGAACTAAGGCACGTTTCATAGCTAGCATTTGAACCTGAAGCAGGGCAACATTCAAGACCGGATCTGGTTAGGGGTTGGGTGTCAACTAAAGTGAGCAAGCAATCAGGCCGAACGCTACCGCTCTTCCTATTCCAAAATCAAATGCGGCGGGGCGGAGCCCATCTCAGATAACGAGTTTGGCATGATGCCCGCATCAAGCCAAAGATTGATTCCGTCCGCAAGCATTTCGATTCCACTTGCGGGAACGTCAATAGAAATATGAAAATTGCTCTTGCCACTTGGCTGTTCGCCGATGGAGGAGTAAGGGGTTGAACCAAACAAATCCTCAATCCCCTCAAACTCTTCCGTGAGGCCAGTAGTCGATTTCCGGTTAACTATCCATGCGATCATGTCAGAGGCTTGCAGGGCGCTCACATTATCATCCGAATCTGTCGCCATTGCGCCGGTGTGGATTGATGGCCGGTAGCGCTCTTGCCACTCCACGATCAACTTATAGCCCGCCCGCAATTGGCGTTCGTATCGGTTGTCGGTGTCGTGCAGGTAATTGACAATGGCCCTTTGCTCTGGCGAATGTTTGCCAATCCGTTCCATTTCCATGTGGTTCACCATAACCGCGCTTAGGAACGCGAACGTATAGGGACTCAGCAACCGGCGGTAGACTTCCATGGACAGAAGCGCCTTGAATTCTTCCTGTGGAACCAAGACCGAAAGACTGTAGAACTTGTGGTGATTCACGATTCCGACCAGTTCTTGTAGGAGCGCACGCCTCATCTCTGGATAGAGGCCAATCTTTGCCAGAGCTTTGACTTTGAATGGGGGCTTGACGCCGTATCGGTCTAGCGCTCTACGCCAGGACCGATCAAAAGAGATAAATGCCTCTTTACTCATTAGAAAGCCACCGATTACGGCATTCTGAGAGCACTCATCTGAAGCGCTGTCGTCACAGTAGCAGGTCAAGGAAAAAGCTTTCCGCCCAGGATCTTCGGAATGATGCATGAGGAACCTTAGCCCATCGAGGTAGGGGCTCGTTTCGGCGTGACATTTATGGTGGCCCTTAGTCAAATATATTATTACCATTTTTGTAGTGCGGGTCAATGATGCTGAGATCTCGATAGACTCGCTTGGTCCGAGTTTCCACAACCCTGCATTCGCTTGAAGCAAGCTTCCAGGTTTCGCCGTCCGCTACATCGGCGGACAACCAAACTTCAAAAGTTAGCCAGTCGGCGTACTCGGGTTTGGAAGGCTTGGCCGGCGCGTATTGCGAACTCGTCTCTTGTTGCCATTCCGGCTGCGAAAAGACCGTCTTGACCATCAAAATTCCAGCGGGCCATGATCCCGATCCGTTGAATGCCGGGAAATTCTCGGTGTTTCCGATTACAAGCGGCATCTGAAGCCGAACGGCGACAGTCAGGCAGTCGGGAAGTTCGAGAATGGAGCCTTGCTTTCGTGCCGTTGCCTTGATGGTTGCGGCTGCCAGGTAATCGGCATTGAGCGGCGTAATCTGCTCGTTTTGGTTAAGCTATGCCAAGGCCATTTCCAGTCTGGCTAGAGCGCTGCGGACGGGCTGGTGGGGCGCGCCGTTCCTCGTAGGCGATGGCCACAACCTCATCCAGCAAAGCCGCATCTTCCGGACCGCCGAAGAGGCCTAACCCTTGCTCGAAGACCGTTTCCGTGACGTGCAGGGCCGGCTGCCCGGCGATCAAGACTTCGCGCATCAACTCGTTAAGCGGCACACCCGTGGCCCGCGCCTCAGCCAGGTAGGCCTGTTCGACAATGGGCGGAAGATCAAGTGTGACGGTCAATCGGCAACCCTGCTTCCTACCTTAACCACGTTTAGACGACATAAGGCGCGCGATACTTTCTAGTCAACAACAGGTTGGCCTCAGCGGCGCCATCGCCGGTGAAGCGCCCAGCCGCCGCATCCACGTTCAGCTTGCGGCCCGTGCGGTAACTGGCGTTGGCGAGGTGGCAGAGGT
>DATMNI010000241.1:0-34014 GCA_035570275.1 Candidatus Acidiferrales bacterium | reverse complement strand
CGCGGCCTGCTTGCGGGGCGGCTGCTCAGGGATCTCGATCAAGGCTGGCTGGCAGGGGGCATCCATACCTCTAGTATGGAGCAGGTACTCCAAAATGAAAAGTACTTTGTTATTACAAGAGCAGAATTTTTCACAGCTTCTTACGGAGCGTTCCGGCGCATAAGTGCTTCCCGAAAACGCTTAAGCACCTTGAGGCTGCCCGCCGGATAGCCGGGCGTGGACGCATCGATGACGGCAGCGCGCCCCATCGCCGTTCATGGCGCTCCCAGTTCCGCCAGTCCCTTCTTCCCCATCACGCTGTCCGGATGGCGCACCAGCAACTGTTGCAAAACGTAACGGGCTTTCACCCGGTCGCCCACGGCCACATATACTCGCGCCAGGTTGAAATAAAGCAGTTCCTCGTCCGGAGCTACCTCGATACCATAGCGGAACGCCGCGATGGCGTCTTGTGGCTTTTGCGTCTGCATATAGAGCACGCCAAGGTTGTTGATGGCTCCGGTATGGTCGCGCTCGGCAGCAATGGCGTCCTGGAAAGATTTTCGAGCTTCGTCAGTCCTGTTCTGCCCGGAGAGCAGCAGTCCGAGTTGGTTCGATGCCTCGGCATTCCTGGGCTCGATTTCCAGTGCGCGACGCAGCATCTGCTCGGCGATGGATGCATGTCCCAGTTTACCGTGGGCGCGTCCGGCGCTCATCAGAGCGAAGGCTGAGTCCGGAAGAATCGTCAGAGCTTTTTCAAAATCCTGCAATCCGGCGGCATAGTTTTCGAGCGCTGTCTCGAGGCTTCCCAGGTTGATCCAGCCGTCAGCCGAGCCGGGGCTCAGTTTAACGGCGCGCTCCAGGTGTTCACGAGCGGGCCCATAACTCCCCGCTTCCAAATGAATGTGCCCCACCGCCAGATGCGCCTTGCTGTTATTCGGAGCGCTGCGTAGCGCTTCCTCCATATAAATTAACGCCTGCAGCGGATAGCCCGCCCAATAGAAGGCGGCGCCCAATCGAAAGTAGTTGCGGTTCGGTGGAGCGTAATACGTTCCGGGGAACGGTAACGCCAGACGGATGCGGTTTTTGTCCTGCATCATCGCCAGATCCGCGCGCAACCTGCCTGGCTCCGGGATTCCTTCATAGACTTTGTGCGCCATCCCACGGCCGTCCACCAGCAGGAGCAACGGTAAAGTGAGGTCCACCCGATAGTCGAAAAGGTACATCCGGAACAACGCGTACCAGGCGCTCCGGTCCGATGAGCCGCCGCCGAGATCCACCATCTGAAAGGGCAGTCCCGGTGGCGTCAGGGGCCTCTGTCCGGAGAACAGGCAAAGAAATCCCTGGCCCTTCGGTGGTTCGGGAAGTGGCACCGGCTCCAGCAGCCACGCTGTTTCCAAATTGGCGCGGTTGTCCCCCGTGATTGGGGCGCGGGCAGTCGTAAAAGGCTTCCGCGGCAAGAACGCTATGCGCTTCAGTTCGTCCGATCCCTCCACCACCTGATGACGAAATCCGGCTGCCAGGTTCTCGAACTCCTGCGTCAGCCCCGACGGCCACAGAATGCGGACCTTTCCCGTGCTTGAGGCGTCTCCCAATCCGAAGTAGAGACGTTTGGTGTGCTGCGAAATATAGCCCGAACCTGCCTGCAGGATCCGTACGGTGCGTTTATCGGAATGCTCCACCTCAACGCGCGCCCCGATGGCGTCCCGATTCGACCGCGTTCCCTGTAGCTCCAGGGCGAGGGAATGCCGGCTCTGACCCCAATCGTTCTGAAACGCCCGCACCTGCGGCCCCAAGCGGCTCTTCAGCAGCAAATCCAGGCTTCCGTCGCCGTCCAGATCCGTCACCGCGAAAGCCCGGCTGTCTTCCGCAAAATCGAGGCCAGAGACTCCGGAAAAATCATGGAAATGCCCCAGGCGCCGGGCGTAAAGCACATTGGGCTCGCGGCCGTTCCAACTGTAATCTCCACGAATGAGTTGATTCAAGGCATTCCAGCCGTTTTCGTATGCAGGTGCGGCGATATTCGTGGTCGGAGAACGGGCAACCACTTGCCGCCAGAAGAAGCTCGCCAGGTCGTGGGTTGAAGAATTCGTCAGCATTCCGCAAGTAATATAGATCTCCGGCGTTCCGTCGTTATCGAAATCGATGCCGTCCGACGCCCATGCCCAGCGTCCCATCTCCACACCTTCGGCGGCCTCCGTCGATTCAAAGGCGCCGTCACCCCGATTGTGAAAGAGCGAATTGCCTTTGCTGTGCCGCCGGTAAGCATTCCGCAATATCTCATCCGGCGCTGCCGCAAACGCCTTGTCCTCCACCACGCGCTGGCCCGGCGCAGTCCACATGTTGCTTACGTAAAGGTCTTGACGCCCGTCCCCGTCATAGTCGAACCAGGCGGCGCTCATTCCGGGCCCTACATCCGCCACGCCCGCCGCGGCCGCAATATCGTGAAACCGGCCGCGCTCATTCTTGTATAGGTTGTTGCGCCCAAAATCGTTCGCCACGTAGAGATCCGGCCAGCCGTCGCCATCGAAATCGCACCATGCCGGCGCAAAACTGTAGCGATTATTGTTCTCATTCATTCCAACACGGGCAGTAACATCCTCAAAAAAGCCACCTCCCTCCCCCGTTAGCTCGTTATGGAACAGAAAATTGGGAGGCCCATTCCGGGAATCATGGTATGGAACAGGATACCGGTACTGGTCTTCGCTCTGGAAGTAAATGTACGTGCAGAGGTAAAGGTCCACGCGGCCATCCAGGTCATAGTCGGCGGCGGCCATGCCGGTGAAAGTTCCCTGGGGCGGCGATGCGAATCGAAACGCGTCGGGCTTATGGAGAAACGGGAAGTGGCCCTGGTTGAGAAACAGCAGCGGAGCGTCTTTGGTGAGCACCACCAAATCCTGCCGTCCGGTATTTCGAAAGTCTACAAACAGCGCACTGGCGGTATCGTCCAGCACCCCCACGCCGGCCTGCTCCGTGATGTCTTCCATGGTTCCGCCCCGGTTCTTGTACAGGCGATTCGGCAATCCGCCCGGCTGGCAGACATAAACTTCGTCCCAGCCATCGCCGTCGATGTCGCCTGCGGCAATACCGTTATTCCCGTAGACGTCGATTCCGCAGGCCGAATCGAGTCGCGCCCGCCAGTAAGGCACGCCGCGGCGCAACTGGAGCTGAAAAGACCCGGCGTCTCCGAAAACCTGTGAAGTCACATCCGCAAACAACGGCCGCGGGGAGCTGACCAGGGTCTCTTCGATCGGCTCAAAGCGCAACAACCGGCCGTCCAACCAGATCTGCTTCCAGAGACCAACTCGATACCGGAGCCCGTCTGGCCCTGAGCTGGCAATTTCGTAGCGGACGCGATCCTTGGGCAACACAAAAAAGCTCGCGCTGCGAACCTGCCCCAGCGAATCCAGCCAGTTCTTCAGTCCTTGCTCGAAACCCCGATCCCGTGGATCGAACTCCGCCAGCGCCACGCCCTCCACCACCGCCCGATATTGCACGGGCAATGGCGACGCCCCCTCAAAGTTGTTGCTCAGGGGCAAAGCGCGGGTTTTGAATATCGCATCCAGATGAGCCGTGATGTCAGATGCTTGCTTCTCGCCCGAAAACTCGTCGTGGCCGGGCTCAATGAATTCGAACAGGGATTCATAGGGAAGGGGCTTGCGAAATCGAACTGGAAACGGTTCCGCGAGCGCCCTCTTCGGCAGGACCCAACTAAGGCCGCCGGCCGCGGCGCTCTCGAAGAATCGGCGGCGGGTCAGCACGCAGCCCGCTGCAGTTGACCCACCTGCAGGTGACCCACCCGGTGGACCCGCATCGCCCTAGAAGAGAAGCTTCAAGGCAAATTGAATCTGTCTGGAGGTTGCCGCGGCAGTCAATTCTCCCGGGTTGGAGCCGTCATAAGTAGTGCTAGGGCTCCGGAAGTTAGGGTGATTGATGAGGTTGAAGAACTCGGTGCGGAACTGGACCCTGGCGCGGTCTTTGATCGGGAAGTTCTTGAAGATGGAAAAATCGATACTGACGTTCCCGGGACCGCTGATCGTATTTCGACCGACGTTGCCGAATTGGCCGGACACAGGGTTTGTAAACGCCGCCGGGTTAAACCACTCCTGCCGGCTGCGCCCGCCCGCGGGTTCGTCGGAAACACCCAGCACGGCGTTGGGACGCGCATCCCCGCCGGTGTTGGAAAAATCCGTCAGCGCATGAATCGTGAACGGCGTACCGGTAGTGAACGAGTGGATGCCCACAAGCTGCCAGCCATTGGCCAGAAGCTTTGCCGCTCCCTTCAGACTTCCTCCAAAAGGTACCTCGTACGTGTAGCTGACCACAAACCTGTGAGTCTGATCGTAATCGGAGCGCGACTTTTCCGCGCGATAGTTGTACTCGCTTCGAACGCTGGTACTGTTGTCGAAACCCAGTGAAGCCTGCGACTGCTCATCAATTGACTTGCCGTAAGTGTATGCCCCAAGGAAGCTCAGATGGTTTGAGAACCGCTTCTCGACCTTGGTTTGCAACGAGTGATAGGTGGAACTGCCGCATGAGCACCAATATGTCAAGTCGCCGCCGAGGAAAGGCCGCGGCCGCCTGGGATCCACGTCGGCGTTCGGGTCAGCCGTTGGCAGAGGCTGGTTCGGGTTCCGGAATTCATATAACTTCTTACCCGCCGACCCGGCATAAGAAACCTCCCACACTGTATTGAATCCAAGTTCCTGCTGGATGCCGAAGTTCCAGTGCTGGACGTATGGATTGCGGAAGTCCGGATCGAGAGAGAACAGCGACGGCGCGGCCGGATTGCTGAAGGCGTTCAAAGGGAGGCCCCGCGAGAGCTGATTCACGGCAGGGTTAGGTGTTGAGAAGTTCACCGCCGGGAAGTTGGATTGGACATAGAAGGGGGGATTATTACCTGGATTTGGGATGCTCAGCGGCCCGGCTTCGTAGGATGAATAAAAGATCCCATAACCAGAGCGAATCACAGTCTTGTTCGTCAACTTGAAGGCGAAGCCGACTCGGGGAGCCCAGTTGTTACGGTCCTGCGGAACCAATTGCCTGGGGGCGTTACGATTGATAGGAATCTGCGGGAAGAAGCTGGCCGGTAAAGCGTCGGTCCGTCCATTGGCAATGTCGAGGGCTCCCGTGGCGATATTGTAGTTCGCCTCGGCATCCCGCCGCTCCTTCGGCTCGGAGATGAACTCATAGCGCACTCCGAGGTTAAACGTGAGTCTGTTGTTGACTTTGAAATCGTCCTGGGCGTAGAAAAAGTAGCCCGGCTGCTGGAAAGTGTCGTTGATGAACGAGGCGACCGACGCGTTGGAAGGTATACCCAGGGCAAAATCGGCGAAGCCAAAGCCGCTGCCGCCGCGATTGTTCGCGTCGCGGGTGGAGTTCCCGTTGAACGAAAAACTGCCGCGTGGAGTGGGCGGTTGAAGAATGCTGAAGTTCACGATCGGCTTCCACTCGGCGCCCAACTTAATTGTGTGCCCGCCTTTGATCAAACTCACATTTTCGATGAAGTGGAAGACATTCTGAAACTCGCGGGTCGGCTGGAAGGTGGCACTGCCAAACGTGCTGACGCCGCTGACGCTGAAGCGCGGCAGCCCGCCGTTATTGGCGGTGAAGGGAATGCCTGGAATGCCGATCTGGGACGACAGGTTATCGTTGGCGTTGAATTGCAGCCGCTCCGTCCGCAGGCGGGTGTAACCCGCGCGGAATTCATTGATCACGCGCGGAGAAAAAATGTGAGTCTCGCTGAACATCGCCTGTCGCGTGTTGTTGGTCCAATCCCCGGAAGAGAACGCCGCCCCCGAAAGTGGCGGAGGGATCGCCGCCGGGGGCGTCAGGTTCTGGTCTGCCATGCTGAAGCGGGTAAAGAGGCTGTCTTTATCGGAGATTTTGTGGTCGATCCGCACGTCGCCCTGATCGGTAGTATCCGGCTCCACCGGATTGCTCAGATAGTTGTTGGCGACGCCGGTCGGCGAAACCGATCCAGGTACGTTGGGTGCGGGCATGAATGAAATCAACTTGAGAGAAGCCGGATCGAATCGCTGCAGCGGGATCTGATTGTTAGGAAACGGCTGTCGAGTAGCGTTCGGACCGGTCGTCGTGTTCGGGTCGAAAACGGGATTGAACCCGCTAAAATTGCCGGTTCTCCATGCCAGTGGCGCCAGCGTCGCCAGGAAGGTGTGGGCGGTGCGGATCCGCGTACCCTGATAGTCGACGAAGAAGAACGTGCGGTTCTTGCCGTCGTAGTGCGGAAGCTCCACCGGGCCGCCTACCGCTGCGCCAAACTGGTTCTGCTTGAATGGCGGAGTGGGGCCGGTGGCCGGGTCGAAGAAGTTCTTGGCGTCAAGTTTGCTGTTTCGCAGAAACTCGAACACGCTGCCGTGGGCTTGATTGGTTCCGGACTTTAATGTCACGTTCATGACCGCTCCGCCCGAACGGCCGAACTCCGCGCTCATGGAATTCGTCTGAACCTTGAACTCCGCAATGGCATCGGGAGAGGGTCCGACGACGAAGCTGGCTTCGTTGGTGAGGTCCTCGGAGAGACTGTTGTTGTCGATGCCGTCCAGGAGGTAGTTATTCTGGTAGGGCCGCACGCCGTTGGCGCTGAAGCCCCCGGTTCTCTCATCGCGCGCGCCGGGGGCAGTGGGTGCAGCCCCGGCCGTCAGAACTGCCAGACGGGTGAAAACCCTGCCGTTGAGCGGCAGGTCGACAATCTTCTGGCTATCCACGACTTGGCCGAGGTAAGACGTATCGGTCTGCAAGGGCGCCGCCGTTCCCTGAACCTCCACGGTTTCCGTGATCTGGCCCACCTCGAGAGTCACATTCACCGGCAGGCGGTCTTGCACGTTGAGGGTGATGCCGGCGCTTACCGATTTCTTGAAGCCCTGCGCTTCCACGGTAACCGAATAAGGACCGGGCTGAAGAGGGGTCACCACATAGTTCCCGGAAATGTTCGTGGTCGTCTTCGTCGCGTTGCCGGTGTCGACTCTGGTTACGGTCACCGATGCATTCGGCACGGCTGCGCCTGTTGAATCCGTAACCAGTCCGACGATCGAGCCAGTTGTGGTTTGGGCCAACGCTGACAGCACGGTAAGCGCAAGACCGAAGGCAATCGAAAAAAGCCGAAAAAGAAGCGTTCTCATGGCCGCCCTCCTGGGAATAATTTCATTATTGTGCCTCAATACGCGCCCGTTTTCAAGTACTTTTCACCTCTGGGGAATGCCTGGCGAGAGTGTGGGATTCAGAACTTCGGAAGATCGTCGGCTCGGTCGCCGGCGGTTCGCAACGCACGCTATGATTACGCAAAAAACCCGGTCCCGGCCGGCCGTTCGAAGCGTCAGCTTCTTCGATCTGTCGGGTCCCAATGGTGCGCTTTGGCCGAAAAGTCGAGGCTGCTGCCCGTTTGCAACGTAGGCTCTATTACAGTAGGGTGTAGAATAACGAAATAAATCAGGAGGGTTCGATGAAGTCACGCCGAGATTTCCTGGTGGCCGGAGCCGCCGCTGTTGGCACGGCCTCGATTGCGCGGGTATGGGCCGCGAAAACCCCTGGCACGGAGTTTCCCTTCGCAGAATTCGATCAGCGCATCGCGCGCAAGGATTTCCGCGGAATGACCAAGGACATTTTGCCTACCCCCTGCATGGTGGTCGACATTGACATGTTTCAATTTAATGTCAAGCACATGGCCGACACGGCCAAGACTAACGGCATCAACATGCGCCCGCACGTGAAGGTTCACAAGAGCGTGGACGTCGCCAGGCACCAGGTGGCCCACGGGGCCATCGGCCTGACGTGCGCCACGATCGCCGAGGCGGAACTGTTCTCGGGCGCCGGCATCCAGGGTGTGCTGTGGACCAAGCAGCCGGCCAGCGTCAACAACATCCAGCGGGCCGTGTTGCTTTCGAAGAAAGATCCGACCTTCATGTTCGTAACGGATTCGCCGAAAGTGGTGGATTGGGTGGAAGAGGCGGCTGCGGCGCACAATGCCAAGGCACGGATGGCGGTGTCGGTGTTCGCGGGCATGGCGCGGCAGGGCATCGACGGCGGCCAGCCGGCGCTGGAACTGGCCCAGAAGGTGTGTTCGTCGAAGCGCCTGTCGTTCGAGGGCTTCATGGCATACTCGGGCGGCGCGGCGCACACCAAGGGATTCGAGAACCGGAGAAAGCGTTCAGCGGAGGTGCTGGCGGGTGTGCGCGAGAGCCGCGATCTGGCCAAGAAGTCCGGCCTGCCGGTGAACATCATGAGCGGCGGTTCAACCGGCACGTACAACATCGATCACGAGACAGGATTGAATGAGCTGGAAGCCGGCACTTATGTGTTCATGGACACCGAGTACTTCATCGTCGGGGGCAAGGACGGCGACGATAAGATGTATAACGACTGGAAGCCGGCACTGACCGTGCTGACAACGGTGGATGGCAAGACCAAACCGAATGTGGTGACCACAGATTATGGCAACAAGGCCCTGGCGAAGCAGACGGACCAGGTAGCGGGAAAGCCGTGGCTGACCGTGGGCCAGCAGGGGGCGGAATACGGCGCGCTGCGGTGGAAGGACGGCGATAAGGAGCCGCAACTGGGCGATCGGGTCGAGATCTACTGCACCAATCTCGACCAAAGCACCAACGCCTTCGACCGATACTACATCGCCAAGGGTGATCAGATCGTGGACGTGTGGCCCATCATGGGACGCAGCGGCGCCGCGCAGCGGTAACTTATCGCGAGTTTCTGTGGCCCTGTAGAACATAAAGCTTTCAAGAGGTCCCGTTTGATCCTTGGGACGGTTTGCCGGGGCTGAGGACCAGCAAGCTGCGGGGGAGTCGACTGGAACAGCGGCAAACGGCGGATTTACGAAGCAGGTTAACGCCACAATCGTGTATGATTTGGAAACCGATCCAATGCGGACCTCAGTCAACGTGATCTTTTGCTTGGTCCTGTGCCTTCTTCCGGCGAGAGCACAGGAGGGGCAAGACAAATCGAACACGCTCGACCGGGATCTTGCCGAACGAAATTCCTATACTTCGAGCACCGACGAGGCGATCGGCCGGCAATACTTTCTGGGCCACTGCGCGCAGTGCCACGGGCCTGCAGGGGAAGGCGGCCGGGGCGTAAATCTCACGACCGGACACTACCGGCACGGCAGTTCCGATCGCCAGTTGTACATGACCATCCGAAAGGGCATACCAGGCTCTGAGATGCCGGGCTCACGGTTGTCGCAACCAGAGGTGTGGAGAATGGTCACCTACGTGAGACGTCTTGGCGCAGCGGGTGACGAAGAGAAGGCCACCGGCGACCCGAACCTGGGCCGGATGATTTACGAGGGTAAAGGGGGATGCCCGGCGTGTCACGCCGTGAAGGAAAAAGGCGGCCGTCTGGGGCCGGACTTAACGGAGATCGGGCTGCGGCGGTCGCTCAAGTTCCTACGGGATTCGGTTACCGATCCAAGCTTATACATTGACCGCCAGTTCCGGTCGGCGACAGCGGTAACGCCGGATGGAACCAAGGTCAGGGGCGTTGTGCTGAACGAGGATGACTACTCCATCCAACTCCGCGACATGCGTGAAGATCTGCGTTCCTTCCTGAAGAGCGATCTGACGGAAATCCGCGTGGAAAGAGAGTCGCTGATGCCGGCATACAATAACGCGCTCTCGGATACGGAGATCAACGGCCTGGTCGCGTACCTGAGTTCGTTGCGGGGTAACGAATGAGACTACTCGCTTCCGTTTTGATCTGCGCGGGTTTGATCTGCGCGGGCGGCGTCGTGTGGGCGGCCGGCCCGGTAACCTATGAGCGTTTGCTCAAAGCCGGTGATGAACCTGGAAACTGGCTCATGTACTCGGGCAACTACGAAAGCCATCGCTACAGCCGGCTCGACCAGATTACTCCGGAGAACGTGAATCGGCTGCACCTGAAATGGGTGTACCAGATGCAAACCACCCATCACGTCGAGACAACACCTCTGGTGGTGGATGGCATCATGTACGCGACGGGTCCAGTCAACGACGTGGTGGCGCTGGATACAGAGACGGGAAGGACGCTTTGGTTTTACCACTACCCGGTTCCAGAAAAGGTATATACGTGCTGCGGACAGGTGAACCGGGGACTCGCCATTCTCGGGGATCGGTTGTTCATGACCACGGTTGACGCCAAAGTAATTGCGTTAGATGCCAAGTCCGGGCGGCTGCTCTGGAAAACGGCGCAGGCCGATTATGAAACGGGCTATGCAGGAACCGCGGCGCCGCTGATCGCCAAGGACAAAGTGATCGTCGGAATTGCGGGCGGCGAGTACGGAATCCGCGGCTTTGTGGATGCGTACGACGCTGCGACCGGCAAGCGGGCATGGCGGTTCAACACGATTCCAGCGCCGGGCGAGCCTCACTTTGGAACCTGGGAAGGCGAGTCGTGGAAGACCGGCGGCGGCTCGACGTGGACGACCGGCTCGTACGATCCGAACCTCAACCTTACGTATTGGGGCACCGGCAATCCCGGCCCTGACTGGAACGACGATCATCGCGCGGGCGACAATCTCTTTACCAGTTCGATGGTTGCCATCGATGTCGATACGGGAAAGCTGAAATGGTATTTCCAATACACACCGCACGACACACACGACTGGGACGCCACACAGATTCCGGTGCTGGCCGACCTGGTTTTTCGCGGACAACAACGAAAGCTGCTGCTGCATCCCAACCGCAACGGTTTTTACTATGTGCTTGACCGCTCCACCGGCGAGTACCTGATGGCCAAGCCTTACGTGAAACAGACATGGGCGAAAGGCATCGACGCAAACGGCCGTCCGATCCTGATTCCGGATACGTCTCCAACCGAGGCCGGGCGCGCAGTCTGGCCAGGGACCGACGGGGGCCTGAATTGGTTTTCACCGAGTTACAGCCCAAAGACTGGCCTGCTTTATGTGCCCGCGCGTGAAAAGAGCGAGATTTACTTCAAGACGGTGGCGGTGTACAAGCCCGGGTCGAGTTTTGGAGGAGGGGGAGGCAAGGATAACCCTGAAGATCCGGGATCTGGAGTCATTCTGGGCATGGAGCCGGAGACCGGAAACATCAGGTGGACGCATCGAATGAAAACCGCCCCCTGGTCCGGCGTGCTGTCCACGGCGGGCAATCTCGTATTCGGGAGCACGATGGAGGGAAATTTCTTTGCGCTCGATGCGCGGACCGGAAAGGACCTTTGGCATTTTCCGGGAAACCAGGTCAGCTACGCAAATCCCATTAGTTACCTAAGCAAGGGTCGGCAGCAGGTCGCCATCGCCATCGGTGATATTTTGATGGCCTTTGGTTTGGATTGAGGCCGACTTGGCTTGGCGCTGGGGACTGGCAACATCGAGGCAACCTGCAAGAGTCTCTTCGAAACCTGTATGGAGCGCTGCGGCGCACGGTGGAAGGAGGAGACGGGCCAGCACATCGTACAGCTACGAGCCCTCGCCCTCAGTGATCGATGCGGGCCTGCCATCGCCGTAACACTTCGCCCGCTGCGTAAGCCTGTCCGCGCGGCTTGACTGTCATTGTCCAGTATGGGAGCCACACCCGGCGACACAATATGCAGAGGATTCTCACCATCGCGATCGTTGTCTGGTTCGGCCGGCTCCTCGCCGGCGCGCAGAACCTGCAGATTTACTTCGTTGACGTGGAGGGTGGCGCGGCTACCTTGATCGTGAGCCCCGGCGGGCAGTCTCTTCTGGCAGACGCCGGCAGCATGGTGCCCGGCGACCGGGATGCCCGGAGGATTTTCGAAGTCACCAAACTGGCCGGTCTGAAAAAGCTTGATTATGTGCTGACCACTCACTTCGATTCGGACCACGTGGGCGGCACGCCAGCGCTGGCCAGGTTGATACCGGTCGGGAAGTTCCTGGATCACGGCGACTCGGTCGAGACCTCGGCCGCCCGGGATATGACGCGGTGGCAGGCGTATCTGTCAGTTGCCGAGGGCAAACGCATGAAGATGAAGCCGGGCGACCGGATTCCCCTGACGGGCGTGCGAATTACCGTGGCCTCTTCGAACGCGGAAGTGCTGTCAAAACCCATTAACGGTGGTAAGTCCAACGAAGCGCTCTGCACGGTGGCGGATCACAAGAGGCCGGACGTGAGCGAGAATGAACGCAGCCTGGGCTTCCTTCTCACCTACGGCAAGTTCAAATTCCTGGACTTGGGAGATCTCACCTGGGAAAAGGAGTTGGAGCTGGCGTGCCCGGTAAACAAACTCGGCAAGGTGACTCTTTATCAGCCTTCGTGGCACGGTTTTTTCAATGATGCCTCGGGACCACCGGCACATGTGACGGCCCTTGAGCCCGAGGTGGTCATCGTCAACAATGGCCCGCGCAAAGGGATCGCGACGTCAGCCCTGTACGAAAGGCTCAGCAAGATCCCGGGTATCGAGGGGATTTGGCAGATGCACAAATCGCTGATCAATGAAGCGGATAAGGGGCACAACACCAGCGAAGAGATGATGGCAAACCTGGAGCCGACCGCGGAATGCCTGGGTCATTGGCTGAAGGTTACGGTCGAGCCGGGCGGCAAGTTCACCGTCACCAACAGCCGGAACAATTTCAGCAGGACGTACACCGCGCGATCCCCTTGACGCCACAGTTCGTAAGGCGTAACTTGGTTGCACCAGGGCAGGGTTAAGGCGGATCATGGCCATGAGAGTTCAACGTCCCCCGACGCGGGTTATTGTCCTGGAAGTAATGCTCCTCGCTGGCGCCGGCTTTCAGTTCCTTGCCCATGCTGCCGCGCCGTCGCTGCCCGATTTATCCCCCGTGGTAAGTTCCGTGTACCCCGCTGGCGGACGGCCTGGCGAAACTCTCCAGATTGACATGTCCGGACACCGTCTCGACGGAACGCTTGAGGTTGCCTTCAGCCGGCCAGACATTAAGGCCGAGCTGGTCTCATCCAACTCCAACAGCGCAAAGGTAAAGGTTACCGTCGGACCAGCCGTCCCCACCGGCTTGCACGACTATCGGCTGAAGACTGCGAACGGCGCCTTCGTCGGCGTCTTTCACGTGGGAACTCTGCCCGGGGGCCGGGAGGTCGAGCCCAACGACGACATCCGGAGCGCCCAACGAATCGTCCTTCCCGCGATGATGGATGGAAACATCGGAGGCCCTGACTTCGACGTCTACGGCTTCCACGCCGAGGAAGGCCAGACGCTGATCTTCGACGTACTGGGCCGGCGCGCGGGGTCCAGCCTTGACGCCAACCTCGGCCTTCTCGACGAGCGCGGTAACGAGCTGGATTACAACGACGACTATTACATTCACAAGGATCCCCAACTGACATTCCCGGTGAAGCGTACGGGCGACTATTTCATCCGTGTCGGCGGTCAAGGGGAAGGCCGGAGAGGCGGGGGCGGGGCTGCTTCCTACAGGCTTCTAGCCGGCGCGTTCCCGCTGATAAGGCGTCTGCTTCCGGCGGGAGCTCAACGCGGCGCCACCACCGAGTTGCGCGCGGCCGGCGTAAACCTCCAGGGCGTGGACCGGGTAGTGCTGGGAGATGGATTGGCTGAAGGCAAAGTGGTGTCCGCAACCGCCGAATTGCTCACGGTCCGCTTCGACGTACCCGCTTCGGTTCCGCCGGGCCGTTACTGGCTGCATGCTTTTGCCGGCAAGATGGAGGCGCCGCTGCCGGTGCCCTTGATCGTCTCGGATCTCGAAGAGAGGCTTTCCACTCCGGCCCGTAGCCGCGCTGAGCCTCAACCGGTGCGGGCTCCGGCCGCCTACAACGGCGTGCTCGACCGGAAACGCGACGCGCACTTCTTCACGTTGGATGTCCGCGCGGGCGAGCGCCTGGTGTTTGACGTAGACGCCATGAAGCTCGGCTACCTGGTAGACCCCATCGTGGCCATCTACTCGCTTGATGGGGACCTGATCGCCTTCGACGACGACCGGCTCCAACAGAACGGCAAGCAGGTGCCGAACCTTGATCCGTACCTGG
Source organism: Candidatus Acidiferrales bacterium (assembly GCA_035570275.1). Classification (GTDB taxonomy): domain Bacteria; phylum Acidobacteriota; class Terriglobia; order Bryobacterales; family Bryobacteraceae; genus DATMNI01. Next base: position 20,098 of record DATMNI010000241.1, on the reverse strand, counting down.
TTCACACGTTTGAGAAGGCCGGCCGGTTTATCGTGATGATTCGGGACCTCGCCGAGCGCGGCAATCCGAATTACGTTTATCGCCTGGCAATCTACCCGGCTGAGCCCGATTTCGATTTGAAGATCATGGTTCCGACGATTACCCTGTACCGCGGCCAGACGGTGGAGCTGCCCGTCCGGGTGCGGCGCCACGGCGGGTGGGATACGCCGATCGATGTCTGGGTCGAAAACCCTCCCGCGGCCGTTACTAACGCGAAGCAGACTGCCCAGCCAAAGCCAACCATCGTGACCGATGACTGCTCTCTGGAGCGGCGCCTGGACGGCACGGACGTGTATGTGCCGATCCGGGTAGCGGCCAATGCGGTCCCCGGGTCCTATACGTTGCGGCTGCGGGCGCGTGGCGTGTAGTCCGGCCGTACTGTCGAGCATGGCGGCGAAGTTCAATACAAGTGGGAGTCGGTGGGGAAAGTCAGCGGACCTATCGAGGATCAGCGACTGGTGGCTACGATCTCCGATCTGCCTCCGGTTCTGCTGGAACCGCCGGAAAGCCTGACGTTGACACCGGGGAAGCCGACGCGATTCAGAGTCCTGATCACGCGTTTTGACGGCGGGAAAACCCCGCTGACGGTCGAACCGGAGACGGCGCTCGACGGTGTAAAATTTGAAAACAATGTGCTCGCGCCGGGCGCGAGCCAGGTCGAGATGAGGATCACTGCGTCAGGCCGAATCAAACCAGGCACTTTCCGGCTCAAAGCAGGACCGGGAATCTCGCCTGCCATCACTTTGCGGGTCGGGCAGAGCTCTGAGGATGGCGACCAATGATCATGACCCGGCTGGCCGTAGCGCTGCTGGTTCCAATGGTGTCGTCTCTGGCTGCGGCTGAAAAGCTCAGCTTCACGAACGACATCGTACCCATCTTCACCAAATCGGGTTGTGCGAACTCGAATTGCCACGGCTCCATCCGCGGCCAGGCCGGGTTCAAGCTCTCTCTGTTCGGCTACGAGCCGCAGCTCGATTATCAAGCCATCGTAAAGGACCAGGACGGGCGCCGGATTGATCGTAAAGACCCTCAGCAGAGCCTGATTCTGCGCAAGCCGACTTTCGCCATCCCGCACGGCGGGGGCGAGCGTTTCAAGGTAGGGTCGCTCGAATACAACGGCATCGTGGAGTGGATTCAGCAAGGCGCTGAGTACGATATTCCGGGCGCGCCGAAGTTGCAGAACCTGCGTGTCAGCCCCGAAGAGCTGCTCCTTACCGGACTGGACTCTCGCGGCCAGATCACGGTTACCGGAGAGTACACGGATGGCGCCAGGGTGGACCTCACCCACAAGGTTCAGTACACGCCCAATGATGAGTCAGTGGCGGAGGTCAGCCCGGCGGGCGAAATCAAGCCGCTGCGAGCCGGAGAGACCGCGATCATGGTCCGGACTCTCGGCAAGGCAGTGGCGGTGCGGTTGGCGGTTGTCAAATACAAGCCGATGGCGAATTATCCCACCGTGGCTCGCAACAACTTCATCGACGAACGGGTGTTCACCAAGCTCAAGCGATTGAATATTGTGCCATCGTCGCTGTCGGGCGATTACGAGTTTCTGCGGCGCGTTTATCTGGACACTCTCGGCATCCTGCCGACTCTTGACGAAACTCAACAGTTTATCGACTCGAAGAGTCCGCAGAAGCGGACCACGCTGATCGATCAACTGCTGGAACGGCCCGAGTATGCCGAGGTGTGGGCCACTAAGTTCGCCGATCTTTACCGGGTCGGGCTGCTCGATCAAGGTATGAAGGGCGGAAAGCTGATATACAACTACCTTCGCACGTCCGTGCGTGAGGACAAGCCGTATAACGAATTCGCCACCGAGCTTCTGACGGCCTCCGGCAACCTTAATTTCAATCCCCTGGCAAATTTCTACTACGTTACGGAATTTGCCGAGCCGGAGAATTACGCCACCAACATGAGCCAGGTGTTTCTGGGCGTAAAGCTGGAATGCGCCCGCTGCCACAATCACCCCTGGGAGAAGTGGACGCAGGATGATTTCTGGGGTTTCGCCGCCTTTTTTGCCCGCGTGGGCGTGAAGGATACTTACCAGAACGACGAGAGCCAGATTCACCTGAAACTCAAGGGCGAGGTCATCAACCCGAAGACCAAACAGCCGGTACTGGCAAAGTACCTGGACGGGCCATCGCAAATCGAGGGTCCCGATGAGGATATCCGCGAGAAGCTGGCGGCCTGGATGACGTCGCCGGAGAATCCCTGGTTCGCCCGCGCGATGATCAATCGAATCGTGAAGCACTACCTCGGCCGCGGTCTGGTGGAAGCGGTCGACGATTTCCGGGTCACCAATCCGCCGAGCAATCAGGCCCTGCTCGACGATCTCGCCACTGACTTCGTCAAGAATGGATACAGCCTTCGCCATACCATCCGGCTCATTTTGAACTCGCGGGTCTACCAGCTCTCAAGCGAGCCGAACGAGACGAACCGCGACGACCAGATCAACTATTCCAGATATTATGTGAGGCGCCTGATGGCGGAGCAGTTGATTGATTCCATCACGGAGGCCACGGGCGTCCCTGAGAGGTACCAGGGCTTCCCGGTTGGCACACGGGCAATGGCCATACCTCGCGGCTCGCCGTCGTACTTCCTGACTACTTTCGGCCGGGCTCGCACGCGCGAGGTGATCTGCGAGCGTGATGCGATGCCCGCCATTACCCAGACGATGCATCTGATCAGTGGCGATACCCTCCAGCGCCAGATCACCTCGAACAACGGTAACCTGGCAAAATGGCTTAAGGACCCGGCGCTCTCTAATGAGGAAGTCGTCCAGCGCCTCTTCCTTTCGACTTTGGTCCGCCCGCCCGACGAACGCGAGATTTCGCTGGTGACGGCGTCCATTGGGACCAGGGGTCCGGATGTGCGTAAGCAAGTGTTTGAGGACACCTTGTGGGCGCTCTTCAACGCCAAAGAGTTTATTTATAATCACTGACTGATCTGATCTGACAGGAAACTCGAATGGGATACTTTACTCGCCGCTCCTTCGTCAAAGTCGGTTCCTTAAGCACCTTCGGTTTCCTGGGCCTGGGTGACGTATTGCGGATGCAGGCACAATCCCCAGCGCCTGTGCGCAAGGACATTTCGATCATCCACCTTTGGCTGACCGGCGGCGTGAGCCACCTCGATACCTGGGATCCTAAACCTGAGGCGGACGCCCGCTACCGCAGCCCCTTTGATGCCCTTGAGACGAAGGCCAGCGGCATGCGTATTTCCGCGGAACTGCCGAAGATCGCCGCTCAGGCCAACAAGTTCGTGATTATCCGCTCGCTGACGCATAAGCAGGCGGCTCATGAAGCGGCCAAGAATATGGTGCAGAGCGGCCACAATCCCCTCCCGACCATCCAGTTCCCGTCGGTTCAAACGGTGGTTGCCAAAGAACTCGGCAAGCCCGGAGAGTTGCCTCCGGTGATCGCGATTCCCGGCGCGAGCGGTAGCTGGGACAAGGCGGGCTTCCTCGGCACGCAGTACAATCCCTTCGACGTCGGCAGCCCGAACGTCGAAAACTACAAGGTGCGCGACCTGGATCTGCCCATGGGCGTGGACTGGTCCCGTGTCGATCGCCGCCGGTCGCTGCTATCCCTGGTTGACGAGAAGTTCCGAAAGATGGACACTTCCGGGATCCTGGAGAACATGGACGCCTACTACCAAATGGCGTTCCAGCTCATGCACTCGGAGAAGGCGAAGAAAGCCTTCCGCATCGAGGAGGAGCCTGAAGCCTTGCGCGATAAGTATGGGCGCACTTCGCTCGGCCAGGGTTCGCTGCTGGCTCGCCGTATGATCGAAGCGGGAGCGAGGTTCGTCACCGTCTCGAGCGGCAACTGGGACCATCACCGGGACATCTTCCCGGCACTGAAAAACGATTTTCTGCCGGAACTGGACCGCGCCTACTCTTCCCTGCTCGAAGATCTGCAGGAGCGCGGAATGCTCGATACGACGCTGGTGATCGTATCGAGCGAGTTCGGCCGCACGCCGGAGATCAATCACATGGCGGGCCGCGATCACTGGCCTAGCTGCTTCTCGGTTGTGCTGGCCGGCGCAGGCATTACGGGAGGCCGCGTCTGGGGTAGTTCGGATGAAAAGGGTATGTTCGTCAGGGACAACCCCGTCCAGGTCCCGGATTTCATTGCGTCCATCTACAAGAAGCTTGGGATCGATTACCAGAAGGAATATATGAGCAACATCGGCCGGCCCGTCAAGCTCACAGACGATGGCAAGCCGCTCGAATTCTTGATGGTGTAAAATCTGTCCGGAAACAAAAGACCATGGTGGTTTGATCAGCAACTTACGAGGCCGATGCGGCGCAGTTGTCGAACGTAGCTGATGCGGCGCAGCAGATGCGGCAGCCCGCTTAGAAATTCAACTTCGCTCCCAACTGAATCACCCGCGTGGTGATGCCCTGGACGCCGCCGCCCACCGAGCCGAATGTGGCGGAGCGGATATTCAGATCCACAGTGCCCGGGTCGGGATTGAAGTGGTTCATCAGGTTGAAGAACTCCGTACGGAATTCGAAGGAGCGCTTCTCCTTGAAGCGTACGAATTTGGTCACGGAGAAATCGATGTTCTCCTGACCGGGCAAGCGGATGGCGCCGGTGCGCGGTGAGTTGCCGAAGCGCCCGAACGGGGTCTGGGCGAAGGCGGCCGTGTTGAACCAGTGCTGCCAGGTGCGTTGATCGGCGGGCAGATTGCCGTTCTGTCCGGCCACCGTATCGGGCCGCGATCCCGCTCCCGTGCCGGTGGTATCCACGCCGAAACTGATGGGCGCAGGAAAGCCGTACTGGAAGGTCATGATGGTCGAAAGCTGCCATCCGTCCAACGCGTACCTGGCGGCGCCGTGCAGGCGACGGGCGAACGGGATGTCGTAGAGGATGGTCTGGACGTAGCGCTGCCCAACGTCGAAGCCCGAAACCGCGCGGTCCCCGGCCATGTAATAAACATCCTGGGGAGAGCCGATGAAGGTTCCGCCACCCACCTGGCCGCCAATATCCGAGGGACCGGAAATCGACTTGGACCAGGTATACGCCGTGAGGAATGTCAGCCCGGAAGAGAAGCGGCGCTCGGCTTTCACCTGCAGCGAATGGTAAATCGAGTTACCGATCGACTTATCGGCGGTTACAGCGCGCTGGAAGTTCTGGTCGGGCCGCCGGGCATTCAACGAAGCCAGACCGGCAGTGCGAGGGTCCACCACCTGGATGGGCCGGTTCAAGTCGCCGTAAGTCACAATCAAGTCCGTGCCCTTCGATCCCACATATCCCACATCCAGCACCACGCTGCCGGGCAGTTTACGCTGGATATTGACGTTCCATTGCTGGATGTAGCTGTCCTTCAGGTTCTGGTCGTTGCTGACCGCGAAGTTGAGCGCGCCGGTGTTCTGGGAAATCGCGAACGGATTGCTGAAGAATACGTTGGGGGCGCCTACGATGTTGCCGGTAACCGTGGCGCCGCTGGTGGCTTGCGCGCCCTCCGCCATGGCGAAGATGGCGTTCGAAATCTGAGGCGTGTAATAGATGCCGTATCCCGCGCGGATCACAGTTTCTCCGGCAATCGGCGGACGCCAGGCCAGGCCCACCCGCGGGCCGACGTTGTTTCGGTCGGGCGCCAGCAACTCGCGGCCGTACGGAGAAGTCTGGGTGGTTACGGGGTTGCCCGTGATCACGAAACCGTTTAGATAGATATCGACGAACTTGTCATCCCGCTGCTTGTAGCGTTGGAAGTAGTCGTATCGCAGGCCGAACGTTAGAGTAAGTCGCGGCGTGGCTTTCCATTCATCGTTCACAAACCCAGCGAACCAATAGTCGAATAGATCGGTGTTCGTGTGAGTGGGGTTGATGTTGTCGCTGCGGATGTAACCCAACATGAAATCGGCCACGGAAGAACCGGTGTAAGTGCCGTCGAAGGTGAACTGGCCGCGCGGCGCGCGCGCCTGGCCGAACGTGACACCGCGGTAATCCACTTCGCCGCCGAATTTGAAGAAGTGCCGGCCCTTCTGCCAGGAGAGCGTATCGGTGAACGGCGAGATCGAATTCGACCGGATGCGCGGGCCGATCTGCCGCTGCAGATCGTACATGTTGAACACGCCATCGGGGCCGCTTACGGAGATGGAAGGCGGGCCGTATTCTTCCGGCAGCCGCGAAACCAGGGGCAGGCCCATCTTGCCCACCACGTCAAAATTGGCGTCATTGGTGGTGCCGAATACCTCCGCTTCGTTGAAGCGGTGCCACCCGCCGCGGGCTTCGTTTACCAGCGTAGGCCGCAGGGTCCGGGTCCAGGACCCCTCCACGTTCTGCGTGCGCCCCAGATTGTTACGCTGGTCGTGGCCCCAAATGGGCGTGCCGGCTTCGTAAGTATCGTTGAACGCGTAGCGGCCCGAGATCATGTTGCGCGCGGATAGGTTATGATCCACGCGTCCGGTGAAATTCTTCTGCCAGGAAACCGCGCTCTGCGCCGCCGTGAGGTAATTGAAGACCCCGTTGCTGGTGTTGGGCAGAGGCTCAAAATTGAGGTAGGCTTGCGTCTGCGGGCTGAGCAGCGATTTGGGCACCTGGTTGCCGACAATCCCGATCCCCAACGGGTCTTTCAACGTGATCGGGCTGCCCTTGGAGTCCACCAGGCCGCGGAAATCGCCATTGCGCTGCGCTACCGTCGGGACAATCATATAACGCGGCGAAGCGCCCTGCGCCGCGTAGCCAGACTCCCAGTTGAAGAAGAAAAACGTCTTGTCGGTGCCTTTGTAGATCTTGGGGAACCACACCGGGCCGCCGAAGTTGGCCCCGAACTGGTTGCGGTTGAGGCGCGGGGAAGTGACGCTCTGTTTGGCGATGGCGTCGTAGCTCTGCGTCAACTCGTCGTTCCGGTTAAACTCCCACAGCGTGCCGTGATACTGGTTGGTCCCGCTCTTGGTGATCATGTTTACCTGACCGCCGGGCGCCCCGCCATACTCCGCCGAGTAAGTGCTGGTCTGCACCTTGAATTCCGCCAGCGAATCCACCGACGGCGAAAAGCTGTACGTCATCGCGTCGTAATCCATCACTTCGATGCCGTCCAGATAGAAGCGGTTGGCGGTGTCGCGCGATCCGTTAGCGCTGGCTGCGGTGGAGCCGTAAGCGGCGTCGGTCTGGCCCACGGAACCGCGCCCGCGACGCACCGTGATCGAACCCGGCGTACCGGCCTGCACGCCGGGAATCAACTGCGCCAGTTGGATGAAGTTGCGTCCGTTGAGCGGCAGGTCCACGATCTTGCCGCCGTCGATCACCGTTCCCACGCTGGCGTTCTCGGTCTGCAGCACTACAGCCGATGCGTTGACGTCGATGGTCTCCGTAACGTTGCCCACCTTCAGCGTGAAATCGAGGCGGGCCGACTGCTCCACCTGCAACGTCACCTTGTCGATGCGCTGGGCCTGAAAACCCTCGTGCGATGCGGTGACGCGATAATCGCCCGCGGGGAGTGACGGAATGGAGTAGTTACCGGCCTGGTCGGTGACGGTTTCACGCTGGATGTTGGTGGCCAGACTTGAGGCAGAGACCTTGACGCCGACTACGGTGGCGCCCGACGGATCCACTACTGTGCCCAGCAGGGTGGCGGTGGTTTGCTGAGTGTGGCAAGGCAGGCACATCAATCCAGCCAAAAGAAATGTCAGCGAATGAAATCGCGAAAATACACGGCAGGCGCGCGCGGCGCCGGAAAGCAACATGGCAAACCCCCTCTGTGTCCCGTATTGTGAAACAAACTAGTTCACAATTCTGTACTGATTATGGCGAGTATATGCCACCAGAGCCGCCGCGCGCAATCACGTCGTGGAAGTTTCCAGGTCTAATTGTACGTTTAGTCGTACGTTGTTACCGCCAGTGACCGCGGTAGAAGCGATAGCGGCCATGTTCTCCCCGCCAGTAGGCCGGCACCCAAACGGCCCGCGGACGCGGTGGGCGCAACCAGGTTCCGTTAACCCAGAACCAGTTGCCGCCGCGCCAATCCCAATAGCCATCGGTCCAGGCATAACCGGGGCCCGGCGCCACTCCTACCATTCCATACCGCGGGGGCGGAGGCGGTCCATAACGCACCACGTACGCGCCGCTGGCGGCGCAGCCAGTCAGAACTGTGGTCAACAACAAGGTTGCAACGGGTAACATCTTTTTCATTTTCCTTACCTCCTGTAGAGTGGAACGCAATCGCGCGGGACGCGTTGCGAGTCTAAAGTTTTGTTAACGTTATTCCAAATTAATGCGGCCGGCCGGGCAGCGTGGGAGACTGAACGGCAAAGGAGTTTTACCGAATGAAGTGGTCACTGGTTTTAATGATGGTCTGCGCCCTTACCCTCTGTGCGGCCGACGTGGCCGGCACCTGGAAGGCTTCGATTGAAACGCCCAACGGTACCATCGAAGCCACATTCGTATTCAAGGTGGATGGCAACAAGCTGACCGGCACGTCTTCGAGCCCCATGGGGGAATCGCCCATTTCCGATGGCAAAGTGGATGGCGACGACGTATCGTTTAGCGTGGTCCGCAGCCGGGACGGGCAAGAGTTTAAGCTGACGTACAAGGGGAAGGTCAAGGGCAATGAGATGATGCTCACGCTGAGCGTGCCGGGGATGGATCAAACGTTCGAAATAACGGCGAAGAAGAGCTAACCGATTCATTAGTCAACCGTCAAAACGCGCGCGGGAGAGCCGTCTCCCGACGCTTTCACGCTCGGCACCTTTGTCCTCGACACTATCGTCCACGGCCTGCGTTACGCCGTCCGCGCCCTGCGGACCAGCCCGGGGTTCGCCACCGTGGCGATTCTTTCGCTGGCCCTCGGCATCGGAGCCAATACGGCGATTTTCAGCCTGATTGACGCCGTCATGCTCAAGTACCTGCCGGCGAGCCGGCCCCAGGAATTGCTGCAGGTGGTGATGGGCGCCGACAATGGCGCCACGTTCACCAACCCGGTCGGGGAGCAGATGCGCGACCGGCAGGACGCAATGTCCGGCGTCTTCGCGTTCGGAGGCTTGCGCTTCAATCTGACCGCGGGCGGCGAAGCGCGCTACGCACAGGGCACCTTCGCCAACCGTTCGACACCGATATTCCGCCGTTAGATGGGTACTTTCGAGGGTGCGGCGGATTGGCAATCCGCCTTTGGCGCTTGGACGTACCCCTTGCGGGCAATGCACCAAACGCCGGCGGCTCGCTGCCGCATCGCGCAGGCGGATTAACAATCCGCGGCAGCTTAACAAGCTGCCCCACAAAGGGGAATGCGCTACTCCGACGGTTCTTCCGGCGGCTCGAAATTATCCAGCAGTTCGGGGTTCTTCGCAAAGCGCTTCAGCACCTTGATAATATCGCCGGTGCGGAATCCCGCGCGCGCCAGCCGGCGGAAAGCCGACGCCATATCCTTATCGTCCTGGAAAAGACCTTCGCGCTCCGCCAGCCGGTATTTGCGCCGGATCCAATCTTCGATGAGAGCTTCCTCATCTACCTCCTGGTAGACTTTCTGCACCGTGCTCTCGGCCAGCGCCGGGGCCACGCGGCGCTGGCGCAGGTCTTGAATCACCCGCGTCCGCCCGAATTTCTCGCCGGAGAGGCGGGCCGTGGCGAACCCCTCGGCGAAACGGCGGTCGTCCAGATAGCCGGCTTCCTTGAGCCGGACGAGCACGGCATCCACGTCTTCGGCGCGGGCGGCGCGGCGGCGCAATTTCTCGCGCAGTTGCCCGGTAGAGTGTGCGCTGCCGCCCAACACCCGCAGCGCATAGACCCACAATCCTTCGCTATCGAGGTGACGGACCTTACGTTCATCCATAACTTGCTTTCTTCTGCGGAGTATACTGTAAACTGGCTAAGGATGACGGCTCCTGTCGACTCTCGGGAGCCGGTCGAACGGAGAAAAAACTATGGACAAAAATGGTCTTTCCGCTTTTTTGCTGGGCTTGGGCGTAGGCGTCGGAATCGGCATGCTGTTTGCCCCGAAGTCCGGACAGGAAACCCGCAAATTGATCAAGGACAAAACCGGCGAGAGCTCGGACTACATTAAGCAGCGCGGCGCCGATGTGAAACAGACAGCCGCGGAATGGGTCGATAAGGGCAAGGAAGCGCTGGGCCGCCAGAAGGACACGCTCAGCGAAGCCGTGGAAGCCGGCAAGCAGGCTTATCGCGAGGCGACGACCTAAGCGTACTTTAGCGAGCGTAGTGAGGTAAGTTTAGCCTGCGCCGTTGAACCCTGCGCTGTTGAACAAGGGTAAACCAGAAACGGGGGAAGGTTCTCTCGCATGTCCGAAGACGTCTTTCGCGTTGTGGTAGCCGCGGCGGTTGCGTTGGCTGCGCTGGCTTTTGTCATACAGGCCGGTGTAGTGATCGCGTTCTACCGCGGCTCCAAGAAAACGCAGCACACGGTGGAGCAGCTTATGGGAGAGGTCCGGCCGATTCTGGCGAAGGTCGAACCCGTACTTGACCGCGTTGCGCCTGTCATGGAGCGCATCGGCTCGACCATCGATCGCATCGGCCCGGCCATCGATCGCATCGGCCCGGTGCTCGACAAGATTGGTCCGGCGCTCGAAAAGGCCGGGCCGTCGCTGGAGAGGATCGGACCGGCGGCCGACAAAATCGGTCAGATGGTCGACACGGTCGGGGTGGTGCTGGCCACCGCCAACCGGATCATGGAGGACAATCGCCCGCGGATTGCCGAAATCTCGGTGGCAACGCTTGCCGTTGCCAAGTCGGGGCGGGAACAGGTGGAGCGCCTGGGCAACCTTTTGACAGACGCCAGCGAACGTGCCCGGACTCGTCTGGAGCAGATCGACCAGACCGTGGAAAGCACAGTACAGCAGGTGGAGCAAGTCGGCGAAACCGTGAAGCGGGCAGTGATGGCGCCCGTACGCGAAGCTAACGGCCTCGCCGCCGGAATCTCCGCCGCGGTATCCACGCTGGTCCACGGCTCCCGCAGGTCGTCCGTCGATTCCGCGACGCAGGACGAAGAGATGTTTATCTAAGCCGGCCTACTGGCTCCGAAGGGCCGGTTGGGATCGATCCCGGTGCGTGCGCCAGCCACGGTGGCGAAGCTTGAAGTCCGGTCACGGCAGCGCTAATCCCGGGACCTGCCATGTCTCGGAGTTGGCGGCGGTGGCATCCAAGTTGTTTGTTTTCAATGAAACGAAACGCAGGTGAGACATGCATGTCCCCGGCGACCCGCCACACCGCGATTCGCGACCCGGAGGGTCGCGGCCACTATTCATAAAAACTCAGCGCGTTATCGCCCTGCTTGAGCAGCCGCGTGCGCGTCAGCGGGCCCTGAGTTTCGGGCAGCAAAAACCGGCTCCCGTGCTGCACGATGGTCAGCGGCGGTGGATGTTGCGCCAGCAGTTCCAGCGCGGCGGCGTATTCCCGTTCCAGCGGGTACGGCGGATCGAGGAACACGATATCGGCCGTGTAACCTTCCAGGGTCAGGAGCACTGGCCCCGCCACCACGGAGGCGCGCCGCTCCAGTTGCAGCGACGCCAGGTTCTGGCGGATCGCTTCCAGCGCGGTGCGGTTCTTTTCGAGAAACCAGGCGTGCCGCGCGCCGCGGCTCAGGGCCTCGATGCCGACTGCGCCGGTGCCCGCGTAGGCATCCAGGAACGTGGCGCCTGCGATGCGCGGGCTCAGAATGTTGAACAGCGTTTCGCGCAGACGGTCCGGTGTCGGCCGCGTCGCATCGCCTGGAATGCTCTTCAGTCTTCGTGAACGGAATTCTCCCGCAATCACTCGCATTCAGCCCACCGCATTCAGCCCACCATCACCCCACCGTCACCAAAGCATAGCGCCGCTGCCAGTGGTCGCGGATGTAGGCGACGGCGCGCCGGAGTTCGTCCGCCGAAGGCGGGCTGGCGATGAAATCGATGGCTTCGCGGCGCGCCGTTTCCAGGATTTCGCTATCGCGCTGCAGATCCGCCATGCGGAATGCCGGCACCCCGGACTGCCTGGTTCCGAAGAACTCGCCGTGTCCACGGAGCTTCAGGTCCATCTCTGAAATATAGAACCCGTCGGTGGATTCCACCAGGGTGCGAATGCGTTCGCGCGCCGTGTCGTTCATCTTTTCGGTGACCAGCATACAGTAGCTCTGGGCAGCGCCGCGGCCCACCCGCCCTCGAAGCTGGTGCAGTTGGGCCAGACCGAATCGCTCGGCCTGCTCCACCAGCATCACGCTGGCATTGGGCACGTCCACGCCCACCTCAATCACCGTGGTGGAAACCAGAATCTTCAGGTGGCCCTCCTTGAACCGCTGCATCACCGATTCCTTTTCCTCGGCGCCCAGGCGCCCGTGCATCAGGCCGATGGGAACATCAGGGAAAACTTCGCGCGACAGGTGCTCGTATTCCTGTTGCGCCGCTTTCATGGCCTGGGTTTCGGACTCTTCGATCACCGGGTAGACCACATAAGCCTGCCGGCCTTCATCGATCTGCAGCTTCAGGAAGCTCAGGGCCAGCTCAATCTGGTCGGCGGTGTAGTGTTTGGTCTTGACGGGCTTGCGGCCGGGCGGAAGTTCGTCGATCACGGAGACATCCAGATCGCCGTAGAGCGTCATCGCCAGCGTGCGCGGGATGGGGGTCGCGGTCATCACCAGCACGTCCGGCGTGACGCCCTTCTGCACCATACCCAGGCGCTGAAGCACGCCGAAACGATGTTGTTCATCGATGATGACCAGGCCCAGCTTCTTAAACTCGACGTCCTTTTCCAGCAGCGCGTGGGTGCCCACCGCCACCTGCACCAGCCCCTCCGCCAGCAGCTTTTTGAGCTGCGCTTTTTCGCGGGCGCTGAAGGAACCGGTGAGCCGCGCGGTGACGTAACCCAGTTTCTTGAATATCTGCGCGAAATAGACCCCGTGCTGCGTGGCCAGGATCTCCGTGGGCGCCAGCACCGCCACCTGGTACCCGTTTTCGATGGCGATCACGGCGGCTTCGGCGGCCACAATGGTCTTGCCGCTGCCCACGTCGCCCTGCAGCAGGCGGTTCATGGGATGCGGCTGGTTCATATCGTCGGCAATTTCCTTGATCACGCGCTTCTGCGCCCCGGTGGGCTTGAACGGCAGCATGGCCTTGACACGCTCGCGCACGCGGTCGTTGAGCTCAAACGCAATGCCAGGCAGGGTGCGCGCCTTGCTGCGCTTCAGGGCGACGCCGCATTCCAGCCAGAAAAACTCCTCGAAGATCAGCCGGAAATGCGCCTGAGTGCGGAAGGCGTTGAGCAGGCGAAGGTCGCTTTCGGGCGGCGGGAAATGCGCGTGGCGGATGGCCGTCCAGTAGTCCGGCAGCTTCAGACGGTCGCGCAGAAACTGCGGGAGGTTGTCCTCCACCGGCGCCAGTTCCTGGAAGATGCGGTGGGTCACCGTTCGCAGGACGCGGGTGGTCATCTTGCCGGCGGCCTCGTAAATGGGAACGATGCGGCCGGTGTGCAACGAGGCTTCGCCATCCTCATCGTCGCCCGAAAGGATCTCAAATTCGGGATGGAGCATGGTGAGTTCGCCCGAGTAGCTGTCGAATTCCACCTTGCCGAACAGCGCGACCTTGAGGCCTTCGCCCAGCACGTTGGCGAGGTAGCCGCCGTGGAACCACTTGCCCGCCAGAATGGCCCGCGAAGAATCCGTGAACCGCACTTCGAAGAGCCCCAGATTGCGGCGCTTAAAGCCCGAGAGTTTGGTGGACCGGACTTCCGTGATGACCGTGGCCATTTCCCCAGGCGCAAGCTGGGCGATGGTCTTCATGTTGCTGCGGTCTTCGTAACGGAACGGGACGTAGCCAAGCAGGTCTTCGACCGATCGACACCCCTTGGATTCCAGCATGGCGGCGCGGGCGGGGCCGATTCCTTTGATGTAGGTGAGTGGGGTGGTGAGGTCCATGCCGGGGTCTGAAAGGCGGCCCAGGGGGTCGCGGTACCAGTGTACAATGCCATCCTTTGTGGGGCAGGCTGAAACTCGGTTATCATAGGGAACGGAGGTTGCGTGGACGTCGAACGGACTATCGAGTTCATCCTGGAGCAACAGGCCAGAAACGAAGGTGCGCTCGCCAGGATCGAGGCTGGACTCGACAAGAGCGAAGCCAAGCTCGCCAGGACAGATGCCCTGCTCAGCCGAGCGATCAAGGCTGGCATCCGCGAAGCCCTCGCTGAGCGCCGGAAGCGCCGGGAGATGGGTTCGGAGTTTGACCGGAAAATGACGCAACTCGCCGCCGCACAGCTCGTGACGGAAGAAAAGCTGCAAGGCCTGATTCAATCCCTGCAACGTGGCAGCAACGGGCATACCTGAAACCGGACGTTGGTCCGCGGCACTCAGAGGGTCTGGGCGCCGGTGTACAATGCCATCGTGAAACTAACGGTAATCTTGTTGGCGGCGGTCTGCGGCGGGGCGGCCGATCTGCGCCTGGGGATCATTGGAACGGATACTTCCCACGTTCCGGCATTTACGAAGCTGATGAATGGAGACTCCGGCGAGCAAGGCCACATTCCCGGAGTGCGCGTGGTGGCGGCCTACAAAGGCGGCAGCCAAGACATCCCAAGTTCGGCCGACCGCGTGGAGCAGTATGCCGAAGAAATCCGCATGAAATACGGTGTGGAGATTGTGCCGGACATCGCCACGCTGCTGACCAAAGTGGATGCCGTGCTGCTGGAATCGGGGGACGGGCGTGTCCACCTGGCGCAGGCCAGGCCGGTGATTGCGGGGCACAAGCCGCTGTTCATCGACAAGCCGCTGGCATCCACGCTGGAGGACGCCCGCGAGATTGCCCGGCTGGCCGCCGAAGCCCATGTGCCGTGGTTCAGTTCGTCGAGCCTGCGGTTCGGCGAAATCGGAGCCAGCATGAAGTTTCCGGACATCACCGGCGCGTTCACCTGGGGGCCCGGTCCGTTCGAGCCGCACCACTACCTGGACCTGTCGTGGTATGCCGTGCATCCCATCGAGCTGCTGTACACCATCATGGGCCGCGGCTGCGTTGCCGTCACTCGCACCTCGGGCGAATATGGCGACGTGATCGTAGGCCGCTGGGCCGATGGGCGCATCGGCACGGTCAACGCGGTCCGCCCCTACAGCGATTACGGAGCCGTCGTGATCCGCGGCCGCGAAGTGGTGGAGAGCCACCCCAAGTCCTCAACCGCCGCGGACTACCGGCCGCTGGTGGTGCAGATCGTGAAGTTTTTCCAAACCGGCGCGCCTCCGGTGCCGAACGAGGAGACGCTGGAGATATTCGCGTTTATGGACGCCGCGCAGAAGAGCAAGGAGCAGGGCGGGAAGGCGGTGGGGTTGCGGTAGTGAGGGCGTTAGAGGGCTGCGGGCCTGCGGCATGGTGAAGCGTGCGCGACAATTCTGCTAATCTGCGAGAGCCATGTTTCGTTCCCTGACCCTGCTGCCCCTGTGCGCCGTCGCGGCGGCCCAGGAGGCGCCGTCTTCGCTTGAGAACATGCAGAGGTTGATCGAGAGCGCCAAGCCGCTCGCCTCGACCCTGTTGAGAGTGCGGGTGCGGGAGGATCTGCGCACCGCGATTCGGCTCCCGATACCGGAAACGCCGGCTGGGGCGGACCTGCGGATCGGGGCCAAGCTGGTGACGCTCGTAAGAGTCGTGTGGTGGCGGCATTTCGAAGCGGCGGCGATGCAGCCGTGGGTGGACATCCTCGAATTCGGGACGCCCGCGGCGGCGGCCAAAGTATTCAACGACGGACGCCAGGCACATTCCGGGATGCCGGCGGCGGGATTCTTTCTGTTTCTGACAAGCGCGGCGCCTGCAGGCCGTAGCGCGGTCTGCGCCGTAGTGCAGCCGCAGCGCTGGCTGTTCAGCGTCTGCGCCGCCGCGCCGTTCACAATCGACTTCGACCAGAACCCGGCGGAGGAGCGGCGTCAGATCGCCGGCTGGGTAGACCTGGTGGCTCGCACGCTGGAGAACGTTGTTCGGCAGGCGATCGATCCTAGAGTCGTCACTTATGTCCCTTCGGCGTCTCCCGACCCGGACGAAGTGCGGATGCTGCGCGTGGCGGGATTTGCGCGCCTGTGGAGCGAGGTGCGGCAGAACTTCGTATTTCTCGATCAACGCCCGGAGCTCGATTGGGATGCCGTGTTGGAACGGTACTTGCCTGATGTGATCGCGGCGAAATCGCAGGCCGGGTACATCGCCGTGCTGAAGCGCGTTATGGCTCTATTGCGCGACGGTCATTCGGGCATCATGGCCTTAGATGACCGCGACACTCCGGCCGTTCGCATCGAATCGATTGAAGGCAAGCCGGTGGTTATCGCTGTCGCTGCGACGGCGGAGATGGAGGCGAGCGGCGTGCGGCCCGGAATGGAAGTGGTGGAGGTGGACGGGCGGCCGGCAGCAAAGGTGATCGAAGATGAGTACCAATATGTAACGGCCTCTACCACGCAGGATCGCGATGCACGTGCGTTTTCGTTGGTGCTGGCAGGCCCCTCGGGTTCCACCGCCGCCGTGCGGCTCCGCGGCACTGATGGTGAGCTGCGTGAGGCGCGGATGGCGCGCAACCTCGGCAGCGTGCGCCGATCGGCTCCATGGACACAAAGGCCGCCGCTCGAGTTCCGGATGCTGGAAGGCGGCGTTGCCTACGTGGCGGCGAATACGTTCGGCAGCGATGCCGCGGTCAAGGAGTTCGATAGGATTTTTCCCCAGATCCTGGGGGCGAAGGGGTTGATCATTGACGTCCGAAACAACGGCGGAGGAAGCAGCGACATCGGGTTCGCGCTGATCGCCCGTCTCATCGATACGCCTGTCACGCAGACGTCGGTGTGGCGGACGCGCGATTACCGGCCGGTTTACCGCGCATGGAATCGGCCGATGCCGCTCTTCGAGGGAGGCGATTCGGGCGTGGTGGAGCCGCGCGGCGAGCGGCCCTTCACTGGACCCGTGGCGGTCCTGATCGGGCCGAACACTTACAGCGCCGCCGAGGACTTCCTGGTGCCGCTCAAGATGTCGGGCCGGGCCAAGCTGGTGGGCACTGCCACCGGTGGATCGACCGGCCAACCGCTGATCGTGGAGGTGTACGGCGCCTACGCCCGCATCTGCACCAAGTGGGACCGCATGCCCGATGGTACCGAGTTCGTGGGGGTGGGCGTGCAGCCGGATGTCCGGGTGGAACCCACCCGGCAGGCGATTGCCGCGGGCCGCGACGTGGTGCTGGAGCGCGCCGTTCAGGTTTTGAGTGGAACGCGTTAAGCGGGCTTGTGACGCGGCTTAGCGAGCGGCAAGTTCATATTCGAGCGGATTGGTGAGGCGTGGCTCGTGGATCTGGAACTCGCCGCGAAGACACGGCCCGTCGTAATCGCGTCGCGCCCTGATCCCAATCCTCCGCGCGCGCTGGTGCTGTACGTGCCTCTCACCACTCAACACCGGCTCAGCCTGTACGAAGTGCCGCTGCCACGGTTCCCATTCCTTGATCGGGACTGGGTGGCGAACGTGCAGGGGCTTGGTTCGATCCCGGCTGTGCGACGGGACCGCAGGCTCGGTATACTCTCGAAAGACGTGATGACGATTGCTCCGGCTGCTGCTCATGCGCCGTCACTATGGAGCCGCGACTGGATTTCGCGGAAAATGCCGCGGGCAACGTCGAACAGGGCCTCAGCTTCCTCCAATTCGGGGGTGTAGAGCGCTCCGGGATAGCGCAGCTTCCATGCGTAATCCGAAAGAACGTCCGCCTGCTCCAATAGCGCAGCCAGCGCGCCATCAATCGCGCGGCAGGCCTCACCCAACTCCTCCAGATCGTGGGTTCGCCGGAACGCCTGTTGGTGCCAAGTCAAGAAAGCCTTGAGGCTCTTCTCGGCGGCCTGCTGGCAAAAGAAGAGCGCGTTGGCGATATGGCCGGACCCGATGAGCACACGCGCCGAGGCCAGGTCTTCATCGGCCTTGGCGAGCCATTCCCTTGTTTCCCTGGCGCGGGCTTCATTGGGTGTCATAGAGCAGTTTTCCCTCGCGCACGACGGTGGCCGGCAGGGATGCCCTGACCCAAGCGGCCCGCTCCTCGAAATCCGTCTTGCGCCACGGCACGATGTCCTTGGCGAACCCGGTTCCACGTACCGCTCTCCGCCCGGCGCCGGGACGCAATTTGTCCTCGGGCGCATCGTCCGGGACCACCACCAGAAAATCCAGATCGCTATCCGGCCCGTCATCGCCACGCGCCACCGATCCGAACAGGTAGATGCGAATAGGCTGGTAGAACTCGATCAACTTATGGGTGATCTCCGCAATCGCCTCGTCGCGTGTCATGTCCAATTCCCGTAACCACCGAAACCATTCCGGCGGTGCCACAGCGTGCCTTGCCGCCAACCACGTCGAAGACCGTTTGCGGAGGCATTTGTGTTTCCGCAAATGGGTTTGGAAAGACTTAGTTTAGCAGTCAGGGAATTGTGGCGAAGTCACCTTCCAGACTGTTGCGCCCCCGGTGCCGAACCAGGAAACGCCGGAGATGTTCGCCTTCATGGACGCCGCACAGAAGAGCAAGGAGCAGGGCGGGAAGGCGGTGGAGTTAAGGTGGGGCGTTGGCTCAGCATGCCGGCTCGAACAGAACTCTTGACATGAAGTACTTTGTACAGTAAAGTAATTCTTATGAGAGCAGCAAATCAGCCGTGGTTGCGATCTCCATCGCACCGATGGCGCCCGCCTGAGATGAGCCGGCCGCCCGTGCTGGATCCCGCCGTTCCGGCTGGACCGATACAGCCGCGCTATGCGCTCCTGATTAATCCCTTCTACCCAAAAGATCCAAACGCGAGCTTCGGAAAGCACGTGCTTACGCCGACTCTCGCTTTGACCAGTTTCGCCGCGGCGACGCCAGAACACTGGCAGGTTCAGTATTGGGACGAGAACCTCCTGGACGGGCGGCCGCCATTTGCCGTGATGCCCGAGGTGGTGGGGATCACGGTCCACCTGACCTTCGCGAAGCGGGCGTTCGAGTTGGCGCAATGGTACCGAAGCCGCGGAAGCAAGGTCGTGCTGGGCGGACTGCACGTTCTCTCGTGTCCCGAAGAGTGTGCGCCATACGCCGACTCGCTTGCCGTTGGCGATGGCGTGCAGATCTGGCCGCGGATTCTAGCGGATGTGGAATCGGGCTGCCTGCGATCGAAATATGTGGCGACCTATGAGAGTGACTATCGCCAGGACCCGGCGCCAAGGCGATCGCTGCTTCCGCGAAGGAGCTTTCTCACCACCACCAGTCTGATTGCCACCCGCGGTTGTCACAACCGGTGCGGGTTTTGCTACCTGGCAACGGATGGCTTGCGTATGCCGTATCGAATGCGAGATCCCAACCAGATCGCTGCGGAGTTCCTGGCGGATACGCAACCCTACGCGGTCTTCATCGACAACAATCTGGGATCTAACCGGGAGTACCTGCGCGAATTGTGTCAGGCGCTGCAGCCGCTGAACAAGATTTGGAGCGCGGCAGTCAGCATTGATGTCACCGACGATCCGACCTTGATCCGTGCCATGGCGCTGGCCGGATGTACGGGCGTATTCGTAGGATTCGAGTCGCTCACAGATGAGAATCTCATTGATGCAAGGAAGAAAACACCGAAGACTGCCGACTATTCCCGCCGGGTCCTCATGCTGCACGACAACGGCATCGAAGTGAATGGTTCGTTCGTCTTGGGATTCGATCACGACCGGAAAGACGTCTTCACCCGGACAGCCGACTGGATCGAGGCGAACCGCCTGGAATGCGCGACGTTCCACATTCTTACCCCCTATCCGGCGACGCCGCTGTTCCGGCAAATGGAAGCGGAGGGGCGTTTGTTGCACCGCGATTGGGCTCTGTATGACACGGCGCACGCGGTGTTCCGGCCGAAAAACATGTCACCTGAGGAACTGGAACGAGGTTATGCCTGGATTTATCAGCGCCTCTTCTCGCACGCCTCGATTTGGCGGCGCCGGCCCGCGGATTGGCGCGCCGTGGCGCCGTATCTGGCGATGTCGTACCTGTACAAGCGCTCCAACCGGTTCTGGCGGCTACTCATCAAACACCACCTGGTGCATGCCGCGTGGCGGCCACTGGTCGAACTGACGCGACTGCGGCACGTGCAGTTCCGGGCGCAATTGGCGGCGAGCGAAACGCCTAGCCGGCAGGGGGCC
>DATMNI010000240.1:0-33123 GCA_035570275.1 Candidatus Acidiferrales bacterium | reverse complement strand
GCCGCGCCCAGCACTTCGGCGAGATCGCAAGCGGCAATGCCGATTTCGCACAAGACCCAGAGTGCCAGGCTGATGGGGCGAGGGTACGCTTCCCGGCAGGCCTGTGCCAAGTCCCGCCCCGCCACCACGCCCAGCCGCGCGCTCAGAGTTTGGAAGAGGATGGCTATCCCGTTCGACATTACCAGCACCCAGAGAAGCTGATAGCCGAACTTCGAGCCGCCTTCCAGGTCGGTGGCCCAATTGCCGGGATCCATGTAGCCAACGCTGACCAGGTAGGCAGGTCCGGCGAATGCCAGCAGCCGCCGCCAGACAGATGCGTGCGTGGTGCCGACGGAGGCATTCACATCGCTTAACGAGCGGGCCCGGGCTGGCCCGTCCGGTTTCATATGTTAACGCGTATCATGTGTTAACGTGCCTCTCCTTAAGTCTACTGCCTTCGCGGAGAGAATACTTAAGTCTGGTGGCAACGGGAATACCCGAGCGTAAGGGAACGCCCTGATGCGGTTTAGCTTGGGGCTGGCCGCCCCGCGAGGCAGGCTCCGCATCGTGGCCTTGGTACCCCGGCTGGGTGGGCGCTCCCCTACGGCACCGGAACCGGCCCCGGGCTGGCCGGCCCCGCCGTGTGCAGCAACTTCGTCAGAATCGTCTGTGCGGGTGCGTGCTCCTCGACGAAGTCCACCCCATCCACGGTCAGGCTGCAATCGGCGCCATCGGTCGTCTCCACGTACCGTTTCTGCTTCAGATACCACAACGTGAACTCCAGGTGCTCCCGCGGAATCCCCATCGTCTCTTCCATTACCAGCAGCGAGATATTGGGATGGCCCGTATCCCGCCGCCGCTGCGCATAGAGCAGGCAAAGCACGCCCAGCCGGCGGTTGGCTTCGCCTTCCTTGTCGTCCACGAATGCTTTGGCTTGAAACAGCGGCAACGGCTGTGGCTGCTTTCGCTCGCCCCGCATCGCATCGTACCGGCGGCGGCGTTCGGGGTCGGTCAGAACCTGGTAGGCATCCGAAAGCAGCAGGAACTTCTCGTGGTCGCCACTCTCCAGATTATCCGGATGGTAGCGCGCCGCCATCAGCCGGTATACCCGGTGAATCGTCTCCAAATCGGCCTTCGGGCTCAGTTGGAACACTTCGTAATAGTCGATGTCCGACGGCGCGTCAGTGGATTGCCCGGCTCCGGTGGACTGCCCGGCCCCAGTGGACTGCCCGGCCCCAGTGGAAAATTCCACACCGATGCGGAATTCTCCGCCGTCGGGCACGCAGTAGCGGATCGCGCCTTCCAGCGGAAACCCGGGCCGCGCCACGTCCAGAAAAACGTGCATCCCGGGCGCAATCCGAATCGGGCTCCGCAGGCGCATTCCGCCGTCCGAGAGGTCCCGCGCCTGGGGATGGCACGAGCCTACCTGCCCTTCACCGAATTCCCAATAGACCACCAGCTCAAAATCCACCGGTTCCCGCAAGTGCTGCCGCTTGATTATCGTCATGGGTTATTTCGCTCCCGCGTTATTTGTTCCCGCGATACTCGTTCCCGCGTTATTCGTTCCCAGGGCGGCGGCGCGGTACCCGCGGAGCAGGTCGCGCACCATCCAAAGATTCTTCCACTGGCGGTAACCCAGACTCTCCGCTATGGAGCTGAAGAACAGGGTGGCCACCTGGCGCGGTTCGGCGTTGGCGCCCGACGCCAGTTGCTCCAGTAGAACCGCCGTCATCGACACCAGCGTTTCGGCGGCCAGCGGCGCCGCCACCAGCAGTGCGAACGTCGCCGGCGCGATCCAACCCGCCGCCATTGCCGCCGCTCCCAACAGCAGGCTGGCAGTCTCAATCAGCGGCAGCAAGAGCCGCGACGCCAGCAGACCCGGAATCGCGAGCCAGCCCAGACTGCCGGAACCTGGCACCAAACCCTTGTGGAAGTGAAGCGCCGCCCCCACCTCCATCTGGTCGCGCGCCACCGCCTCCCGAACCGCGCCGTATTGCCTCGGCGCCGATGGGCGAGACATCGGTTCGGAAATGAAAACGATGCGATAGGGCTGATGCGCGGCCCGGGCCAGCGCATGCAGATGGATCGCCATTTCCAGCGGACCCGCCTGAAATCCGCCGGCCCGCAACACGGCATCGCGGCTCAGCATCGTGAAGCACCCCGGCGCCGGCAGAAAAGCATTCCAAGCCGCCAGGCCGGCGCACCGCCCCAACCACGTCCGCAGAAATCCCAGCCGGTAGAACCGGGCCGCCCAGCCGGGTTCGGACGCACCGGGCGCCACCGCACAAACCGCCACCGTCTGTTGAGGGTCCGCCAGCATGGGGCGCAGCAACCGCAACAGCGACTCTTCGACGAACTGCGCGTCCGCATCCACGGTTGCGATGACCGGCGCATTAGCCACATTGACGCCGGCGTTCAGGCAATCCGCCCGTCCACCCGGTTCCTTTTCCACCACCACCAACGGGATCGACTCGCTCGAAACATAGAGTGCCTTTACCGGTTTGGTTGCCAGCCCGGGGTTCACCAGCCCGGCGTTCACCAGCCTAGGGTTCACCAGGCGCGAAGTTGGCTGCAGGTGGAACTCCCGCTTCCAGACCTCCATCGCGGCATCCGAAGGGCCATCCAACACCAGCACCATCTCGGAATTTCCGGCATGCAGGTTGAGCAGCCGCCTCACAAACCGGCACGACGCATCGGACGCATCCGGCGGCGCCGCAATCACGGCCACCGCAGGCACCAGATCCGACCGCAACAGCGTCGCCCAACTGTCGTCCGTCCCGTTAGCCCGTTGCCGGCGTGCCTCCAGTGCCCCTTTCAGCAGCAGGACCACACGCCCCGCGGCAGCGCCCAGAAGGCCCAGGCAAATCAGAAAGAGCAGGCTGGGAGTCAGCAGGGCAACCTTCACCACCAGGGGCTCCGTCATGCGGACACCTCCGCTGGCCGCGCCAATTCCAAAGCCGCGGGCACCGCCATTGAGGCAACGGGGTCGGCCCTGGGGTCGGCGATGGGGTCCGGATTCCCAACCTGTCCTTCCAGAGCAAACCTGGCCAGCGCACACCGGCCCTCCGGTCCCATTTCCAAAAGCACGGTGGCCGCGGCTTGCGCCAGGCCTTCGACGCCCCGTTTCAGACAACTGGCCGCTTGCGGGACGGCGTCCGGGAGTTTCAGCCTCCCCACCGTCGCCACTGCCGCCATCGCCACCGCCGGGTCCCGGTCCGACATACCAGCCAGAATGGCGTCGCGGTTGATCGTGCTGGTGGGTACTTGTGCCAGCAGACGCATGGTCTCCAGGCGCACCGCCGGCTCCGGGTGTTCCGCCAGCGGCCTCAAATCCACCAGCAGAGGAAGGCTGCATTCCCAGGAGACCAGCAGCCGCAGCAGGTTCAACAGGCGCCCGGTATCCGGTGGTGCAATACCCGGCACTGCCAATGCCTTGGGAATCGCGGTACTGCACAACCCGGCCGCGTAGCGCCGCAACATCGGCGCCAGCAGCATACGGTTCAAAGGGGCATCCCTAAGCATCGCCTCGAAGACCTGCGCCACCTGCCGCGGGTCCTCGGAGCAGACCATGGCGCGCGCCGCCTCCAGGCGTACCTGCGCGTCGGAATCGTTTAGCCCTGCCACCGGGACATCTCGTGCCGCCAGCCGAACGGGCTCCGCCTGTGCCATGGCGGCGATCCGCGAAAAGGCCCGTTTGCGCTGGGCCGGCTTTCCGGAGCGGGCCGCCTCACACCACCGCTCCACCAATCCCAAACCCACGGCCAGTTCCGCCAGGCGTGTGGTGCCGCGTACCGTGGATTGGAAAGCCAGAACCCCAGCCTCCACCGCTTCGGGATGCGTCTTGGCCAGGCTGCGTAACTGAGTCAGATCGTTGTTGCCGCTCAGGTGGAGTGCCACCGCCTCCTGAATGGCGGAGCCGGCCGCAAGGGCTGCCAGCCGCCGCTTCCGGTTTCTGGACAAAACCGCCAATGTGACGCCCAGTAATGCCAGAAGCACCGCCGCCCAGACCGCTTCCAGCGCCAGCACCACCTTGAGCGCCGTGGTAATCATCGGCGCCGCAGCCTCTTCATTCGCGCCATCAGTTCCAGCGGATTGAACGGCTTCACCAGGTAGTCGTCGGCGCCGAGCTGGAAGCCGCGAAGAATGTCGCCTTCCCGCTGCCGCGCCGTCAGCAGGATTACCGCCACGGGCAGGTTCTCCGCGCGAACCGCCGTCAGCACTTCGTAGCCATCCAGGCCCGGCATGTTGACGTCCAGCACCGCCACGTGCGGTTGCGTTTCCCGGATCAGGCGCAGCGCGTCCTGGCCGTTGTTGGCCGTCTCGCACGTCATGCCGTAGTTTTGCAGGGTGGAGCCCACCACAGTCAGCACGATGGCATCATCGTCGGCCAGCACCACCTTCGGGCGCGGGACCACCTCAGGTTCCGGCGCTGGAGTGGGACAGACCAGCGCCTTTAGCGGCCTGTCATGCTTCGGTTCCGACGCAGGAGCTACTGGCGAGGAACCCGCAAGGGCTGCGGTGCGGCGGTTCAGAGCCATGTGCAGCCTGAGCAGCACCTCTCCGGTGTGCCACGGATCGGCCAGCAGTTCCGCATCGCGCGCCAGTGCGGCCACCGGCAGCCTCAGCAAGTCCCGGCGTTCCCCGGCCAGCACCAGTTGCATTCCGGCCGGCAGAGCCGCGGCCCCGTCCAGCCATCGGCAAACCAGAGTTTCCGGCCGGACGTGGACCATCACCAGGTCGCACTGCCGAATCGATGGGCGTCCAGGGCTTTCCCCCGCTTCGAATAGCAGCGGATGCGCGCCCACCTGCGCCAGCGTTGCGCTCACGGAATCGGCGCATTCCGCCGTGAATCCGATCAGCGCCACGCGTTTTCCGCGCAGAGCCCGGGCCACATTCTCCGGAACCGCAGGCTCGTCGGCGTCCCGCAAATAGGTGAATGCCATCAGAAGATTGGCGAGACATTCGCGCAACTCCTTAACCTGGAACGGCGGCTGCCTCAGCATCTCTTCGATGCCGCGCGCTATTTTTGAGATTTCCAGATGACCCAGAAGCCCCGCGCCGCCGATCCACCCGTGCAATAGCCGGGCCGCCACCCCGGCGTCGAAGCCGGCACCCAGAGTGTCCACCATTTGGCGTGTTTTCGCCGCGCCTTCGTTCAGGAAACTCCGCCGCAGGCTTTCCACTTCGGGCCCGCCCGGCAATTCGGCGAAAGCCGGTTCCGGAGCTGGCAATTCCGGAGCCGGCAGGCGGCGCTGCGCCGGCAGGGCCCCTGGGCGATCCAGCAACTGCCGGATGTGAGCCGCTAACACTTGGGTCTCGACCGGCCTGGTGAGGTGCTGGTCGCAACCGGCCGCGGCGGCCCGCTCCAGGTCGCCTCTCTCGGCCATGCCGGTTAGCGCGATTACCTTGATGGTTTTGGTCTGGGGATTCTTTTTGATCCGCCGGGCCATTTCCAGGCCGTCCATCCCGGGCAGCCGGATATCCGCCAGAATGAGGTCCGGCCGGAACGACCCGAGCATTTCGATCGCCTCTTCGGCATGTGCCGCCGTTCGGACAACGTACCCCTCACGGGTCAGCAGCAGCCGCTTGAGGTTCAAGCTGACGGGTGTATCGTCTACGATGAGAATCGGTTCTCCAGCCATTGGCGATCCTTTCGATCCGGCAGGTCGATCCGGCAGGGCGACCCCCAGCATGAGCGATCGGGTTGGAGCTTGGAAAGTCCCCTAAGTAACGCAAAGGTAGCCCTTACGAGAGGGTATAGCATGACGTTGCCAGTAGTTATCAGAGTCTTCGCGGTGTCGCGTTTCTTTCAGGGATTTCGAGCGCTGAGCGCGCAGGTGACACCGTTGGGGGGGCGGGCAGCCTCAGCCCTCGGCGGCGCTACATCATCGAGGGTAGGTTAGGCCGGATTTGTTGCAGGTTGGATAGCGCGGGGTACGCCGACGACGATCCCGCGGTTCGATGCCGAAACCGATGATACCGATGTGCTGCGTCCCCGCTCTGCGCCGACTGGTCCCAGTACGTCTATAGGTTTCCCGTTGGATTGCAACGTTGAGGGCGCTTTGTATTCGTATCCAAGTCGCCAACGGGTTTTGTGTCACTTTCGTGGGAATCCCTAAAAGTTTACATATGTAACTTACAAAAGTAAGAAAAAACACATAACAAAAGTCGCCAGTGCGGGTTAACATATCTGAACGGGTTTCAGAGGATGAGGTCATTTCGCTTAGGAAACGTGTCCGACGAGGATCTTTTGCAACAACTCCGAGGTGGCGCTACGGACGCCCTGGCGATACTCTTCGATCGGCACTGGCGCCAGGTGTTCAGCGTGGCGGACCGGATCTTGCGGAACAGCGCGGTAGCCGAGGACGTGATGCAGGAGGTCTTCCTGGAAATCTACCGGGATGCCAGCAAGTTCGACCCTGCGGGCGGCAGCGTGAAGACGTGGATTCTACAGCGCGCTAACCACCGGAGCCTCAACCGTTGGCAGCCCTCCCGATCAGCGGAAGTTCCTATGCGGGCGCGGTAGCTTACGAAGCTTAGCGCTTCCCATGCTCGCCGCCATGAGCGGCATCCTGAGCCTTCAGGTATCCGATCAGAGCGTTCACATCAACCTCGCTCAGGCGCAGGTTGGGCATCCGCACCTCCTTGTATCTGGCGAACAGGGCAGTAGCGACGGGGTCTTTTTTCGACAGCATTTCGTTGGGCGCCGCAATCATGCCGGCCAGCCAGTCCGGCTTTCGGGCGGTCGTCACGCCCAGCAGATCAGGCCCCAAACTGTCGCCCTCGCCGATGGTGTGGCAGGCGGCGCACCGGCTCTGAAACAGGCGTGTACCCGCGTCCGCCGCAGACGGGGGAAGGGGAGGCTTCTCGGCGTAACTCTTGCCCGGCGTGGGGTCCGCCCAACTGGATAGCCAGTCGCGGATGATCACGGCCAGGTATTGGGGATTGTCCAGGGAACTGTCGCGTATCCACTGGCCGGCCGCCGTGTTGCCGATCATGAGGCTGGTGCTGTGGTCGGTGATCTCGTTTTGGCCGGCGCGAGCCGCCAGCCCAAACTTCTTGCGCACCGTATCGATGTCCGCCTTCTTGCCGGTGAGGAACAGCCAGCCGGGTCCGGCATGGTATCTCTCCGCATAGGCTTTGAGCTCCTCCGGCGAATCCCGCGTCGGATCCACGCTGAAGGAGTAAAAGTAAATGTCGCGCCCCATCCGGTCGCCTAGCAGTCGTTGCACCTGTGCCAGCCTTGCGGTCTCAAGCGGGCAAGCGTCACCGCACCGGGTGTAGATGAAATTGATCACCACTTTCTTGTCTTTAAGAAGATCGTCGTAGAAATGGACCGTCTTTCCGTCCTGGGTGGTCAGTTCGATGTTGGGAAAGTAGTTCGCCCCCCAAGTCACGGCCGAAACGGGGGTAACAGGCATGAAGACTGCCGCGGTCAGAAACACGACCACTGCCGCCGTGCCGGCTGGCAGACTCTTCCGTCGCATGGTGTTGGCTCCTTTGTGCTCTCAATTCCTGCGATGACGGCCGGCGAGTCGCCCTGTGGGTGGCCCGCCGGCATCGGTTGTGACGATCCCGGTAACGACGATGGTAGTGACGATCCGGGGCAGCCTTTTAGAATGCGCCCTTCAGGACGGTGGTGCTGATATACTTCACGCCCTGCGGCGTTGGGCTTGGGGTCGGCATAGGCACCAGCCCGGTGCCCACTTCATACCGTAAGAGCATGGCGTGGTCCTCATGCACCGTGTTGTGGCAGTGCTCCATGAACATCCCGGCGAATTCCCGGAATTGCATGGTGATGGTGACGGTTCCATCTCTACCGAGGCGGTAGACGTCCTTGCGGCCCCGCTCCCACGCCGGTACACCGCCCCTGGAGTTTCCATCGCCACCGCTGCGGGAGAGAATCTGGCCCTCTTCGAAGTGGATGTGGATCGGATGATCCCAGTTTCCTCCATCGTTGATCAGTGTCCAGACCTCGCGGGTACCCTGCTTGGGTGCCGCGGAAACCCGGCCGAAGTCGGCGTCCAAATCTTCCCCGTTATCCGTCCGGATGCTCCAGGGATTGGAGTCGCTGCCTCCATCCTTGAATGCGAAGGTGCGCTCCCGCGCCACCGGGATTTTCGACAGATCCGGGTTGGGGATCAGGGTGGCGGGCACTTTGCTCGGGTCGGTACTCGCCTTCATCGGGATCACCCGGAATTCCAGGAATTCACCCACGCCGGGGTCGCTCGATTTGCCGGCGAGGGCCTGGGCCACCGTCAGGTCCCGGCTCGGCCCGGCCCCGTTCTGATGCTCGGTCAGGTTCACCATCCACACCTTTTGGCCCGCTGTGTAACGCGAGAAATCGATGACGATATCGTAGCGTTCCGCGATGCCCTGTTCGTCCAACTGGGTCAAGGTTACCGGCTGCGGGAGCAGGTTGCCGTCATTGCCGATCTGGATCATCGGGGAGCTATCGCTCAAGGCTATCTTGAAGAAGCGCGAAACGCTGGCGTTGAGGATGCGGAAGCGGTATTTGCGCGCCTCCACTTCAAAATACGGCTTGTAGGCGAAGTTCACGGTCATGGCATCGCCCAGAAACCCGTCCGTATTGAAGATATCGAAGTAGAGTTGCCCCGCCGAATCCCAGGCTTTATCGGACAGCATGAGGTTGACGTCGTAATCCAGGTTGCCCCACGATTTGGCCGTGCCGCTGGGAAGCTGCAGATTCACCCCGTCGTTGATCGATTCGTTGCCGCGATCGAGCGCGCTATAGATGTTGAACATCGCGGCGTTGCCCTTGTACGTGTTGTGCGACGTGAAACTGAACATGTGGTCGTGAAACCAATGCGTGCTCATGGTTTCGTGCCAGTCGCCCGGCACCTTCGAGTTGGCGACGGCGCCGAAAGAGTCGTCGGGGCTCGCGGCGTGGGGATCGGTTGCGTTGACGTTGATCGAGTCGTGCCCGGCCAAAATCATGGGCCAGTGATAGTCGTAGAACTGGCCGGGAAAGAAGAACGCGCCCGTAAAGCCGTCGTTCTCCGCGCCGTGGTGGCCGTTGTGCAAGTGGGTGGTGATGGTATGCCGGCCGAAGCCGCCGTTTTGTTTGACATCGGCAGGCAGGTTATTGTGGTGGCGGCAGAGGATAGGCTCCCCGTACCGGGCCAGGATCAGCTTGGGCGGGAGGGTGCCATTGAACGTCCACATCGTATTGGGACCCTGCACCGGCAGTGAGGGGTGAAACTTGAACGGGATGTAGCCGGACCCCCCGTAAGGGTTGGTGTTGGCTTGGGCGCCTGCCTGCGTGACCTCATACGCCACCTCCGGCGCGAATTGATCCCACCGCTGGTGGCCCCAGTCCGGCCCTGGCGGACGCCCTTCCACGGGGCCAATGCCTCCGCCCAACAAGGGGTCCACGCTGTACGTCAGTGTGGTATTGGCCTCCACCGTCGGGGCCGGGTTCAGGCTGCCGTAAGGACTCCGCGGCAAAACCTCGAACCGCAACAGGGGCTGCGTGAAATCCAGCCCGACAGTCCCCGGGCTCGGCGGAGCGCCCGTGGGTATGCCGCCGCCGTCATCGGCATAAGCGCTTTTGACGAACGGACTCAGGCCTTGGATCGGGGCTATCAAACCGGCCCCCGTAATCAGGCCCCATTTGAAAAGTTCGCGCCGCGAAACGGTACCATGCGAGAGCGCCTTGACGATCTCCAGACGGTTCCTGCGTGCGTTCTCCGCTTCTCGTAGCCTTGCTTTCGACGCGTTCCATGGAAGGAAAAAGTGATCTCTGCTCATAATCTATGCTTCTCCTGGCAAAAAATTAGGGCAGCTCTCGCCGAGTCACGCTGTAGCCGCCAAGTTATGTAACCGGCATGGTCAATGTGTCAAAGGGCGCCGGATGGCGCTCAGAGTCAACGGCGGCTCGACAGCCGCAGACCGATAAGTGACCTGTATCTCTCTCAAACCTGGAGCGGGTAACTGTTTACTACTGTGTTCAACCAGATTCGCGGGTCACGAGTTAATTGTGTCATTAGCCCGTTCCAGGCTAAGGGCATTACTATAAGCCTAGCCGGATGTCGGGGCCCGTGGGGTCTGTTTAACCGAGAATCGCACAAGCCGGACCGCAGTCGTATGGCGTGCACCGCCGTTCAGCACACTGGCGCGACTTGAAGGGAGCCTGCCGAGAGCAGGTCCAGTTTGGCCGGTTCTCTCCCGCGTTTCATATAAGAACACATCTGCCTCCCTGCTACATGGCAAAGCCTCGCAACCTACGCGGTTGTCGAAAAGCGCTGGAAGGGAAGGTCAAAGCTAATAAGCCGCTTCAGGATCGTATCTAAGAACCGGTTCTCTTGTTTACTTATGTAATAACTTACTGGCTATCTTGAATCAATAGCCCATTCGAGTCTCCTTCATAATTTCACGAGGCGGCCAAACCAGCCACTAAGCTGCGGCCGTGGAAGCCGCTTTTCTATACGGTGACGAGTCATTGCCTCCCGTTCTTGTTTGTTCCACGTTTCCAAGATCCACCACAGCGCAGTGCGAACGGCACCGCAGCGAATCCTCCTGGTACATCTAGTCGGCCCTGGTTTTGCGACATGTTTTGCGACATCAGGGGCGTTTACACACGTATCCAACTCACAAATGGATTTTGTGTCATTCCGAGGCCATTTTATTGGGCTGAAGGGGTAAAATTTACAGGTGTATCTTATGAAGGAGCGAAAAGGCACATAACAAAACCCCGCTCAGGACGGGTTAACTATTTGAACGGTGGTGGCGGTTCACTTTGATCGCCACTGGCGCCAGGTGTACAGCGTGGCGCATTGCATCTTGCGGGACCGCGCAGGCGCCGAGGACGTGATGCAGGAGGTCTTCCTGGAAGTATATCAGGATGCCGGCAAGTTCGACCCAGCGGCCGGCATCGTGAAGAGGTGGATTCTGCAGTGCGCCAGCCAACGGAGCCTGAACCGATGCCAGGACCTCACGCTCAGTGGACGCTCCGATGAGCGTGAGGTAGCTTAGTACACCGTTTCATAAATACGCCGACGTATCGGGAAACCGCTTGCTAACGCGCGCGGCTCCGATCAAAGCCGCGACCGTTAGCTTAGGAGCGGTTTCGTCGAAATAGGCGACTGTATTTATGAAACGGTGTACTTAGCTTACGAATCTGGGCTGTCGTGCGCCGGGTTCCTCCGGCCCGGCACGCGAAAGGCCAAGGTGAGCTTGGTTATTGAGCGGGTTTGCCTGGAACATCTGGCGCGGCACCTACAGCCGCAGCCTTCCGATGCCCGCCCTCGTGAGCGGCGTCTTGAGCCTTCAGGAATCCGATCAGAGCGTTGACATCAACCTCGCCCAGGCGCAAGTTCGGCATCCGCACCTCCTTGAACCTGGCGAACAGGGCCGTGGCGACGGGGTCCTTTTTCGACAGCATCTCGTTGGGGGCCGCAATCATGCCGGCCAGCCAGTCCGGCTTGCGGACCGTCGTCACACCCAATAGATCCGGCCCCAGACCGTCGCCTTCGCCGATGGTGTGGCAAGCGGAGCACCGCGTCTGGAACAGGTACGTACCTTTATCCGCCGCCGACGCGGGAAGCGGCCGTTTCTCCGCGTAACTCTGGCCCCCGTAACCGGAGCCCGGCGCCCGGTCCGTCCAGCTCGACAACCAGTCGCGGATGATGACGGCTATATACTGGGCGTTGTCCATGGAACTGTCCCGAATCCACTGGCCGCTAGCCGTGTTGCCGATCATGATGCTCGTACTGTGGTCGGTGATCTCGTTTTCGTCCGCGTGAGCGGCCAGCCCCACCTTCTTGCGGACTATGTCGATGTCCGCCTTCTTACCGGTCAGGAACAGCCATCCGGGCCCGGCATGGTACTTCGCCGCATAGGCTTTGAGTTCCTCCGGCGTATCCCGCACCGGATCCACGCTGAAGGAGTAAAAGAAAATGTCGCGCCCCATCCGGTCGCCGAGAATTCGTTGCACCTGAGCCAGCCGGGCCGTCTCAAGCGGGCAAGAGTCCCCGCACCTGGTGTAGATGAAATTGATCACTACCTTCTTGTCCTTGAGAAGATCGTCGTACAAATGGACCGTCTTCCCATCCTGGGTGGTTAGTGGGATGTTGGGAAAGTAGTTCGCCCCCCAACTCGCGGCCGAAGCAGGGGCAAACGACAGGAGGATCCCGGCAGTCACAAACGCCATCGGAAACCCCGACCGAAACCTCGTCACAAACACCGCTACTGCGGCCGCCAGAGTCTTCCTTCGCATGGTATTAGGTCCTTTTTATGCCAATTAAACTAACCGCTCCCTGACGGTCACGGCTCCGAATGAGGCCACAATGCCTCTCCGGGCCGCTACTTGAAGCTAGACCGTCAGAGAGCGGTTCTCGTCACTGTATTGCCCGAGCCTCTTACCTCAGGGCGTGAATGCTCCCGGCTCGACGGTTGTGCTGACGTACTTAACACCTTGCGGCGTCGGGCAGGGAGTCGGCATTGGCACCAGCCCCTGACCCACTTCAAACCGTAAGAGCATGGCGTGGTCCTCATGCGTGGTGTTGTGGCAGTGCTCCATGAACATGCCCGCGAACTCCCGGAACTGCATGGCGATGGTGATATTTCCGCCTGGATGGAGGCGATAGACGTCCTTGCGGCCCCGCTCCCACAGCGGTACATTGCTGAAGCTGCCATTGCGGGCGAGGAGCTGGCTCTCTTCAAAGTGGACGTGGACCGGGTGATCCCAGCCTCCGCCGCCGTTATTCATGTGCCAGATCTCGAGAGTGCCCTCTTTGGGTGCGGCCGAAACGTGCCTGAGGTCGGCGGCCAGGCCCTGCCCGCCATCAGTTTTGATGGTCCAAGGGGCGGCGTCAGTCCCACCGGAACGCCCGAATTCGAAGGTGCGCTCCCGCGCCACTTTGATCTTCGACAGATCCGGATTCGGGATCAGCGTATCGGCATCGGTCAGTGGCTTGCTTGTGTCTGTAGTACCCGATTTCATCGGGATTACCCGGAATTCCAGGAAGCTACCGACGCCAGGGTCGCTCGATTTCCCTGAGAGGGCCTGGGCCAGCGAGAGGTCGTCTTTCGGCCCCTTCCCGTCCTCATGCTCGCACAGGTTCACCATCCAGACCTTGGGATTGGGGTTAGTCGGGGTTGGTTTGTAACGTGAGAAGTCGATGATGATATCGAAGCGCTCACCGATGCCTTGTTCGTCCAACTGGGTTTGGGTTACCGGATGTGGCATCAGGTTGCCATCATTGGCGATTTGCATCATCGGGGAGCCATCGCTCAAGGCCAGCTTGAAGAAACGCGCCACGCTGCCGTTGAGGATGCGGAAGCGGTATCGCCGGGCTTCCACTTCAAAGTACGGCTTGTAGGCGAAGTTCACCGTGATAGCGTCGCCCAGGAACCCGTCAAAATTGAAAATATCGAAGTAGAGTTGCCCCTCCGCATCCCAAGCCTTATCGGCCAGCACCAGGTTGATATCGTATTCCAGGTTTCCCCACGATTTGTCCGTCCCGCTGGGAAGCTGTAGATTCACCCCGTCCTTGACCGTCTCGTTGCCGCGATCGAGCGCGCTGTAGATGTTGAACATGGCGGCGTTGCCCTTGTACACGTTTTGCGACGTGAAGGCGAACATGTGGTCGTGGAACCAATGCGTGCTCATGGTCTCATGCCAGTCTCCCGGCACTTTGTTGACGCCGAAATTGTCATCCGGGCCGCCAGCCCTGGGATCGGTTGCGTTGGTGTTGATTGAGTCGTGCCCGGCCAGGATGATCGGCCAGTGGTAGTCATAGAATTGGCCGGGGAAGAAGAACGCGTTCCCGAAGCCGTCGTTCTCCGCGCCATGGTGGCCGTTGTGTTCGTGAGTGGTGATGGTATGGCGCCCAAAGCCGTTGTTCTTGGTGACGTCGGCAGGCAGATTATTGTGGTGGCGGAGGAGAAGGGGCTCCCCGTACCGGCCCTGCACCAGTTTAGGCGGGACGGTGCCATTGAAAGTCCACATCGAATTGACATTCTGCGCCGGCAGTGACTTAGACGGGTTGGACAGGGAGTTGTAAAACGTAAACGGTATGTTCCCGTTCGGGTTGGTCTTGGCGCCTTCCTGCGTGACCTCAAACGCCACCTTCGGCAGGAATTCGTCCCATCTCTGGTGCGCCCAATCCGGCCCCGGCGGACGCCCCTCAATGGGGCCAGTGTACCCACCCAACAAGGGGCTCACAGGCATCTGTGTCGTATTGGCCTCAACTGTTGGAACGGGGTTCAGCTTAGAGTAAGGTATCCGCGGCAAAACCTCGAACGGTGGCATCGGTTGGCTGAAGTCCAGCCCAACGGTCCCCGGGCTCGGCGGAGTGCCCGTCGGAATGCCGCCGCCGCCATCCGCATAAGCGCTTCTGACGAACGGATTCAGACCGTGGATCGGGGCTAAAAGGCCGGCCCCCGTAATCACGCCCCATTTGAAAAGTTCACGCCTCGAAACCGCGCCCTGTGAGACGGCCTTGACGATCTCCAGACGGTTCTTTCGTGCGTTCTCCGCCTCTCGTAGTCGTGCTTTCGAAGCATTCCATGGAAGGAAAAAGTGCCCTCGGCTCATAGATTTGGTAGTCTCCTCCTGTTTTTACTCTTCTCTACGCAAGTAGTCAGACAGCTCTGGCTGTGCTACGCAGTAGCTGCTGCAAAGCTGGTGTTTCGGTCGCTATTCAAGATGCCTGGAGCGTTAAGATTCCGAGGCCGGCCCAATTGGCTGTAAGGCTGCCACACTCACGACGCCGTAGATCTCACGGCGACGCGGCAACACGGCACCGCTTCCTCGTAGGCCCTGTGGCCCTATTATTTGCGACATCAACCGTAATTCAACTCACAAACGAGTTTTGTGTCACTCTGCGGACATTCTTCGTGTGAATCGGTCTAGAGTTTACAGGCGTATCCCAGGAGAGTAGGTGCACGTAACAAGACGCTCGGGTAGGCTTAACATCTCTGAACGGTGCTTTGTTAGAGCCGGTCGGGGAATGCGCCCCAGGCGATTTGGGGGCCAAGACCAAACTCAGGCCGGTAGGAGCGTGTCAGTGAGCGGAGCGGGATTGCCTGGAAGGTTTGGGGTGGCCCTGCCAGCCGTCGCCTTGCCATGCCCGGCCTGGTGAGCGGCATCCTGAGCCTTTAAATATCCGATCAGGGCGTCTACATCAACCTCGCTCAGGCGCAGGTTGGGCATCCGCAATTCTTTGTATTTGGCGAACAGGGCAGTAGCGACGGGGTCTTTTTTCGACAGCATTTCGTTGGGCGCCGCAATCATGCCGGCCAGCCAGTCCGGCTTGCGGGCGGTCGTCACGCCGAGCAGGTCCGGCCCCAGACTGTCGCCTTCACCGATGGTGTGGCAGGCGGCGCACCGGCTTTGAAACAGGCGTGTACCCTTATCCGCCGCAGATGGGGGAAGGGGAGGCTTCTCGGCGTAACTCTGGCCCGGCGTGGGGTCCGCCCAACTGGACAGCCAGTCGCGGATGATCACGGCTAAGTACTGGGGGTTGTCCAGGGAACTGTCACGTATCCACTGGCCGGCCGCCGTGTTGCCGATCATCAGGCTGGTGCTGTGGTCGGTGACTTCGTTTTCGCCGGCGCGAGTACCCAACCCAAACTTCTTCCGCACCATGTCGATGTCCGCCTTCTTGCCGGTCAGGAACAGCCACCCCGGCCCGGCATGGTACTTCTCCGCATAGGATTTGAGTTCTTCCGGCGTATCCCGTACCGGGTCCACGCTGAAGGAGTAAAAGTAAATGTCGCGCCCCATCCGGTCGCCCAGAATTCGTTGCACCTGTGCCAGCCGGGCGGTCTCAAGCGGACAAGAATCCCCGCATCTGGTATAGATAAAATTGATCACCACTTTCTTGTCTTTAAGTAGATCGTCGTAGAAATGGACTGTCTTCCCGTCCTGGGTGGTTAGTGGAATATTGGGAAAGTAGTTCGCCCCCCAAGTGGCAGCCGAAGCGGGGGTAACAGGTATGAAGATCGCCCCGGTCAGAAGCGCTGTCAGAAACAATACTACAGCCGCTGCACCGGCTGGCACTCTCTTCTGTCGCATGGTGTCGGCTCCTTTGGCTCTCAAGCCAGGCTTTTCGACGATGGCCGGCGGGGCGCCCTGTGGGACCCGCCGGCCTGCTGGTGACGATCGAGCTTTGTAACTATCCTGCTTTGTGGCGATAAGAAGCACCTCTTAGAAAGCTCCCTTCAAGACGCTTGTGCTGATGAACTTCACGCCCTGCGGCGTGGGGCTTGGCGTCGGCAAAGGCACCAGCCCGCGGCCCACTTCAAACCGTAAGAGCATGGCATGGTCCTCGTGCACCGTGTTGTGGCAGTGCTCCATAAACATCCCCGCGAACTCCCGGAACTGCATGGTGAGGGTGACAGTTCCATCTCTATGGAGACGATAGACGTCCTTGCGGCCCTGCTCCCACGCCGGTACACCACCGCCGGAGTTTCCATCCCCACCGCTGCGCGAGAGGATCCGGCCCTCTTCGAAGTGGATGTGGATCGGATGATCCCAATTCCCGCCATCGTTGATCAGTTTCCAGACCTCGCGCGTACCCTCCCTAGGAGCCGCTGAAATCCGGCCGAAGTCGGCGTCGAGATCCTCTCCGTTATCCGTCCGGATAGACCAGGGGTTGGAGTCCGTGCCTCCATCCTTGAATGCGAAAGTGCGCTGACGCGCCACTGGGATATTCGACAGATCCGGGTTCGGGATCAGGGTAATAGCGGTATCATTTGCCTTGCCGAAGTCCAAACTCTGATCCTTGCCCTTCAGCGGGAGGACGACACGGAATTCCAGGAATTCACCCACGCAGGGGTCGCTCGATTTGCCGCCGAGGGCCTGGGCCACCGAGAGGTCCCGGCTCGGCCCGGCCCCGTTCTGATGCTCGCACAGGTTCACCATCCAGACCTTTTGGCCCGGTGTGTAGCGCGAGAAGTCGATGACGATATCGTAGCGCTCCGCGATGCCCTGCTCGTCCAACTGAGTCTGGGTTACCGGATGTGGCAGGAGGTTGCCGTCATTGGCGATTTGCACCATCGGAGAGCTATCGCTCAAGGCGAGCTTAAAGAAACGCGAGACACTGCCGTTGAGGATGCGGAAACGGTATCTCCGCGGCTCCACCTCAAAATACGGCTTGTAAGCGAAGTTTACCGTCATCACATCGCCCAGGAAGCCGTCCGTATTGAAAATATCAAAGTAGAGTTGTCCCGCCTGATCCCAGGCCTTGTCGGCCAGCATCAGGTTGATGTCGTAATCCAGATTGCCCCATGAGTTGGCCGTGCCGCTGGGAAGCTGCAGGTTTATCCCGTCGTTGATGGATTCGTTGCCGCGATCCACGGCACTGTAGAGGTTGGCCATCCCGGCGATGCCCTTGTACACGTTGTGCGAGGTGAAGGTGAACATGTGGTCATGGAACCAATGGGTGCTCATGGTCTCGTGCCAGTCGCCCGGGATCTTGTTGATGCCGCCATTGTCATCCGGGCCCCCGGCCCTGGGGTCCGTTCCGTTGACGTTGATCGTGTCGTGCCCGGCCAGGATCAACGGATAGTGGTTGTCGTAGAACTGGCCGGGAAAGAAGAACGCGCCCGTGAAGCCGTCGTTCTCCGCGCCGTGGTGGCCGTTGTGGAAGTGAGTGGTGAGGGTGTGCCGCCCAAAGCCGCCGTTCTGTTTCACGTCGGCAGGCAGTTGATTGTGGTGGCGGAAGAGAATAGGCTCCCCGTACCGGCCCAGAATCAGCTTGGGCGGCAAGGTGCCATTGAAAGTCCACATCGCGTTGGGACCCTGCACCGGCAGTGAGGGGTGAAACTTGAATGGGATATTCCCGTTCGGGTTGGTCTTGGCGCCTTCCTGCGTCACCTCTATAGCAATTTGCGGCAGGAATTCGTCCCACCGCTGATGTCCCCAATCCGGCCCCGGCGGACGCCCCTCAACGGGGCCAATGCCTCCGCCCAATAAGGGGTCCACGGTGTAGGTCTGGGTGGTATTGGCCTCGATGGTCGGGGCGGGGTTCAGGCTGGAGACAGGATTCCGCGGCAAAACCTCAAACCGCGGCAGGGGCTGTGTGAAGGCCAGCCCGGCTAACCCGGGGCTCGGCGGAGCGCCCGTCGGTATGCCGCCGCCGTCATCCGCATAAGCGCTGGTCACGAACGGACTCAGGCCGTGGATTGGGGCTATCAGTCCGGCCCCGGTGATCAAACCCCATTTGAAAAGTTCGCGCCGCGAAACCGCGCCTTCTGAAACGGATTTGACGATCTCCTGACGGCGCTTTCGTGCGTTCTCCGCCTCTCGCAGCCGTGCTTTCGACGCGTTCCATGGAAGGAAAAAATGTCCTCCGCTCATAAACTGGAACCCTCCGCTTTTGTGCTCTTCTAGTGCGCAATTAGGCACGCAACTCCGGCGGTCGCCGCCAGTTAGCTGCCAACAAGCTGGTGGTTCCTGTCGTTATTCGTGCTGCCTGGCGCGTTTAAGATTCCGAAGCCCGCCCGGTTGGCTGTAAGGCTGCCAACCCCTCAAAACGCCGTAGATTTCACGGCGACGCGGCACAACTCCGTTGTGGGCCGTGTGGCCCACTGGTTTTGCGCATCTGCAAATATACAACTCCCAACAACTATGATGCACCTCATAACGGCGTTTTGTATCATTCTCAGGCTCCCGTCATGTGTGAATCGGTCCACACCTTTCTAAGTGCAC
Organism: Candidatus Acidiferrales bacterium; assembly: GCA_035570275.1. Taxonomy (GTDB): domain Bacteria; phylum Acidobacteriota; class Terriglobia; order Bryobacterales; family Bryobacteraceae; genus DATMNI01. The sequence goes on along the minus strand of DATMNI010000240.1, from coordinate 14,465 downwards.
AGTAACAAGACCGTTCAAGGCGGGCCTAACATCTCTCAACGGTGCTTGGTTGTTAGGGCCGGTCGGAGCATGCACTAGCCTGGCCGATTAGCCGGTTAGAGGTTGCAAAGACTAACTCCGGGGGTAAGTGGTGTGTCATTTAGTAGGTTGACTGGGAAAATATAGACCGGCCGTACCAGCCGTAGTAGAACTTCATGTCCAGCGTGGTGAGCGTCGTCTTGTTGAACCCGGCGAACAGGGCGGACTGCCGCCGTGGCCGATGCAGAAATCTGCTGGGTGGCCAGTGTGACGTTGGGAAAGCAGTTCGCGCCTGGTTACGGCCGAAGCATCGTATCAGATATCGCAGATCCAGCCTGAGGGAAACGCCGTCGAAAACAATACTGCTGACGTCGCACCGGCCGCCTGAAAGCAACACGTCACCTGCCCGGCCACATGACCGGCGGGCCGCCCGCGCAGGGTTGGCTCGCCGGCCCCGAATGTATACCCGGAGGCCATTTGCCGGGCCGCCTGTTACGTCAGGGCGTGAAGGCGCCCTTCAGAACGGTTGTGCTGATGTACTTCACACCCTGGGGCGTCGGGCTTGGCGTCGGCATGGGCACCAGCCCCGTGCCCACTTCATACCGTAGGAGCATGGCGTGGTCCTCGTGCACGGTGTTGTGGCAGTGCTCCATGAACATCCCCGCGAACTCGCGGAATTGCATGGTGATGGTGACGGTTCCATCTTTATGGAGGCGATAGACGTCCTTGCGGCCCTGCTCCCACGCCGGTACACCGCCCCTGGAGTTTCCATCCCCACCGCTGCGGGAGAGGATCTGGCCCTCTTCGAAGTGGATGTGGATCGGATGATCCCAGTTTCCGCCATCGTTGATCAGTGTCCAGACCTCGCGGGTACCCTGCCTGGGAGCCGCCGAAACCCGGCCGAAGTCGGCGTCCAGGTCCTCCCCGTTATCCGTGCGGATGCTCCAAGGGTTGGAGTCGCTGCCTCCATCCTTGAATGCGAAGGTGCGCTGCCGCGCCACCGGGATCTTCGACAGATCCGGGTTGGGGATCAGGGTGGCGGGCACCTTGCTCGGGTCTTTGCCCGCTTTCATCGGGATCACCCGGAATTCCAGAAATTCGCCAACGCACGGGTCGCTCGATTTGCCGCCGAGGGCCTGGGCGACCGAGAGGTCCTGGCTCGGCCCGGCCCCGTTCTGATGCTCGCACAGGTTCACCATCCAGACCTTTTGGCCGGGTGTGTAACGCGAGAAGTCGATGACGATATCGTAGCGTTCCGCTATGCCCTGTTCGTCCAACTGAGTCAGGGTTACCGGCTGCGGCAGCAGGTTGCCGTCATTGGCGATCTGGATCATCGGGGAGCTATCGCTCAAGGCCACCTTGAAGAAACGCGAGACGCTGCCATTAAGAATGCGGAAGCGGTATTTCCGCGCCTCCACTTCAAAGTACGGCTTGTAGGCGAAGTTCACCGTCATGGCGTCGCCCAGGAACCCGTCCGTATTGAAGATATCGAAGTAGAGTTGCCCCGCCGAATCCCAGGCCTTATCGGACAGCATCAGGTTGATATCGTAATCCAGGTTGCCCCATGAGTTGGTGGTGCCGCTGGGAAGCTGCAGATTCACGCCGTCGTTGATCGATTCGTTGCCGCGGTCGAGCGCGCTGTAGATATTTAACATGGCGGCGTTGCCCTTGTACACATTGTGGGACGTAAAACTGAACATGTGGTCATGGAACCAATGCGTGCTCATGGTTTCGTGCCAGTCTCCCGGCACTTTGTTGATGCCGCCGCTGTCATCCGGGCTCCCGGCCATCTTATCCGTTGCGTTGACGTTGATTGAGTCGTGCCCGGCCAGGATGACCGGCCAGTGGTAGTCATAGAACTGACCCGGAAAGAAGAACGCGCCCGTGAAGCCGTCGTTCTCCGCGCCATGGTGGCCGTTGTGTTCATGGGTGGTGATGGTGTGCCGCCCGAAGCCGCCGTTTTGTGTGACGTCGGCAGGCAGGTTATTGTGGTGACGGAAGAGGATGGGTTCCCCGTAGCGGGCCAGGACCAGTTTGGGCGGAAGAGTGCCATTGAAAGTCCACACCGTATTGGGACCCTGCACCGGCAGTGAAGGGTGAAACTGAAATGGAATGCTCCCAGGCTTCCCGTAAGGGTTTGTGTTGGTCCTGGCGCCTTCCTGCGTGACTTCGTACGCCACAGTCGGCAGGAATTGATCCCACCGCTGGTGCCCCCAGTCCGGCCCCGGCGGCCGCCCTTCAACGGGGCCAATGCCTCCGCCCAACAAGGGGTCCACGTTGTACGTCTGCAACGTATTGGCCTCCACTGTTGGAACGGGGTTCAGGGCGGAGTAAGGAAGCCGCGGCAAAACCTCGAACCGCAACAGGGGCTGTGTGAAAGCCAGCCCGACAGTCCCCGGGCTCGGCGGAGCGCCCGTCGGTATGCCGCCGCCCCCGTCATCGGCATAAGCGCTGGTGACGAACGGACTCAGACCGTGGACCGGGGCTATCAGGCCGGCCCCCGTAATCAAACCCCATTTGAAAAGTTCGCGCCGCGAAACCGTGCCATCTGACAGGGCCTTGACGATCTCCAGACGGTTCTTTCGTGCGTTCTCCGCCTCTCGTAGCCGTGTTTTCGAAGCATTCCATGGAAGAAAAAAATGCCCTCGCCTCATGGTTGTATTCTTCTCCTGCCAAGAGTAATCAGGCAGCTCATTTCGTGTTACACAGTAGCTGCCACGAACTATGTGTCGCTATGGGTGTTCGCGCTGCTGGCGCGTTTGAAACTTTCGTACATCTACGCCGAAACCGGCATGGTCGGCTGAGCGGGGGGCCGGGAAGCTGCCAACACTCAAGACGCCGTGTACCGTAAGCAACCGGTGGCCCCGGCGGCCTTGCTCCATCAAAATGAAAGGCCGCTGCCGCTTTCTATTAACCAATGCAACTGAGAGACATGTTTTGTATCAACGAGACTTGAAGGTAGCTCTGAATAGACAGCCGCGGCCCGCCGATGAGTCCTCTCGATGAGTCCGCGCCGCGAAACCGCTTCGGATTTACTAAGCCGGTCACTTCAGAAGTACGCCGACGTATCGGGAAACCGCTTGCTAACGCGCGCGGCTCCGATCAGAGCCGCGACTTGTCGCTCGACCGTTAGAGAGCGGTTTCGTCGAAATACCAACTCGGCGCTGTCACTGGCCATGCAGTCCGCGGCGGATCGCCCGCTAATGTGGGCAAGTGAAGAACGTGACTAAATGGGGCGGTTGGCGGTTCTCTTGGATCGGCACGGCCGCCGGATGGTCGGCGCACCCACATCCCGCGGGAGGGCGCCTCAAGATCCGAGGACGCCCCGATGAGCACGGCAGGTTGCGAGCTTTGGCGGAATTTGCTTAATAGTACGGACAGTCAGGTGAAAGACGATTTGGATGGCCTCAATTGTTGGGATGGCGTTCAGTGTGGAGTAAGGAGTCAGCGGCGGCCCTCCCAGCCGCAGCCTTCCGATGCCCTGCCTCGTGAGCGGCATCTTGAGCCTTCAGGTATCCGATCAGAGCGTTGACATCGACGTCGCCCAGGCGCAGGTTGGGCATCCGCAACTCCTTGTATTTGGCGAACAGGGCTGTGGCGATGGGGTCTCTGTTCGACAACATTTCGTTGGGCGCCCCGATCATGCCGGCCAGCCAGTCCGGCTTGCGGACGGTCGTCACGGACAGCAGATCCGGTCCCAGACTGTCGCCTTCGCCGATGGTGTGGCAGGCGGCGCACCGCGTCTGAAACAGGTAGGCGCCCTTGTCCGACAAGGACGAGGAAAGAGGCGGCTTATCCGCGTAACTCTTACCCCGTGTCGAGTCGGCCCAACCGGACATCCAGTCGCGGACGATCGCGGCGATGTACTGGGCGTTATCCATGGAACTGTCCCGAATCCACTGGCCGGTAGCCGTGTTGCCGATCATGATGCTGGTGCTGTGGTCGGTGATCTCGTTTTCGCCGGCGTGAGCGGCCAGCCCCACCTTCTTGCGGACCACGTCGATGTCCGCCTTCTTGCCGGTCAGGAACAGCCAACCGGGCCCGGCATGGTACTTCGCCGCATAGGCTTTGAGTTCCTCCGGCGTATCCCGCACCGGATCCACGCTGAAGGAGTAAAAGAAAATGTCGCGCCCCATCCGGTCGCCCAGAATTCGTTGCACCTGTGCCAGCCGGGCGGTCTCCAGCGGGCAAGAGTCCCCGCATCTGGTGTAGATGAAATTGATCACCACTTTTTTGTCCTTGAGAAGATCGTCGTAGAAATGGACTGTCTTCCCGTCCTGGGTGGTTAGCGGGATGTTGGGAAAGTAGTTCGCCCCCCAGCTTGCGGCCGGCGCTGGGATAGCCGACAGGAAGATCCCGGCCGTCACAAACGCCGCCAGAAACACTGCTGCCGCCACCGCGCTGGCTGGCACACTTTTCGGTCGCATGATGTTGGTTCCTTTTGTTTCCAATTCAACTTTCAGAGGATGACCGGCGGCCGCCCTGACCGGCGGGCCGCCCCTAGGGTTGACCCGCCGGCCCCGTAGCCGATACGTTGCAGCCGATACGAGGCAGGCGTTTATGCGTCCGGCAGTTCGGTCGAACTGATGTAGCTAACACCTTCCGGGCTTGGCATGGGAGTCTGGAGCGGCTTCAGGAAGGGACTGCCCCCTTCGTTGATTTCCCACCGCAACAGCATGGCGTGGTCCTCATGCACGGTGTTATGGCAGTGCTCCATGAACATTCCCGCGAACTCCCGGAATTGCATGGTGATGGTGACACTTCCGCTTGGCTTGAGGCGATAGACGTCCTTGCGGCCCCGCTCCCACGCCGGCACATTGCTGAGGCTGCCGTTGCGGGCTAGAATCTGGCCCTCTTCGAAGTGAATGTGGATGGGGTGATCCCAACCTCCGCCACCGTTTTTCAGGGTCCAGATCTCGCGGGTACCCTGCTTGGGAGCCGCCGAAATCCGGCGGTAGTCGGCGCCCAATCCCTGCCCGCCATCGGTTTTGATGGTCCAAGGCTCGGAGTCGCTTCCACCGGAACGCCCGAATTCGAAGGTGCGCTCCCGCGACACCGGAATTTTCGACAGATCCGGGTTCGGAATCAACTGGGCCGGCACCTGGCTCAGGTCGCGGGTACCTGCCGTCATCGGGATCACTTGGAATTCCAGGAACTTTCCGACGCAGGGGTCGCTCGATTTCCCCGACAGAGCCTGGGCCAGCGAGAGGTCGTCTCTGGGCCCCTTGCCGTCCTCATGCTCGCACAGGTTCACCAGCCAGAGTTTGTCGCCGGATTTGTATTTCGAAAAATCTATGACAATATCGTAGCGCTCCGCAATACCCTGCTCGTCTAACTGGGTCAGGGTAATAGGCTGCGGCAGCAGGTTGCCGTCATTGGCGATTTGGATCATGGGCTGCGCGTTGCCGCTGCTGTCGCTCAAAGCCAGCTTGAAGAAGCGGGAAACGCTGCCGTTGAGGATGCGGAAGCGGTATTTCCGCGCCTGCACCTGAAAAAACGGCTTGTAGCATAAGTTCACCGTCACTGCGTCGCCCAGGAATCCGTCAAAATCGAAGATATCGAAGTAAAGCTGACCGCTATGATCCCAGGCCTTATCGGCCAGCATGAGGTTGACGTCGAAATCCAGGTTGCCCCATGCAGAACCGGTCGTGCCGGCGGCCCCGCTCGGCAGCCGGAGGTTGACGCCGTCGTTGATGTCTTCGGCGCCGCGATCCAGCGAGCTGTAGAGGTTGTACATCGCGGCGTTGCCCTTGTAGACGTTCTGCGACGTGAAGCCGAACATGTGGTCGTGGAACCAGTGCGTGCTCATGGTCTCGTGCCAGTCGCCCGGCACGTTCCTGATGCCGCCGGCGTCGGTGGGGCTGCCGGCCCTGGGATCGGTTGCGCCTGGGTTGATCGAGTCGTGCCCGGCCAGGATGATTGGCCAATGATAGTCGTAGAACTGGCCGGGATAGAAGAACGCGCCCGTGAAGCCGTCATTCTCCGCGCCGTGGTGGCCGTTGTGTTCGTGAGTGGAGATGGTATTCACTCCGAAGCCGTTGTTGTCCGCGACGTTGGGAGGCAGCTTATTGTGGTGGCGGAAGAGAATAGGCTCCCCATACCGGCCCTTGACCAGCTTGGGCGGGACGGTGCCATTGAAGGTCCACACCGACTTGGGGTCCTGCACCGGCAGGGACCTGTACTGGGAAGACGGGGCATTGTAAAACGAAAATGGAATGTTCCCGTTGGGGTTGGTCTTGGCGCCTTCCTGCGTCACCTCCAGTGCCCACTTGGGATAGTACTCGGCTAGTTTAGGGTCGGATTCGTTCCACCGCTGGTGCCCCCAATCCTGGCCCGGCGGACGCCCCTCGGCGGGGCCGGTGACGCCCGTGCGCCCGTTCACCAACGCGGGGTCCACGTTGTACCTGGCCCCCTGAGGGTCAGTCGCAGGGTCATAGCCAAGAGCCCAGCCGTCCGTTCTTGGAACGGGGCTCAAGTTGACCAGGTTCGTGACTGGGTCCCGGTAAGGCTTCTGCTGCAAGACCTCGAACCGCTGCATGGGTTGGGTGAACTCTATCCCAAGGGTCCCCGGACTGGTTGGAGTGCCCGTCGGGATGCCGCCGCCATCCGCATAAGCGCTCTTGACGAACGGACTCAGCCCGTGGATGGGGGCTACCAGCCCGGCGCCCGTAATCAGACCCCATTTAAAAAGTTCGCGCCGCGAAACCGCGCCCTGTGAGACGGCCTTGACTATCTCCAGGCGGTTCTTTCGTGCGTTCTCCGCCTCTCGTAGTCGTGCCTTCGAAGCGTTCCATGGGAGGAAAAAATGCCCTCTGTTCATAGTTATATTCTTCTCCTGCGCAAGTAATCAGGCAGCTCTGGCCATGCCGCGCCACAGCTGCTAAAATCCCTCGATCGTATTTGTTAGTTAGTTAGCGCTGCTTAGTTCGCGCTATTGGGCGCGTTTGCAGCTTTCTGTGCGTTTATTCTGAAGCCGGCCCTGGTTGGCTGGAAGGTGTGTGCACTTACGGTGCGCTAGATCTCACGGCGACGCCGCCGCGCGGAGGCGGCTCCCGGTAGGCCATGTGGGCAGCAACAACTACGCAGATATCTTGCACGGCACAACTTTTGTTGCCTAAGATCTGCGGTACTTCGTTCTTTGAATTCACAAGCTAAGTCCCTTGAACGGAAGAGTGCGACACTCCTTGTCAACGATCGCGATCCGGAACGCGCGTTGAACGCGCACCTTCACACGACGTTCCTGGCGGCCTCATGCTGCGCCACAACGTGTGCCACAACCTGGTGTGTCACAAGAGGTGTCCGACAAAAAGACCGCCTGCTGCTTATCCGTATAACTTGCATGCAACTGAGAATCGTGTTTTGTGTCACTTGGGCGGTTCAATTGCCGCGATGAGCCGAATAGGTTTACACGTGATAACACCACCCAAGGGTCAGTTAACGTTAAAGAAGGCCTTGACATTCTTGTATGCAGTGTCGGATAATGTTCAAGGCCCGTGCCGAGTTCTCGGGACGGAGCTTTCGAGGATGAGATCCTTGCCCCTGGTGATCGCGACTGACGAGGATCTTTTGCAGCAGCTCCGAAACGGTGATGCGGACGCACTAGCTGTCCTCTTCGATCGGCACTTTCGCCTGGTCTTCAGCGTGGCCCACCGCATCCTACGGGACAGCGGAGAAGCCGAGGACCTGATGCAAGAGGTATTCCTGGATGTTTATCGGAATGCCGGCAGGTTCGATCCCGCTCGTGGCAGCGTGAAAACCTGGATTCTGCTGGACGCTAAGCACCGGAGCATCAATCGATGGAAGTATTTGAAGTTACGGGGACATTACGATGAGCCTTCGGCCTACGAACCGCGGGACCCTTGCAATGCGCCGAGTCTTGCCGACTATCAAGAATCCATCAGGCGCGGCCTGGACCACCTCACCGAAAACGAGCGTCGCGTCATTGAACACGTTTGCTTTGAAGGTCTCGTGTTGAAGGAAGTCGCGGAGCGGACTGGCGAGCCGTTACCGAACGTCAGGAATTATTACTACCGGGGTCTGAGAAAGCTCAGGGTTGTCCTGGGCTTGGGAAGGGCCAATGCGAAACTTTAGATACTTTTCTCCGAGCGACCAGGATCGCCTGCGGTTTGCGGATAAACTGCGGTTCCTGATTCACGGCAGAGCCTACAAGCGCCGGTTCGCGGCTCGGGCCGCAGAGCTCGGTATTGTGTTCTCTTCCAGGGAACCCTCGCACCCGCTCCTTTTCGCCGCCACTATCTGCGCGATGCTGGTCGCGATGCTCGCGGCAGTGGGCTCGCTCGGCGCGCAGTTGCACGAAGCCCGCATCCGCAATCGATCCCTGGCCGCCGAGTTGCGCGTATTGCGGCTGCGGAACGGCCAGCCGCAGGCCTCGCAACCTCTGCCTCAAACTGCTCTGCCTCAGACACCCCAGCCTGCGCCCGAAGTCCAAATGGTCCGCTGGAACCCGGACGAAGGGCTATCCGCAGGGGCGCGGCAGGAGCGCCGCGATCTGAAACAGGCACTTTACGACCTGGAGCAGGCGCGGGCGGGCTCCTTCGACTTGGGCGAGCAACTCCGGCATACCCGCGAGCAGGTTGACTCGTTGCGCTCAGAGATCGCCAGCTCCAAAACTGTGGAAGCGCGCCTGTCCGATCAACTGCGCGAAAGCGAGCTGCGCCTGACCGGCATGACCTCCGAGTTGGCACGTCTACAGACCGGCCATGCGGCGGATACGGAGCTCATTGCCTCCCAGAGGTTCAGTATGCGTGAACTCACCGACCGGCTCAACACGGAGACCGATACCTTAGACCGCGAGCGCAAATTGCTGGTCGCCGACCACGATATCCGCGACCTCATGGGCGCACGCAATCTCCACATCGTGGATACCTTCGACATCGATGGCAAGGGCAAGACCAAAGCCCCGTTTGGCCGGGTCTTTTACACCGAGGGCAAATCTCTCATCTTTTATGCCTTCGATCTGAAAGGCGGCGCCACGTTTCAAGCTTGGGGGCAGCGTGAGGCCAAGGCCGAATCGGCGCAGAGTCTGGGTATATTCTACGTCGACGACCAGAAACAGAACCGTTGGGTGCTCAAATTCGATAATCCCAAAGTCCTGGCGGAGATCAACGCCGTCTTTGTGACCATCGAGCCGCCAGGGGGCAGCGTGAAGCCCAACCGTCAGAAGATGCTGAATGCCTACCTGAATGCGAATCCCAACCATCCTTAGTGGAGTAGGCCCCGGTGGGGAAGGCAGGGGAGGTAGTGAAAACCGCTCCCTAACGGTCGCGGCTCCGTTCAGAGCCGTGCGCGTAAGCAAGCGGTCGGCCGCGGCGATTTCGCGAAGACGTTTAGGCACAGCCTTTGCGATGATTCTCCTGGTCCAGCCCGCCTGGGCAGGCCCAACGGCCAGCCTGGCGGGCCGCGTCACGGACAGCACTGGCACTCCCCTGGCGAATGTCAAGGTTGCGGGCGTTGACATCGAAACCAACCAGGTTTTCGCCAGCCAAACCAATCGCGACGGCATCTACAGCCTTCCGAACCTGCCCCCCGGCACGTATCGCGTAGTGGTAAGCAAGCTGGGTATGAGGACCGTAGTGAAGCCTGGCGTCGAACTCCACGTGCAGGACATCGTCGATCTCAACTTTTCCATGCAGGCCGGTTCCATTATCGAAAGTATCACGGTACCGGCAGGGGCCCCCCTCATCCACATCGAAGACGCGATGTTGGGCGACATCATAGGACAGCGGGCGATCGCCGAACTGCCTTCGTTGACCCGCAACCCGTATGACTTCGTGGTGCTTGGCGCGGGCGCCACATCTACCGGAGTAGATCGCGGTATTGGCTTCGCCGTAAACGGCCAGCGCGCCGAAAGCGGCAGTTTCCTGCTGGATGGCAGCGACAACAACGACGCCTTCGCCAGCGGTCCGGGCCAAGCCATTCCTCTGGATGCGGTGCGCGAGTACCGCGTCCAAACCAGCAACTTCACCGCCGAATACGGCCGCAACGCCGGTTTCATTGCCAACGTGGTGACGCGCGGCGGCGGTAACGACATTCACGGCGACGCATACCAATACATTCGCAATTCCGGCTTTGCAGCCAACACCTTCCAGAACAATGCCCTGGGCCTCCCCAGGCCGGTTTTCAACCGCAACCAGTTCGGCGCGCAATTGGCAGGCCCTATGCTTAGGAATAGGTTGTTCTTCTTCGCCGCCGCCGAATCCATTCTGGTGCGGAGTTCCAATGCGGTCCCGTTCTATGTGCCTACTCCACAACTGCTTTCGGTGAGTTCCCCCGGCACCCAGGCCCTGTTTCGGCGCTACCCCCTGCCGGCCGGCCTTTCGAATTCCGACTTGCTTCTGCGCCAGGTCTGCCCATACGGCGCCCTATGCAATCCGGGCACTTCGCCAAATCCCGGCGCGGCGGCCGGCGAGGTTGTAGTTCCCTCCTTCGCCAAGGTTTCGCGCAGGGGCCCGATTGATGCCGGCGCCGGGACTCCACAAAACACGTATCTCATGATGGGGCGCGTGGATTACATCCTGGATTCCAGCACTACGCTGACCGGCCGCTACGCCTTCCAGGACCAGGACCGGTTAGCAGTCGTCAGCCAACCCTATTCGCCGCTACTCGACCGCTCCACGCTGGCGCGGAATCAGAATAGCGCAATCACGCTGGCGCACACCATCCGGCCGAACTTCACTGCCGAGTCGCGTTTTGTCTATAGCCGCATTTCGCAGTGGAGTCCGCAGTCGCCGCCCGGCGGCATGCCGGAATTCGCCGTCGACGTGGAGAGTGTCTCGCTGCCTTTCGGCGAGTTGCAGACCGGCGGCGCGGAGAACACCTTGCAGTTCTTCCACACCGCCAACTTGATCAAGGGGCGCCACGATTTCAAATTCGGCGGCCAGTATGTCCAGTTGCGCGACAACCGCGCTCCCGGCGACGACGATGAGACCGAGGCCAATCGCGGTGTGTTCGCGGACGTCCAGGGTTTCGTGGATGGTGTGCTCTCCTCGTTGCAGCTTTCCGGCGGCCCCTCCGTGCGCAGCCACTATCGCTATAACGACTTCGCTTTCTTCCTCCAGGACACTTGGAAGATCGCGCCGCGCCTCACGTTCTCGCCCGGGCTGCGCTACGAATATTTCGGGGAGCAGCACAGCCCCGGCCGGGAGCAGGCGCTGGACGCCAACTTCTACTATGGCCCCGGCGCCAACATCTTCGAGCGCATCGCCAACGGCAGCGCACTGCCTACGGCGGACGCACCGGGCCCGTACCGAAACCACTTCTACCTGCCCGACCGCAACAATTTCGCGCCGCGCCTAGGCTTGGCCTACGATATCACGGGCGAAGGACGCACCGTGCTGCGCACCGGCGCGGGCGTGTTTTACGACCGGCTGCCAGGCTTCGGCAGTGTGGCGCCGAACCCGCCCAGCGGCGGGCTGGCACGCCTCTTCGATGTTCCGCTTACGCCGGCGGTGCTGGCCAATCCAAAGTCCGTGCTCGACGGCCAGCCCATTCCGGCGGCATCCACCTTGATCTTTCGCAAGGATCAAAACCTGCGCACCGCCTATACCGTCAACTGGAACCTTAGTCTGGAACATCGGATCTCGAACGACTACGTCGCCGCGGCGAGTTATCTCGGGTCGAGCGGAAACCGGCTTTACGCATCGATGAACGACAACCGCCAGGGTAGCGGAGAGTTTGTGGGGAGGCCGGATACGCGGCTGTTCGAAGGCGGCTCCTCGTTTGACTCGTTGAGCAACCTGGGCCACTCGGGCTATCAGTCGCTGCAAATCAAGGTGGACCAGCGCAGCCCCACGGCGCTGGGCCTGCAGTTCGGAGCCAATTACGCTTATAGCCATTCGATCGATAACCTGAGCTCATTGGGGGGCGACGACCGCGTGGCGGGGACGTCCTCATACCTGCTGGATCCGTTCAACCCCGCTCTGGACAAGGGAAGCTCGGACTTCGATGTGCGCCACCGCGTGGCCGCGTATTTCATATGGCAGCCGCCGGGACGCCACAATGTTCTGTTGCGCGGATGGGAGTTCAGCGGCATCCTGAGTTTTCAGACAGGCCAGCCGTTCAGCCTGATCGACGATGGTGTGCCCGGCACGGACGAAACGGACGACACGCGCCCGCGGGTTACCGGCCCGTTGCCCGCCCTGCTATCCGGCAGCCGAATGGTTGCCGACGCGCTCACGCCCAACACATTCCTGATTCTGCCTCTGAACCAGATCCGCGATTCGGCCGGCAACTGTTATACCGGGAGCGCACCCTTGAGTTGTGAAATGTCCGTGAACGGTCCTTACGGCGGCACCATCGGCCGCAACAACTACCGCCGCCCCGGAACCGCTTTCCAGAATTTGGCCGTAATGCGGAACTTCGATCTGTCCCGCCTGGGGCGGCAAGGCCTAAAACTCCAGTTTCGCGCTGAGTTCTACAACCCGCTGAACCACTCCAACCTTTATGTGAACTACAATTCCAACGATGCCGCGCAGCAATCGTTCAACACCAGGACAGGTACGACCCCCGGCGTGACGGCTTCCTACGGCGCGCCGGACCTTCTTCCACAGGAGGCGCGCCAGGTGGTGTTGGCCTTAAAGATTCTCTTTTAGGCCGCGGCCCAGGGAGGGTCGCAGCTGCGAATGCCGGATGTCAGATGCCGGTAGCCGGTGGTTGTCTGTTCACTGGCGCCCTGCCACTGGCGGGAGCCGGCCACGCTGGGCGTATCATGAAAGGCGGAGTTAAAGGGGAGTTCATGAATTCCGTCGACGAAATCATCGAGCGGTACAAGCGTGACGTCGATCTGACCCTGATTGACGCTGCTCTCCGCCGCACTGTGGAAGAACGGATCCAGGCGCTTGAGGCGTTCGAGCGTTTCCGCGAGGAACTCCGCGCCGCCACGGAGCGCCGGCGTGACGCGCTTCGGTGAATTGCTGCGCACGCTGGCGGCAGCGGGCGTGGAGTTCATCGTGGTTGGCGGCGTGGCGGCGGCGGCGCACGGTTCGCCTCGGTCCACCCAGGACGTGGACGTGGTGTACAGCCGCAGCCGCCAGAACCTGCGGAAACTCGTGGACGCCCTGGCGCCACACCATCCCTACCTGCGCGGGGCGCCGCCGGGACTGCCATTTCGTTTCGATGTCGAGACACTGTGGGCGGGACTGAACTTCACCCTCGTCACCGGCCTTGGCTGGCTCGATTTGCTGGGCGAGATCGTTGGCGGAGGGCGCTACGAAGACCTCCTCCCGCACTCCATTACCGTCACAGCCTTTGCCATTGACTGCCGGGTTCTGGATCTCGAAACGCTCATCCGAACCAAACGGCTGGCGGGCAGGCCGAAGGACCTCGAAGCGATTGCCGAACTGGAGTCTCTGCGGGATCGCCCGGAGAGGTGATTGCGCCGCCAGGACGACGCCTCTTTCCGCGGGCGGCACCGATCGTGGCGCCGCGAAAACATCGCCCTCGCCCCATGAGCAGCTTTCAGCGGTCAGCGGTCAGCCTGAACCGGGAGCACGCACCGGTGGGTGTAGCCGAAAGCTGACTGCTGAGAACCGAAGCTGACATCGGGGGTTAGTCGGGAATGTGGCCCATCGTACGGCAGCCCATCCAAAAGTAATGCGAAACCCGTCTAGAATGAAGAGCGTCTGGAGGAATATGCCGTCTCGGAAGCTCTCATTGGCAACTGCCGCCGTATCCATTTTGTTGGCTGCCGCAACGCCCGGTCTGGCGCAGTTTGTGCCTAACCGGTATACGCTGCTGCTGGAAGATCCGCCGGTTTCCTTCCGATTCGGGTCGCGCGAGGAGATGGGCACACAAGCGGCGCAGGCCTATCGCCAACAGATTGAGACTAGGCAGTCGGCGATCTTGAGGACCCTGGCTTCGCGGAGCATCACGGTCACCGGTTCGGTCACAGAGGTTTTGAACGCCATCTTCGTGAATGCATCGGCGGACCGGGTGGCGGAACTCGAAGCCATCCCGGAAGTGATCGGCGTGCGGCCGATGCGGCGCTTCAAGCTGGCGTTGAACAAGGCCACGCAGTTGATGAACGCGCCGGCGGCGTGGAGCGCGCTGGGCGGTGCGGCGAACGCGGGGGCGGGGATCAAGATTGCGATCATAGACTCGGGCATCGATCAGACCCATCCGGCGTTTCAGGATTCGTCGCTAACCGCGCCGAAGGGGTTCCCGATCTGCACCACCGGCCACCCGGAAGACTGCGCCTTCACCAACAGCAAGGTGATTGTGGCCCGCAGCTACGTGCGGCAACTGGGAGCGGGTTCGGACCCCGCGAACCCAGCGGCGGATTCGATACCGGATGACTATTCGCCGCGCGACCGCGATGGGCATGGCACGGCGGTAGCGTCGTGCGCCGCCGCCAACACGGTCACCGGCAGTGTGACTTTCAGCGGTATGGCGCCTAAGGCGTATCTGGGGAATTACAAGGTTTCGGGTTC
>DATMNI010000239.1:0-8091 GCA_035570275.1 Candidatus Acidiferrales bacterium | reverse complement strand
CCCATAACCGTCGCGTTCGCTCATCCAGCCACGCCTCCAACTGAGAGAAACGCTGCTTGATCTCACCTTCGCCGGCCACAAGAACATTCTAGGCCAGAAATGGTTTTATTGCTACACTTATTTTCTTACAGAGGCTTAGTTAGTTAGCACCGCCTAACATCCAAAAGGGGCTCTTCTAACTTCCCTATCTTGGCCGCCACAACGGCCGGCTCCTGATCTACCTCCGCCCGGAAGGCGGCGGCTTGTCTTGACTGGTCACAATCCTGGCGTGCGGACCTGCGCCATCGGAGCCGTCTGGAGCGGACACGTCGTAAAACGTGGACGCAGCGGGAGGTAACCCGTCCCAACAAGGTTGCAAATGGAAGAAACCGAAGAATCAGCCGATTCGAGAAGAACATCAGATTTTTCTCTTCACATTTGTAAGAAACTGGTGTTCCGAACGACTACCTTGAGTGTGGGAGGATCTGAGTCCATTTCGACCGGGGCGGCGAGCCAGAATGACTTGTACCGGGACGCGGCGCATAAATACGGTTCGTCACTCGAAAGGCTCGCCAGCGCCTATGAGGCGGACCCGGAAAAGCGCCGCGACCTGAGCCAGGACATTCATTTTCAATTGTGGCGGAGTTTCCAGCGGTACGATGCCCGCTGTTCCCTGCGGACCTGGGTCTATCGCGTTGCCCACTTTGTTGCTGCTTCGCACGTCCTTCGCGAGCGCAGGATCTTTTCAAATCTCGTGAGCCTGGAAGAACTCGAAGCGCTCCCTGACAAGGACCAGGGCCAGTTCGCCGCGGACCGGCGCAGAAATCTGGATCGGCTGTCAGTGTTGATTCAGCAACTCAAACCGCTCGACCGCCAGGTCATCATTTTTTATCTCGAGGATATGGACGCGGTATCGATCGGAGAAATCACGGGATTATCGCCCGGGAACGTGGCCATGAAGATACACCGGATCAAGAACATCCTGGCGCGGCGGTTTCACGAAGGAGGCGACCATGCGGAATGAATCCTCCGGGAACGACCCAAGAACAATCTGGCAAAACCAGCCAACGGAGCCATCCATCATGACATTGGAAAAGATTCGACAGAAGACACAGGAACTGCACGCAAAGACGCGCTGGGATCTCATCAAGAGCATCTCCGGGCCGCTGATTGTCGTCGTCATCTGCGGCTTCGGCATACGGTTCCCCGATCCGATGCCGCGAGCGCTGCTCGGGTTCGCCATTGCCTGGAGCCTGACTGGGCAGTATTTCCTTCATCGCGGAATGTGGCCGACGACGCTTCCGGGAGACGCGGCCTTGAGTACCGGTCTCGAGTCTTACCGGCGGGAGGTCGAGCGGCGGCGTTTCCTTTTTGGCCGATTCATGCTGTGGCAGTTCGGGCCGATGGTTTTCGCCATCGCCATCTTAGTGACGCTCATCACGAATCTGGGGATCAGGAATCGGGGACTGCTCCTCAAGGGAGCGCTCCTCAATATGAGTCCCTTCCTGGCTCTGCTGGTCATCTGGGTAGCGGCCGTATTCGTCATCAGGATGAGGCAGCAGCGGGAACTCCAGCGGGAGATCGATGAATTAAACGATATGGAGAGGGCGAACAGATGATGAGAAGGAACGCGATATGGGTTGGTGCGCTCGCGATGCTGTTCGCGACAACTCTCCCGGCTCAGGACATCGCCGGCGACTGGCAAGGCACGCTCAAAGCGGGCCCTCAGGAGCTTCGCCTCATCCTTGCAATTGACAAATCTGCCGACGGAAAGTGGAACGCCACTTTCAGCAGCATCGACCAAAGTCCGGACTGGGGCGCGCGCACCCCCATCGACTCGATCAGTCTACAGGGCTCGAACCTGAAATTTGCAATCGCGGCGCTACAGGGAAGCTATGAGGGAAAGCTCAGTGCAGATGGCGCGTCCCTCGAAGGCGCCTGGTCACAAGGCCGGGCGTTACCGCTTGAGTTCCGGCGCGCCACCCCGAAAACGGCATGGAAGGACCCGTCGTCACATACCATGCAGTTCGTGACCGTGGACAACACAGCGGATAAACCAGTCAACCTGGAGGTGCTCGACTGGGGTGGCGCCGGACGCCCGCTGGTTCTGCTGGCAGGTCTGGGAAACACGGCTCACATATTCGATAAATTCGCGCCCAAACTGACGCCGGCGTACCATGTATACGGCATCACACGGCGCGGATTTGGCGCTTCCAGTGCTCCTTCGCCCGCGGCGACAACCTATTCGGCCGATCGTCTCGGCGACGATGTTCTCGCCGTCCTCGATGCGCTCCAGTTAAACCGGCCGGTGCTGGCCGGACACTCGCTCGGCGGCGAAGAGTTGAGCTCTGTGGGATCGCGGCATCGCCAGAGGGTCGCAGGACTGATCTATCTCGATGCCGGATATTCATACGCGTACTACGACCGCTCGCGCGGTGACTTGGGAATCGACCTGGCCGACCTGCAAAAGAAGCTGGAGCAGTTGCAGCCCGGTAATCGCCCGCAAGATCCAGGAACTTTGATTGAGGAGCTTCTCGCCACCACCCTGCCGGCGTTTGAACGCGACTTGAAAGAGATGCAGAAGAACCTGCCGGGGGCTCGCTCCGCGCAGCCGGCGCCGGCTCAGGTTGCTCCGATTACCCGGGCGATCATGACAGGCATGCAGAAGTATACGGATATCCGGGTTCCGGTTCTCGCCATTTATGCGGTGCCCCACGCAACCGGGCAGCCCTTTAAGGATGACTCAGCGCGTGCGGCGGCCGAGGCACAGGACGAGGCCACCACTGGCGCACAGGCGAAGGCCTTTGAAAGCGGCGTGCCATCCGCGCGGGTCGTTAGACTGCCGCACGCGAATCACTACGTATTCCTTTCCAATGAGGCGGATGTGCTGCGCGAGATGAACGCCTTTCTTGACAACCTTCCGTAGCACCCCACCTGCCGCGAATTCTCAAAGTTAACCCGCGACTAACGCCGTAGTGTTTGGCGACGCTGCCCTCGGTTCCACGGAACACGGCGTGGGGGACCAGCCAGGACCCGTATTCTGTCCCCAGGCAGCACCGAAGTCACGGTTTGCTCGAGCCGGCTTTCTTGTCCGACTGCGTTGCGTGCGGGGTGTATACTGATCCCAACCATGAAGAAACTCGCTTTGTTTCTGGCCGCCTCGTCCGCGTTCTTTGCGCAGACGCCTCCCATGGAAGAACTGATCGAAACCGCGCGCCAGGGTGCGGCCGCGCCCGGCTTGCAGGACCGCATCACGAAGACGCTGTCGGCCCGCGGGGGCACCGCTGTCTGGGGTCAGGACTTTCTTTTCGTCGCCGATGCGCCCTCACCGGTTTCCATCTCCATCGACCAGCAACCCGCCGTTCCCATGACCCAGATCCCAGGGTCGGCGCTGTGGATGCTGCTCAAAAAGATGCGCACCGGTGTCACCCATTCGTATCAGTGTTACGCCGCCGGAAAGCCGTTGGGCGCGCGCGGCGACGCCGTCGGCTACAATCCCGATTCCTACCCCAAGCCCGCCGTGAGGCACGGCAAGGTTACCGAGAAGTTGACGATTGTCAGCCGCCTCTACGATGGTATGAAGTCGGACTACTGGGTATACGCGTCGCCGGGTGTCGATCCTGCCGTGCCCTCGCCGCTGATGGTTTGGCAGGACGGCCAGGGCCTGGTCGGCGATTTCTCGCGTTCCCGGCTGTTCACCGTCACCGAAAACCTGGTCCACCAGAAACTGCTGCCGCCGATGGTGTACGTGTTGATCTCGCCGGGTCAGTCGGCCGATGGCCGCGCCATGCGCTCCATCGAATACGACACCGTCAGCGACCGGTACCCGCGCTTCCTGATGGAGGAGGTGCTGCCGGAGGTGGAGAAGATGTACAAGCTGCGGCCGGACGGCTACAGCCGGGCCATCGGCGGAGAATCGTCGGGAGGAATCTGCGCCTTCAACGTGGCCTGGCTGATGCCCGACAAGTTCAGCCGCGTGTATTCCGCGGTGGGCAGTTTCACGTCCATCCAGTGGCGGCCGCAGGAGAAACTGGAGGGCGGCAACGTCTACCCCTTCAAGGTGCGCAAAGAGCCGAAGCGCAACATCCGGGTGTGGATGAGCGATGGCGCCGACGATCTGGAGAACAATCACGGTTCGTGGCCAATGCAGAACATCCAGATGGCGAACTCGCTCAAGTTTACGGAGTACGATTTCCATTTCCGCTTCGGCACGGCGGCGCACGGGGGCGCGCAGGCCGCGCTGGACCTGCCGGAGTCGCTGGCGTGGCTGTGGCGGGACTACGACCCGAAAAAGACCAGCCAGGAGTTTCAGATGGATCCGGCGGAGAAGGAGAAGCCGTTCTTCCGGGTGATGACTCTGAACCGCGAGGCCTGGTAGTTCCCCCCGCGCTCTGTGGGGCAGGTTCGTAACCTGCGGCGGATTAGCAATCCGCCTGGCCGGAGGACGAAGCGCAAGCCCGCTGTCCGCCGCCATTCTCACGGGCCTCTCGCAGCCGAGACCAGAGAGTAGTTTCTTGGTTAGCAAAACTCTGTACACTTGACTGCCTGTGATATCTTGAATCGTCGCGGTCGGGGAGTGCGAATTTCATCTGAGTAACTTTTGTCAGACCGACTACTGCCAGAATGCCGAACGACAAGAATCCTGCCCCACGCCTATACCACGGCGTGATGGTCTCCAGCACCTTCACGGACCTGAAGGAACACCGGGTGGCTCTAATCAAAGCCATCAAAGGCCAGGGGCTAACCGATGTCGCCATGGAAAACGACTCGGCAAAACCAGATGTCGATGTGATCGATTCCTCTCTCCAGATGGTCCAGGACGCGTCGGCCTACATCGGAGTGATTAGCCGCAAATACGGGCAGACGCCGGTCGACCCGAAACGCAATCCTCGGAAGCACTCCATCTCCATCACGGAACTCGAATTCAACGAGGCCCAGCGCCTAGAACGGCCGATCCTGCTCTTCATCATGGGGGAAAAACACCCGGTGATAGAAGCGGATGTTGAAACCAACGCCACCAAGAGAAAGAAGCTGAAGGCGTTTCGCGAGCGGGCAAAGGAGATGAAGCCAGGTTCGCCAGATCGCGTCTATGCCACATTCGACAGTCTGGAGGACTTCACCGAAAAAACCATCCACGCCATCGCTGGCCTCCGCCGTTATCTCGATGAACAGGACGCACCCACTCCCCCGCCGCCACCCATCAGCCCCACCGACCCTGACCCCATCCCCGCGCGTCCAGCCTTCTACGCCGAACCGCCCTACATCGGCTCCCACCAGTTTGTAGGCCGCCAGGCGCAACTCGACGTTCTAAGTGACTGGGCCGTGCCTGCCGACGCCCACCCTGTTCTTCTGTTCGACGCCATTGGCGGCTCGGGCAAGAGCATGCTCACCTGGGAGTGGACCACCAAACACGCCACCGAAGTCCGTAAGGACTGGGCGGGGATCTTCTGGTATTCCTTCTACGAGCGCGGCGCCCTCATGGCCGACTTCTGCCGGCGCGCCCTCGCCTACATCACCCGCGAGCCGTTCGATAATTTCAAGAAACTGAAGACTCCCGAATTGGGCGAGCGGCTGCGCCATCAGCTTCAGGATCGCCCCTGGCTGCTCGTTCTGGATGGCCTGGAGCGTGTGCTCGTGGCCTATCATCGCTTCGACGCCGCCGAGGTTCCCGATGAGGATGCGAACCAACCCACAGACCAGATCGCCCAGCGCGACCCCTGCGCCGCCATCCGTCCCGAAGACGATGACCTGCTCCGCGCCCTGGCGGCCGCCACCCCGTCCAAACTGCTCATCACCTCCCGGCTGGTTCCCCGCGTGCTGCTCAACACGGCGAGCCAAGCCATCCCTGGCGTTCTGCGTGTGGCCCTCCCCGGCCTTCGTCCGGCGGATGCCGAGCCACTCCTCCGCTCCTGCGGTGTGACTGGTGCCTCGCAGGCGATCCAGAATTACCTCAAGAGCCAATGCGATTGCCACCCCCTCGTCACCGGCGTCCTCGGCGGCCTCATCAACGGCTACCTCCCCGCCAGGGGAAACTTCGATGTCTGGGCAGCCGATCCGGAGGGCGGCGGCCGGCTCAATCTCGCTGACCTCGACCTCGTCCAGAAGCGCAATCACATTCTCAAGGCTGCCTTTGACGCACTTCCGGAGAAAAGCCGCCAGCTCCTCTCCATCCTGGCGCTCTTGTCCGAGGCCGTGGATTACCCTACGCTGACAGCCCTCAATCCCCACCTTCCACCCGAACCGGAGGAAGTGGAGGAACCCCGTGATCTGAAGAACTGGCCGCGGAGTGCACGAATGTCCGGTGCCAGCAAGAAACAGGCACAGCAGGAGTATCAGGCAGCCCTCCAGCGCCGAAAGGAATACGAACAAGCCGTTGCAGCTCGGCTTCGATCGCCGGAATTCCTCGCCGCGCGACGAGAACTGACAACAACGGTCTGGGATCTGGAGCGCCGGGGCCTGTTGCAATACGATAGTCAAACTAAGCGGTATGACTTGCACCCCGTCGTCCGCGGCATCGCAGCCGGCGGGATCCGGCCGGAGGAAAGGGACGGCTTCGGCCAGCGTGTCGTGGATCATTTCTCTGCGCTGCCCCACAGTCCTTACAAGGAGGCGGAGACTCTCGAGGACATCCGCGACGGCCTCCTTATCGTCCGCACCCTGCTCAAGATGGGCCGTTACCAGCAGGCCTTTGATGCCTACCGGGGCGATTTATCTTATGCCCTCCTTTTCAATCTGGAGGCCAACGCGGAGGTCTTGTCTCTGCTCCGGCCCTACTTCCCTGGGGGCTGGGCTGTCCTGCCCAAGGATGTCGACGAAAGCGGCGGGTCGTACCTAGCAAACGATGCCGCCATTGCTCTGCATAGAGTCGACGAGCTAAAACAATCTTTGGCTGCCTACGGTGCCTCCATCGCGGTTTACTTACGAAGTCAGAACTGGCGCGAAGTGCGCACCCGGTTGAGCAACATCTCCATCACGCTCAGCGCGCAGAACCGCTTGGCACAAGAAGGCCGCTGCTTCCTATCGTGCCTCAACCTCGCAACTCTGAACCAAGACGAGGAACCAATCTTCCTCGCCCGGATGCACCTCTTTAGACATCTCGCCAGAATCGGCCAATGGTCGGACGCCAAAGCCATCTGGGATCTCCTCGACCCAATGGGCCGCAATTGGGCTCGCGCCATCTACCGTCCCGGCGAGACAGAATACGAATACGCTCAGTTCCGCTTCTGGCAGGGCGATTTGAGGGAAGAGCACCTCCCCCACGCCGAACAACTGGCCATGGCTGGTAAGAACCGCCGCACCGTCCGCCTTCTCCACAGTCTGCGTGGGGAATGGAACCTGGAGCGAGGCGAGTGGGCGCTCGCCACCGAGAGCCTTCACGAGGCCGTGAGTATCGCACGCGCCGTCGGACAGACCGATGCGCATGCAGAGACCCGACTCGCCCTCGCCAGATTCCAGCTTGGTCAACTCTCTGATCCGCGCCGCGAGGCCGAGCAACTCGCCAGCGCAAGGCGGCCTCCGCACCGCGCTCTCGCGGACCTGTGGCTAGCCATCGGCGACCGCGAGCAGGCGACCAAGCACGCCCTCGCAGCCTACACGTGGGCTTGGGCTGATGGCGAGCCTTATGTCCACCGTTACGCACTGAACAAAGCCCGCGCCCTGCTGCAGAAACTCGGTGTGGAGATTCCCAACCTGCCTCCCTACGACCCGGCCAAGGATGAGAAGTTCCCGTGCGAGGACGAGGTTGCCGCCGCCATCGAGAAACTACGCACCGAGAAGGAAGCCAAGAATCGCAAGCCGGATTGATCCTCGCCACCCCCGGTCGCTTCTGCCTCCGCCTGCCCCGCCGAACCGCCTACTTCATAACCTGGCCAAAGTTTGGCCAGGATTGCCAGCTAAATCCTTTATTTCAGTCCGAAATCGACCAAACTTTGGCCGGCTTCCCTGGTTAGCCACCTGGGAAGCCGCCCCTACGGCTGCACCCGATGCGCCATAAACCTCGCCAGCGCCTCCACCTTCCCCTGCGCCGCGCCGCTATCGATCGAGACCACCGCCACCGCCATCCCTTCCAAAAACGTCGCCACCCTGCCCGCCGCCACCAGCGCCGCCGCCGCA
>DATMNI010000238.1:0-14256 GCA_035570275.1 Candidatus Acidiferrales bacterium | reverse complement strand
AACGCATAAGACGTAATCGTCATTGGCGACAGAGCTTGCGCAAGCATGCGCCACCTACTTCGCCAGCCGGTTGTACTTCTTCAACACCTCCCGCAGCTTATCGTGCGGCAGCGCGTAAACCTTGTGCCCGGCAACGCCCGTCATGGTCTCGGCGCCGACCATCGCATTGACGATGGCCTCTTCGGTGGCCTGCACCGTGGCCTCAAAGACCGGGTTCAGCGAACCGTTGGGCGGCATCGAATGGCCACCACGATGATGATCGAGCCCACGTCTTCGCGATACGGCTGGTCGTCGCGACAGGTCGCGACCGCAACCGGCATGCCCTGGCCAGTCTCATCGCCGACGGGCACGACGGGCATCTGGGTAGCCTTCGCCGTTAATGCGCGTAGTAGGTTTGAGTCATAATGACAGAAGGGAAGGCGATCAATGAACATCGAAATCCATAAGCCCGAGCTCGAACGACGCATGCAGCAAGGAATTGAAAGCGGTCGCTTCCAAGATCTGGACGAACTTCTCACAAAGGCCCTTGATGCTCTTTCCGAGAAGGAGGCGGCACTGAGCGCCCCACCCGAACAGAGTCCTGAATTGCCAGTCTGGCATCTTGGTGGGGTGGGTTCCCTCCACCGCCGGGACATCTACAACGATGTCGGTTGAGCCCGGAATCGTCGATGCGAATGTTCTGGTCTATGCGATGGACGCAGACTCATCGCAACATGCGCCTTCGCGTGCCTTGCTCGAAGCGGCTCGGGACCCGTCTACAACGCTTTACGTGACCTCGCAGGTACTCTGCGAATTCTATTCCATTGTGACCAATGCTCGGCGGGTTCCCAAGCCTCGCTCTCCTGGCGACGCAGTCGACGCTATTTCCGGCCTACTCGCCTTTCTTCATGTTCTGCCCATTCCAACCCGCACAGTGGAAGGATGGCTGGCTTTGCTTCGGCGCCGCCCAGTGATAGGCGGAGATGTCTTCGATTTGCAGCTTGTGGCGACCATGCTGGCCAATGATGTTCAACGAATCTACACCTTTAACGCCGGGGATTTTGACGTATTTCCAGAACTCGCGGTAGTGACCCCTTATGCCCCGGGCCCGTTCTACTGATGGGCACGCCCGGTTTTACAAGCTGCGGAAATCTTTCGCCGACACGATGTGATCTTCCTGGTAAAGCGCGTTCAATCCTTCCACCACGATGATGTGTAGTGTACTGGCAAAGGCTTTGCTGTGGATGATCTGAAATCGCAGGTCCTGATCCGCCTGGCAGCCGTGGATCTCGCCGAGGCCTGCAAGGTCCGATCTATCGAACTGATCGACGATGGCTTTTACAATGTCTTTCTCGTGAACAACCGCTGGCGGCGCGGAGACGGAAAGGGCGGAGGTGAGCAGGGCGGT
This sequence comes from Candidatus Acidiferrales bacterium, assembly GCA_035570275.1. Taxonomy (GTDB): domain Bacteria; phylum Acidobacteriota; class Terriglobia; order Bryobacterales; family Bryobacteraceae; genus DATMNI01. Next base: position 12,869 of record DATMNI010000238.1, on the reverse strand, counting down.
CACCGCCGAGAATCTGGCAACCGGCACCTGGAACATGAGGAATATTCTTTTCAGAGGAGTCTGTGATCCTGTAACTTTATTCCAGCCCGGCGATACTGCGCGACGGGCTATTCGTCTCGCAGCGCGATCACCGGCTCGATGCTCGCCGCGCGGCGCGCCGGCCACCAACTCGCGAACAGCACGGTCACGGCCAAGATTGCGGAAGCAGCCGCGAAGATCCGCGGATCCGATGCTTTGACGCCATACAACAGGCTGGTCATCAGCCGGGTGAACGAGTACGACGCCGCCAACCCGGCGACGATCCCCGCCAGTCCCAGCGTCACGCCTTCCCGAACCACCATCCCGATCACGTTGCGGCGTTGCGCTCCCAGCGCCATGCGCACTCCGATCTCGCGCATGCGAGCCGCCACCGAGTAGGTCACCACGCCGTAGATGCCGACCAGCGCCAGCACGAACGCCGACAGCGCGAACGACCCGAGCAGGAAGAGATTGAACCGCTGCGACGAGATGGAGTCGGCCAGGGCTTCTTGGAGCGTTTTCACGTCGTAAGGCGGGAGGCTGGCATCGATGGCGGCCATTTCACGCCGCACCGCCGCCGGAATGCCCGAGAGGTTCGGCGCGCGGACCGCGATGTCAAACAGGAACATCATCGGCTGGTCGAACGGCAGAAAGATCTCCGGGACCACGTGGGCATCGAGCTTCGTGTAGCGCAGGTCGGCGAGTACTCCGACGACCACCTTGGGCTGCGGAGTCTTCAGCGTGCGGCCGATCGGGTCGTCTGAGCCGAAGGCCTCCCAGGCCATGCTCTCGTTCAGCAGGATGACACCGTCCTTGTCTGAGTCGGTGAGCCAGCGACCCTTCCGCAGCTCCATCCCGAGCGCGCGGAAATAACCCGGCGTGGCGAAGTTCTGGTGCAGTAAATGGGTCTGGTTGGGATCTGAATCGGCGGGAAACGCCGGTGCGCAGCAGAACATCGGCTGTACCGAGATGCCGGCGGCTTCGACGCCAGGTATGGAGGCGAGGCGGCGCAACAGTTCGTCGCGATAGCGCTGCTGCATGGCGCGGGAATACCGCGCCGGAGGGAGCCGCATCTTCATCGTCAGAATCTTCTCCGGCGTAAAGGCGGCCGGTCTCGCAGTCATCCGCAGGAAGCTGGCGAGCAGCAGGCCGGCGCCCGTAAGCAGCAGCAGCGCCAGAGCCAGTTCGCCGGCCACCAGCACGCGGCGGATGCGGAGCCCGAAGAGCCCGCCGATGCCGCGCGCGCCCTCTTTGAGCGCGTCGTGAAGGTTGGTCCGCCAGAGCACGAAGCCCGGTGCGATGCCGAACAGGATTCCGGCTGCGAGCGTGATGCAGAAGGTGAACGCGAGAACGCGGAGGTCGATGGACGCTTCCGCCAGCCGTGGGATCGAAGCCGGTCCAATGCGCGCCAGCAGCAGGATCGTCCACCGCGCCAGCAACAGGCCGGCGGCGCCGCCGGCGAACGCAAGGGTCAGGCTTTCCACCAGGATTTGCCGCAGCGCTCGGAATCGGCCGGCGCCGATCGCGAGCCGAATCGCCAGTTCCCGCCGCCGCGAGGCCGCGCGGGCGAGCAGCAGGCTTGCGATGTTGACCGAAACCATCAGGAGCAGCAGTCCTCCTGCCGCCAGGAGTACCGAAAGGGCGCGCCGCGCGCCGGAGGTTAACTGGTCGTAGAGCATTTCCACATGGAGCGTGGCGCGCGAATTCGGCTGCGATGCATTCGGCGGATGCAGGCTGCGCTGCAGGGACTCTAGCTCGGCGATCGCTTGTGAGATAGAGACTTCCGGCTTGAGCGAACCCACCACCTGGCCCGCGCGATGCTGTGCCTCGGCCGGTGGAAGCGTGAGATAGGCTTCGATGGGCTCGGGATGGCGAGCGATCCACCATCGCGGGAACTGGAAGCGGAAGTTCTTGGGCAAAACGCCCGTGATTGTGGAAGCGCCTCCGTCCACCGTGACGGCGCTGCCGACGACGTGCGGGTCTTCGCCGAACTGGCGCTGGAACAGATCCCAGGAGATCACGACGCCGTGTTGCTCGTCTGGGCTGAAGCGGCGGCCGAGCGCCGGAGTGGCGCCCGTCAGGCTCCAGAAGTCGCCATCGGCAAATACGGCCGCGACAGGAAACGCGGTGCGGCTGGTGGCAATCACGGCCTGCTGGAAACTGTAGCTCGCCACCCCGTTGTAGGAACGGGTGTTGGTACGCCAGGCCGCGGCGTCGGAGAGCATGACCATGTCGTGGTGCACGGCGGGGTCGTACTCGCCGAGCCAAACCAGCCGTTCGGGATGAGGGTATTCGAGCGGCCGCAGCAGGACGGAGTTGACGACGCTGAAGACTGCGGTGTTGAGCCCGATGCCCACCGCCAGCGTCAGCACGGCGATGGCGGTGAATCCCGGCGCTCGCCGCAGGATGCGGAACGCGAACAGCAAATCCTGCCGGAGTTGGTCGACCCAGGGGCGGCGCCAGACCGCGCGGGTCTGCTCTTCGATCAGCCCGACGTTGCCGAACTTACGCAAGGCGGCCGAGCGAGCTTCGCCTGGCGACATGCCACGCTCAATATTCTCCTGCGTCTCGCGCTCCAGGTGGTCGCGGATGTCCTGGTCGAGATCCGCGAGCGCGCGCCGGCGGCGTCTCATACCGAACCCTCTTGCGCGGGTTTGAGGACGTTGGCGATGGCGCGGGCGAGCTTCTCCCATTTGGTGGTCTCCACGTGGAGCTGCCGGCGCCCTTTGGCGGTGAGCCGGTAGAACTTGGCGCGCCGGTTGTTTTCGGAGGTGCCCTCGTCGGCGGAGATCCAGCCGCGCTTGATGAGGCGGTGCAGGGCGGGATAGAGGGACCCTTGCTCCACCTGGAGCACGTCCTCGGACTGGCGCTCGATGGTCTTGGCGATGGCGTGGCCGTGAGCCGGCCCGGGAGCCAGCGTCCTGAGAATCAGCAGGTCGAGCGTGCCTTGCAATAGTTCGATCCGCTCCGCGTCGTCTTTAGTAGACATTCCAGGTGAATATTAGGCCCACTTCGGTAGAATGTCAAGGTGAGTGGGTGGGAACAAATGCCGCTGCGTGTCCGGTCCGCCAGGGTAGCGACGGGCCGGTTCGACTCACTTCGCCAGCCGGTTGTACTTTTTCAACACCTCCCGCAGCTTATCGTGCGGCAGCGCGTAAACCTTGTGCCCGGCAACGCCCGTCATGGTCTCGGCGCCGACCATGGCGTTGACGATAGCCTCTTCGGTGGCCTGCACCGTGGCCTCAAAGACCGGGTTCAGCGAATCGTTGGGCAGCATCGATACATTCATCGGCGCCTGATTTGCCCCGGCGGGGGCTGCGGCGGCGCCGGGGTTCGCGGTGGAGAAGGCGATGAAAATATCGCCCGACCCGTTGCCGGAAATCGAACCCGTGCGGCCCAGCCCCAGGGTGGCGCGGCGAGCCAGGCGCTTCACCTGGTGGGGCAGCATGGGGGCGTCGGTGGCCACCACGATGATGATCGAGCCCACGTCTTCGCGAACCGGCTGGTCTTCGCGGTAAGTCAGGCTCGCCACCGGCATGCTCTGGCTGATCTCTTCGCCGACGGGCAGCCCGCCGATGCGCAATTGCCTCCGGCTGCCGCAATTGCACTGCACCAGAACGCCCACGGTGTAGCCGCCCTGGTTGGCCGGCAGCCTGCGCGAACTGGTGCCGATCCCGCCCTTGAATCCGTAGCAGACCATGCCGGTGCCGCCGCCCACGTTGCCTTCGGGAACCGGCCCGGTGGACGCGCCGTCAAGCGCCGCCCAAGCGTCCTCCGGCTTCACGTGAAAGCCGTTGACGTCGTTCAGTTGGCCATCGTAGGTCTCGGCCACGATCGGGTAAGTGTAGAAGCCCCCTGCGAAGGTGTTGGTTCCCGGCAGGCGATGGTTTTTGACCAGCCACCCGAGAAACGCGTCGCGCACCACGCCCACGCTATGGGTGTTGGTGATGAGGACCGGCCCATCGAGGAAGCCCGATTCCTCCAGCCAGTGAGTGCCGGTCATGTCGCCGTTGCCGTTCTGCGAAAACCAGCCGCCGAACGCCGGGTCCGACGATTTCCTGCCGCGCGGCCAGACCGCGGTGACGCCGGTGCGCACGGAGGTTCCCGATATCAACGTGCGATGGCCAACCGTTACACCCGCCACATCCACGATGGCGTTCAACGGCCCCGGCGTGCCTTCGAGCGGCACGCCAAGATCGCGGGCGCGCGGCTTAGTTTGGGGCCACAGCGGGAGGGTGGCCAGCAGCAAGAAGAGGCAGATTCTCATAGCGTGAGAATCGTATCACAAGTAAGTGGCCGCGACCCTCTGGGTTGCGTGGCTTGCCACTCAATTTAGGGACGCCGATGGCACATCCCGTGCACCGTGGACAAGAGGCACGATCTCGCTCGGCTTCTCGGGGAAGAGACCACAAGATAGGACCCAACAAGCCACAATCAGAGCGCCGCCGCCGGCAAATCTTCGCGGACATGCCCCAAGTTCCGGCCGGTTTGCGAGCAGGCGGAAAGCTTCGGCAAAGCGCACCATCAAGCGCCGCGCCGATTCCGAATCGCTTCACAGATTGTGGATGCAGCTTATCTAGTTTCTGTCGCGAAACTGCCGTGCGGCACCAAAGAAACACTCCCTAACGGTCGTGGCTCTGATTGTCTCGTTGACAATACAAGACTTCGCATTCGGAGCCGTGACCGTTAGGGAGCGGTCTTACGCGCGGAAACCGAGTTTCGCGACAGAAACTATCTAGTCCTTCAAGCCGATCAATCCGCCTTACGCTCGACTCAAATTGACCGGTTTATTGTTGACTCCGCCCTAGATCTGCCTGGGTTCCGCAATCGCCAAGAAAGACAAACCGCTAGAGCTGTGGCGGTTTGCCAAGATTAACCCATTTGGAATCAACACGGAAAAACTAGAACCGCCATGGCTGGCGGTTTTGCCTCTCTGTGCGCTGGGTCCGTGCCGGAATTCATGAGCTCGATGCGGCGGGCGTGCTCCTCGGGCGTCCTCCTCGGGCGTCCTCCTCCAGCGCCCGACCGAGACACCCTCTGTGAGCGCTCCGCCTTTGAACCGGGCTTCGGGCGGGATGTAGCCCGGCGTCGCAACAGATGTAAAATAGTCTTATGAAACTCGCGCTCTCAGGCTGACAATCTCAGGCTGTCAAGGTTTCGAAGCACCGGCGCTGGACCGGACCGGTGCCCGAGCTTCCACAAGCCGGTTGTGTCAGAATGCGCCTGCCACACTTTTAAGCCCCCGAGCCCCCAGGATGCCAACAGGTTCCCAACAGGTGCCCAAAGCTAGCCCAGGTCCTAAACAATGCTCAAGTGCTACGATGCAATCGACCGTTCTTCCGGACCACCGTCGAGCGTTAGCCGACGTTCCACAGGAAAAGCGAACGCTCTGCTCCAAGCCCCCCTTACTTGGGTGTGGTCTCTACCGCATGCGCCAGAAAAGTGCCGATGGTGGTTCCTCGCGTTGGTTCTGACGGTGCCGGGCTGTGGGAGACGACCTGCCCAACCCGTCACTCTGACGCTGGTGGGCTTCGGGATGGACGCCGGCGCACAACTGAAACGCGATGCGCTCGACGACTTCACCCGTGCCAAAGGTATCCGGGTGGATCTGGTACCGGCTTGGGGAACGTCCTCGGAACAACTAAGCCAGACATCCAGATTATTGAGCCTGCGCGCCAACCAGCCCGATGTGTATGTGATCGATGTCATCTGGCCGGGCACGCTCGCGGCCGGTCTGCTGGATTTGACTCCCTACACAAATCAAGACGCCCGTGCGCACCTGCCGGCCTTGTTGGAGAACGACACCGTTGGCGGACGTCTGGTCAGCCTTCCGCTTTATGTAAACGTCGGGATGCTGTACTACCGAACCGATCTTCTTAAGAAGTACGGTTACCACCAGCCTCCCGCCACGTGGGATGAACTGGAATCCATGGCGACGAACATCCAACGGGGGCAGCGTGCCGCGGGCAACCCAGCCTTTTGGGGTTACGTATGGCAGGGCGGCGCATACGAGGGGTTGACTTGCGATGCACTGGAATGGCAAGGGTCCTTCGGGGGCGGCAGAATCATCGAAACGGACGGCACCATCAGTGTGAACAATCCCCAGGCGGTCCAGGCTTTGCGGAAAGCCGAACACTGGGTGGGAAGCATTTCTCCGATGGGAGTTCTGTCCTACACGGAATCCGATAGTCTGGAGGTATTTCGCGCGGGAAACGCGGCGTTTCTCCGCCACTGGAGCGGCGCCCTGGCGGCGAGCCGCTCCGGCAACACGCCAATTCGCGGACGCTTCAACGTTACACTGCTGCCAGCCGGCCCACACGGGCGGGCTCAAGCCATGGGCGGCTTCCACCTGGCAGTTTCCCGCCACTCCGCCCAACCCCGCGAATCCGCACAACTAGTCCAGTATCTAACAGGCAGCGAGGTGCAATTGCGTCGAGCCGTAAGTGCCGGATATCTACCCACCATCCCCCGGCTGTATCGGAACCTGGACCTGCTGAAGGTCCTGCCGATTGCCGCCGCGCTGCAGAGTGCCGGCGAGCACGCCTGGGTCGCCAGACCTTCTACGGTCGCTGGAAGCCGGTACGGCGCGGTTTCCAAAGCCTACTATCAGGCAGTGCATGACGTTCTGAGCCGCCGGACGGATCCCGCGGAGGCGCTATCGCAGTTGGAGAAGACTCTGGTCGGGCTCACCGGATTCCGAACCGGAGCGCCCAGAAACTAACCCATGCCGGCTATTCGGATACCCGCTCTTTTGAGCGATTGGAGCCTGCGGCGGTTCAGCATCGGCGTGCGGTTGCGGTACGTGTTCGTCTGCATCGTATTGCTGATGTTCATGGGAAGCAGTTTCTCGCTGTGGTATTTGCGGGCGATTCGAGAACATCTTGAATCGGTCTCGCTGGTGGAGCGGCGCATGACTGCCGTGTTCCAGGTGGAAAACAGTGTACTGACTCTGATGAACCACCTGCATCGCGCGGGCGATCTGCGGCAGCGCGAATACTTTGAATCGGAAGCCCCACGGTTGCTGTCCGTTTTCCGCGCCGACACCGCCTGGGCCTCCGGCGTATTGCACAGCTCGACGGGGGAGAACAACCGGCAAGCTGTGATCATCGAGAGCCTGAACGGGCTGCTGGAAGCCTTGCCCGATCGGGTAGGAGCACTGATCGAACTGGCCCGTGCGGACGATTGGGTGGCACTGCATGCCCGTCTGGTCAACCAGGGCGATCGCACGGACGATGTCGTCTCTGTGCTGGTTCGGGAGATCAATGCAGATCTGGCGGACTCCCGCGCCCGTCTGCTTGACGAGGTGGCCAGGGCGGAGGTTCGTACTGCAGGGGCCCTCGGAGTGGCGGGATTGTTGAGTTTGCTGGTAGCTGCCCTTCTCGGAATTGGGGTCACGCGAAGCATCACCCGGCCGCTCGCCAGCCTGGCTGCGGGCGCGCGCTCTCTGGCGCAAGGACATTTTGGCGGGCAACTGGCGATCACGGAAAAAGATGAGCTGGCGCAACTGGCGTCCGTCTTCAACCAGACGGCGCGCGAATTGGAAGCACTCTACGGACAGATGCGGCTTAGCGAGGCTCGCTTTCGATCGTTGATCGAGAATGCCTCGGAGGTGATCCTCATCCTCAGCCGGACCGGGAGCATCCTGTATGCGAGCCCTTCGACCGCTCGTGTCCTGGGCCGGCCCGCGGAGGAGTTTGTCGGAATTCAGATTACAGACCTTCTGCACGGTGACGAAATTCCGCAAGCGGACCAGACCTTCCAGGCGATTAGTCACCGCAGCGGCGGTACCCATTTCTATGAATGGCGCCTGCGTCACCGGGACGGCTCTTTTCGTTCCATGGAAGGGTTGGCGTCGAACCTCCTGGATGACCCTGCCGTCGCGGGAATCGTGATCAATGCACGCGATGTGTCGGACCGGCGAAAGGCGGAATTGGCGCTGCATGAGCGGGAGGATCAACTGCGCCAGTCGCAGAAGATGGAGGCAATCGGGAAGCTGGCCGGCGGCGTCGCCCATGATTTCAATAATCTGTTGACGGTTATTAACGGCTATAGCGAACTTCTGGTAGGCTCGCTGGAAGCCCAAGATCCGCGATTTGGTTATGCCAAAGATATCCTCAATGCCGGCGAGCAGGCTGCGAACCTGACCCGGCAGCTTCTGGCTTATGGCAGAAAGCAACTGCTCAGACCCGCGGTGCTGGATCTGAACGATGTCGTCCTCGAGACCGAAAAGATTCTGCGGCGGGTCATCGGAGAGGATATTGAACTGGTTTGCCGCCTGGATCCTTCGATCGGTAAGGTGGAGGCGGGCCGGAACCAGGTGCAGCAGGTACTGATGAATCTGGTCGTGAACGCTCGGGATGCGATGCCCGGCGGCGGCCGTCTGACGATCGAGACTGGCATGATCGATTGCGCCATCCCAAGTGGGGCGAACGACGTCCCATTTCGACCTGGACCGTGCGTGACACTGGCGGTTCACGATACCGGCGGAGGTATGGATGAGGCTACCCGGGAGCGGGTTTTCGAACCGTTCTTTACCACCAAGGAAATGGGAAGGGGCACGGGTTTGGGGCTTTCCACGGTATACGGCATCGTGACCCAGAGCGGCGGCAGAATCGCCGTCCACAGCGAGATCGGCAAGGGAACGACATTCAAGATTTTTCTCCCTCGTACCGATCGCATTGCCGACGGCGAAAGCAATTCCGCGCCTTCCCCGTCGATTCGCGGTACCGAGACGATTCTTGTGGTGGAGGATCAGCCGGAGCTGCGAAACTTCCTTTGCCGATCGATGGAGGCGTACGGCTATCGAGTGCTTGAGGCCGCCGATGCTGTCGAAGCTCTGCATCTGTCCGCGATTTCGCCAGAAAAAATACATTTGCTCTTAACGGATGTAGTCATGCCCGGAATGAACGGCGTCGAGCTCTCCAAACTACTGGTAGTATCGCGGCCGGGCGTCAAAGTGATCTTCATGTCCGGGTACGCCGATAGCGCACTACTGCACCATGGCGTGAAGGAAACGGGAGCCGTGTTCATTCCGAAGCCTTACCGGTTGAAGACATTACTGGCCAAAATTCGGGAACTATTGGGCTGATACCCGCTGACAGAGCCGCGACCGTTAGGGAGTCGGTCTTCACGTTTGATCCAACGAAATCCTGAAGACGCTTAAGCATCCACCGCCATGCCTCGCGACCCGGAGGGTCGCGGCCACTTGTTACACTAACGGTTTGTCCCCACAGACTTCTCGCGCCGGAGAATGGTTTCTACGCTCCGGGATTCAAGAGCCGAATGGCGGCGTGGCCAGGTATTATCGTGCCGATTTGGAGCGCAATCAGGCGGTCTCGACCGAAATTACCGGTTATGCCGTGAGCGCCTTCGTGTACCTGCACGCGGTGACGGAGGACGAACGGTACCTGGAACGCGCGGTGGCCGCGGCGCGCTTCCTCACGCGCACGGCCTGGGACCCGGCGGGGCGCGCCATGCCATTCGAAATTGCGCCGGCGGCCTTCACCTACTTTTTCGATTGCGGCATCATCGTGCGCGGTCTGCTTGCCGCGTGGAGGGCCACGGGCGATCGGGAATTCCTCGATGTGGCGGCGGCGCTGGGCCGGTCCATGGCGGCGGACTTCGCTTCTGGCGCGATTGCACCTTCCTCTATTGAACCCGGCGATGGCGGCTTCCACCCCGTGCTCTCGCTGCCCGGCAAGCGGCCCTTGGAACGCGATGCCCGGCGCTGGTCGCAAAACGCCGGCTGCTACCAGTTGAAATCGGCCATGGCGTGGTGGGACCTGTTTGAGGCTACCGGCGAGGCGGCCTTCCACGAGTCTTACGAACGCGTGCTGGAGTATTCGCTGGGCACCTGTGCCGGCTTTCTGCCCGGTCATGCGGACCGGCTCAAGGTGATGGACCGGCTGCATGCTTTCTGTTATTTTCTGGAAGGCATGATGCCGCGGCTGGAGGACGCCCGCTGCGCCGCCGCCATCCGCGATGGAATGGCGAGCGTAGCGCAACTGCTGCGCGAGATCGAACCCGAGTTCGCGCGCTCCGATGTTTACGCGCAGCTTCTGCGGATGCGGATCTACGCGGATTGGGCTGGAGTGGTTCCGCTCGATGGCGAGGAGGCGCGCCGCGAGGCCGGGATGCTGGCAAGCTTTCAGGCCGCCGATGACGACCGCCGGATTGACGGCGGATATTATTTCGGACGCAAAGGGGCGGACCGGCTGCCGTACGTGAACCCGGTATCGGCGGCCTTCGCGTGCCAGGCGCTGGAACTGTGGCGCGCGCGTTCCGGCAGCGCAGCGCAGTCGCCCAGGCACCTGCTGATCTGACGTTGAAGCCGAGAACCGATCTGACGTGAAGCCGAGAATCAAGGTCGCGTTCGCCTCCGGCACCGACGAGTTGAACCGGCAGCTCATCGAACGCATGCGTGCGCTGTTCCCCGAACTGCCGCTCTACGTGGTCTCGGATTTTCCCCCCGAAGAAGCGGATCTGCGATGGGTGCCGTATCGCGTGAACCGCAGCCTGCGCGACAACCTGGCGCGATGCCGCGACGCACTGCGCGGCCGGCGGATCCGGCTGGCGGGCGTGATGCTGGTGCCCAACGTGCCGTTCCGGCGGATGCGCTTGATGGCGCTGCTGCTATCGCCCGTCGGGTTTCTGGCGTTTAACGAAAACCTGAATAACTTCATGCTGCGGCCGCAATCGCTGCCGGCGATTCTGCGGCATGTGGCGTGGCGCGTGAAGAACGCGATTCGCTGGAGCCTGAGGGCGGCGCGCCAAGCCGATTGGGGCGTGGAGTGGGCGTACGCCAAGGCGCGGATGGCAGCGTGGCTGAGGCCGCGGTGGCTGCGCCAAGACAACGCAGGCAAGAACGCCCGTGCTACGGCTGGCATCTCGGTTGTCATTCCCTCGCGCAACGGCCGCCCACTGCTGGCCGCGCAGTTGCCCGGCATTATGCGGGGGTTGCACGGCATCGGGGAATTGCATGGCATCGGGGAATTGCATGGCATGGCTGCCGAGGTTCTGGTGGTGGACAACGGCTCCGATGACGGTACCGCCGCCTGGCTGCGGCGTGAGTGGCCGCAGGTGTACGTGGATGTTTCCGCCGCGCCGCTTTCCTTCGCGCGCGCGGTGAACCGCGGCGTGGAACAGGCGCGGTACTCGCACGTGTGCATGCTGAACAACGACATGCTGCTGGACCCCGGCTTCTTCGCGGCGCTGCTGCGCGCTTTCGAAGACGTGCCCGGTCTGTTCTGCGCCACGGCGCAGATCCGCTTCCCCGAGGGCGTTCGCCGCGAGGAGACCGGCAAGACGGTGATGGCCAAAGCCAGGCCGGAGGATTTCCCGGTGCGCTGCGACGAACCGCTGCCTGGCGAGGACCTGACCTACGTGCTGTACGGCAGCGGCGGCTGCTCGCTCTACGACGCGGCGAAGTTGCGCGCATTGGGCAACGTGAACGAGGCCTTCGAGCCGGCTTACGTGGAGGATCTGGACCTGGGATATCGCGCCTGGCAACGGGGCTGGCCCAGCGTGTATGTGGCGGGCGCGGTAGTGGAGCACCGGCACAGGGCCACCACGTCGCGCTATTACAGCGAGGCGCAGTTGGAAGAAATCCTGGAAGTGAATTACCTGAAGTTTCTGGCCGGCGCGGTCGCCAGGCCAGCCGTCTTCCGGAGGCTGTGGCGGCAGGCCATTAAGAGGCTGCGGATGAGGGCCTGGCCAGGCCCGGGGTTGGTGGGGAGCGTCACGGCGAGCGCTGCTTTGCGCGCGGCCGCCGAGATCGCGATGACCGGCGGCGCGGTCCCGACACCGGCGTATTCCGAAACCAGCTTTCTGGCGCTCGCCGGCGGCGGAGTGGCGGTGTTTCCGGGGCGGCCGGCCTCCGGAAAACCGCTGGTGCTGGTGGCCAGCCCCTATCTGCCGTTCCCGCTTTCGCATGGCGGAGCAGTGCGGATGTACAACCTGATCCGGCGCGCCGCGGCGCAGTTCGACCAGGTGCTGGTGGCCTTCACCGGGGGGCTGGAGACCCCGCCGCCGGAGGTGCTGGCGATCTGCGCCGAGGTGGTGTTGGTGCAGCGCGCGGGCAGCCATTCGCTGCCTTCCACAGGCCGGCCGGAGGTGGTGGAGGAATTCGATTCGTCGGCCTTCCGCGCGGCCCTGGAACAAACCGTCCGCAAATGGCGGCCTGGGGTGGCGCAACTCGAGTTCACCCAGATGGCGCAGTATGCGGCCGCGTGCGCACCGGCCAAAACCATTCTGGTGGAACATGACGTGACGTTCGATTTGTACGGGCAGATGCTGCGCCTGGAGAACACGTGGGAACTGTGCCGCCAGCGCGCGCTATGGGAGAAGTTCGAGCGCGAACGATGGCGCGCAGTGGACTGCGTGGTGACGATGTCGGAGAAGGACCGGCGGCTGGCGGGCGCCCGTGCGGTGACGCTGCCGAACGGTGTGGACCTGGACCGTTTTCGCCCGGCCGCGCGCGCTCCGGAGCCGCGGCGGCTGCTCTTCATCGGCTCATTCGCACACTTGCCGAACCTGATGGCGGTGGCATTCTTTCTAGACCGGGTATGGCCGCTGCTGCACGAGGTGGACCTGCACATCATCGCGGGTGCGCGGCCCGAATACTATCTGAACCACTACCGGGACCGCGTCAGCGTCAACCTCAATCGCCCAGGCGTAGACGTGGAAGGCTTCGTTGTTGACGTGCGCGGCGCCTACGAACGGGCCGCGGTGGTAATCGCGCCGCTGGTGGCATCGGCCGGCACCAACATCAAGATTCTGGAAGCCATGGCGATGGGCCGGGCCATCGTGAGCACCCCGGCCGGCGTCAACGGGCTCGACCTGGAACCGGGAAA